>NZ_PVZR01000040.1:0-34783 GCF_003024455.1 Ensifer sp. NM-2
GTCAAAAAACAGACGGTAAAACCGTCAAAACTTCCCGCCGAAACTCGCGTCCCGACCAATCAGCATCCGCCAATCAAGGAAACCTTAAAACGAAGGACATCGTCGCCAGCAGCGCCGCCGCCCTCGTCAGTGATCGGGCTTATAGAGGAGCCTCAGCCCGGGTGTCAACAGGCAATTTTGTAAAACTTACACAAACTGCTCTTGGGGCCTGAATCAGGACGCCAAGCCCTTAAGTTTTCCCACGTTGAAGTTGCCCGTAGAATCCGCACCCTCCAGCGCCACAATCGATGTGGATGAAGGGGACGGCACACGGAAACGAAACGTAAGCGCGCCTGATCAAGGGGACATTGTTTGAACAAACTGGAAATGTCCTGGGCGCTTGTGTTGGCGATCGGCAAGCGCCGAATGGCTATCTGCTCCTGGCTTGAATCGCCTCCGACTTGGTTGACGCCTCATTCATGTCCGCATCGATCAGCCGCCCTACCCCGCCGCCGATCGTCTGCAGAAGGCTCTTGGTAAACTCAGGCTGCAAATCGACCCAAGCGTTGCCGGGGCCATTCACGACCTTCTTGAGCATACCTTCGTCGCCGTTCAAATACTTGGGAGATCGAGCCGCCGCAAGGGCCTCGCTGCCGCCTTATTCGTTTGATTGTTCGACACTTTCGACACGGAAGGATTGTGCCTTTGATTTACGCCCGTCAATTCGCTGTACTTGCAGCAAGTCTTCTCCTGCTTGCCGCCGCCGGCTGCCAGAAAGAACCCGAATCCACCCCTGCCCAAGCGGCAGGGCCTTGCAAGCCCGAGGCTGCGGAGACCCTGGCAGGAAAAGACAGGATTTCGGATGAAGACGCAAAACAGATAACGGGTGCGACCATCGTCCGGCAGCTGAAGCCCGGCGACCCGGCGACGATGGATTTCCGACAGGAGCGCGTGACGATCGAAACGGATCCGGCCACGGGCAAAATCGTTCGCGCGATGTGCGGATAGACGTCGGTGCAGACGTGAAATGGGCACTCCGGCGATCGATTGATCGCTGGAACGTCCGAGCTGGGTGTTGCCTATAGACGGTCGACATCGAACCGTCCGGGTAAGCGCGCCCAGGAATGTCGGCAGTGTCACCCCTCGGGGGCAGGTTCCAACGGGCAAAATTACGGCAGTGCCGCCCGGCCGCCAGCCATCGGACCGGAACAAGGGCGGCAAGCGATGCCAGCACGCTGACCAGCGCCAAAAGCACAGATGGCCCGGCACCCACCGTCGCAGTTGACCCGTCGAGCCAGGAACCGACATCGAATGCCTTCAAAGCGCATTCCACTATCCGGAGTAGCGCGCTCTTGGACGGATCAGGTGGCCACTTTCCACCTGCTCCATGGCGTGGGCGAGCCAGCCGACCGTGCGCGACAGCGCGAAGATCACCATCGGGGCCTCGTCGGGCAGATCGAACGCGGCGGCGAGCGAGGCCAGTGCGAAGTCGAGGTTAACCGGCTCGCCAAGAAGGTCTTCGCCTGCTTCGGCCAAAAGACCATAGAGGGGCGGCGCTTCGAAACTTGCCATGATCGCCTTGGCGCGCGGATCACCCTGAGGATAGAGGCGATGGCCGAAGGCACGGACAGCGCCTTCTGAACCCAGCATGCGGCGGATCGCCTCGCGCACGCCAACTGCGTTCGCCCGCTCGACAAGCTGCGTGACGCTGAGCCAGGCGCCGCCATGGCGGGGGCCGGTCAGTGTTGCAAGTCCAGACAGGACCGCCGCCGAAAGCGCCGCACCGGACGAGGCCGTCACGCGTGCTGCAAACGCGGAAACATTCAGTTCGTGCTCCGCCGCCAAAACCAGAGCTTTTCGGATGGGCTCGACCGCAGCAGGTCGTTTCCATCCAATTGCCAGCCGCTGATGCAATGGCAGCGGCTCGGGCCATGGCGCCAGTGCCGCCGCCACGGTCGACAACACATCAGCGGCCTCAATCCTCAAGATGGGCGAGGCACGACCAAGTGCCGGCAGGTCGTCAGCTACCCGCGCGGCAAGATTCATCAAGGCTGCGGCCAAACGGGATCGACCCGCCAACGTATCATCGGCGGCACGGACAGTGATCGTGGGTGTCTGCCACAGCAGGGTCGCGACGTCTTCCAGATCGGCTGTCAACGAGAGCTCAACCGCATCATGGCCACGATAAGACAGGCGTCCATCGGCAATACTGGAGATCGTCGTGGGTAGGACCGGGTCGCCCCAGCGGATCGCCTCGGCGGCGACGGCCGATGCTCGCGGGCGGCCCGCGTGACGTTCCGCCAGCCGCCTGACATCGTCAGCCTGATAAAGGCTACGGCGCGGGTCGACTGGATCAGCCTTCGCGCGTATGCGCCCACGGCTCACATTCGCATAAAGCGTCTGCGGTTTGGTGCCGAGCTGACTGAGCGCCTCCTCAGCGGTGATCCAGAGCGTGTTCATATTGATCAAATTTATCAAGATTGACGTCAATACATCTTAGCCGGACCATTCTCCCGGTAAAGGAGAAACATCTATGAAAAACGGACTTGAAGATGTCATCGCCGCTGAAACGCAGCTCTCGGATGTGGATGGCGAGGCCGGTCGACTGGTCATTCGTGGTGTGTCGCTCGAACACCTCGTTGATGACGCCAGCTATGAGGATGTCGTTATCCTTCTGCTTGGTGGCCTGATCGAAGGAAATCTGCAGAAGGAGGAACTGCGCCGGCGTCTGGGGCACATGCGGACAGAGGTCTTCGCAGATATCCGGACTATCGACGACCATATACTGGAATTGCCACCCGTCGACATCATGCGCGCGCTCATCGCGCGGCTGCCTGATGGTGACGATCTCGAGGCAGCGCTCCGCCTGCTTGCTGCACCCGCCGTCTTCCTGCCGGCAATCCTGCGCCTGAAGAATGGCGACAAGCCGATTGCCCCATCGTCGTCGCTCTCCCAATCGGCAGACATCCTCGCGATGCTTGGCGGCGGGCTGCCGAGCGCGGAAAAGGTCAAAGCACTCGATGCCTATCTCGTGACGATTTCCGACCATGGCCTTAACGCTTCGACTTTCGCGTCAAGGGTGATCGCCTCCACCGGAGCCGGCCTCACCTCGTCCGTCCTCGGGGCGATCGGTGCCCTCAAGGGGCCACTTCATGGCGGCGCGCCCGGACCGGTGCTCGACATGCTCGATGCGATCGGAACGCAAGAGAACGCGAAACGATGGCTCAATCAGGCGCTTGATCGCGGCGAACGGCTGATGGGGTTCGGCCACAGAGTGTACCGCGTCCGCGATCCACGCGCCGATGCGCTAAAACTTGCTCTGAAGCCACTGATCGAGGCCGGGCAGGTTGATCGTGAACGCACCGAGCTTGCAAGCGCAGTCGAGCAGGCGGCGCTGGCTATCCTCAAGGAGCGCAAGCCGGACCGGCCGCTCGACGTCAATGTTGAATTTTACACGGCACTGCTGCTCGATGCGCTGGGCTTCCCGAGAGACGCGTTCACCGGCGTCTTCGCCATCGGCCGCACCATCGGCTGGATTGCCCATGCACGCGAGCAGGCGCTCAAAGGTCGCCTGATCCGCCCGCGCTCCGTTTATGTCGGGCCGCTGCCACGGGCTGCCTAAGTCACTGACATGGCGCCTGCGGCAGGCAACCGTGCAGCCGCCCACCCGCTTTGTTCAGCCTTTGCCGAAGAGCCGTTGGAGCCGGGTCGAAAACCCCGGCTCCAACGGCTGCATGACAAAGACACGCCCGATATCAGGCCTTGATGAAGGCCAGGACGTCGGCGTTGAACTTGTCGGGCTCGATCTGGGCCAGGCCGTGTGCCCCACCCTTGTAAACGATGAGCTTGGCGTCCTTTACGATCTTGGCCGTCTTTGCGGCGGATGCGGCAAACGGAACGATCTGGTCGTCATCGCCGTGGATCACCAGCGTCGGGCGATCGATCTTCTTCAGGTCGTCGGTGTAGTCGACTTCGGAGAATTCGCGGACGCAATCATAGTGACCCTTGATCGAGCCGACCATCCCCTGCAGCCAGAAGGATTCGCGAAGCCCGTCATTCATCTTCGCGCCTTCGAGGTTGAAGCCATAGAAGGGAAGAGTGAGTTCCTTGAAGAACTGCGAGCGATCGCCCGCGGTGCCCTTGCGAATGCCGTCGAAAACCTCAATCGGCGTTCCTTCTGGATTCGCCGCAGTCTTCAGCATGAGCGGAGGGACCGCGCCGACGAGAACCACCTTTGCAACGCGCCCGCTGCCGTGACGGCCGATATAATGGGCCACTTCGCCGCCGCCGGTCGAATGCCCGATCAGGATCGCATCCTTGAGGTCGAGTTTCTCGATCAGTTCCGCCAGATCGTCGGCATACTGATCCATGTTGTTGCCGTCCCACGGCTGGTCCGAACGACCATGGCCGCGCCTATCGTGGGCGATGACGCGGTAGCCGTTCTGCCCGAAGAACAGCATCTGGGCTTCCCAGGCGTCGCCCGATAGCGGCCAGCCGTGGGAGAAGACGATCGGCTGTCCCTTGCCCCAATCCTTGTAGAAGATGTTGGTGCCGTCCTTGGTAGTGATGAAACTCATGGGGTTCTCTCCATCTGGTGTTGGGATCGGGTTCTGGGCGCCAAGGCCGAGGCCGGGCAGAAACAAGGTGGCGCCAACTGCGCCGGCGGTCCTGAGGACCGTTCGGCGGGCAACTGGAAAAAGCGCGTTCCAATCTGTCATGGCGTCTCCTTGATGTTGTCTCTCGCCTGCGTCAGGCGCTCCGGCCCGACGCTCAGCAGGTGGCGAACGAGCGGAGCTGCGTCGCCGCGATGGAATTTGCGCACCTCCTGCTGCAGGTCGGCATCGGCCTTGGAGACCCGTCGATGCTGGCGCAGGTGCTCGGCCCAGGATTCGACGAAGAACCATTCGACCATGATCTCCGGATCAGCAGTGTCTTCCGTCACACCCCAGCCATAGGCACCGTCCCGCCGCCGTTCCGAAGAAAGCCTGTAGAGAGCGCTCGTGAACGCCTGTCGATCGGCGGGATCGACGCGATATTCTATAGTGATCAGCACGGGGCCGCGGTCATTGTCGATCGGCGAGGCCGTCAACGGCTCGGGCCAGTGATTGGAGGCGACCAGATCAGCCTCACCGGCAGGTAGCTTCACGATGTGAAATACCACGCCAACGACCACCAGCCCGGCGGCGCCGACCAGAAGGGTCGCCGGAACGCCAAGGAGTTCCGCTATGGCACCCCAGGCCAGGCTCCCGGCGGTCATCGCGCCGTTGAACACCGTGAGGTAGACCGCAAGCGCCCTACCGCGCACCCAGTTCGGCAGGATCGCCTGAGCCGCGCCGTTGAGCGTCGTCAGCGCTGTTATCCATGCGGCCCCGAGGCTCAGCAACAGGATGATCGCCACCCATTGCGGCGGTGCAGATGACAAGCCGGCCATGACGACGGCCGTGACCAGCGCGGCGGCGAGCAACAGCCCATCTGCACTGAGGAGCCTACGCAGCCGCGGCATGACGAGGGCGCCGCCAATCGCTCCGGCTCCGACGGCCCCGAGAAGGACACCGTAAAAGCCGGCATCCCCACCGAGCAGGTTGCGTGCAACGAGCGGCAGCAGCGCCCAGACGGCGCTCGAAAACGCGAAGAACACGGCAGCGCGCAGCAGCACCACGTGCAGTTCGCGGCTGGCGCGCGCATAGCGCAGACCCGCACGAAATGCGCCGGCGAACTTCTCCGACAAGCCATCGTCCGCACCGGGGGCGCGCCGCCACCAAAGCAGGGCCGCGATGACGAAGAGATAGCTCGCAACGTCGGTCGCATAAGTAATGGCCGCACCGAAGCTCGCAAGGATGAGCCCGCCGACCGCAGGGCCAATGGCACGCGAGATGTTGATGCCGAGCGAGTTCAGGGCGACGGCGCTCTTCAACTCCTGCCGCGTGACGAGTTCGGGAACGATCGATTGCCAGGTGGGTGCCATCAGCGCAGCACCTATACCACCGAGGAAGGTCAGCGCCACGAGCGAGCTCACGCTCTGCAATCCGGTCGCTGAAAGCAGCATGAGCCCGATGCTGACGGACGCCAGCAGTAGCTGGATGACGATCAGAAACCGGCGGCGATCGAGGATATCAGACAGAACGCCCGCAGGTATGGCGAGCAGGAAGATCGGCAGGGTCGCAGCCGCCTGAACCATGGCAACGGCCGCCGGAGCACCGGAGAGATCGGTCACCAGCCATGAACTGGCGACGTCGCGGATGAAACTGCCGGTATTGCCGATGACGGTGGCCACCCAAAGGACGGCAAAGACGGGCTGGCGCAGCGGTGCAAAGCCGCCTGCGGCCGGCGGCGGCGTGACATTCTGGGTCATGGCAGCGGTTCGCCTCCCGCCTCGTTTCGACGGTCAAGATCGTACCACGCGACCAGCAGGAAGGCGCCGGCAAGGCCGAGATGCTCGAAGAAGGCGTTGGTCGCCATGAACCGTTCCTGGCCGGGGGCCAGCTCCCAGAAGCGCAAGGCGATGAAGGTTGCGGCGAGCGTGAACGCGGCGAGGCCGAGAGCGGCAAGCCAACGCAGAACGCCTGCGAGGATCATCGCCGAGGCGAGAAGTTCGAAGACGATCACCGCCACCGCGAACAGTGCGGCCGGCTGAAGTCCGAAATGGTTCATCTCGCCGAGAGCGGCATCAAAGTCGAGGATCTTCGTCAACGGCCCTTGGATATAGGCGGCGCAGAGCCCAAGATGGGCGATGAACCGTATAGTGGGCGTGGTCACAAACGGCTGGACACCGGCCGCCAGCCGCGACGCAATTGTGGAGGAATGTGTCATTGCGGCTCCCTCCTCACACCGCCCAGCAGGCGCAGCCGAGCGCGCCGAAGAAACCCTTGAGATCGGCGATCGGCAGGCGTGATGTCCAGGCGCCGGCGTGGTCGTGGCCGTGGACATTGCAGTCGTTCAGGCATCCGCATGTGGAGATTGCGGTGCGGCGAAGGCTTCGTTTGCCTGCACCTTCCGGCTCCCCCCAGGCGGCATAGCCACCGAAGGTCCTGACCGGCGACCAGTCGGGCATGGCGGGCGGCACCGGGTTTTCGTCATGGGTGGCGAAGTCACCGGCGGCATAGACGACCTTGCCGCCGACCACCGTCAGCTCGGACGTCAGGAACGAGATCTCGTCTTCGGCGCAGGCAAAGAAGTCCTTGTCCGGCACGATCAGGTCGGCGAACTGCCCCTTTTCGATCCGGCCCTTCTTGCCTTCCTCGTTGGAAAACCAGGTGACCTTTTCGGTCCACATCCGCAGCGCCGTCTCGCGATCGAGGCAATTGGCGCGCGGGTAGAGTTGCAGCCCGCCGAGCGTCTTGCCGGTCACCATCCAGGACAGCGAGACCCAGGGATTGTAGGAGGCGACACGGGTGGCATCGGTACCGGCGGAAACATTGACGCCCTTGTCGAGCATCCGTTTGATCGGCGGTGTCGCTTCGGCGACGCCGTGGCCGTAGCGCTCGACAAAATATTCGCCCTGATAGGCCATGCGATGCTGGGTTGCGATGCCGCCGCCAAGCGCGGCGATCCGGTCGATCGAGCGCTCGGAAATTGTCTCGGCATGGTCGAAGAACCAGTTCAGGCCTTCAAGCGGGATGTCCTTGTTGACCTTCTCGAAGACGTCGAGGGCGCGGGAGATCGTTTCGTCATAGGTGGCATGAAGACGCCAGGGCCAGCGGTTTTCGGCAAGGATGCGCACCACCTCTTCCAGTTCGCCTTCCATTTCCGGAGCCATCTCCGGGCGTGGCTGGCGGAAATCCTCAAAGTCCGCGGCGGAAAACACCAGCATCTCACCGGCGCCGTTGTGGCGGAAATAGTCGTTGCCCTGCTTGTATTTGACCGAGGAGGTCCAGTTGAGGAAGTCCTCTTTCTCCTGTTTGGGCTTCTGGGTGAAGAGATTATAGGCCAGCCTCACGGTCATCTGCCCCTCGTCGGACAGTTTTTGGATGACCTCGTAATCATCGGGATAGTTCTGAAAGCCGCCACCAGCATCGATCACGCCGGTGACGCCGAGCCGGTTGAGTTCGCGCATGAAATGGCGGGTCGAATTGACCTGATAATCGAGCGGCAGTTTCGGCCCTTTGGCGAGCGTCGAATAGAGAATGCCGGCATTGGGCTTGGCAAGCAGCAGACCGGTCGGATTGCCCTGGGCGTCGCGGGTGATCTCCCCGCCCGGCGGGTTCGGCGTATCCTTGGTGTAGCCGACGGCCCTGAGCGCAGCGCCGTTGAGGAGCGCACGGTCGTAGAGATGCAAGAGGAAGACGGGCGTGTCGGGCGCGATCGCATTGATCTCCTCGATCGTCGGCAGGCGCTTTTCAACGAACTGATGCTCGGTAAAGCCGCCGACGACCCGCACCCATTGCGGCGCTGGCGTGATCGCCACTTGGCGCTTCAGCATATCCATGGCGTCGGCGAGCGAGCGCACCCCGTCCCATCGCAGCTCCATGTTGAAGTTCAGGCCGCCGCGGACGACATGGGTGTGGTTGTCGATCAGCCCGGGCAAAACCCGCTTGCCCTTCAGATCGATGATCCTGGTGTCGGGACCGGCGAGCGCCATGATCTCCTGATCCTGGCCGACGGCGAGAAACCTGCCGTCCTTGATTGCGACCGCGCTGGCGTTGGGATTGGAGCGGTCAAGCGTGGTGACGAGCCCGTGATGCAGGATAAGATCGGCGTCCATCGGATTGTCTCCCTTGGTCGAAACGGTGTCGGCGGCAAGCGCCGGCGAAAACAGCGAGGGGAAGGCGAGCGTCGAGGCTGCCCCCAGAAAGCCGCGGCGTGTCGGCATCAGCCCACCTCCCCTTTCGAAGAGCGGTCGCGCGTGGCCACGTCATGGTCGGTTCCCGTCGGCAGCGCGCCGAAAACGTGGGGCACGCAACGGCTGTTGAACCAGGAGACGGTGACCGGCGCGCCAGAGACCAGCCGCTTGACGAGCGGAACGGCCTGTTCGCCGACGAGGATGCCGAGCAGGCCAAGCAGGGCGATCACGGGCGGCGCCGGCGAGCGCACATTCAGCAGTCCGTAGATGACACCGACCAGCAGACCGACGCCGAGCGACAGAAGATACATTTTCATCGAGTTCTCCTCACGGGACGGGTTGCCCGCTTCTCCGTCCCGCCGACTGGCGAGACGGCAACCTTCGGAATGAGGACGATCAGTGGCCTTCGGAGGCGCCGAACATCGTCTTGGCGTAGATAATGCCGAGGCCGTAGGCGCCGCCGAACTTCTTGGCGATACCGGTCGTCATGTCGTAGGTCTCGGTGCGGGCCCAGTCGCGCTGGAGTTCCAGCATATATTGCAGCGACGTCATCGGCCGAACGCCAGCCTGGACCATGCGGTCCATCGCCCGATCGTGTGCCTCGTCCGAGACGTCACCGCAGGCATCGGCAATCACATAAACCTCGAAGCCCTGATCGAGCGCAGAGAGCGTC
This sequence comes from Ensifer sp. NM-2, assembly GCF_003024455.1. Classification (NCBI taxonomy): domain Bacteria; kingdom Pseudomonadati; phylum Pseudomonadota; class Alphaproteobacteria; order Hyphomicrobiales; family Rhizobiaceae; genus Ensifer; species Ensifer sp. NM-2. The sequence continues at coordinate 9,432 of NZ_PVZR01000040.1, forward strand.
GGGCCGACGATGCAGACGCTGGTCCAGAGGCCGCAAAAGACCAGCCGCTTCTTGCCGATGGCGTTGACATTGTCGATGACGGCGGCGTCTTCCCAGGTGTTCATCGAGGTACGGTCGAGAAGGCCCTGGCCTGGAAAGGCATCGGTGATTTCTGAGAACATCGGGCCCGAGAAAGCCTTCTCCGCCACCGTCGTCAGAATGGTGGAAACGCCGAAGCCGGCGGCCGCATGCGCGACCAGCGCCGCATTGTTGCGCAGCAAGACAGCATCGATCGACTTCGTCGCAAAGGCCATCTGCGACTGGAAATCGATCATGATCAGCGTGTGGTCTTTCGGCGAAACCAGGAGGCTGCCGGGCGTCGGCGTGGCGTTTAAGGTCATGGTCATCATCTCCTCGATGTCCTGGATTCTGAAGATCCGCAGGGAATGACCCGACTATGCCCGAGCCGGGCTGCCCGTTCTTGTCGGATATGCTGATGTTTTGAACATTCTGCCCGAGATACATCGCTAGCAAAGCGCAAAAGTCATATTGGAAGCAACGGCATAAGGATGGAGCGCGTGCCGCCGCGAGCAAGGCCCGCGCGCGGCCAGACCGCTAGGCCCTGCGACTGCGCCGCCAGGCGCCGGGGGATGCCCCCGTCGCCCGGGCAAAGACGCGCGTGAAGTGGCTCTGATCGGCAAAGCCGCTGGCGACCGCGATTTCACCGATCGTCAGCGACGAAAATTCCAGCATGTCGCGCGCCCTGTCCAACCGCTGCTGGAGGAACCATTGGAACGGCGTGATACCCAGTGTTTGGCGAAAGGCGCGCAGGAACGTGCCCTGTGACAGATGACAAGCCTCAGCGAGTTCCTCGATCGACAAATCGCCGCCAAGCCTGCTTCGCATTAGTTCCTGCACCATCGACAGGCTGCGCGCCGAGAGCCTGCGCCCCTTGATCGCTGCCCCCGACGTCGTGCGGTGGCTCGCACTGCCGTAGTGTTGAGCGACGTGGATTCCGATCGCCACCGACAATTGGTCGACGAACAAGGGGCTTCTCTCCAATTGGCCGTTCATGTCTGCAAAAAGCGCCGCCATCAGCCCGCCCAACACTGGATCGGCTCGCTCGCCGACCGCACACAGTTCGCGGACACCGCTCAGATCGGCGCAGTCGGCCATCCGCTCGATCGCGCTGTGCCCCACCTCGAGCAAAACAAAATCGAAGCTGCCGGAGAGATCCGCCTGATAGGGATCGTGAAAGTTTCGGAGGTAGACGGAGTTCTCGTCGAACTCATGCATTGTCTCGTGATGTTCGTGAAGGATCCGCCGGCGATGGCCCCCCGACAATGACAGGCCGAGCAGATAACCGCGGTTGTTGGCCGGCGTGTGCACGCGCTCGCGCGGTGCGGCCTGCGCTTTCTTGCGATAAAAAGTCAACCCGGCGCCGTCGATCCGCCGGTCTTCGTCGAGGCCAGCCACTGTACATCCGAAACTGTCGCGGGGTGGAGGTGCGATCGCGATCGAAGAAGCTGCTGTCATACCTCCGCCTCCGCACAACTTCGCTGCCTGTCCGCGACCACGAGGGTGCCGACTGCGGCGGTCTCAACTTTTGCACGACACCGCTTCGCCAGCGTGCTTGCGCAGCATTGCGTCCGAACATCACGATCATATGAACCGAATGGCTGTCTTGTCGATGGCATCGCGACTATTGTCTTCCGTCACAGGGGCGCTTTTTCCAGCTCCAGGCGTCGGGTACGCCGGAAGCGCGCTGGCGTTTCGCCGGCGATCGCCACGAATGTCTTAGTCATATGGCTCTGATCGGCAAAGCCGCAGGATATGGCAATCTCTGCGATCGGCACGTTCTTCAACAACAACTCCTTCGCACGGGTAACCCGATATTCGGCCAGCCACCGCAAAGGCGTACAGCCGAAGCTCACCTTGAATGCCTTGATGAAATAGCTTTTCGACAACGCACAGGCCTCGGCAAGCTCGCTGAGCGAGAACTGCCCATCGACATGGCCCGAGAGAAAGTCGAGCGCCCTTTTCTCCTGCCACGCAGCCAGCGTCCCCTTGCGCTCTTTGGGTAGATAGAGCCCGCCATAGGTCTGCATCAAATGCGTCAGAATCGCGAGGCTCACCTGGTCGAGAAAGAGTTGGCTTGCCTCTTGCGGTCTCTCGAAAGCTGGAAGCAATGCCTGCGCTAGCCCCAGCATGACGCCGTCATGCGTGCCCGGCGCACAGCGCAGACCGGTAAAGTCAGGCCGTCCCTGTTCAGTCGCAAAGGCGCGCATTTGCGAGAACGGTATCTGAAGGCGCACATTGTCAAAGGGCGACAGGTGATGGCAGCGCCATTCCTCGCGCAGGTCGGTGATGGCAAGCGCTCCCTTGCGATGCCCGCCCTCAAAGACAAGGGTGCCGCCCCGCCACAGCCGATGCAGGCGAAAATCACTGAGCTGGGTGATGATGTTGAACGCCTCCTCGCGCCTGTTGGCAACCGCCGGACCTAGGTCGCAGCCATCACTGCTCAACCGCGTCAGGGTTATGGGGGGAACACGCAGGATCGATCGGCGCAAGGCGCCCACTTCGCTGGCCGTTTCTGGACGAGACTCTAAGTTCAACAAAATTCCCCGAAAGTGCACCAGGCATTCAAGCAATGCAGAATACGATACACTGCCGCCAACAATCAATTCCGTCCCGCGACCGGCGCTAATGCAGAGGTGCGCTTCGCCAGGCTTGTGGTGTCGTACCGGTCTCACCCAGAAACACCGTCGTGAAATGGCCGAGGCTGCTGAAGCCGCAAAGGAACGCGATCGAGCCCAGAGGCAGTGAACTCGCGCGCAGAAGCTGCTTGGCCTGAACAACGCGCCGGCGCATCTGCAATTGCTGGGGCGCCCGTGTCGCTTCCTGCCGAATGTGGAACGCTGTCGGATCATTGGATCCGTCGAAAGGATTTCCGCCGTCGTCGCCCTGCATCTCGGCCGAATGATGGTGCAGAAGATGGGCGCAAACGGCCACGGCGACATGCTGCAGCAGCTCGGGTGGGCTGCTGTCCATACGTTCAAAAAGGGCCAGAAGCGCCAGTCCGAGACTGCAGAGTATCGAGTCCACTTCGCCACGCCGGCACACCAGCCGTTGTGGCTTGACCGTCGGTGACAGGGCGGCGACTTCCGCGATCAGCGTCTTGGGAAGGACGAAAGCAAGCGCACTCAGGTCGCTATGGAGCGCGATCGAGGCCCCCTGGCGCAGATCGACGAGACATATCGAGCCGCGCACGTATCGGCGAACAGCAGACCTCTCGCCGTTTACCTTGATGTCCGCATGTTCGGCATCATCGAGGTAAAGCATCAGAAAATAGGCTTCACATGCGGGCAGAGCCACTTCTGGCCGCTGCGCCCGCGTCAAACGCCTTCGAATTCGGGTGACCGAAAAGACCGCGGCCTCCATCGGGATCGTCGTGAGGCACGGAGCGTCCGGCGTTCCAAAATAGCGCCCCACGCACCCCATTTCCGGACAAGGAGAAGTCAACTCTAGCATCCCACCCGACGCACTGCGTCATGGCCAAAGCATTGCAAACATTTGATCAAAAACCTCGGTGCATCCGAGACTGGCATGCAAGACCCATCATGGCACGAGACCGTTTTTCGCGACAGCTCTGGCCTCATGGAATGTCTACCGGTTCATCTTTTGCCCACCGTAGGGGCAATCCGCGCGCAGCGACAAGGGCTTCGCGCGGATTCAGTCGGGAATGTTCAAAAAGGAAGACCGTCGTTCAATGAGATGGGATCCGCCTAGCCAAAAATCGCGCTGGGCCAGACGTTCATGGCGTCGCCAGAAGCGTTTCGCATCCACCTGATCGACACACAGGCGTCTTCGGCCGCCTCAGGCGGACCCCTTCTTATTGCCTTTTGCGATCAGGACGCCGCTGCCGGCGGACGTTGCATTGACCGGTCGCGTAATTCTAACCAACATCGGGAGTTCTGCGAAAATCTCCGCTCTTGAAGACCTCCGCCAGGATCCTGGTCCCCATATCCGCTTCCTGCTCCGAGAGCCCCGAAAATCCCAGCAGCAGCCTGGATGTGTCCGATGAAGCGACATTCATGCGGGAAAGGGGCATCACAACAACGCCTTTCTTTAGCGCAGCCTGTGAGACGGCGGTGTCGTTGCTCCAGGTCCCTGTGCTGCGCACGGTCAGATTGATGCCCTGATCCGGCAGCAAAATGCCGAGATGTTCGCTGGTACGGTCTTTCAAGAGATCTGCAAGCAAATCGCGTGAGGCACGCAGACGCTCTCTGAGCCGGCGCAGATGCGCCGGAAAATATCCCTCATTGAAAAAGTCGCCGACGACACGCTGCTGAAACGTCGGAGGACAACGGTCAAGCGCGGGACGCACGGCCCTGAATACCGGTACCAGATCCATCGGAACCACGAGATAGCCGATGCGCAGGCTCGGCAGCAGGGCCTTGCTGAACGTGCCCGTATAGAGGACCCGGCCGGCCGGATCGAGGCCCTGAAGCGATGCGATCGGATGCCCATCGTAGCGAAACTCGCTGTCATAATCGTCCTCGACGATCCAGCAGCCATTCTCCCGCGCATAAGCGAGCAACTCCAGCCGCCGGGGCAGCGAGAGGACGGAACCGACGGGGTACTGGTTGGATGGCGTCACATAGAACAGCGTCGGCGGCAGGGAGCAGGCAGCCAACTTTTCCGTCATGATGCCGTCGGCATCAACGGGAAGACCGATGATTTTTACGCCATTCAGTGCCAGGCATTGTCTGGCCGGCGGATAACAGGGGTCTTCGACGACAGCCGTATCGCCCGGCGTCATCAGGACGCGGAACGCGAGATCAAGCGCTTGCTGTGTCCCGGCGGTGATAAATATCTGCTCGGCCGCGCAACGCACTCCGCGTGAGGCGGCCAAATGAACCGCAATGGCGCTCCGCAGCTCGAATTCGCCCTGAATGTCGCCGTAGCCTTCTGCGGCATAGTTCATGTGCCGGCCGGCAATGCGGTTCAGCAATCTCGCTGTCCGATCGTCATGAGCGATGCGCCCCGTGACAAACGGCAAGACCTTCTGCGGTTCGAGGCTAGGCCCGGAGGTGAGAACTCTCGTGGCAGCGTCGGAGACAGCGCGGCGGGTCGAGTAGGCGATCGTCTCATTGCGATGGTCGATTCTGGACAGCCCGCCTGGAACGCCTGACGCAATATATGTACCGGACCCATGCCGGGCGACCGCAAAACCTTCCGCGACGAGGATTTCATAGGCTTCGGCAACCGAGCCGCGTGAAAGCTTCCATTCCTTTGCGGCCAGACGTGTCGATGGCAGCCGTTGCCCGGCATCCAGCCGACCGTCAGCAATTGCACCGCGCAGGGAAAGATAGAGCTGTCTCACCAAGGGTGCTGGCGAAGAGGTATCGATACTTGGCCGAAAACCCACCGACGGGCTCTCTCTTCGCCGTTTCAGTGTCATGGGCGCCTTTCGTCAGAGTGGCTCATCAATCTCGCCAATTGTGGCTCTGTAATCTTATCATATGTTGAATTTAAATCGAGCCACTTTCAAGCCGGCATCACAACGACGTCGGCCGGAAATCAAATTGCGCCTGCGCCGACACGGGACACCGATACGGGAAATGGCATTGCCGTCAGTCTCGGACCTCTGTCAGCTCTGTCATTTCGGAGACTTTTATGACCCCTTCTTCGACCAGCCTGCGTATTGCCGTCCTCTTCGGCGGACGCTCGGCCGAACACGACGTTTCCGTGCTTTCGGCTACCAATGTCATGCGCGCTCTAGAGCCTGCAAAATATGATGCCGTGCCGATTTTCGTGACGCGCGAAGGTCAATGGCTGTTGAGCCACTTCGACAATGGTGTGCTTGCCAAACCTGCGAGCGGCACGCAGGTCAGCCTTGTTCCCGGCGGGCACGGACGCATGGTGGCGATTTCGGCCGAGGGAAAGATGAGCGATGCCGGTACCATCGACATTCTGTTTCCGGTCTTGCACGGCCTTCATGGTGAAGATGGCTCTGTGCAGGGGCTCGCAGAGGTGGCACGCGTACCGCTCGCCGGCTGCGGGATTCTCGGCTCGGCGACCGCACTCGACAAGGATATTGCCAAGCAGCTTCTGAGGGCCGCCGGCCTCCCGGTCGCGCGCTCGGTGACGATCCACAAGGATGCGGCACCTGATCTCGCTGTGCTCGAAGGCGAACTCGGGCTGCCGCTGTTCATCAAACCCGCCCGGCAGGGGTCATCCGTTGGCGTTAGAAAGGTATCAGGCAGCCAGGAGTTTGCGCCGGCGCTGGTCGAAGGGTTCCAGCATGATGGCAAGCTGCTTGCCGAGGAATATGTCGCTGGGCGCGAGATTGAATTCAGCGTGTTGGAAGATCCGGAAGGTGGCCTTTTCGTCTCTCGTCCCGGTGAGATCATCCCGGCCGAATCCCACGGCTTTTACAGCTACAACGCAAAATACATCGACGAGGACGGCGCGGCGCTCAAGGTACCAGCGGAACTGCCGCCCGAAGTTGAGGCAGAGATGAGGGCGGCGGCGGCAAGGGCATTCAGGGCTTTGGGCTGCGATGCCATGGCGCGTGTCGACTTCTTTCTGACGACGGGCATGACGTTCGTTGTCAACGAAGTGAACACCATTCCCGGTTTTACCGACATCAGCATGTATTCCAAGGCGATGGCGGCAAGCGGCGTCAGTTATGCCGAAATCATTGACAGGCTCATCGTGCATGGCCTGACACGTGCCGGCCGAAGCGGCTGAACATGCAAACACAGACCCGTCAGCCGAGCGGCGGATCAAACGGATCCGTCCAAGGACGGGCACCACTTTCGAAAATGACCTCAAGCCGAGACGCCGGCATGGATCAGACGCGATTGAGGAACTCGAGCACTCGGATGGTGAGCAACGCGGTCGCATCCGCGTCGTACGACGGGAGCGAACTGTCGGCGAAGTAGTGCTGATCGCCGGGGTACAGGAATAGCTCCGCGTCCTCGACCTTCTCCACGATCTCGCGGGCCGCGTCGATGTCGCCCTCCCCGACGAAGATCGGGTCGTTGTCCATACCGTGGATCTGGACCGCCACGCCATCAGGCCAAGGCCCGAAGGCCCACTCGCCGCTGATCGGCAGGCAAGAGTAGAAGAGCAGAGCTCCGCGGGCTCCGGGCCGCGTCTGTGCCAGCTTCTGTGCCGGCAGCACACCGAACGAGAACCCGGCGTAGACGAGTTCGGAAGGCAGTTCGTTCGCGACGCGGACCCCGCGCTCCCGCATTTCGTCGAATCCGACCTTGCCGATGTAGGCTAAGCCCTCGTCGATACTCTCGAACGTGCGTCCGTCGAACAGGTCCGGCATGTGCACGATGTGACCGGCGGCCCGCAAGTCGTCGGCGAACGCCCGCACACCCGAGGTCAACCCCTGTGCGTGGTGGAACAACAGGACCTCAGCCATATGGAGCCTCCGGGTGTGATGGTCGGGCGCACGTTTCATCACTCTACAGCGACGTCGCCCGACCTGGAAGAATGCGGACACGTTATAGAGATTTCGTCCCCAGCTAGTCTTGGCCGCTACCGAGTTCGTCGTGAACGACCCTGCCACCAAGCAGCGTCAGCACCGAGCGCAGCCTATGGATGTCGGATGCCGGCATTGTCAGATACGGCCTATCCAGGACGGCGATGTTAGCCATTTTTCCCGCCGACAAGCCGCCTCGCTCGTTTTCGTGAAAGGCAATCCAAGCGGCATTGTTGGTATAGAGCCTCAGCGCCTCATGCCGGTCGAGCAAGCATGGTTCGTTCCAATCGCCAGCGGGTTTTCACTTTGCCCGTGATCGGTGGTTGCCACATCGGCCGCCAGGTTCTACCATAGGTTTCTCTGTCGGTTATCACTTGGGTATCTTTGATGAGGCCCCCGATGAAGGTATTGCTCTCTACACTAGCGCTATCCGGCCACTTGATTTCTTCAGCCGTGGCCGAAGACGGGAAAATTCCAGCCTATTTCGTTCTGGATCAAACCTATGGAGGTGGCTTCGACACCGTCGCCTGGCAGGCCGCGATCGATGCCATCAAGGGTCATGGGAAGCTGGTGCATACTTACAATTTTGCTGGAGACAAACAGGTCGTCAGCCAAGCACAGCAGGACGTAGCCAAGGCAAACGCCCAAAAGCCGATCTACCTGGTGAATGAGAAAGTGGCCAAGGATTCCACCGAACTCCGGCAATCACTGGCCACGTTCAAGGAGCAGTTGCGGAACGATACGAATTCCAAGGGATCGCAGGTAGTCGCCGAATGGCCGATGTGTGCGCTCGTCGAGCAAGGGTCGGAAGGCGCGGTCCGAGGCATGCAGGGAGGCGTGATCCTGTTGATCGACCACCCGCAGGCCGCAGCTCATTGCTACGCGATGGTACAATCGTATTTCCTCACTCCGGCCGCACCGGACGGCAAGCGGGCCGCGCCGGTCAGCGTCGACGCTACGACCGTCGCGATGCAGGCGATGTTGCCGCCCATGAAGCTCGCCAGGCACATATTGGCCGATAAGGCGGCATCCAAACGGGGAGATTTTGTCGAGCGCCAGACAAACGTCTTTAAGCCGGGCGAAGAGATCTTCATCTATGCCTATTTAGAGAATGTCGGGCGGATCAACGTCGGCACGCCAATGTCAAGCTACGAGATCGGGCTCGATATCGAGGTGCGAGACCGTGCGGGCAAGGTTCTCAAGACATTCCCCAACGCGCACGTGTTCAAGGCCGAATCTCCCCCACCATTTCCGGTTTCCGCCAAGCATTTTACCAATTTCGCCACTGCCGGCATCGCCCTGCACGACCCAGGAGACTACGTCGTGGCATACATCTTCCGCGACCGCTCGCGCCCAGAAACGCCGCCGGTTACCGCCGCGTTCGAGGTGACTGTCAAGTAGTGGCCCCAGTCATTCGATGGCGTCGTGTTGCTCAGTCGCTTCAGAGCGTCGAGAGAATAACGAGATTGCCGGGCTAGCTTCCGTTGATGATCATAGTCGCGGCTTTTTCGGCGACCATCATCGTCGGGGCATTGATGTTTCCGGCCGTGATGTTGGGGAAGATCGAAGCGTCAACTATTCGCAAGCCATGCAACCCATGCACCTTTAGCGATGCATCGACGACTGCGGTTGAAGCATCCGGGCCCATCGCTGCGGTGCCGCACAGGTGATAAATTGAACCGCTATGCTCCCGAAAATAGTCCAGGAGCTCGGCGTCGGTGGAAGCTTCTGCAGAAGGAGGCATTTCGCTTGCAGTAATCGATTGCAGTGCCGGTGCGCTCATGATTTTGCGCGCAAGCCGACTTGCCTGAAGCGCCTCCGCCTCGTCATGGGCAGTCGTCAGGTAGTTGGGGTTGATGCGCGGTGCAACGGTGACATCGGGCGACGCGACCCTGACACTGCCTCGGCTTGTGGGCCTGCATGCATTGAACGCCAACAGGAAACCGGAATAGGGCTCCGGCTTCAGACCGGCGCGCGGGTCGGACGGAATGCGATAGGAAAGCGGGTTGAAATAGAGCTGGATATTCGGCCTCTCCTCGCCCGGCTCACCGCGCAGGAAGCCTCCGGCCTGGTTGACGCTGAGAGCCAAGGGACCGCGTCTTGTCAGCACGTAGCGCAGCGCCTGCCGCGCCTGACCGAACAGGTTCCCCAGCTCGTCGTTCAGCGTCGGAACCCTCGAGCGGTAGTAGAAGCTCGCACAAAGATGATCCTGAAGGTTTCTCCCAACCGCCGGCAAATGTCGGACGACGGGGATACCGAACGTTTGCAGCTCTCGGCCATCGCCGATACCGGAGAGCTGCAAGAGTTTCGGCGTATCGACCGCACCGGCACATAGGATCACCTCGTTCCGGGCGGAATAGGTTACCATCCCATCGGGTGTGGCAACCTCCACGCCGGTCGCCCTTCCCTGCTCGATGACGACCCTTCTGGCATGGCACTTGCGCAGGATGGAGAGGTTGGGGCGATTGAGAGCCGGCCGCAGATAGGCGAACGACGAGGACGAGCGCACGCCATTTCGCGTATTGATATCGTAAATCCCTGCGCCCTCGATCGACCCGCCATTGAAGTCGGTATTGAGCGGCAGTTGCAGTTCGGCACAGGCGGAAAGGAACCGCGCGGTAATCGGATGGGTCTGGTCGCGCATCGGCGTGACGTGGATGGGTCCGTCCCCGCCATGAAATTCGGACTGGCCATGCGCATGGGTTTCAAGCTTCTTGAAATAGGGCAGCACGTCCTCATGGCCCCAGCCGGGATTGCCGGCTTTAGCCCAGTCGTCGAAATCCGCCGCCGCGCCCCGCACGAAGATCATGGCGTTTATCGAACCCGAGCCACCTTGTACCTTGCCGCGCGGCGCATAGATGCGGCGGTTGTTCAGTGCGGCTTCCGGCTCGGTCCAGTACATCCAGTTGACGTTCGGGTCATAGTAGGACCGCACATAGCCGACGGGGATGCGAAACCACGGTGAACTGTCGTTGCCGCCCGCCTCGAGCAGCAGCACGCTGTGTTTGCCTGCCTCGCTCAGGCGCGCCGCAACGATACAGCCGGCGGATCCCGCCCCGACAATGATGTAGTCGTAAGTGGTCATGTGTTCCTCAACCGCGCGCCGGGGCAAATGCCTTGATGTCGGCGGGCTTGTCGTCCATCTGCAGGTGCAGACGCTTTCCTTCGTAGGGCGAGTGCTTTTCAACCACCTCGAGATTGAGCTCCACGCCGAGCCCCGGTTCGCAGGACGGGATGAGATAGCCATCGTCGAACTGCAACGGCGTCTTGAGGACGTCGGCGTAGAAGCCTGAGAAGTCGATGATCGCCTCGTGGATCAGGAAATTGGGGGTCGCCGCAGCGAGCTGGATGCTGGCCGCCGCCCCGATCGGTCCGTTGTAGAGGTGCGGCGCGATCTGCGCATAATGCGCCTCGGCCATGCCGGCGATCTTCTTTGCCTCCAGCAAGCCGCCGCACCGCGCGACGTTCATCTGCAGGATCGAGGCTGCGCCCGTTTCAAGCACGCGCTGGAACTCGTATTTGGTCGTCAGCCGCTCGCCCGTGGCAATGGGGATAGAGGTTGCCTTGGCAACAGATGCCATCGCTGCCTCCTGACCGGGCGGCACCGGCTCCTCGAACCAGAGCGGATCGTATTTTTCGAGCCGTCGCGCAAGGCGAATGGCCGAGGACGGCACCATCTGGCCATGTGTGCCGAAGAGCAGGTCGGCTCGCCCGCCGACCGCGGCACGGACCTTGGCGCAGAACTCTTCGCACCGCTCCATGACGCCAAGCGAAAGCTGGTGGCCGGAATAGGCGGTGTAGGGGCCGGCCGGATCGAACTTGACGGCGGTGAACCCCTTCGTGTCGACCATTTCCGCCGCGAAGTCGGCGGCAAGCTCTGGATCGTTGTAATCATATTCGCCGGCTGCATTCTTAGGGTAGAGATAGGTGTAGGCACGCAGCTTTTCGTGCACGAGGCCGCCCAGCAGCTTGTGCACCGGCCGGCCGGCAGCCTTGCCGATGATGTCCCAGCAGGCGACTTCGAGACCGGAGACGACGCCCATGATCGTCGGGTCCGGGCGCTGCGTGAAGCCGCTCGAATAGGCCGAACGCCAGAAGCGCTCGATATCGTGCGGATCGTGGCCGAGGAGATGGCGCTCGAACACATCCTCGATCAGCGGCACCAACGCGTTCGGATGGAAGGCGGTCGCGTAGATTTCCCCGACCCCTTCGATGCCGCACTTCGTGGTGAGCCTGACGAAGATCCAGTACATGCCGCCGATATGGGGCGGCGGGACGGCAACGACATGAACGGCGAGCGAAGCGATCTGCATGTTGAAGTTCCTTCTGACGAATCCGATCAGTGCTTCAGCACCACGAGACGAGTTTGTGTGAATTCGAGCATGCCGTGCTTGCCGTCATCGCCTCCGAGGCCCGAGCGCTTCCAGCCTGCATGGAACCCCTGATAGGGATCCGCCGGGAAGCGGTTCACATAGAGTTCGCCGGCCTCGATGGCGTCGGCAAAGCGCATGACCGTGCTGTAGTTATTGGTGAAGAGAACCGCACTCAGGCCGAACTGGTGATCGTTGGCAAGCGCCAGGGCTTCCTCGGCGCTCTCATAGGAAAGCACGGCGAGAACTGGGCCGAACACCTCTTCGGCGACGACGCCCATCTCCTGCCGGCAGTTGGAAAGCAGGGTTGGCGGGTAGTAGTTGCCCACGCCTTCCGGCAGTACGCCGCCAGCCTCGATGCGCGCCCCCTGCTCCACCGCATGGCGAACCATCGCGTGAACATTGGCCTGCGCCGATTTCGTTTCGAGTGGTCCCATGCGCGTCGCATCGCTGGCGCGGTCGCCGAACGCCCTTGCCGTAAAGCCGGCGCGAAGCCGATCGAGCAGCGCGTCGTGAATGGAATTGTGCACATAGACACGTTCCGGCGCCGTGCAGACCTGCCCGCAATGATTGGTCTTGGCGGCAACCAGCTGAGCGGCAACCGCATCGATATCCGCATCGGGTTCGACAATGACAGGTGTCTTGCCGCCGAGCTCCAGCGATGGCTTGGCGATATTCGCCTTGCAATATTCGAGAACGACGCGCCCGGCCTGCAGGCTACCGGTGAGCGTTATCATGCCGACCGACGGGTGGGTGCAAAGTGTCGCGGCGACGTCATGCGACATGGTCAAGATGTTGACCAGCCCGGCCGGAAGGTCCGCGTCGAGCGCCGCCTCGGCGATCTCGAAAGCGGAGGCAGGCGTCGAGTTGCTCGGCCGCACCACAACGGCGTTGCCGGCGATCAAAGCGGGCGCAACCTTGCGTACCAGCGTATAGACCGGAAAATTGAACGGGATGAGGCAGGCAACGACCCCGATCGGCTCGCGCTTCAGAAGCAAGGTCTCGCCCGGATTGTCGCTCTGGATCACTTCCCCCTCGATCCGGCGCGCCCACTCCGCATGATAGCGCATCAGCTCGACGCCATAGATCGCTTCTGCCGTGGCATCGGCAAGGCTCTTGCCGGACTCCAGAGCGAGCGCCGCGCCGATCTGGCCGGCGCGCGCCTCGATTGCCGCCGCGAAACGGCGCAAGGCATCCCCGCGGGCGATCGCCGGCAAGGCTTTCCACGCCTTCTGCGCTACGGCTGCGTTTTCGACCGCTGCGATTGCCTCCGGCGCGCTCGCCGCGGGCACCCTCGCAATGACCTCTCCGTTTGAGGGATCGAGCACCGGGACCAGGTCCGACGCGGGCTGAAACGCGCCGGCGACAAAGTTGCGATAGTCGGTCAAGACGATATCCTTTTATGTTTCCACCATAGGACAGGCTTCAGAACGTGTTCCGGCCGGGAGCCGCATCGAGCAATGTTCTTGTGTAGTGGTGGCTCGGGTCAAGGAGCACCTTCGCCGCCCCGCCCCGTTCGACGATCTCGCTCACCGAGGCATCAGAGATGAAGCGAATCGCGCTCGGCCCGCAGAGATTGTTTGCAGGTTCAGCCTGAAGGCTCGCCTTGACAAGACAGTATTCTGAACCACTTCCTGGCCTCGCCGTAGGCCAGAAGTTCGCTGATCACGAAGCAGCAGCCGTCATTGATCTGGAACTCTCTCACCGCCAGCGGCTTGCCGCTCCCCCACCAACAACGCTGTTTTTTCGGTGGCGTCGATTCTCGGCGGGCGATCGAGAAAGCGCCCAAAGAGGATCCGCCTCCCTGAGGCTCATATCGTATACAATATTTGTCTCTGATGTTGACAATATTCTATTTTAGCGCTTCCTTATTATAGCCCGTCACGCCATCTGGCGCCGGATGCCAAAAATGGGGAGTGAGATGATCAACAGACGCTCGACATTGAAATCGTTGGCGCTCAGCGCCGTTTCGATCCTGGCAATTGCAGTCGCAAGCACCTTTCCCGCGCAAGCGGAGAACAAGGAACTCAAGATTGGCTTCGTCGGCGTGACCAGCGGTCCCGCCGCGGCCTGGGGTACGTCAAACGTCCGCTCGATGCAGACGCGCGCAGATTGGCTCAACGAGGCCGGCGGCGTGAAGATCGGCGACGATACCTACAACATCACTATTGTGACCTTCGACGACCAGAAGGATCCTAAGCGGGCCATCGCCGGCATGGAGAAGATGGCCCAGGAGGGCATCCATTATGTCGTCGGACCCAATGTCGATGACGGCGCGGCGGCCGTTCGTCCTGTGGCGGAATCCAAGGGGATCATCTATTTCCCCTACGCCTTCCCGAAATCGCTTTATGTCGCACCGGCATCAAATGCGGTCCTCGGCATGGTCGCCAATTATCAGTCCGGACCGGCAATCTACAAATATCTGAAGGAAAACAAGAGCGTGAAGAAGGTGGCTTTCATCGCCGCCAACGAATCCGACCCGATCAGCCAGCGTGACAGCGGCGTCGCTGCCGCCAAGGAACTCGGGCTGGACGTGGTCGCCGAGACCGACACCTACCAGAACGACACACGCGACTTCACACCGGTGCTGACGCCGATCTTCCAGCTGAAACCGGATCTGCTCGTCCTGTCCGGTGTGGCCCCAGCCAACGCGCCGCTGTTGATCCGCGCGGCACGCGAACTCGGCTATGAGGGACTGATCTCGGCAGAAACGGCGCAGGACGCGACCGTGCTGCAGGAAGGCGCTGGCGAACTCGCCAACGGCTTCATCTCAGTCGGCGGTGCTTCGACGCCGGAGATCCGTACGCCACTGATGGAAGAGTTCATCGAACGCTACACCAAGAAGTTCGGCGAATACAACGATGAGTCCAACACCAAAGTCTACGCGCTCGAATACATCATCGAAACGCTCAAGGCGAACCCCAAGGCGATAGACGACGTGGAGGAGTTCAAGAAGACCATCGAGAGCTTCTCCGCACCCAATCCCTACGCCAAGGACAGCATGCTGAAATATGTCGGCATGACCTCCTTCGGCCAGAGGCGCCAGGTCTCCGTGCCGATGGTGGTGACCGAGTTCAAGGACGGCAAGTTCGAGACGTTGTTCGTCGGCGAAGTGGACTGACGTTGCCTGATTAAGTCAATCGAGGTTCGGGACCGATCCCGAACCTCTCCGGCGATCGGATTTTCCGCCATGGAACAGGTCATTGCCAACGGACTGTATCTGGGTGCCCAATATGCGCTGATCGCGCTCGGGCTGACACTGATCTTCGCGCTCATGAACGTTCTCAACTTCGCGCATGGGCAGATGTACGTGCTGGGCGGCTTCGTGACGTACTCGATCTACGGTCAGCTCAAGCTGCCCTTCGTGCTTGCGCTGATCTGTTCTGGGGTATCGCTGGCGATCGTCGGCGCGCTGATGGAGAAATTCCTTTTCCGGCCGGTGATCCGACGCAGCAAGCGCGAGGAAAGCACGATGCTGCTCGCCGCTGCCATCGCATTTTTCCTCGATGCCCTCATATTGCTGCTGTTCGGCGAGAAACAGCGCGGCGTGCCGAAAATCGTCAGCGGCGTTTTCATCTCAGACAGTGTGATCTTGCCGTACGATCGCATCGTCGTCGGCCTGATCGCGATACTGATGATCGCCGCCTTCATGCTCTACATGCAATACAGCAAACCGGGCCGCGCCATGCGGGCGCTGGCACAAGACCGCATTGCCGCGCAGCTGATGGGTGTCAAGGTCGAGCGCTATTCCATGATCGGCTTCGCGCTCGGGGCAATGCTCGCCGGTGTCGTCGGCGGCTTGCTCGTCAGTATCACCGGTGTCAATTCCGGCATCGGCGGACCGATTTCGATCAAGGCGTTTCTGATGGTGATGATCGGCGGCGCCGGCGTAGTTGGCGGCGCAATTGCCGGTGGTTTCATCCTCGGGATGATGGAATCGGTCGGTCTAACCGTGCTGCGCGAATATGGCGACGTCACCTATCTCGTCATCTTCGCGCTGCTCATGGTCTTCCTGAGCATCCGCCCGAACGGGCTGATGGGCAAACCGTGGGGCTGATGCCATGCGCAAATCGTCGACCG
The DNA here is from genome assembly GCF_003024455.1 of Ensifer sp. NM-2. Lineage (NCBI taxonomy): Bacteria > Pseudomonadati > Pseudomonadota > Alphaproteobacteria > Hyphomicrobiales > Rhizobiaceae > Ensifer > Ensifer sp. NM-2. The sequence goes on from NZ_PVZR01000040.1 coordinate 25,362, forward strand.
TCAGGATCGTCGCCGCCACCCTGTTCTTGTTGTCGCTGCTTGTGGCTGTTCCGCTGCTGATCAGCGCCACCGGCCGGAGCGACCTCTATTACACGCTGACCTCGGTCGCCCTTCTCAGCATCATCAGCGCGGGCGTGTGGATCACCTTCTATATCGGCCGCATCAATATCGGCCAAGGCGCCTACGCGTTGATGGGCGGCTATGTCTCCGCCGTCCTGGTGACGAATTACGGCGTGTCGTTCTGGCTGACCCTGCCTCTGGCGGGCCTGTTCTGTGCCGTTGCAAGTGTTCTCATAGGCCTGCCTATTCTGCGCCTGCGTGGCGTCTATTTTGCCATGGTGTCGCTGGTGTTGACGGAAGTCGCGCGCCTGCTTGCGCTTGCTATGCCGATCACCAACGGCGCCAAAGGCATCGTCAGCATCCCCCTACCGACCAGCATCAGCCTTTTCGGCATCACCCTCGTCCCGGATTTCTCGAGCCTCGCCAATCCCCGACTTGCCTTCTACATCGTCGCTGTATTGTTGATGGCGCTTTGCTTCCTCGGTCTCTATCGGCTCGCCCATTCGCGCATCGGACAGCTCTGCCAATCGCTGCAGCAGAACGAGGAGCTTGCCTCGTCGATCGGCGTCAATATCGCCTACCTCCGCGTAGTCGCATATGCGCTCTCGTCTTTCCTCGGCGGCGTCGGTGGGGCGATGTTCGCATCGATCTCCCAGTCGATCTATCCGTCGAGCTTCACGGTCGCCGACTCGGTCAATTTCATGCTCAATTGCTTCCTCGGCGGGCTTGGCTATGTGCTCGGACCGATGCTTGGAACCTTTGTCCTCTATTTCGGTTGGGACGTGCTGTTCCAGGCGGGCGAATTCCAGCTCCTGATCTTCTCGACAGTGCTGATCGCGCTGATGCTGATCCTGCCCAACGGTCTACTGAGCCTAGCCCTGCCCGGCAAGAGGAGCGGCTAGCACCATGACCGACATTCTCGAAGTCAGCGGCCTTACCAAACGTTTCGGCGGACTCGTCGCGGTTAACGACGTCTCCTTTTCGGTGCGCGAGCGCGAGATCCTTTCGGTCATCGGGCCGAACGGCGCCGGCAAGTCGACGCTGTTCAAGCTGATCGCCTCCTTCCTGCGGCCGACCGAAGGCGAGGTGAGGTTCAAGGGCGAGCGGATCTCCGGGCTGTCGCCGCACATCACCGCTCGAAAAGGTGTGGTGCGGACATTCCAGGAGACCACAATCTTCAAAGACATGACCGTGCGCGACAACGTCGTTACGGCTCACCATCTGCGGTCCCGCGCCAGCCTCATCGGCTTCTACTTCGGCAGTGCATCGGCGCGCAGCGATCTGGACGCCTTCGGCAGATCCGCCGACGAGATCCTCGCCTTCCTTGGACTGGGAGCGATGGAGGCCGAGATCGCCAGCAACCTGCCCCACGGGCACCTGCGGGCGCTCGGCATCGCCATCGCGCTTGCCACCGATCCGACCGTCGTCCTGCTCGATGAGCCCTTCGCGGGGATGAACCACGACGAGACCAAGCGCGCGGTCGAAATCGTGCGCAAGCTGCGCGAACGCGGCATTACCGTGCTCCTGGTTGAACACGATATGCCGGCCGTCATGAACATTTCCGACCGCATCGTCGTACTCAACTTCGGCCAGAAGATCGCCGAGGGTACCCCGGCGGAAATCCAGCAGAACCCTAAGGTCATCGAAGCCTATCTCGGTGCCGAAGACGAATCGATCGGATTGTAGGCGATGGAACCACTTCTCAAATTCGATGACGTCGAACTCTATTACGACCACGTCTATGCCCTGAAAGGCGTGTCGATCGAAGTTAAGGAAGGCGAGACCGTCGCGCTGATCGGCGCCAACGGGGCGGGCAAGTCGTCGATTCTGCGTGCTATCACCGGCCTCAGAAAGATCCGTAAGGGTGAGATCCGCTATCGCGGCAACCGCATTGACGGCATCGCGCCGGATGAGATTGTCCGCATGGGCATCTCCATGGTGCCGGAAGCGCGTCGTGTCTTCCCTTTCATGACGGTGCGCGACAATCTTCTAATGGGTGCCTTCACGCGCTCCGACAAGGCCGAGATACAGCAAAGTATGGAGATGGTGTTGACGCGCTTCCCGCGGCTCAAGGAGCGCTACTCGCAGCAGGCGGGGACGATGAGCGGTGGCGAGCAGCAGATGCTGGTGATCGGCCGAGCGCTGATGGCGCGCCCACGTTTGCTGCTGCTCGACGAACCGTCGCTTGGCGTCGCGCCGAAGTTGGTCCAGGACATCGCGCGGTCGATCGTGGCGATCAATCGCGACGAAAAGGTCAGCGTGCTGCTTGTCGAGCAGAACTCGCGCATGGCGCTGCGGATCTCCCAGCGCGCCTACGCGTTGACGATCGGCAAGGTGGCGCTCAGCGGAAATTCGGTCGAGTTGCTGAATGACGACCGCGTCAGGCATCTCTATCTCGGCGGCGAAGTGTAGGTAGGACCGGACATGCGCATCCTTGTCATAAATCCCAACACGACGACCTCGATGACCGGCAAGATCGGCAAGGCAGCAAAGATCGCGGCGTCGGCCAGAACCAGGATCATCGCGGTCAATCCCAAAGACGGCCCACCAAGCATCGAGGGCTATTTCGATGAGGCCTTCGTGGTGCCTGGCATTCTCGCCGAAATGTTCAAGGCAGGCGATATGGACGCCTATGTGATCGCATGTTTTGACGATACCGGTCTCGATGCTGCGCGCTGCGCTACAAGCGCACCCGTGATTGGAATAGGCGAAGCGGCGTTTCACGTTGCAACGTTGATTGCCGGTAAGTTCAGCGTCGTCACGACGCTCGCGCGATCAGTACCGGCGATCGAGCATAATCTATCGAAATACGGCCTGTCCTCGCGCTGCGCCAAGGTGAGGGCGTCGGATGTTGCCGTACTCGATCTAGAAGAGCCGGGTTCTGAAGCCCGCCAAAAGATCTCGGTTGAAATTGCCCGTGCGATCGCCGAAGACAAAGCAGAAGCGATCGTACTCGGTTGTGCCGGGATGGCCGATTTGGCCGACCAGCTTTCGAGCGAGTACGGGGTGCCGGTGCTTGACGGTGTGGCCTGCGCGGTCAAGCTTGCCGAAGCCATCTGCGCTTTGGGTCTGAGAACCTCGAAGGTCGGCGGTTATGCCACGCCACTCGTCAAGCAATTTGCCGGTCACTACGCGCCATTGTCGCCGGGGTTGAGCAAGCTTCAATAAGGATGCATCGGGATGCCCAAGGACGTTGTTCGTCGGCGAGCGAGACAAAAGAACAGCCCACCAGAAACGATGATTATGTCGCCGATCCTCGATCCGGAAATCCAAAATCGGATGCCAGCCACGCGTTGGTCGCCGATCTATTACGGCCTCCGGGACGCAATCGTCGCACATCGGCTCGCCCCGGGCACGAAGCTGCCGGAAGACGAGCTTGCATCGATCTACTCGGTCAGCCGCACGGTGATCCGGGCCGCCCTTCAGGCGCTGGCCCACGACCGCCTCGTCCGACTCGAACCTAATCGCGGTGCCTTTGTTGCTCAGCCGTCGACCCGAGAAGCGCGCGAGGTCTTCGAAGCGCGCGCGTTGATCGAACCCAAAGTCGCCGCACTTGCCGCGGAAGTGGCTAAACCGGAGGACATATTGCTGCTGCGCCGCCATCTCGACAAGGAGCATGAGGCGCTGCATGCCGGCCGCGACAGCGACGCGATCATGTTATCGGCGCGATTTCATGTGGGTATCGCGGAAATCGCCGGCCATTGCGTTCTGACCGACTTCGTCCGTGATCTCGTTTCGCACTCCTCGCTGATTATTGCCCTTTACTGGAAGCGGCGCGACACAACCTGCGAAAGCCACGCGCATCATGCGCTCGTCGACGCCATTGAGGCAGGCGAATCCGCTAAGGCTGCCGACCTGATGAAGGAACATCTGCTTGACCTCCTGTCGGGCCTGGAGCTCGCTCGGCCGGCGGGCAATCCGAAGAGCCTCGCAGAAATGCTACGCTGATTTGCCGCTGGGAACGGCCACTGGGCTGGCAAAAACATCAAGGCGACGAACGGAAGAAGTCTTTGCTTCATGGACGGGTCGCTTCCGCCTTGCGGAAAGGCCGGTGTGACGGTTCCTGTGGCGACGCACTGCCCGATCACCGGTCTCATACGGCGCCGCGCGTCTTGTCAGACGCACAAAGGTCGCTGTAGCGAAAGCGCCCGACCTTGACTCGCATTGGCGTTGGGTCCGCCGAGGCGATTCCGCCGAACCGCTCAGGTATCCGGCAACGTAAACACGGCGCAAGGCGCCGCGATGCCGCGCAGCACGTGCTCGCCCAGCGACACCAGCGGCGTGATGGTCTCGGCGGCGACCGCGCCCGAGATCAGCACCGACCGGCCGAGCGGCCGGCACAGGCCCTCGAGTCGGCTAACCAAATTTACCGCGGGGCCGATTGCGGTGAAGTCCAGCCGGTCGGCCGTGCCGATATTGCCCCACAGCATTTCTCCGAGATGCAGTGCCGCGCCGAAGGGCAGCGGCGGCAGCCCCTCTGCCTGTCGCAGGGCATCGAGGTGGGCCATGCCTGCGCGGGCGGCGGCGACTGCTCGCAGCGCCGCTTCGCAGGCGTCGACCGGTGCACTGGCAACGGGGAAGATTGCCAGCACGCCATCGCCGACAAACTTCAGCACCTCGCCTCCGAAGGCGTGTATCGCACCGGCAACGCGGTCGAACCAGGCGTCGAGGACTGCGATCATTGCCGCAGGGTCCGTCACCTCGGAAAGGGCGGTGAAGTTCCGTAGATCGGCGCAAAGCAGCACAGCGCGGATGGTTTCTCCGGTGCCGCGGTGCAGCGCGCCTGCCTGCACCCGGGCGGCACTGCGTCGGCCGAGATAGGCCTCGAGCAGCGTTGCAAGGGCCGCCCGCTCGGCCAAGGCAGCCAAGGGCGCGGTGGCGAAGCGCGCGGTCTGCCGCAGTCGGTCGATCTCAGCAACGTCGAACGGACGCGCCCCGGCCCAACCCAGCAATCGTCCGTCCGGCTCCGGACCAACCGTGTCCTCGTGCACCGGGCCAAGCGCACTCAGCCAATCGCCACCAGCCTGGCTTTGCGGGCTGTCGGCAAAGCCCAGTGCCTCGATCACTGCACCGGTCTCGGCCCGCCACAGCCAGGTGCGGCGGGTAACAATCGGATGGGGCACTGCCAGTGTCAGGGTACCGCCGACCAACGGAAAGCCGTCAGCCAGCAGCCGGCCGCCGAGTTCGGCCAAGAACCGGTCGGGGCCAGGCGAGGCGCTGGCCTCGTCCACCAGCCAGGCGAGGTGTGTGGGCAGATCCATGCACGATCATACCGTCAGGTTCCCCAACCTGTCATCCGTGCAAGTGGTAGCGCAGTTTGCACAGCGGGCATATCATCGTGGAAGGAGCTGATCCGATAGCCGTCAATTCTGCGCCGCAGTCTGGGCAGATCATAGCAACCAAAGGGGAAGCCGATGCAAGAGGCCCTCATCGTCCGCCGTGAAGCACACATCCCGGCTCCGCCCGCCGCGGTGTTCGCTCTACTGACCGATCCTGAGAAAATCCTGCGCTGGATGGGAACGGAGGCGCAGATCGAGCCGCAGCGCGGCGGGCTCTACCTCGTCAATGTCACCGGGGCCCGTTTCGCTCGTGGTTCCTTCCGCGAGGTGGTGCCGGTGCACCGCCTGGTATACAGCTTCGGCTGGGAAGACAGCGAAGTGGTGCCGCCGGCCTCAAGCCTTGTCGAGATCGACCTCGTCGAACAACCACCGGACGGAACGCTGCTTCGCCTTACCCACACGGGCCTGCCCAGTGCCGAGCAGTGCGTCGGTCACGCGGAAGGCTGGGCCCATTACCTCGACCGGTTGGCCGAGGTTGCCGGCGGGCGTGATCCGGGGCCGGATCCCTGGCACGGCCGCACCGGCAACGAGTGACTGCTTTCCGCGGCTACGATCGCGGCCCGCGAAGCTTTGTTGATGGGGCACGCCCCGACGTTTGAGCGACGAGGATTTCCGTGCCCCTGTTCGCCAGGTCATGGCGACCGAGCGCGCTGATGCCACCCGTCCGCCGGTGGTGGTTATGCCCGGGCCTTCGAGAGCGGGAGTCCCGGGCGTTATTTGAACGACTTATGCGCTTGATCAAGGGCGCCCTCCTCTCGGTGTTGCCCCTTAGAGCGTCGGATAGTCCGTATATCCCATGCCCGTCCCGCCAAAGAATGTGTCACGATCCGCCTCGTTCATTTGCGCGTCAGCTCTGAGGCGATCGATGAAGTCCGGGTTTGCAAGGACCATCTGACCATAGGCTTCCATCTCGGCCAGACCGGACTCGATATCAGCGCCAATCTGATCACGCGGGCGTCCGGGCCGGTTGAGGATCAGGGCTTGATGCCACAGCGTCCGGATATCGGCCACGAGCTGTTCATTGCCGCTGTGCATGATGTGGAGGTAGACCAGCCCGAGCTTGTCGAGTTCAGCCACCAGATGACGATAGAGGTCGGGTCCTTGCGCACCCTCGTCGATGCCCCACATTGTGATGCCCGGCGAGAGACGTATCGCAGTGCGGTCTGCACCGATCTCCTCGGCGATCGCCTTGGCAACCTCTATGGCGAAGCGGGCGCGATTCTCGTTCGAGCCGCCGTATTCGTCCGTCCGAACGTTGGCGCTTGCAGCAAGAAACTGCTGGACAAGATAGCCGTTTGCGGCATGGATTTCGACACCGTCCGCTCCGGCCTCTATCGCGCGGCGGGCAGCGAAACGGAAATCCTGGACGGCCTGACGAACCTCTTCTGTCGTCAGGGCGCGGGGCACAGGAATATCCTGCATGCCCTTCGCAGTGAACATCGGTGTGCCCGGTGCGATGGCGGAAGGTGCAACACCCTGGCGATGATGCGGAGTATTGTCGGGATGCGACATGCGCCCGGCATGCATGAGCTGGAAGAAGATGCGACCACCATTTTCGTGGACGGCGGCCGTTACCTGTTTCCACGCCGCGACATGTGCGTTGGTGTAAATGCCAGGTGTCGTCAGATAGCCTTGCCCATCCTCGGACGGCTGCGTGCCTTCGGTGACGATCAGGCCAAGGCTGGCACGCTGAGCGTAGTATTCGGCGGCCAGCTCGCCCGGCGTTCCATCCACATTGGCTCTGGACCGTGTCATGGGAGCCATGACCAGGCGGTTCGGGGTGTTGAAGCGGCCGAGTGCGATGGGTTTGAAGATATCGTTCATATCCATATTCCTTGTTGGATTGGTTCTCGGGGAATATGGGCTTGATCACCTGTGGGATAACCACAACTAATTGGAAATCATTATCCAGCCAGTGGAGCAATTCCTTGGACTATCTGAACGACATGGCGCTGTTCGTCGAGGTGGTAAAAACGCGCAGTTTCCGCCGGGCGGCCGACGCGCTTGGAATGCCGAACTCGACGCTCTCGCGCCGCATCAGCCTCCTCGAACAAGGAATTGGACTGAGGCTCATGAACAGGACGACCCGAAAGATCGAGCTAACTGAAGCCGGACAACTATACTATGAAAGATGCAGCCGGATCGTAGAGGAAGCACGGATCGCCTACGAGGAGCTGGGAGACATGGTCGCACAGCCATCCGGTATCCTGAGGGTTTCGCTTCCGGTCGATTTCGCGACCACATACATTGCTCCGCTGTTGCCGGAGTTTTCGGTTAGGTATCCGGGCATCAGCTTCGATTTCGATCTCACGCCGCGCAATGTGGACCTCGTTAGCGAGCCGTTCGATCTCGCAATCCGGATGGGAATGCCTGAAGGCTCGACCCTGATTAGCCGCGTGATCGCCCGGATTTCCGCGCAGTTCTATGCCTCGCCCGCATACCTTGAGGCGAACGGTACGCCATCCCACCCCCTGGATCTCGGAAAACATCAGTGCCTTACTATGCCAACGATGCCGACGTGGACGTCCTATGCGGGAAATGAAACCCAAGAGGTGAAGATCGGGAGCCGTTTTCGTATGAACAGCGTTTCCATGATCCGGCAACTGGCGGGCCTTGGAATGGGAATTGCCTTCCTTCCAGAACGCATCGTCGCTGACGATCTCAAAGCAGGGAAGCTGAAAAGTATCCTTCCCATATGGCAGGGAGCCCCCATATCGGTTCACGTAGTAACAGAAACGCGACTGTTACCTGCCAAGACCCAAAGATTCATCGAGTTTGTCGGGGAAAAACTTCGGAATGTCTGAGCCCATTCCCTCGACCGGTTGGCCGAGGTTGCCGGCTGCATTGGCTTGTGGTCGCGCAGCGATCAAAGGATGAACCCGTTAGGCGAGCATGCTGGGTACGGGATCGCTTATGATTCTGAATTCACCGTCGCAAAGGCGGTAGAACCCGTCTTGAGGAACGGGCAACTCCAACATTTCGCGCTTCGAAAGACCGGAATACACGCCGCGCACCAATCTACCAAACAGCCCATGAGAAACTGCTACGGTTGGTCCACGTATATCCGCGATCCAGTCCTTTGCCCGGGAGCACGCAGCATCGAAGCTCTCTCCGTCCGGAGACTTGAAATACCAGTCAAAAGCGTCGGAGCCATCCAGCATTCCCGGAAACTCGTTGTCGATCTCGAACCTAGTCATTCCGTCACAATAACCGACCGAGACCTCCATCAGACGGGCTTCTTCGTGTGTTACCAGTGGCAGCACCTGATTCACGCGATCTGCAGTTTGCCGCGTTCGGCCTAGGGGGCTGACGTGCATTTGGAATGATTGCCTACTTTCCGATATTTCCTTCTGAAGGAGTTTCGCGACGCGATCCGCCTGTTCGATGCCGCGCTCCGTGAGGGGCGAATCTTTCTGGCCCTGGAACCGACCCAAGGTGTTCCAAATGGTCTCGCCATGGCGAAGCAGGTAAATCATCAATGTTGCCCCAGACGAAGTCGTGCGTTGGATTAAGTGCGTTATTGGACCGAAGGGTCCGCCACTTGTCACGGCTAACTTGCGCGTCACATCGATGAAGATTGGCGGCCCCAACGTTTGGCGTAGATTGGTTGCATTTCCTACTTCAATTCGCGCTTTTTGAAAAACGTATTGTCGCTGCGAAAGAAGTTCGACAAGCACGACCGCCTCGTTCGGGTCGAGACCGATTTGAGCTTCATCGTTCGTTTTCTCCATACGGCCTCCGCTGGTGATGATGGATCGTTATGAGCATGACGAGTTCTACCAGCCGCCAAATTCAAGACAGTACAACGTAAAACACCTCCGGATTGCTCCGGAGGTGTTTTGAAGAATTGCGTCGCGCCGCCGACAAAGGGCGCTCTTGCAGATCAGGCAGACAGTGCCTTGAACTCGGAGAGGATGGCTTCGCCCATTTCGACGGTTCCGACCTGGCGTGCGCCTTCGGCCATGATGTCGCCGGTGCGGATGCCCTTGTCGAGCACGGTGGCGATCGCCTTTTCCAGGTTGT
>NZ_PVZR01000041.1:0-27145 GCF_003024455.1 Ensifer sp. NM-2
AGTTTCTGGATGGCGGAGCGTTCATCGTTCAATCCGGCGAGAATTTCTTGCTCGTCCTCCGCTGTCATTGCGCGAAGATTGGCGTCCATTTTCGCAATAAGAGTTGGTACATGAGTTGCGGCCCTTTCGCCCAACTCAATGAGGGCGGCCCTCTGGTCGGTGTCAGCCATTGTTGCAAGCAGGAGTGTAGATAGGCTGATGAGGTGAGTTGCGTGAAGCTGAGTGGTCTGTGTTGGCAGGAAACGGGAAGAACAATGCGGCGGGAAGGCGGTGCTTTATAGGCAGCGCTGTTTGTCCCGAGCGGCACAGGAGGCCTCCGGGCAATGGCGTAGTCGAGCTGACGCGTCCTGCAGATACGAGATGCCGGTCTCGTATTCGCAGATGAAACATGGAACCCTGCTGACGCGTCCCCTGTGTGGTCGAGCGCCACCGGCGGTTACGGAAATTGCGGGCTCCACTTGTACCCGCTTTGAAAGGCCACGTCAGCACGGCGCATGCATGATTTCCAGGGAGACAGAAGTGACGCGGCCGAGGAGCAACGAGGTCGTAGGAAGACCGTGTACCCGCTTCATCCATGACTTGGACAGCAAGACACAGTCGTCACTATCAAAGATAGCTTAAATTCAGAGTTACCCTAGAAATCACTAAAATACCGACAGCACGGAGCCAGAACCTCCTCCCATGTGTATTGTCCGACTTGGTCGCAGTCTGTTGCCGGTGTCGCCACCCAATTCAAATATTATCCTCTGCATTCAGCAGGGAAGGGTCCCTCAATACCTTCTTGATCTTTTCGCGATACCAGAACTCCAACATCCCCGGCAATGTGTTGCTCAGCTCGTAGGCTGTATCGGCGCCTTCACCACCTTCATCCATTGTATTCATGATCTGCTCCATCGTTTCTTCGCGACCATGCTCGATTGAGGAAAAATCCAGGCAGAATATTTGTTCGATCGTCGATCGCACCGCAGGTATCTCGGATAGAAAGCCGACATATGTTTCGGTCGGTTCTGCTAAATCCTGCGCCAGTTCGACAGCGAATTCTTCGACCGCTTCGTCATCGACATTAAAAAGGTGCCCATAAGATGTGGTTTCTGTGCTATCGATGAGTTTGAAACCCATTGCGCGCAACTTCTTCGACATGTCGAGGAAGTATTCGTTTAGCTCTCCCGAGTTTGGATAGCGCCCCGCGATCCAGGTTTCCATTCGCTGTTGGGAGAAGATGCATTTCGCATCATCAAACAGGCTTACCGGATCACGGTCATTGAGCCTGTCACACCAGATTACCGTTTCGATCTGCGCCATGGCTGCGGCGAGCCCATCGCCACAAAAACCAACATGACGATGGGCCTCCTCTTCGCAGCGTTTCACCAGGTCGGCTTCCTCGGTGGCAGCCAGGTAGTCTGTGACTTGCTTTACCCGCTCCCGATGTCGATCACGGTTCGAAGGATCTTTATTGTCTGCCACATGGGCCAGGCCTGCGATCATCAAGATAAGATTTGGATTGCCTGCGATTGCGCCTGCCGCTTCGGCTGAAACAACCGCGTGAAAAAACCTCAGGGCCTCATTATGAGGAACTCCTTTTTCTCCCCATCGATCGAATGCGTCAGCGATGTTGCGGCTCTCATCCTCACTAAGGTTTCGCGGCGTCAGCTCAAGCGGCCGTGCCATCGAAGAGGGCGAATGCGGCGGAGGAAGACGCCGGTCTCTTGCTCGCTGTTCGGCATACTGCACAGCTTCGGCGATCAACTCGGAAGGAGAGTAGAGTTCGTATTCAGGGTTGGCGCAAAGTTCCAGGCAGTCGTTACGAACTGCAGGTATTTTCCTGGCGAGCCTGTGTATATGGCGCGGTTTAAAGCCTGCGTTTCGAAGCATATTGAGGTTGCCAAGAATGAAACTGCATTGGCGCGGCCGCATATCGGCAACATGAAGTATCCGTTGTGGTCTGAAACCGGCACCGGCTAGATCTCGGGCATGGGCAAGCACAAAGCCGCGCCTTTCTTCGCTTCTGAAGGGTGAGGCGAGTATGGCACGATGTTCTATTTCGAAGCCGGCAGAGTGCAGGTATTTTATTTCTGCTCTTGTGAAGCGTCTTACCCCATTTGCAGTGTGGGACGTTTGCATGGGGCGTCGGCTTGGGGCGTCATGGTGATGGAATGATGGTGGTGGGTGTGAAAGGTATCGAGGATCTGGAGTATAAGGAACCGAGTGGTGCATGAACATGGGTCGCTGGCCGGGGACGCAATAGTGATGAGGTGAGGGCGGGGGAGGAGGATGTGAAAGGTGCAGAGGATGTGGAGGAAGACCAGAAGGAAAATAGGAGGGCGTTTGAGCTCCCCAATGGAAACGAGGGTCATTCAGCCCAAGGGCATGAGAATTCGGCCGAAACGGGTTGGGTGGTCTGTCTCCAGCCATGTCTGCGTGTTTATGGAGGGCGAAGGTAAGGATTGTAGAAGAGATCATGGGGCGGGAAGAGCAGCCATTTAAGGAGCTGAAGCGCTCACATCCGCGACGGTTGGTTCCATGATCCGGGACATGTGATGGCTGAAAAATCTAGGCGCTAGGATTTTCGCTTTCTCCACTCAGGCTGTAGGATGATCTTGGCACCACAACTGAGATAAGCACTAGCCAATAGTTTCGGCTGACAAATAGGGGGGAGTTGTCGATGATCGAGCTTTAGGCACGCCATCGACCGATACGAGGAATACGAGCCGTCTTCCTGGTCGTGGCACGACGGGATGACGCGTCCATTTGTGCTCAGCCCCCTAGATAAAACGCGCTATTGGCTTGGCATGACCATGGTCTGTGTGATCGCATTGCGCCTTCGTGTCCGGCTCGCGCTGCTTATAGGCGCTGGCCATCGCCCACTCTCTCCATCTGCTTTTGCCCTCTCCACCCTGGCTGTCGGATGATCTTGGCACCGGAGCAGAGATAAGCGCTAGCCAATAGTTTCGTGCTGACAAATAGGGGGAGAGGTGTCGATGATCGAGCTCGATACGAGGAGCCTGATGGGATAACGCGCCCATTTGTGCTCAGCCCCCTACATAAAACGCGCTATTGGCTTGGCATGACTATGGTCTCTGTGACTGCACTGCCCCTTTCTGTCGGGCTCGACCTACTTATAGGGACTGGCCACCGCAGCTTTTTCCATCCGCTCTTGTCTTCACATCTTCATCTGTCCTTCAACATGGCGAGCCTCACCACCACAAGTACGCCCGTGCGCTCCAAGCGTGGCGACATGTTCGAAGCCGAGGACGACGACCAGGGCGATCTCTCTGTCCCGGCTGCCCCACGCAAGAGCAAGCGCCGGCGTCTTCCGCCCATCTCCACCGCTGTGGCCGGCGTTGTCGAGGCCTCCGATCCACTCCTCTGCTCTCAGTTTCCCGAAAACCTGTATGCGAGCCAGATCGTTCCTGCAACCCCAATCTGCGTCAGCCCGCCGCGCATCGAGACGGTTTCCAACACGGCCGACGAGCCCTCTCGCATCGACCGCTTCCTCGACACTTACGAGAGGCGCACGGAGCCACCCGCCAAGTTTCTCGTCAAGTTGAAGTATTTCCCGGAGAACATAATCACGCTGAAGGAGTTTGGGCTCGATGGGAACTTCCACGGATCGGCACATCGCCTGCATGTGACTTGGAAGCAGTTTGCGAAGCTCACCAAGCTCAAGCTTATCAGTCACGTGGAGCAATTCCCGCAGAACTTCTGGGAGGTGATCGAGAAGGCTGAGAAGGATGCGGAGGATAGAGAAACATGATTTTAGTCCCGCCTGTACTTCGATTTTCCATAGCTTTTATGGCTTGGCGTCCGGCCTTTCCTTTCTGAGAAGTTGGATGAGTGCCAAGCCGCGTAACCCTTTGATCGCGGGGGCAGGAAACAGGCGTGTGTAGTGTATGTCGGTGCATACGTGCAAAAGTATGTTTGTTCCTTTCTTTGTTGAAGCGTTTTTTCGTGCGGGACGTATCAAACGTAGTGCCTGCAGCCCTTTCCGCAGAAAGCCCGAGATAATCCCGTCATCATTGATGCTGATAAGAGTGCTGTACGAGGTTGGCGGTTGGAGCGGCCGAAGTGCATGGAGGGAGGCACTGTAGCCATCATGGCGGAGTTAATTCGCTTGAAAACCGGCCCCTGGTGATATAGATTATGGCTCAATTTATAACCAAAATATCCCGGAGCACTTGAGATGTCCGTCCCAGAAGGTTTTCGCGTCTATGATGGCGCCGAATTCGCCAAGGCTTTGGAAGCAGAAATGGATCCGGCATCCGGCAAGAAGGTCTCCAAAGACCGCACAACCGTCGTCCAAGGTAAACAGTTAAAAAAGGGCCGTGTGGCATCTTTCCGTGCAAGACTGCGTAAGGCGATGGCGAATGCCGTCCATTCCAAGCCGGAATCCAATGTTGATGACATGATCGTCGTACTCGTCGAAACTCCCAATCGGGCAGTACGCGAAACCATACGCGATATCGTGGAGCATGTGCCGGCTATTGTCGAAGCCCGCCAAAGCAAACTGACAGATGACGCCATCGATGCCTTGGTGTCGGTCTACATGCGCGCGCCTCCCAATGCGGACGTCGAGAGATTGCTCTACGAAAGCAACGCAAAGGCGAGAGTGCGGTTTCTGGAGCAATGGCCGAGCTTTACCAGCAAGGAATTGGCAGATGTTGCCGGTCACGGATCAAAGAATAAGAGCATGACCGCCTCTCGATGGAAAGTGAAGGGCAAGGTATTCTCAATCAAACATGCTGGCGCCGAGTATTTTCCGTCATTCCAGTTCGAGGATGGGCAACCCATTGTGGCGATTGCCAAGGTAATTGCTCTGCTTGGCGCGAGAAAGACTGGCTGGCAATTGGCGTTCTGGTTCACTTCTGCGAATGGATGGCTTTCTGGCAAGCGCCCCGTCGACGTCCTGAAAGACAATGATCTTGTTGCATCGGCCGCGGCCCACGAGGCGGAAAAGATCATCGGATGATTGCTGCGCCCCCGCATCTATTCCCGGCCTCGAATTCGCATGTAATCAAGGCCGGGACGCAATTTCATAGGGTTCATGACCAACGTTTCACAAGCTGCTCCTTCAATCCAGGAAAGGGGCGCCCGAGTCGTTTTGCGCCTCTCTTCCTCGGCAGCAAGCCGATCCCGACGCAATATCTTGCGACCGACTACGAATGCGCGGTTCATGAGACGGTTTTTCACGACGTGCCGATCGATGAGCCCGTCAAGACTGTCGGTGTCGACAATATCAAGCCGCTCTCCCATTCGGTCGTTGAGTTGAAGCGCGATCTCCCATTGGTGCCGCTGTTCGCACCTGACCTGGCCAAATGGGGTTTAAGCAGGGCAGACCTCATCGATACGACGGCTGTCCACTATGCCATTACCGCTCAGTGGGCATTGGCCATTCACCAGAGCAGACGAGACGCTGAAGGCCTGATCTGGACGTCGAAGCGCTGCGATCCACAGCAGGCGCTGCTTCTGTTCGGGGACCGTGTCGCGGAGGACGACCTCGCCGCTGTGAGCAAGGTTCATATCTATTCTGATGTTGGAGAAATGCGGCAGGTCCTTGCCTTCGCCGACCGGGTGGATATCACCCTCGTTCTGTAGCTCTGGGATTGCTGCATCAGCCGACTTCGGGGTCAAGAAGGCCCAGCTCTTCGCCCTTGTCGGCCGAGCTCACCCGGGAGGCATGTGGTTAGCTAGCTGTGAGTTTTCCATAGGTTGTCCATCCGGTCCGGACCGGGAAAGCTGAGGTTGTCGAAGTTTCAGTAATTCCAGGGGAGACCGGATGAACATCCATAAGAATGGCCTTCTGACGCCGCGTGGTCGAGAGCGCATTGTCATGCAGGTCGAGAGACGGCAGTCGCCCTAGGCGTCTGCCCGCGCACGGTGCGAAAATGGGTTGATCGCTATCGATGCGAAGGACTGGCGGGATTGCGGGATCGCTCTTCCCGGCCGCATCGCTTGCGCCGGCCGACGCCTCAGACGGCTGTCGCGGAAATTGAGCGGCTGCCTCGCCAGCGCTGGACGAGCAGATCGCTGCCGAAAGCGGTGTCATCCCCGGCCACGGTCAGCCGGGTTCTCCGTCGGTCGGGCTTGAACAAGCTCAGCGCCCTGGAGCCCGCCGAACCGATCCGCGCTATGAACGCCAGCACCCAGGCGAGTTCATCCATCTCGATACCAAGAAGCTCGGTCGGATCGGCTCCGTGGGGCACCGCATCACCGGGCGATATCCTGGCGCAGTCAACCGCCATCTCGGCATCGGCTGGGAGTTCGTCCATGTCTTCTGCATCGACGACGCCTCGCGCGTCGCTTTCGTCCAGGTCTTGCCCAACCAGCGCAAGGAGAGCGCTGTCGCCTATTTTGCCGAGCTCGCAATCCGTGTCGAGCGCGTGAATCTGGACTGGTCATGGTTGGTTCTCACCGGAATGGGTTGTAAGCATTCACATTCTAGAGATACTTTGACCGGCCATGGCCGCCACGATCGGTGCGCGCTTGCAGCGAAAAGCTGCGCGCACCGCTGTCTCGGTTGCCACCACACATTCCTTCCATAGGTGCTACGGCTCGTGCTACCGGTCAAGGGCTTTCCGGCTAGCTTGCAAACGTCTCGGCCTGCGCCTGATCGTACGCGTCCGATGAGACAGCTTCGCTGACGACTCGCCTTTACTTTACCGAAACCGCTCGTGCGATAACCTGGACTTTGATCCAGTCAGAACGCCAGTCAACATCGACGAATGCCCGGAACTGCGGGTGAGGACTCGGCAAGCCAGTCCCGTGAAGCCGTTATCATTGAGCTTAGCGGTTTATGCCGACCGTCAAACTATGCCGGTTAAGCAAGTTTTTGCCAACGTTTTCTGTAGCATACAGGTAGCCTAATCGGCACAGCGTAGGGTCTCTCCGTCGCAATTGACGCGAAGGAGAGGACGCATGAACGTAAGTGACTATTCGAAGCGCAGCGCCCTATATCGGAAGCTGGTCTATGGTCCGTATCGGGAGTTTGCGCGCGTTTAGGCCGCCAAGATGTCGAACGAAGGCCTGGGTCGGCGATGCACGTGGCGTTCGCGGAGCCTGTTTCGAGACCTGATGGACTGGCATGTTGGTAATGGACATCATCCGCAGGATTTAAGCGAAGTTCATGTCGATCGTTTTCTTGAGCATCATTTCAAACATCGGAGCCCCGACACGGGGGACCGATCGGCGCTGCGAGGCTTGCTTTCTGCGTTACGGGGGAAGAGGGCTTAATACCAGCCGGCCTCCCGGTTGAGCGCACAGAGCACGAGCAGATTGTCGATGCATTCGCGGCGTATTGTCTCCAACCGGTGCGCCGTGGCGGCGATCCGGCTTGCGGGGCACGGGCGTTTCACCTGTAGGTAAATACGCGTGCCCTGCAGTGTTCCTTTGCGCAAATCCATGACATCCTAGGCGACACACGATCGAATTGAGCGTGCGGAGGGCAATCTCTGGCTGGCATCTTGTTGCCGTGTCTTTTCGGGCCTTGCCCGTGCGGACGCTCTTCCGGCAGACCGTTGATCCATTGTCTCCCGCGCTCCGGCAGATCGTAAATGAATTCGGTTGGAGGGGATAATGGTGGAAGGCGGCGGCTTTACAGCAGGAATAAGGGGCTTTTTCTCACGCCGGATGGCGCAACTGCTGAGCCTTGGGAAAGGCGGTACCAGGGCGGAGCGACCCGAGATAAGGCGCGTTGAAATGCCGATCGAAACCAATGGTTCCAACGCGACGCAACGCAATGGTGGCAGCGTTGATGAAGCGAATGTTTCGGTAACATTGGAAGAGATTAAAAATCGCGGTAAATTGTTGCGGGAGAAGTTACACGAACGTTTTGGAACTGCTTCATCACGCTCTGAAAATTCTCTCACGGCAGAAAACGATCGCACGGAGGGACGGGGCGCTGCATCCGGTCTTACAGGGCAGGAAGGTCCGAAGGCTTCTCATACTGCCACGCCCCCTATTGCCCAGTCGCCCGGACGATTGCACCGCCTCGGCGCCATTCCGGTATCGACGCCATCGGAGCGTGCGCACGCTCCACCTCCACCTCCGATTCCATCGATCTCAGGAGAATCGATGCTGCCGCGCGGCTCTGCGGCATCTCTCAAGCGCACTGACAGTGTGGTTCTTCGACAATGGCAACTGCACGGACAGGGAAGGGCAGGCGCCCCGTTTGCAAACGGGGCGCCTGCCATCCCGAGCGATACGTCAGCGCCCCGAAGGGGGCGGTTGGCTCTGTTGCATCGAGACGGCTTGTCTTTGCAGAACGTCCAGACGCCCGCCGCGGAGGCGATCCGTCGGGCCTCTCCGGTCGCCGAGCAGTCCGGAGATGGAAACAGCGAAGAGAGGATGCAGGTTAAAGAGAGACCTCTTGGGAGAGAACGAACGGGCAGGGGTTGACGCCGGCCTGTGGCATGACATTCCATCCTTCTGGGGCGTAAAACGGTTCACCACGCCAAACGAATATGTGCGGGCGTTCATCCGGTAAGCTATGAAGCGTGAGGAATACCATCGTTAGGCGGGGGCACTCACTCGTCCGCGCTGAAGAGGAGTCCCATCGCGGCGAGATGTCGCCGCTATCGGCTATAGACGATGTCGATGTCGATGCGGAGCTGGAGAAGGGAATTCCGTTAAGTTATCGCCGGCGAAAACCGAGTTGCCGGCTGACTTTGCGCCGTGCGCCGGTCATTGCCCGAAAGGACCAAGGGTCTACGGCTGTCGTTCGAGAGATGGCTTTGGGGCTAATGGGGACTCGCATCAGGAACAGCGATGACAATCGCGTCGGTACGTCCCTGTGCAGGCTCCACAAGATCTAACACCAATGCGCCGCCTATATCCGTTGCCGATGATATCCTCGTTGGTCATGCAGTTCTTCACGAACGAATGGGACATGCCGGCGTAGCCGAAGACGATCGGGATGCTGACGGAGGGGAAATGCCAGCCGCTGATGGGCCATTCCGCCATTCCCGGCCATCTGACAATTCACCGCATGAAGCGGATTAGCGTGTGCTTGGTTGGGCAACCGGTTCATCCGGTCTCATTCTCTTCCCGAATCGCGGTCTCTTTTTCCAAGATCTGCGCGCGCAGACTGCATCATCTCTGCGTTGAGGACATCATTTTCCGTCTGGTTATCGTTGCGCAGCTTTTCGATCCAGGTTTGTATCTCAGGCCCGCCATCGGAAAGCTGGGCGGCGGCAAATGCTGCCACGTTCATTTTTACTTCATCGCTTAATCGTGATGCGTGCATCGACATGGTCCGGACAGTTTTTATCTGTCCTTCCCGGTGCATGTTTGGAAGGTTATCGACCATTGCTTTGGCGAATGACGACGATCGTACCGCCAAGGATGGGTTATGATCATTGATTGCATAGCAGAAAGGCAGCACGAGATCCCGGTTGGCATACATTGCTCCAAGTACAAAGCCTCTGCCTTCGCCTCCAAGGCTGTCAAATCTTTTTGCAATAACCGCAGCGGCATAAGGGTGTGCATGACGTCGAGGCTTGGTAAACTTGTCAAGTGCGTCCTCATCCATTTGCGACAATTGCTTATCATCGAAAAGATCAGGCCGGTCAGCGATCTTGGAATAGCCGGCCATTTTTCCAAGATCTGCGCGCGCAGACTGCATCATCTCCTCGGTCAATTTCGTTACAACGGCCATTCGTCTCGCGGCTTCATAGGTGTTCGGACGCGGGTCAAGGTTGGCGCGGGAAAATTCGAGCTGCTGGTCGAAATATTTCGCTTTGATATCGTTGATGGTCGTCACTTGGGACCGGTCTTGTTGCGTCTGTTGCGGGGGGGAGGGGCTTTCAGCGAAGGCTGCGTTCAGGACTTCATTTGCCGCCGGGTTTTCGTTGTGCAGCTCTTTGATCCAGGTTCGTATCTCGCCAGGCCCGCCATGGGAGAGCCGCGCGAGGGCAAGTGCGCCTCCCTTGCGTTCGTCGGCCCCTCCGTCTAGCAGTTGGGCGGCGGCAAACGCTGCCACTCTCATTTTTTCTTCATCGCTTAATCGTGAGGCGTGCATCGACATGGTCTGGACAGTTTTTAACTGTCCTTCCTGGTGCATGTTTGGAAGGTTATCGACCATTGCTTTGGCGAATGACGACGACCGTACCGCCAAGGATGGGTTATGATCATTGATTGCATAGCAGAAAGGCAGCACGAGATCCCGGTTGGCATACATTGCTCCAAGTACAAAGCCTCTGCCTTCGCCTCCAAGGCTGTCAAATCTTTTTGCAATAACCGCAGCGGCATAAGGGTGTGCATGACGTTGAGGCTTGGTAAACTTGTCAAGTGCGTCCTCATCCATTTGCGACAATTGCTTATCATCGAAAAGATCAGGCCGGTCAGCGATCTTGGAATAGCCGGCCATCCGTAAGGTAGCCGTCTGTCTCGAAATTTTGTCGAATATTTCAGAGCGTTCTTTCGGCGATCGGGATTCCAGAACCGGCAGCAGAATGTCGAGTTCCTCGGCAATCGAGCGCTCTCCAATGCGTTGTGCCAGCACGGGATCAGCCAGAGAGAATTGCTTATCCCGATAGACCGCGTCCATAACCTGAGTCGACATGTGCCGGTTCGCCTCAAGATGCGTCTTGAGGCGAACCAATCGGCCGACACTGGTAGCGTTGCGCATGGTTGGATGGGCAAGCGCCACATTTTTGAAGGCTTCCTGTGCCTGCCAGACCGTGCCCTTAGCGGCTTCCGAGACGACATAATCAACAGTTCGCGCCTGCAACTCAGGCGGCAGGCGAAGCCAGGGAAAGACTTGGCCTTTTTCGTCTGAAGCGCCCCCATCGTCGTTTGCCATGATCAATCCTTTTGACTCAAATAAGAACATCGTATGTTACGTATTTAGTAGAAATTGAAAGAGGCAACGCAGTTTCAAGTGTAATTTTTAATATAAAATATTACATTGTTTATGTGATGCAATTTGAAACAAAAATATTACATCTGTAATGTCTATTAATTTGCGCTGACTACACGTGCGACATTATCGTTTCGTCGACTTGAACCATATTCGTAGAGGCGAAAATGAAGATTGCTTTTCATGCGGCGGCGGCACTTTTCCTGGCGGCAACCACTTCGGCAGGCGCCGCAGACCTTCCCGAGCCTCCGGCTGTTCCCTCCATCCCGCCTGTCATCGAAGAGCCGCCATGGCCGGACTGGAGCGGGCCGTATGCCGGTCTTCATGGTGGCGGCGCCTGGATGGACGCCATCTTGGACGATTGCCGATGCGTGAATTTGAACGGACGGCGTGTCGGCGGCTTTGCAGGATACAATTGGGTGGTCTCAAGCGGATATGTCGTTGGGATCGAGGGCGATGTCACCTACGATTGGAACGAGCAGGTGGTCGGCGCCACACGCCTCGGCACAGACCTGTCAGGTTCGGTGCGGCTGCGCGTTGGCGAGGAGATGGGCAATTTTCTCCCCTACGTGGCTGCGGGCTGGACCGTCACGAATCCCTATATCGAAAATCCCAATGACAACGATGTCGTCAACGGCTGGACGGTGGGCGCTGGGATCGACTGGGCGGCAACGGAAACAACCTTTTTGAGGCTCGAGTATCGCTATAACGATTATTCGACCGCCACCCTTGAGGGGGTGGATACGAAAATCGACCAAGACATCATCAGCATAGGTATCGGGCGAAAGTTTTGAGAGCCGCTCGTAACCCAGCGTGAAAAAATGCTCCGCGAGGCGGTCCATCTCGCCACCGAGCGCACCACTACGCAGGCGCCTGAGCACCGCGAGCGAAATGGATGCGATCGGGGTCGTCGTTGCTTGCACAGACGCGGATGCGTATTGTGCGCTCGGTCACGCGGCAATCGGATCGGAATTGAATGACTTCGCAACTCGACTTCTTTAGCGGTGGGCACGACGGCGTCGGTTCGGATGACGAGGCGATGGCCCGTCATCTGGAAGCGACAGGTAATTATCGTATTTTGCGAAAGCTTCAGCCGCTGTCGATCGCCGAACGCACTCGGCCGGAATTCCCTTGTCGCGGTGCGATCCTTGACACCGAAACCACCGGTCTCAAATATCGCTCTGACGAGATCATCGAAATCGGCATGATCGCCTTCACTTTCAACGATACGGGGGAGATCGGCGACGTCACGGGAGTCTATGGCGGACTTCAGCAGCCGATGAGCCCGATTCCAGGCGACATCACCCGCCTCACCGGTATCACCGACGAGATGGTCGCAGGTCAGGTCATCGACACCGCCCTCCTGAACGCCCTTATTGAACCGGCTGATCTGATCATTGCTCACAATGCCGGTTTCGATCGGCCCTTCTGCGAGGCGTTCTCGCCGATTTTTGCCCACAAGGCCTGGGCCTGTTCCGTCTCGGAAATCGACTGGTCGGCGCGAGGTTTCGAGGGAAGCAAGCTCGGCTATCTGCTCGGGCAATCTGGATATTTCCACGACGGTCACCGGGCAGTCGACGATTGTTTAGCGTTGCTTGAAGTGCTTGGGCAGACACGGCCCGACGCCATTGCGACGCCGTTCGCCGAGCTCCGCCAGGCCAGTCAGCGGTCGCGAGTTCGCATCTACGCTGAAAACAGTCCGTTCGACATGAAGGATCATCTCAAGGCGCGCGGTTACCGCTGGTCGGATGGCTCCGACGGGCGCCGGAAGTCCTGGTGGGTAGAACTGAAGGAGGAGCAGCTGGACGAGGAGCTGCATTTCCTGCGGACGGAAGTCTATCGCTGGGATTTCGATCCACCGGTCAGCCACCTGACGGCGTTCGATCGCTTCCGGGCGGCTTGAATGGTTGGGAACGGCGATGACGACCATTATAGGCATAGATGCTAGACCGGGACACAGCCGAGTGGTGTCGCGCCGGTTTTTTCTTCCGCAGACGGTTGGCGGCTGGATTTTGCCGGATCCTCCTATCGCCATCTTCTGGACTACGCCGAAGAAGGTCTGATTGTCGCTTCCCGGCAGGAAGAGCCGAGTTCAAAAAAGTTCGGCGGCGGCGCTCATTCGTGCGCTTTCCTCTTGACAGACGGTCATGAGAGAACTTGCGGCGGCATTCATGGGCACGGTTGATGGTTACGCACCCGAGGCGGACTTTGAATATCATATCCAAAAATGGATATTGCCCGTCCATGACCTCAGCAGTCCGATCGCCGAACTCAACGGCATTCTCGAATCGGACGAATCCTAGTCCCTGGACAAGCGGCCCAGATAGGATTATTTCCCCAACGGCAGAAAGCTAACATTCAGTGGTGCAGGAGCGAAGAGTTCTGGCCGAACCGCTACGCCATCTGGGGACGGCTGGTCGCCCAGCAGCCGGGACAGATCGGCTATTCGATCATCGACAGGAAGGTCATCGACAGGTTCATTCCACCGGTCCTTCCTGGAGTGATCGCCAGCAGCCTTCCCGAGCTCAGCGGCCTCGTGGCGCGCGTCTTCGAAGACGGCGTGCTGATTGAAGAAGCGCTGGCGGCCGCAAACACATCGCTTCCTATGGAAGATCGCGATCCTTGCCGCTCGAGCCAGTGAACCGGACCGACAACGCGTCGCTTCACGAGGGGTTGCTTTGCTGTTTCATTCCCTCGTCGCCAACGTATGACCAAAAGGAAGGCATGGCGGCCTTCCTTGAGAAGCGTAGTCCGCATTTCCAGGGAAAGTGAAAGATGGGCGATACGAGCCCATTCAAAGTGAGGGCAGGACCAGTCGGATGTGATCGGCGAAAGCGCTGACAGCGGGCGATTGATCCTGATCGGCGAAGGCGATCAGAATGCCGAGATGCGGCAGATGCGGCAGTGGGGCGTTGAGGATATGCAGATCAGGAGGAACTGCGCCCTGCGTCATGACGCAGATGGCGAGGCCGGATCGCGCAAGGCCGATAAGGCCAGCTAGGCTGTTGCTGGCGTAGGATATCTTGTAGCGCAGACCCGCCCGCGCCATCGCCTCGCAGGCCGCGCGGTGATCCATCGCATTCGAAGCCGGCAAAGCGAGCGGCGCCGTATCCCCGAAGTCGTGAAGCTCCAAGGTGGGTTTGCTGCCGACCCAAACGAGTGGCTCCGTCCTGACGATGTTGTCCACGTCGTTAAGATTGGGCGTTGACACCAGCGCCAGGTCCACCTTGCGGGACTGCAGCAGTGCCTTAAGCTCCACTGTCGGCGCCGAAACCACCTTGATCTCGACATCGGGATGTTTCGCGTCGAAGCTTTTCAGCAGCATCGGGAAGAAGGATAGTAGGTAGTCTTCCGGACTGCCGAAGACGATGGAGCCGTGCAGGCCCTTCTCGGAGAATGCTGAAATGGCCTCGTCATGCATCTTCAGGATACGCTCCGCATAGACGAGAAACCGTTCGCCGCTTCCAGTTAGGCGGACGCCGCTACCGCTGCGATGCAGAAGGCTGTGGCCGAGCATCTCCTCAAGCCGTTGCATCTGCATCGTGACAGCCGATTGCGTGCGTCCGACCTGTACTGCCGTCGCGCTCAGCGATCCTGAATTGGCTGCGTGCACAAAGGTGATGAGCAGGCGAAGATCAAGCGGGCCGTACATATCAATTGTCCTGATATCAGAATCAAATAACTATCAATTTTGCTTGAGTAGCGCCAGCCGTTATTTTTTGAAGGCATTGGAGGCTCATATGTCAAATAATCAGGATCACGCCTTCTGGGCGGCCGCTCGCAAGCATCTGATCCGCTACGGCGGCAGCTTCGACCCCGCCATCATCGAGCGCGCCGAAGGCTCTTTCGTCTACGACGCGGATAATCGCCCAATCCTCGATTTCACTTCGGGGCAGATGAGTGCGCTAGTCGGCCATTCCCATCCGAAGATCGTCACGACAGTGCAGCGCCAGATGGCGAAGGTCGCGCATCTGTTTTCTGGAATGCTGTCGCGTCCCGTGGTCGAACTCGCCGAGCGCCTGGCGGGGCTTGCGCCGGGCCTTGAGAGGGTCATGTTGTTGTCGACGGGGGCGGAATCGAACGAGGCCGCCATCCGCATGGCCAAGCTCGTCACGGGCCGGCACGAGATCGTCGCTTTCTCCAAGAGCTGGCATGGTATGACGGGCGCCGCGAGCTCGGCGACCTATAGCGCCGGCCGAAAGGGTTATGGCCCGGCCATGGTCGGATCGCTGACAATTCCCGCGCCGAATACCTTTCGCCCGCGCTTTCGCCATGGGGACGGCAGCCTCGACTGGAAGACGGAGCTCGACGACGCCTTCGAGCTGATCGACAGCCAGTCGGTCGGCAGCCTCGCTGCCTTCATTGCTGAGCCAATCCTGTCGAGCGGCGGTCTTCTCGAATTGCCGCTCGGTTACCTTGCCGCGCTGAAAGAAAAATGCCGAGAGCGCGGCATGTTGCTCATCCTCGATGAGGCACAGACTGGTGTCGGCCGGACGGGCACCATGTTCGCGTTCCAGCGCGACGGAGTGACGCCCGATATTCTCACGCTCTCCAAGACGATCGGCGCCGGTCTCCCGCTCTCCGCCGTCATGACGACCGCGGAGATCGAAGACGTCGCGCATGAGAAGGGGTTCCTCTTCTATACGACGCACGTGTCCGATCCGCTGCCGGCTGCGGTGGGACTGGCCGTACTCGACGTCGTCGAGGAGGAGGGGCTGGTCGAACGCGCGCGGGAGATTGGTGACCGGCTTTTCGGCGGACTATCGCAGCTTAGGGAGCGCTTCGACTGCGTCGGCGACGTTCGCGGCCGTGGCCTCATGCTCGGCGTCGAGATCGTCAAGTCCGATAAGAACGGCGGCTCCGACCACGAACTCGGCAGCCGGATCGCGGCGGAAGCCTTCCATCGCGGGCTCAACATGAACATTGTCAAGCTGCCCGGCATGGGTGGAGTGTTCCGCATCGCGCCGCCGCTCACGATTTCCGAGGAGGAGATCGACCTCGGTTTGCGGATCATCGCACAGTCCATCGAGGCAGCGTCGGCGCTTGGCGCATCCCCTTCCGGAATCGCAGCGCAATAAGCGTGCCATCGCCGCAGCACAGAAAAAGCAGTCCATGACCGGAATCAATCGCGCTGTCGGCGCCGCAACAGTCGATCCCTCGCAAGCTCCTGCCATCATCCGCGTGCTCGCCGCCAAGCTTGGGCTGGACGGCCCTTATCGCGGCGCGAAAGTGGTGGCGCGCATCCTGCGCGATGCGGGTATGGAGGTCATCTACACCGGCTTGTACAAGACTCCGAAGGACGTGGTTCATGCGGCGATCCGGGAGGATGTAGATGTCATCGGCGTCAGCCTTCTCTCCGGCTCCCATGTGCCGCTGTTTCGCGAACTGTGTCGCTGCCTGCGCGCGGAGGAGGCCGACCACGTTCTCGTCGTCGCCGGCGGCGTCATCTCCGAGCAGGACTATGCGGCGCTGCTAGAATGCGGCGTTGATGCGATTGTGCCGCAGGAAGCCCGCGCCGACCTGATCGTATCCACGATTAACGACCTCATCGTCGCCCGCGGCCGCATATGACGATCGTGACGCATTCCCGAACAGCAAAGCGCGGCGCATACAGGCCTTCCGTCGAGCTGGTGAGGGATGTGCTGGCGGGCCGCACGATCGCTATCGCCCGCATGATCTCGCGTGTCGAAGAAGGGTATGCCGAGGCGGCCGAAGCGCTCGCCGAACTCTATAGACACTGCGGGAGCGGCCATATCATTGGCATTACCGGCGTGCCGGGTGCCGGCAAATCGACTCTTGTCTCGGTCCTTATCAAGGCTTATGCCGCGGAAGGCCGCAAGGTCGCCGTCATCGCGGTCGATCCGAGCACTCCCTATTCCGGCGGCGCGATCCTCGACGACCGCGTGCATGAGTAATCACATAAAAGCGGGGACAGATGTTGGATCGTCCTCGAAAAAAAAGCAGATTAGGGCCAGGTGTTGATGCCTGAGTACCCTTAAAAGATTCCCTGTCAGTCAGCTTGCATCCAAATTGGGAAGACAAGGAAGTGCCCACGGGGTTTCGTTTTTTGAAAGCACTCCAAGGTGAGATCAGTTGTTGTCGTTCTCCGCCTCGTAGTCACTGGCGTATTCGTTGGTGTCGGTCACGTAATCGTCACGGTCACTGTCCTCGTCCCATCGAGAAGACGGATCTGCTCGAGGATGCCAGCGCGTGCCCGCATAACGGCCTCCACCGCCGCACGGATTGTTGGAGACGCATGCAGTTCACCGTCAACGATCTCCTCAGGACGCTTGGCAAACCCGCCAACACGCTTACCGAACAGGACGCCAAAGGTGTTAAAAAAACCTTTGATCTGGTCTTAAGATCGCAACGGATCTGGACGAATTGGCTGCGGGTGGCAAGGCCCACGCCTCGTGGCTCGCTGTCGATTTTACATGAACGCTGTTGCAACGACCGGTACGAATAATCCGTGCCAGGCCGATGGCATCGTTGCGGTCCGTCTTGGCGGGCATTATCTTAAATTGCACTAAGCGTGGCGAGCGTCCATGCAGATGATGGGAACGCCACGTTTTACGCCTACATCGAGGAATTCTCGGATGGGCCGTAAAGGACGCATCCCGGCGGAGACATTGCTGGGACTTCGCACCCGGCTTGCCAATCTGTCGGCCCGCGACACGCAGCGCCGTGTCGCGACCGATCGGGTTGCAGAGCTGTTCCGCGTTAGTTTCCGCCACGGTCTATCATCATCCACGGCAACTCCAGCGTCAAAATCATGCGACGCGCAGGTCGAGGACAGCCTCGTGCGTGCCATTGAACTTCTGAAGCCCTCGGCGTCGACACGCCTGGAAGGCCAGGAGGCAATTTGAATCTTATTGTCAATTACAAATGTAGTTATTAACGCTTTGCAACGTCACTGATCAGCAAATATATTGACTTTCGTGATTAAGACTATCGATCGGAAAGTACATATTCCGTTAAAAGATAGGAAGCCAAAGATGTAGTCCTTTATTTGTTTCACTTCAGTATAAATGGAACGAAATCTGAGGTTTCTATACCTGTGTGTCGGCGGAAATAATGAGCCGTTCCCCCTCATCCCGCCAGCCGCCGGCACACAGGTTCCCGCTTATCCGCATCGAACGGTCTGACCTAAGAGCCAGGAAAGCGCATTCTCGCTCTTTTCGCGCCAGGCTTGAACTGGTGTGCAGCGCCTGCCGGTTGTCGTCACAAGAATATCCGCGCCATGCAATGGAATTAATATGCTCGATACGCCCTGCTATCTGATCGACAAAGCCAGCCTTGTCCGCAATCTGGAAACGATTGCGATGGTACGGGAAAAGTCTGGGGTGAAAGCCCTTCTTGCCCTGAAATGTTTTGCAACATGGTCGGTCTTTGATCTCATGCGCGATTACATGGATGGCACAACATCGTCATCTTTGAACGAGGTGAGGCTTGGTCGAGAGCGGTTCGGGAAGGAAACGCATGCCTATTCGGTTGCGTACGCGGATGGCGAGATCGATGCTGTCGTTACGCATGCGGACAAGATCATTTTCAACTCCATAAGCCAGTTGGAGCGCTTTTCCGGTAGGGCGTCAGGGCTTCCGTGTGGTCTACGTCTCAATCCCGGAGTTAGTTCTTCGAACTCCGCCATTGCCGACCCAGCACGACCATTCTCCCGTCTCGGTGAAGCAGACGTCGCAAAGATCGAGGCGGTCCTTGGAAACGTCAGCGGCTTTATGATCCACAACAATTGCGACAACGCTGACTTCAGTTCGTTCGACCAGATGCTTGGCGTGATCGAAGCGCGCTTCGGTAACCTGTTGAGGCGTGTCGACTGGGTCAGCCTCGGCGGCGGCATTCATTTCACGGGGGAGGGATATCCGGTTGAGGCCTTTTCGGATCGTCTCAAGGCCTTCGCCGATAGCCACGGCGTTCAGGTTTATCTGGAGCCCGGCGAAGCTGCAGTTACGCAGTCAGCAACATTGGAAACGACGGTGATCGACGTCGTCGAGGCAGGCAAGCGACTTGCCATCGTTGACGCCTCGATCGAGGCACATATGCTCGACCTCCTGATCTACAGGCAGCATGCAGCTGTGGTGCCTGACAGCGGCGACCACGCGTACATGGTCTGCGGCAGGTCTTGCCTGGCGGGCGATATCTTTGGTGAGTTCCTGTTTCCGCAACGACTTGGCATCGGCGACCGCATCTCGTTCCAGGATGCCGCCGGCTATACGATGGTGAAGAAAAATTGGTTCAACGGCCTGGCGATGCCGGCCATCGCCATCCGCGAGCTCGACGGCCAAGTCCGAACTGTTCGGGCATTCACTTATGACGATTACGAAACCAGCCTTTCATGAAAATCTTATAAAAGGAGTATTTGAGAATGAAGAAGAATGTTCTTATCATTGGCGCCGGTGGTGTTGCTCGGGTCGTCGCGCACAAATGCGCTCAGAACAATGACGTCCTCGGTAATATTCACATTGCCTCGCGCACTCTGTCAAAATGCGAAGCAATCATCGCTTCAATACAGGAGAAGCAGTCGCTCAAGCAGCCAGGCGTTATCGAAGCGCATGCGCTAAATGCTTTAGACGTTTCTGCAACGACGGCACTCATTCGCAAAACAGGTTCCGAAATCGTCATCAATGTGGGCACGGCCTTCCTTAACATGTCTGTGTTGACGGCCTGCATTGAAACCGGTGCAGCCTACATCGACACCGCACTTCACGAGGAGCCTGGCAAGATCTGCGAGATCGCCCCCTGGTACGCGAATTTCGAATGGAAACGCCGCGCGGAATGCCAAGACGCGGGTATCACCGCGATCCTCGGTGCAGGCTTCGACCCGGGTGTGGTCAACGCCTACGTGCGCTTGGCAAAGGATGAATATCTTGATGACGTCACCGACATCGATATCGTTGATATCAACGCCGGCAGCCACGGACGGTATTTCGCGACCAATTTCGACCCCGAGATCAATTTTCGGGAATTTACCGGCGTGGTCCAATCCTGGCAGGAAGGCGACTGGCGCGTCAACAAGATGTTCGAGATCAGCCAGGACTTTGATCTACCTGTCGTGGGCAAGCGCAAGGCCTATCTCTGCAGCCATGACGAAGTTCATTCACTATCCCAGAACTTCAAAGACGCCAACGTAAGGTTCTGGATGGGTTTCAGTGACCACTACATGAAGGTTTTCGGCGTGCTGAAGAATCTCCGCTTGCTTTCGGAGCTTCCGGTCGTGACTGCCGAAGGGCAGGAGGTGGTGCCGCTCAAGGTCGTAAAGGCCTGCCTGCCTGACCCCGCATCGCTCGCGCCGGATTATGAGGGCAAGACCTGCATCGGCAGTTTTATCAAAGGGATTAAGGACGGCCAGGAGAGGACCGTATTCGTCTACAATGTCGCCGACCACCAGGACGCATATGAAGAGGTTGGTTCCCAGGCGATTTCATACACAGCCGGCGTTCCGCCGGTTGCTGCCGCCATGTTGATCGCCAGCGGTGTCTGGGACGTGAAAAAGATGGTCAACGTCGAGGAACTCCCGCCGCAGCCGTTCATTCACACCCTCCGCGCACTCGGCCTGCAAACTTTCGTTCAAGATGAAGTTGGAGATCACTCGATTTCGGACCATGAACTGCAGGCCGCGGAATAATATAAAAATCTCAAATTATTAAAAAAATCAGTTTCCAAATAATCGTTAAATCGGAAATTAAATGACAATTTTTGAATATTTTCCTCGATCGGAGAAAAAGGCCAAAAAATCAGTCGCGGTGGTAGGCGACGGGCCGACATCTCTCTACTTCCTCAAACATGTCATCAAAAATCGCTCAACCGATCTGCAAGTAACGTTCTTCGGCGCTTCGAAGCGCGTCGGGGTGGGCATGCCCTATGAGGCATCGCTTGTCGGATGGGAAAATCTGGCCAACATCGCCTGTGAGGAGGTACCGGATCTGCAGGTTTCACCGCATGAATGGTTGTCGAGCCAATCCGACAGTTGGCTTCTCAAATACGGTGCGGACAGGCGTCTGATCGGGCCGGCCTTTATCCCGACACGGCATTTGCTTGGAGAATACCTTGAAAGTCAGTTCCAGTCTCTGCTCTACAGTGCGGCGAAGATCGGCATCCCGATCACTTGTATGCGTCGTACGCTGGTGACGGATCTCGTCCCTTTGGACGGCGGCGTCAATGTCCTCTACCGTAATGCTGGTTCCCGGGAAGATGAGACAATGTACTTCGACCACGTCATTGTGGCGACAGGCCATTCTTTTCCCGAGACGGATAGTCCATCAGGGGATGAACAGGCAGCACGCGTTCTGTCATCGCCATGGCCGGTTGCCAAGCTTGAAAACATCAGCGCCCGGAAGATCGGTCTTATCGGGTCGTCGCTTTCAGCGGTCGATGCCTGTCTGACTTTGGCGAGGAACAATGGCACATTCCGCCGGGACTTCGATGGTCGCCTGACCTACACTCCAAATCCTGATGCTGCGGCCCTGAAAATCGTCATGCACTCGCGACGGGGGATGCTCCCACCCGTAAGGTATCATTTTGAGTTCCCGCGCTTCGAGATGCATTCCTACGTCGGCGAAACCGAAATTCGCGAGCACATGAGAGAAAACAAAGGATTTCTCTCTCTCGATCACGTGTTTGACAATGTTTTTAAGAGCGTCTTGAAAGGCAAATCTCCGGAATTCTTCAAAAAGATTGAAGGAATGAATCTGGAGGCGTTCGTCGCTTTCATCGAAGATCGTCGGCGTATCGATACACCATTTGAACTACTCAAGGAAGACTACTTAAACTCCGTCGCATCAAGCCGTGACAGGACTCCGATATTCTGGCGAGAAGTTCTTGACGATATCACCTATACGTTGAATTTCTATACACGCTATCTCAACCGGGCAGATCGGACCCGCCTGGAAAAATATTTCATGCCGCTTGTCACGTATCTTGTCGCGGTTCTGCCGCAGCAGTCGTGTGAGCATCTGCTGGCATTGCGTGCGGCGGGATGCCTCGATCTCGTGCGCATTGGTGATGATCTCAGTATCGAGGAAACGGGGG
The DNA here is from genome assembly GCF_003024455.1 of Ensifer sp. NM-2. Lineage (NCBI taxonomy): Bacteria > Pseudomonadati > Pseudomonadota > Alphaproteobacteria > Hyphomicrobiales > Rhizobiaceae > Ensifer > Ensifer sp. NM-2. The sequence continues at coordinate 21,896 of NZ_PVZR01000041.1, forward strand.
GCGAGACGGTCGTCGCGTTCAGCGATCCGGCTGGCGACGGCATGAAGAGGCTTTCCTACGATCTCATCGTAGACTGCCGGGGACAGAAGCCGATTGATGTCAGCAGCTTTCCTTTCAGGACATTGGTGAATAAAGGGGCCGTCCGACAAGCAAGGCTTACGACAGATGCAGGGAGCGTTGAAGAAGGCGAGCTCATGCTTCGCGGGATCGATGTCGATGAAAACCTGCGACCGCTCTCGAAGAGTGGGCCGCCGACGCCGGGCCTCTACATACTGGCATCGCCGATTATCCACGGTCATTACCCCTATCACTCGGGACTTCCGTTTTGCAATGAGGTGGCGCGTATCGCTGCTGCCGACCTGCATACGAAAGCCCTGAGCCGCAACGGCAGGCGGACGGCCGTTCAAATGGAATTAAACGCGCTTGACGGGCGCGCGCTCCGGCCATCCAACGGCAAGTTTCAGGAGGTGTTGTCCAATGGGAATGCATGACGTCCAGAATCTGGTCGTGCATGGGCGGCCGGCCGTTCGCGCAAGGTTTCTTGTAGGGCAGGATGGGCGCGGCGGCTGGATCGTCCAAGATCGCCTGGGACACGTCGGAGGCATTTTCGTTTCTCAGTCCGCCGCGTTCCAGTTCGCCCTCCATGAGGCCGCAGACGACCGCACTCAGGTGCGACTTGCGGACAACGGTGAGGTCATTGAACTCTGGCCAGGGACGCTTTGAATATTCAATCTTGGCACCGCGTCGTCGTCCCTGAATGCTCAAACGCCAGGGCGGCTTTCGACTGTTCCTGGACGGCGGCCGCGTCAAAATCGGCACCAGCCTGGTCGAAAACGCAATCAGAAGCCCGGCCACGAACCGCTGCAATGCACTCTTTGTCGGCCGTGATGAAGGCGGCCGCAACTGGACCGCTTGCCAGGCTGATTGGAAGCGACATATGAATGGTGTTGAGCCTATTCTATTTGCGCGATCTCTTTGTCAGCCTTGCAAATGGAACTTGAGGATCTGTGAATTCCATCGAAGTTGCTGATGCGATGGGGTATCGTCAGCGGCGCTGCGACTGGGCATCTTCAGACAGTACGCAGCCAGAGTTTCTGCCAAATCGGATGTCGCGCGCGAAACGATGCTGCCGGCGGTGAGGTTCGAGGTCGCATGCGCGTAGTCGCGCCACTGTCATTTTGTCCGACGCATTGTGCTCACGATCTCTCTAAGAATGGCCTATCGACACCCACAACTACATATCCAATCTTCCTATACGGATCGCTTTCTAGGCTTTGTCGGAGAAGGTCTTGATTGCGCAATTCGGGTACGTCACCTTTGCCAGATTCAAACCTTCGCAACGACTGGTGACTGACGATCTCGTCGGGTGTTTCTGGGACGGCCACGAGTTGGTTAAACGGCGTACCGTTCTCCTTTTTGCGACAGAGTTTCGCACTTGCGGAGACTATGCCGTCCGTATTTGCAACGCTAACTTACATGGCATAAATCGCCGAAAATTAGGGTCCGAACACGAAAGGTAAAGTTGGTGGCTGATGTGAGTTGGGAGTGAATGCCCCGCTGCCGTCTTAACCTTGGCGGCGGGGGTTCGGTTCTCCTGGTCCGCGACTCGGCCTTAGCTCTTTCTTGGGCTATTTTGCTGCGGTACGGCTCGTTGGTCTTCCGGTGTTCAGGCTCTTCACAGACGCTGTGATTGCGATAATCGATGCGGCCTCGGTCTGAACGGGTGTCACCCGGACCATCACTGCTACACCGGGCGAACAGGACCATGCTGCCAAGCACTCCATAAATCGTGCGTAGTTTCAACCGTTCCCGGAGAGGATAATCATGACGACCAGCAACAGTCGCGAATCGGAGTATTCGATCGAACCGCTTTTTCTTAATCGCTGGTCTCCCCGCGCCTTCAGCAATGAAACGATGCCGGAGAGGGATCTGCTGACGATCCTCGAAGCCGGTCACTGGGCGCCCTCCTCGTTCAACCATCAGCCCTGGCGGTTCGTCTACGCGCTGCGTGGTTCGGAGCATTGGGATAAATTCCTGGGCCTGCTGATCGAGTTCAACCAGAGCTGGGTGAAGTCCGCCGCCGCTCTGTTATTCGTCGTTTCGCGCACCCATTCAGGCGAGCTTGGCTCGGCCGAACAGAAGCCGATCTACAGCCATTCCTTTGACGCCGGCGCTGCCTGGGCGTCAGTCGCATTGCAGGCTCACCTGTCTGGCTATGAAGCGCACGGCATGACCGGCGTTGATTTTGAAAAGGCGCCTGAGGTCCTCGGGGTTCCAGACGGTTTCCGCGTCGAATGCGCCGTCGCCATCGGCAAGATCGGCGACAGGCGTCAGCTGCCCGAGGGGCTGCGCGAACGCGAAGTGCCAAGCCCGCGCAAGCCGCTTTCGGATGTGGCGTTCAATGGGACCTTTGTGGCGAAGTAAGGCAAAGGTCCTCGGCAGGCAAAAGACAGGCCCGCTTGTCGATGACAGAATTGGTCAGATCTGACACACGCCGCTTGTCGGCCCCCGACATAATCCAGCACTGCCGAACCGGACGTTTCTGATCAACGGCTGCACGTCAAATCGAACTTAAGTTCAAAGCTAGGAATTCCATGACAAATCGCGTCCTTCGCCTCCACCACGTTGGTGTCGTTGTCCAGGACCTGCAGGCAAGCCTTGTCTGGTACCGGGATCACCTCGGGTTCGAGCAACAATATAGTTTTACTTTGCCTGGCGCGCAGGTGACCATGATCGCTCGCGGCGATGCCCGGCTGGAGCTCTTTCAGGTGGAAGGTGCTGCACCGATGGCAAACGAACGGAAAGAGGTTGAAACCATCCTGAAACTCGGTGGCGTCAACCATTTTGGGCTCATTGTGGACGATGTTGACGAGACCGTCGCAGCGCTGGCGGGAAAGGGGGTCGAAATAGTTATACCACCGTCCGCTGTCCCTAACGGTGCCGGCGACCGCTTCGCATACATCCGCGACAACGAGAGAATGCTGGTGGAGTTGTTCCAACCGGTGTTCTGAAGGTTGGCGCTGCGATCGACGATACGGATGACAAAGGTCACTGCGCAAAACCGCGAATGAGATCGAAGCCGGATTGGTCGATGCCAGATTGGGCGGATTTCTTTTTAAGCAGCTCCAGGGCGCGGCAAGCGTGGAAGCTGTCGGACTATCGTCGGCCATCGTCAGGGAGACAGGCTGATTTTCGTGCATGGCTTCGCGAAGAACGACACTGATAATATCACGAAGAAGGAGAAGGAAGTCCTTCGAAAACTATGTGATGTCTATATGCTCGCCGACGACAAAAAGCTCGCTGAGATGATTGAAAAGAAACTGATACTGGAGATTCAGTGCCATGAGCAGAATTCTTAAGAACGTTCATAAGTCTGCTGCGCGACTGCACGAAGCCGGCTTTGTGGACGATGTGACGATGCGAGAGTTCGACGCTCTCTGCCTCCCTCCTCTTCGTAATTATACACCCGAGGAAATCAAGAAAATCCGGAACTCAAACAAGGTCAGCCAGGCCGTGTTTGCTCAGTTCATCAATGTTAAGAAGATCACGGTTGCCGCGCGGGAGCAGGGAACGAAAAAGCCGAGCAGCACGGCTATCAAGATCCTTGATATTGTTGAACGAAAAGGACTGGAAGTGCTGCGATAGCAGCTTGCTGCTATTAAGGAAGGGTTTGCCGCCCTGTGCGGGCATTCTCAATTTCAAGCGACCCGAACGCAATGCCGCATTGGCGCTTGGTGGTGGCTCCTACATAATTTCGGAGAAACGGGCTCACGATTGGAACCGGGCCCAACATCAAACGGAGGTGGCATGAAAGAGGCCGCCCCCGCTGAGAGAACGGATCAGTGAGATGCCAATGATGATCGAGGGACAGTCACGCTTCCAGCCTTTCGGCTTATCCTGTTGGGGTTTTGCAGATCTCAACACGGGAGTTGGAAGCATGACTGCGTCCTATGATTACCATATCGGGGTCGACTACCACAAATCCTATAGCCACCTGGTGGTGCAGGACAGCAGTGGCAAGACGCTCAGATCCGGCCGGGTGAAGAACGATCGCCAGTCTCTGGGTGGTTTTCTCGAGCGGTACCGCGAGAACTCGCATGCCGTCGTCGAGGCGACGCGCAACTGGATGGTGATCTACGACTGGCTCGACGACATTTGTGATGATGTCGTTCTCGCCCACCCAACGGCGCTCGCGGGCGCTGCGTGAAAATCGCGCGATATGGAGCTGCTGTCGCGCTTGCGGCCTTGCTTGCCTACGTGACAGTCGCGGTCGTGAGCAAAGTGATCTGAGATCGAAAAAGGCTCCAGGATCCCACGAGGATGATCTGGAGCCTTCTGTCTGAGCGTTCGACTTCACAGACGCGCCATTTATGGCAAGAAATTCGTGGGTTGCAAGCCGGTCAACGTCAATTGATCTCTGGCAGCCACTTTACATGAACGGCCTGATCCGCGGGTCGGCGCGCCAAATGCCACCCTCTGCTCATGCGAAGATCGGCTTATGCTTAGTCCCGATCCAGATCGTTACTGTCGTTGGCCAGTCGGGAAAGGTGTTCCTCACAGACCAACTTGACGAGGCCGTGGAGAACAGTTGTTCGCTCGATCAGGAACGCGAGCGCTTCGTCGCTGATCTGATAGTGCTTGGAGTACCGCGCCTTCACGTAGGCTTCGTTGATCGTGTTGAACCAGGCGACGTAGCGCTGCCGGTCGTGAGGCCAGGCCTCTGTCAGCCGTCGGTCGAGCTCTTCGGCAAAGCCACGCAACGAACGCAGATTGTGCGTCGGTGGGCCGTAATTCTTCAGGACGAGAAGCACGGTTGAATAGGCATGCTCGATCGCCTGATGTAACTGAAAAGCTGCGAGCGAGGTATCACCTTCGCTTAGGCAAAACCGCGCGACTTTTAGGAAACCTGCAGCATGCGGAAACCGGCTTTCAAAGTGTGCTCGCGCTACCTTTAATTGTTCCGCCGCCGACATCGGGCGCGGCTCAGCCAGTGGCTCGCTGTCGAGCTCATAAAGCACGATGCCTTGCCGGCGGATATCGCAGAAGAACCCGTTGCCGCGTTTCAACTCCTCATTCACCTCGCGCCTGGAATGCACGATGAACGAAACCTGCATGCCCTTCAACAACCGGTCGCTCAACAGCCGGTCGGCGGCGTTGTTCCAGTAGGTCGTAAAGTTGGTCAGTTTGCGATTGTTGACGACGACGAGAATATCGTAGTCGGAGCGATAGCCCTTGCCGGTGTGCTCCTCG
>NZ_PVZR01000042.1:0-22994 GCF_003024455.1 Ensifer sp. NM-2
CCGGACGAGGCAATCCGCCCCCGATTTCACTTTCGGTTTCAGTATTTAACGCGAACCTACTCGGCTGCCTTGGCCGCCTTTTTCGCGGCCTTCTGTGCCTCGTAGCGTTCGCGCAGGATACGCGCCCCGCCCGGCTTGATCTCCGGTCTACAGGTCACTTTCGCGGCGCAGCTTTCAACCCGAGTTTGCTTGGATCTGATCAAGCCGCGCGAGACTTTCCGCCCCAATGATCATTTACCGTCACGCGCGTTCGGGCACGCAGAATGAGAATCTGTGAGCAACAAATCACATCCAAATTAGAGGTCACGACGCAATGAGTGCAGAAATTCTTAACCTTGAAACTTAGAGGCAATTGTAGCCGCGCAGCCGTGCAAGTCGCAAATGCCCGGCTACGCAACTATACCCCCCCGGAGATCAACTCCGAATCCACCACTCCGATAGCCTAGATCACCTCACGAGCTGCCGGTAACATGTCCCAGCAAGATCTTTGCAGCCAACGGCCCTCGAGCTGCGCCAGATGCCACCAACTCGTTGGCTCTTGCTGAATGAGCTAGAAAAAGGCCCGGATCAAACTTTTCACTCGGACGCCGTCGCTCTGTATCACCATGCACAGCGAAATGTTCCAAGGGGCAAGAAATTCGCCCCTCGGTCAGAGCTTCTGCGAGATCGGGGTACTGTCTGATATACCAGCCACTATCGAAGCCGTCGACGGGCTCAATTCCATTCTCAAGCCCAACTGTCAGATAGTGCCACAGCAAAGTTCCAGTAATGTCCACGCTATTCAGCTCGGGATTCGTACCGAATCCACGGCATATTTGGTTGTAATAATAGGACGAAACAAAATACCTGCTTGGATCGTACAGCATACGAGAGCCATACTTTACGTAATGCTCGCGCGCAGAAGTAACCTTGCCAGATTTCACCTGAACAGAGACTTCCGGATATTGACCAATATAGAATTCTTCATCAAACAACGAGTCGAAACCGCGCGCGATTTGTTCAGGCCGCAAACGAATACCGTTTACTGCACTCTGGCGTTGCTCCCGCAACCACTTGAGATAACTTCCATCTCCCGAATTGTACGGGTTCGGGAATGAAACAGAGAGATCAGCATGGCGCCGATATAGGAGCCGCGCCTGTTGCGAGATCTTAGTTCCATCGTCGAAAAAGTCGCCACCATAAGGTAACTCGGCAAGCAGCGCTTGTCCTTGCTTTCCAATCTCATCCTCATAGAGGCGTTCAATTTCTGCAACAACCGGATCAGCGGGTGCAAATATTTCCCGCACGCGTTTATGCGTGCCTGTCGGCCCAGTGCCGGAGAAATGATAAGTTAACAGTGGCATACCGTTGACAGTGATCGAACACATGTCCGCAGGGTCAGATTGCTGGAATTCGCGCCCATAAACATTCCAGCTAGCGACGTCGATGTTCGGTTGGCGAAGAATTCCCACCCTATCAAACAAAGCCGGCGCAAGATCACACCACCGCTGATCTGTGAACAAGCCATAGTCTTTGTCGTCGTAGCAGAACTGATCCAGACGCGATGCCCACCAACTCGCAAACGCCGTGCTACTAGCACCCTTCCTAATAATAAGATGACCAAGGTTGTAGGTGCCGTGCAATGCCACCGATACTTCCGTCACCCGAACTCCGACATCGGTATCCTCGGGTTTAGTGATGTGCGGGACCAGGCCAATTTCGCTCTCACCCATGTAATGCAACAGCGCATCCAGCGGATTGTATACACAGACATCGGGATCGAAGTATAGATAGAGATCTGCATCATCTTCTTCGAGAATTCTCTTCAGCGCCCGACCTTTAACAGCCGTGCAGATCTCCATTATGTTGTGCTTAAAGATCCAGCTGTCGCTGTAGCCAAGATCCTTTGGACGCCATACACGATCGAATACCGAAGTCCCTCTTTCATCAAAATAGGGCACCTCGTCCGCAAGCAATAGTGTGATGCTTGCACTTGGATGGAACTTCTTAAGGCTGCTTGCGAGAACACGAGCCTTTGGCAGATAGTTGGCCGAGCAAGACGTATAAACGGAAATCTTCATTTTGTTTCTTCGATCAATTGATACAAATATCGATTTTGCTGCTTCAGACTGGTAACCTGCCGTTGTAGTATGTCCACCTCAGCACGCATCCCGTCCAATTGGGAAGACGCAGATAGCTGCTGGGGCGTCGCGGCAGCAGCCACAACCCCCCAATTTCCTCCTCCTCCATTTGTTGCGACTGCAAAAAGGTCGCTCAAGAAGCCTGCGATATCCCTTGTCCAATTGGTACGGTCAGCGATCGTCACGCTGTTTTGACCATCCTCTCGAATTGATACATGCGTGAGAACCTCGGGAAGTTCGAGGATCTCAGGCAAGTTCGGAGCGCAGAGTAATAAGAGGTAAAGAGTGTAGTCTTCGCTCAGATCATATCGGAATGTAAATCTATCGATTACATCCAACACAACGTCCCTCGGTATAAGCGCGCTACAGATCGGCAGCTGGTTGACCCCACCGAACATGCTTCTCCATCCTCCGGGAGGCCAGTGCGTCCCCGCCCGAGATTCCGCGAGGACGGGAAATGGTGTTTCGGTCTTCTCCCAGGTTTCGACATGCGCCTGCGTTCCGGAAATAATGACTGGCTTCGCAGCAAGGAACAAGGCTTCCTCGACATTCTTGAATGCAAAAATGTCTACGTAGTCATCGTCATCAACAATCCAAATGTAATCATTCTTCGCTGATTTAAAGCCACCGATTAGGTTATCAATTCTACTATGGCTAGCAATCTCATTTACGCAGAGGCGCAGAGAAATGTTTGGAAACTTGTCTCTGACCCGAGCGAACTCAACCTCTGCCGCCTCAGTTCCAATATCGGTCGAAAGTATTACCTCGATTGCACCGTCCGAGGGCCTCGCACGGCTGATAGATGTTAGTAACCGATCCAGCAAATGCGGCCGCTGGAACCTTGTTCTCGTCACAATCGAAATCGATACGCCCGGGAGATACGGCGCGATAACTGCGGAGTACCGATCAGCAAAATCAACCTTGCCGTAGTCGGTTTTACTCTCTGTTCCGTGCAACCTCAGGGCGCTACCGGAGAATGTCTTTATTTCGTTTGTCCGACCGAATTTTTCGATTAGGGACCACAACTGCGGGCTCCGGCGCAATTCTCTGCTTAAGAAGGGTCCGTTTATAGCAGCGGACAAAGTCGGAGCATATACGCTCACATAGCCGTGGAAATAGCCGGCGAGAATAATTCCGGTCTCGATGAACTCAAGATCTGGCGTCTCCACTGCCTCTAAAAATAGCTTCAGAAAACTCGCATTGAGAATATAGAAATCGGGGAGACTATCAACAATTGGGCGTATGTAGCGGCCAAATGGTAGAAACGGCTCCGCCGAGCTATAATATACGCATTGACGATCATTGCGGTTGCCAAGTCCAGCGCCAGAAATTAGCGCCCACTTATCTGTGACTGCGGTAACCACCGCTAGCGTATCACTGATACGTTGAAACAGATTTTCGTCAATAACCACATTCGGGTTTCGCGCAACGACAATAGCCCCGGCACCAAAATCAGTAGCCAACAAGCGGGCAACTTGAAGGAAGTTCCCACCTTTCCACTTTCTTACATCTGCAACGCCACCGAAAGCGAGTCCGTCGTCGCTTCGCCCAACAGTCGCCTCAGATTCTCGATCGACGGCACAAAAGACATCGCGCTGGGCTATTTCAGTCAGGTTAAATGAAAATATCATTTTAAATCTCTTATTTCCTTTATATCAACTCTCAAGAGAACGAGCCAAGTATGGCCTCTTCGCATACTAGATCCGCAATTGTCTTCGCGATTACGTGAGTACTTTCAGCCTTAGGTTCATCGACGCTCCCAATATCCGGCGCACTGCTACCGTCGGTAAAGTGCCGCATGAATAGGCGCATAACGTGATCTACCCCTTCCGAGCGTACAGTTCGCAAGTCCTCAGCGTAATAACCGCCCCTATTGAAAGACCCAGTTATTATTTCATATGAAGGAAAGTACTCCACATGTGGGTGTCTCTGCACCGCCTCCTCGGCTAGCACCCGAAGCGCTGATTTCGAGTAGGTCGTTGAAACTAAGACATGTCGAGGTTCGTAAGTCGCCGCAAGCGGAACCGGAGAGACAGTCAAGATGACCCTGCAGTTTGGATTGATCTCTTTGAGTTTCGAAATGAACCCATCGAGTTCTGCATTCATGCGAGCCAGACTGTGATTCTGGAACTCGTATCGTTCAGCAGAAAACGAGCCACCAGCCACCCCTGGACATAGCGGGTACACGGCACCATCCTGCTTTGATGACCAGCACTCGGTTAGCCCAAGAGTGAAGATAAACACCGTCATCGTTTCCAGCATCTCGCGAACTGCAGCGAAGTGCTGAGCACGGTCCCTGAGATACTCTTCCATCGTCGGGAACCCACTGGGTTCAATTCCTGGTCGGAAAGGATCATCAATCCGCCCGGACATGTCGAACCACACGTCTTCGGCAGGCATGAAGGCGCCATAGACTCTATCGATTAACTGGTGGAGTTGAGCCACCGTATAGATGTTTCCGAATCTGGCAGAATAAATACCATAGTTATGCGCGCGTGCGACGTCCATCGGCAAAGTAGAGTGAGGACGCTCAGTGACCAGATAATTAAAGCCGCTACCCGACAGGCGCGCCGCAATATGTTGCGCAAAACAACTCCCCGCAGTCGCGACCTTATCCTGTTGAGTGATAGCGAGCCGAGAAGGCGACACAATATCCACATCCGCCATTGATCCGTCTGATAGACTTTTCCAGAAATTAGTTCGTGGCAACCTACGATAAGGTACTGTCTCCATTACATCCGACCTCCAACCAAATGTCCTGCAAGCCGATGAATCACATGCGCGCTGTATGTTACCGAGCCATGAGTTGCATCGTTAAACCAACCCTCGCGGCGAAGGAAACCTTCGTGATCAAGCATTGATGGAGGAACAGTCAAGTACTCAACATCGTCTGCCCGGGCGAGTTCACATACGACCTCCGACAGTGTCAGCCAAGCCTTGTATCTGAGGTATCTGTCGCTAATTTCGGGATTAATAGTTACGCGTTTAAAAAATGGGTCCAGTTTCTCGGCTATATGGCTATTGTCCGGAATCGGGGGAACGGTTTCGATCTGAACAACACGCCGACCAGTAACTCTCCTCAACTCCGATATTAGCGGCCACCACAGCAACACGCTCTGGCGCAACACTTCCTTGAAGGCCTGAAAAGGTAAAATTACACTTTGGGCGGAGACGGGAAGATCAGTTCTCATAGGTAAAATTACATCGAAAGGATCATCATGCTTCAATAGAGTCAAAGCGTGGTTTTCATTCCCTGCAACCACCGACGCGAGTACTATATCGTCATCCTCGTATAGCCCGGCCCTCTCAAGCTCAAGCAATATCGCATCATTTAAGATGATTGTGCCATCGCCGACTCTGCGAAATGCGGGGTGAACTGACCTCAACCAAGGAAACTGAACAAACTTGAACTCCAGTCCTTGCGGTTGGTAAGCCATATTCAGTTCATCCGCGCTTGGCAAAATGGTTGTCATATGGCTGTGGCCGAACACAATGCACTTCATTCAAAACTCCTGCAGGTTATACCGATCATCAGCTATTTTGCCCGATAACCACCCCTTTTGTTCTCGTTACTTCAAAGCCTCCAAAGTGTCTACCCAACACCACCTGAAAGGATCGTCGGGACTGACGGCACGTCAAAAAGGCCGCCGCGGTGCAAGCTAAGAGTAAATGTTGGCCCCCTTATACGTGCTTCCGTCGTGTAGGGATTGTGGTCAAGAGCGGATGACAGATCGAAATACAACTGATCGATTGATATCAATGGAGCTCCGCTCAGGCACAGGAAACGTGAGGGCTCCGCCCAATTCCCGAAGTATTTTAGGAGTGTTCCCCGATCAAACTTCTTCTGCACAAACTCTATGCCCGGAAGGGCGATTCCTAACCTTTCAACGGTTGCGGGTGGCAAGACGGCAGAATTGCACAAGATTAGAGTAATCGGTACATGCCGCGTGAGTTGGTTCAGGCGTGCGATGGTTGTGCTATAAAGACCTGCGTCTAGATTGATAAACATAGGTATCGCGCTAGCCCGGCATTGCTCATGCCCCACGAAGGTCTCCCCCCAAGGCGTCAGGAGCTCGGCTGATCGGTGCCGCGGAAACGACTCAACCAGTTGATCGACGTTTATCTTGCTCTCATGCAGTCTCGCGCGCTTGTAGAGTTCATCGACATCATGTCCGCCTTTCACGCGAAACGGAGCAGAGCGCGGTAGCTCCGTCGTGGAGAACCAATCACGATATTTAAAATGACTACGGCGAGTATCGAATTCGACCCATAAATTCGCTATGCCTAAGGCTTCGGCAAAAATGAGGCCATGTAGCGAAGAACTCACAATTGTTGAGCACGTCATCATCTCGGAGATAAAACTTCTTAAATCAGTGCATCTCACGTCGAGGTCACGGACTTCCGGATTTTGCCTCATAGCACGAACCGTCGGATGGTGCCTATCGGTGTAATGGGCTATTAGGCCCACCTTGTACGTGGGTGGGCGCCTGGATGTTCCAAACATGCGCGCGATAAGATAACCTGGATCCCCCAGCGGCATATCTACGAGAGGAAGCCCGGCCTGGCGCAGAGCCGCATAAGTCAGTTTGCCACGAAGCGCAAAAATATTCCCAACCGCTGGGCGACCTAGCATACCTTCCGGCTCCATCGCGCCGGTTCCCCAGACGATCGTATTTTCTACAGCAGACTCCAGCGTACTTCCTATAGCGAGCAGGTGCGGTAGGCACAGATCAGAGGCTTGAACCGTCGGAACGCCTCCAAATTCGCTCACAATGTCGGCGTTCGCCAAATCCCCGACATTCGGGACACCAGTATAGTAGATCATACGCAACGCAGATTTCATACTAAAACCGTATTGTTTACCTGGTTCACCAAGTCATTTAAAAGCAATAAATAAGATGAACGGATTACCTAACGCTTGAGAGTAGCCGCGTCTTGCCCTCCCAGCGAACATTCCCTTTTTAATGAATGATGCGGCATTGGTGTGGAGGTCACGGTTCTTCTCAATTAGCATACAAACGATCGACGTTGCGCGACTATGCTTGGGAAGTGAGCCACCAACGGTAAGTCATCTCTACCCCCTCCCGAAGAGACACTCCCGGCTGCCACCCCAATTCGCTTGACGCAAGCGCGATGTCCAGAACGTTAACAGCCACATCAACGTTGCGGTTCGGCTCGAAAACCAAACTCAACGGTTTACCATGCACTTCCGACACCGCATCAAGTACCTCCGATAGTGCGACACCGCGTCCAGAGCCAACGTTAATAGTTGGAGCACGGCTATCTGAAAAGCACGCCAAAACAGCAGCCTTTGCCACATCCTCAACATACACAAAGTCTCGAACTGCACTGCCATCGCCCCAAATTATCATCGGCTCATCTCGTATTGCCTTTTCGATTGCTGCTGCGACAAAGCCCTGCCCTTGGCGGGCGACTTGGCCCTCGCCATACGGATTTGAAATTCGCAATGAGCAAGTAGTCATTGAGGTGGTGAGACCAATTATCCTTAGGTAGTGCTCGCATGCTAATTTAGAAACACCATACAGATTGCGGGGCTGACAACTTGAATGCTCAGTATAGGGCGGCGTCCCGCCATCGCCGTAAACAGTTCCTCCAGATGACGCAAAAATGAATCTTTTGACCCCAGAAGTTGCGCATCGCTCCGCAAATTTGACCGGGGTCAGGACCTGACCAACGATTTCGTCCTCGGGTGTCGCTTGCGTGGCCGGTAGGCTCGATGCAACTAGATAGACAACGCTGTCGCAATCACTCAACGCCTCTTGGACAACCTGTTCGTTGTCGAACGAACTTTGTATCCACTTAAGTCTTGAGTGAAACTGGTTGGCTGGCGCTACATCGAGCACACATACGTTTGCGCCCCTAGAAAGTAATTGGCGCACTACGTGACTGCCAATGAACCCTCTCCCACCAGCAACCAAAATGTTGTTCGCACGGATATGCATTAATCTAAACACCTAAACATCAGAATGCTGCATCGCCTTTTTGATCGCTGAGCCCAACAAAATTCAGAAAGTCGGATGCAAAGCGTTCCTTTGTAAAGAAGCGTTGATACGTCTCGTTCGCCTTCCGTGACACAAATTCCAACTGGGCGTAGTCTTCTAAAATCTGTGTAATTACCCTGCCGATTTCCTCCGAAGAATTGGTCGCAAGTACGAACCCCGAAACTCCGTCCTCAATATACTGCGAAGTGCCTGTCTCCTGACTGCAAACGAGAATCTTTCCAGCAGACAGCGCATCTAAAGACACGAGCGGTAATGTATCGTCCCGAGAGGCACATATCACAACATCACTATCATTAAGCCGTTCGCGATATGTATTAAGGTCAACGGCTTCCTCAAAGTATATTCTACACTCTCCTTGAGCACGCGCTACTAATCGGGCAAAGAAGTCCGCTTCGTTTACGCGCCCCACGATCCTGAGTTCAGCCTTTCGTCTCACGGTATCGGGCAATTGAAGAAAGGCCTCTACGACGAGATCTTGTCCCTTCCTTTGCTCAATCGTTGCAAGGACGGCAATTGTAATTGACTTCGTGGACGCGTCGAATGCCGTGGGATCTACATCCGGTCCATCCACTCCGTAAGGCAAGATGCTAATTTTATCAGCTAGATAAGGCTGCAAATACCTCGCCGAATGAACGGAGCCACACCAAACCGCCTTCGCGTCCGCCAGGGACCGTACAAATCCAATTTGTGTGTCCGCCAGCTCACGGATGAGCTCGGTCTCATGAAAATACCATAGCACGTCCGTCAGTTTCGATAAGGGACCAACGACAGGCCAGCAAACGGCCGTATTTACAATAACAACATCGAAATTCTTCACCAAATCAATAGTGTTTTTATCGCCAGTCAACGATAGCGGATCAACGATAACATGAGCACCCAGTTCGTTCAGGGAGTGCCGCATCGGGCCATCGACAGGGGAGATTACGACCACAAAACTACCGGATGAAATGAGGCATTCGGCCATATCAAAGACTATCTTGGGCGCCCCGCTTCGGCTCAGATCGTGGGAGAATATCACTGCATCACGGTTCAGATTCGACGCATCTACCCCTGCTGGATAGTAACTGAACGGCTCCTGGGAGTCGATGTAGAGAATATCACGCATACCGGGAGGGAAATATGGATCATCAGCGCAGAACTGACCCCATTTCTTCATCAAGTAGATGTCCGATTTGTCTTTTATGCGATGCGCCGCAGATCTTTCACGTTTCTTTTTCTCCATTAGCCCAATTGACAGGTGCCCGATGTGCGTCAATTTAGCATGTGGTGTGTAAATGCACGCGTATCCTGCTGCCCTTACGCGGTAGCACAAGTCAACGTCGGAATGACTGATTGGCGTATTGTTTGAATCAAATCCGTCAACCTCTCTAAATACCGCTGACGGCATCGCTAAGCATGCGCCACATACGATCGAGACTTCTCGTACGCTTTGCGCGAAATTGAAATGCTCAGTTGTCTCTGCCGGAAATGTGTGAAATGCCGTGCCAACAAGGCGCCTCACGCCAGAAACCATTCCTGCGTGCTGGATGCTGCCATCCTCATAAAGCAGCTTGGGGCCGACCACTCCGACGCCCGGCAAGCTTAAACATTCCAGCACGGCCTCCAACCAATCGGCCGAAATGACGCGTACGTCATCGTTGAAGAATACGACATACTCACCCTTGGCACGCTTAAAGCCAGCATTACACTTATCGGAGAAATTATACGGCTTGTCGTAAATCTCCACGGTCAGTGGGAAAGCACTAAATGCACGACTTATTTTTTGTGCAACATCAGATCTCGTTACTACGATGATTTCTAAGTTGCGGTATGTGGACTTGCTCACTATTGAAGCAATCGTCGCCTCTATATTTGTAACACTATCAGACGGCACTATAATTGAGACCAAAGGCTGAGGGTCGTCAAACGTCCGTTGGACGCGGTTAGCAGTAGGTAACGGTATTGCGGTGCCGCCAATGTCGCGCCGATTAATTGCTGCCTGAAGGGCTGCGATATTCGTCTGACGCGCATACGACTTGCCGCCGGCGGCAGCAGATCCTTCGATCATTCGCCAACCATAAAGACACTTGCGGACATGTACGACTTTCGGCTTCTGCTCAGCTATGCGAAGCGCCAGATCGTAATCCTGCGAGAAATCAAACTCAGAGTTCAGACGTCCCACACGATCTACTACTGAACGTCGATACAGTGCTAAGTGCCCGGTGTACATGCAATTAAAGAGGAGATAGGGGCTCCAGTCCGGTTTTGGGAAAAGCGTTATAGCAATGTCATTGTCATCAATCTTACATTCATCGGAGTAGAGCCAATCAACACCGCCCGATGAGTCGATTGACGCAGCCATGGTTTCCAGGGCGTCTCGAGTAAGTAAGTCATCGTGATCCAAAAAAGCTATAAAGTCGCCCTTAGCCACGTCTAGCGCTAAGTTCGTTGCTGTAGAAATGCCGAGATTGTGTGCGCAGCTAATTACACTTATTCTAGAATCCAGATCCTTGTAATATTCAAGAAGGCTTGAAATATCCGGCCGTTCTGAGTAATCATCAACAATTATGAACTCCCAATTACAATAAGTTTGCGCTAGTACAGAAACTATCGCTCGCTCCAAGTATACAAGGGGTGGCTTGTAAACGGGCATGACGACACTAATTGAGGGACCACCAACTACGGTTCCGACTGCCTCTGCCAGGAAGGAAAAACGTTCGCTAACTTCTAACCGCTCCTGATCGTAAGTGATCAGTATTGGTTGCGTTGGCATTGGAGGGTCGGGGGTGTCAACGATGGCTTGGGGTGACAATCCTAATGAAGCAATACGTTCGACCAATGAACCCGCCGTTGCCGAGTCACTGTGCAGCACTGTGCTCAATGGGCGTGAAAACGCTGCCTCGTTCTCGTTTAAAGCCATCAACTTTGCTGCAAGCAAATTCATTGGTTGAGGCAATAACGCTGATTTGCTTCTGGAAAACGCGTTTTTGAGACGGAGCGAGCTGAAAATTTCAATATTTCGAGTTGACCACGCGTGGTCCGACATTGGGTGGTAAGCAAGTTTTTCCGGCGTGA
The DNA here is from genome assembly GCF_003024455.1 of Ensifer sp. NM-2. Classification (NCBI taxonomy): domain Bacteria; kingdom Pseudomonadati; phylum Pseudomonadota; class Alphaproteobacteria; order Hyphomicrobiales; family Rhizobiaceae; genus Ensifer; species Ensifer sp. NM-2. Next base: position 11,198 of record NZ_PVZR01000042.1, read on the forward strand.
TTTTCGGGTGCTTCACCTTTCGAACCGCATGTTTGGCCCTGCCAAACCATTTCGCAGTCAGCGAAACATCATCCCGCGGTGTGCTATGAGCAGTTGTCTTTGGCGCGACGCGTCCTTCGCGCATTCCGTACGCATAAAAATGTGAGACAGGCTCCACGCCTGCCTTAGCCACGTCGGGATTTTGTTGCAAATATGCCGTGGCGTCAAAATCAGGAACAATTCGCAGACCCGCCTTCCAGCCGCGCGCAAGGTAGTGCGTCAAAGGATCCAGTCCGTTCAGATCGGGCGATTGATCCAGATAGAACGCGATATCTACATCTGGATGCGGCTGTGCCCCTTCACGCCAGCCGAAATCTATAAAATGCTTCACAGGATCGCACCCAGCAGCTCTGACATCTGGCCGCTGTGAAAAGTAAAACTCCGTTGAGAACAAAGGATGTGGCGAAAGACCAGCCTTCAAGCCGATTTTCTGATAGTGGTGACGTGCATCTCGAAAGCTTGAGGCCGGCGTCAGTCGTTGCCAATTATACCATTGGCGGTCAAACAGTAAATTCCGATGGAGCCGACGCGCTACGTTCGATCGGATGAACTTTCTAAGTTTTTTCATGGGATAAAACTCGACCTTGGACCTCAACGGAGCGACAACGTTCGCATACCCAACTGGAGGGGGCAGGTCAAATCATATGACTGAAGGCAGCCGAGTTCCTCGCCTTTGAGGCGAGAGCTTTGCCCCGGCTTGGAGGTAAGATAGGTCGCCACTCGCTCCAACTCCACATGCTTTTCAGTGTGCGACGATAGCGTTCTAAGTCGTGCGCAGCGGCGGTATTTACTAGATGTCTTAGTCCAGGGGATACGAGAGCGCTAGCATCCCCATTGTAACCACCCGATTGTCACCGCCTGTCGGCTATCGTCGTGATGGCCTAAGACACGTGTTTAGCGACGTCGTTTGCGACGTATCTTAGGCGAGGTTTGCGATGCGTGTCGAAATTCTTGGTCAGGAACGGCGGCGGCGTTGGGGTGACGAGAAGAAGCTCGACATTGTCATGTCTGTCGGGCTCGACGGTGCGACGATCACCGAGGGTCTTCTGGCCTACATCCTGGTCTCCAAGGTCGACGACCATCTGCCACTCTATCGCCTGAACGAGATCTTCGCCCGCATGGGCGCCGACATTCCGGACAGCACGCTGGTCGATTGGTGCGGTCGCGCCATGCAGGTGCTTCAGCCGCTGATTGAGCAGATCGAGACCGCAATCATGAGCAGTGACCTCCTCCATGCCGACGACACCCCGATCCGGGTGCTGGATCGTTCTCTTCGGGATAAGGGTTTGGGCAAGGGCGTGAAGAAGGGCAGGATCTGGACGTATGTCCGCGATCAACGTCCCTGGGCGGGCGCGGCTCCACCGGGCGCGATCTATTACTTCGCGCCGGACTGGAAGGAAGAGCACGTCCACCATCACCTCAGGCAGACAAGGGGCATCCTTCAAGCCGACGGCTACAAAGGGTACGGGAAGCTCTACGAACCTGGAGCTGATGGGGCGCGCCGCTTCCGCGAAGCGGCCTGTTGGGCGCATTGGCGACGCGACTTCCATGATATCTGGACCTCAAACAAATCGGAGATCGCGCGAGAGGCTCTCGATCGTATCGGCGCGCTTTACGACATCGAGCGCGACATTGCCGGTCAGCCTGCCGATATCCGCTTGGCCGCGCGTCAGAAGCACAGCAAGCCAAAGGTCGAGGCGTTGCGCGTTTGGGCCGAAGCGCAACTGACCCATACTCCAGGCAAGGGCGATTTGGCTCAAGCCTTCCGGTATGGCCTGAGCAGGTGGTCCTCGTTCTGCCTGTTCCTGGACGACGGTCGTGTCGCCATCGACAACAATGCCGCTGAGCGCGCCCTGGTAGACGCAATTGGCTATTCGCCGGCGCCGACACCGGCGCGGAAACCCTGGCGCGAGCCATGACCATCATCGAGACGGCGAAGATGAACGGAATCGACCCGCAGGCCTATCTCGCCGATGTGCTCGACCGCATCCACGATCACAAGATCAATCGCCTCGACGAACTGCTTCCTTGGCATTGGTCACCTGTCGCCACCATCCGCGCCGAGGCAGCCTAATGGCAACAATCACCTATGTCCGCACGCTCAAATATGTCGCCGAAATTCTCGGCGAGGATCCGGAGCTTCTCCGGGCAATCGTCTCCAACGATGATAACCTGACCTACGGCAGCATCATCAGCGTCTATAACGGGGAGGACGAATCCGTCACCGCTCTAACAGACGACGGCATGGAGGAATTGGAACAGATGCTCTCCTACGCCCGTCGTTCAACCGACGAATGGAACGACTTCCTCGACAGCTTTGTCGACGACGAGGAGCTGATCGCCCGCCTCAAAGCGAAATCTCCGCGGTAACAATCGGCCGGTTACTCCCGATTCGCCTCCTAGCGCTACTCTGACCGCTAACATCGCATTAAGGGGCAGGCTAGCTGTGGTCCACTGCACCCAACTAAAACGATAGATGCTATGCATCCTCGTGTTCTCGCCACAACACTCGGAGCTGCAATCGGCGATCGGCTCACCATTTGGTAAGCAACCCGGTTGACAGCGCTCACAGCGATCAGGATACCATCTGGCGTTGAAAATAGGACAAGGTAGCCATTATGAGAGTGGTTGAATTCTGGGAGTTCGGACCTGCACCGGTCTTTATAAACCCAGAGCATGTAATTTGTATCATTCCAGAGCAGGTCGGATCCACAATTGTAACGTCGGCAAGGAAACCGGACGGCGCTCAAATGACATTTTATGTCACTGATAATCTTGAACAAACATTGACGAAACTTATGCACGCCGCTTAAGATTGAAAGCCTGCAAACAAGGATCGCCCACCATACCAAGGCTGTATGGTGGGCGCCGTTCTTTAAGCCACGACTTTCGTAGACGGTTTCGGGAGAGATTTTTCGTATGCGGCTCGGTGGGCAGTTCGACAACTTCAGTCGGAAGTGGTGTGCAGTCGTTGCGTTGCAATGCACATCGTAACCATCCGGCCAGGGCGCAGGCGCCCGGGTGATTTTTTCTGCACTGGCTGCAGGCGGGCTTCTCGCGGCCCGTTTCAATCATCTTCCGCTGGTGCGGGATCACTTCGGATGTCTCGGCAGCTCTTGGCGCGGAGATGACTAACGGCCGCGCGGTAGGTACTCGGGAAAGTGCCTAGAGTTCGAGGGCTTTCTCTTCGCGGGCTTCCGTTTGCCGTTGTTGATTTCAAACGTTGATTTCAAACGTCCGCGCTTGACGAAAACCAGCATTGCACCGGCAATGAGCGACAAGAAAATGAATAGGGGATTGCGGCAATGTTCGAAGCAGAAACCGAAGCCTTCTGGCAGTCGACATCACATAGAGTTCTCGTCGCCACAGTGGCCGAACTTCATCGTCAACGACGCCTGTTACAAGAGCAGATTGGGTTTCACCGGGTAAACGGCGCCAGGACGATCATTTCGGACTTGTTCATCGCTGGCGCCGGAATTGAGGTGGGTGGCGGAGACCGCCCCTTCCCAGTAAAGGAGGGCGTAAGTGTTACCTATGGGGACATCCGAAATTCATTCGAACTACGGCGCCATTTTGGGAACGACGAGGCCGTCGTCTGCGGGGCCATCAATGCAGAATCGTTCGAGGGTATAGGCCATGAAAGCGTCGACTTCATTATTTCAGCGCATGTAATCGAGCACCTTGCCAACCCGCTGGGCTCAATTCTCGAAGGGCTCAAACGCATCAAAACAGGTGGCGTCTACGTCATAGCAATTCCCGATATGCGCCACACATTCGACCGATATCGCGCACCCACAACCTACGACCATCTTGTGGAAGACCTCAGAAGCGGCGGCGAACCATCTCTAATCGATGCATATCGGGATCACGTGAAGCTGGTTCATCCGATTTACGGTGCGCCGATCGCGGACGAGCAGCAAGAGAATGAAGCCCAAATGCTGCTGGCGGCCCGAATGGACACCCACGTTCATTGCTGGACACGCGAGACGTTCAATGACCATGTTGCTAAGGTGATCGAAGGATTGGCAGAAATAGCCCTCGAGACGGCCTTAGAGAACGAGATTTTGGTCGTCCTCCGTAAGGTAAATTTGCCTTTAGTTTGAACTGTCGCGAATTGTGGCAAAAAGAAGAAAACCGATAGACCAGACTATTAACAACCCAAGAAATACAACTGCAGCTTCCTCCACGGGCTTTGGATACAAAGCTAAGTCCGGCCGCATCGACGGCACAATAACCACCACGTATAGTTGCTGATTGTTGAGATTCCTGCGTGCCTCTTCGAAACTCGACCTTGATATACCATATAGCTGCGCGGCGAACTGTTCTTTTAACTTCAGGAGCTCAAAGTCCTTAAGCTGATCAGAAAGCGATTGAGAACTACTACTAGCAAGCCTGGATTGCAGATCTGAAATTTGCTCATTTATGACGTTTAACACGGACTTTTGGTACTTATCCCCAGGGCGATCACTCGCACCAACCCGTTGCGAAGCTGATATCTCGCTCTCGAGCTCAATCCTCTTGAGCGTCAAGTTTGAGATCAATTCCATAATTTGCTTGGCCGTGGCTTGCGGATCTAACGCATTGTTTTTTCTTTGGAATGAGACAATGTCAGATCTAACAGCAGCCAATTCGCTCATAGAGCGATCAACCTCTCCTCGAGCTCGAGTCAACGCGTCTTCCCGGTTCCTCTGAGAGATTCTATTTATTAGCACTTCACTTTGTCGTGTTAGCTCTTCAGCTAGCCAATGTGCATCGTTCGCGCGAAATGCACGCACCCTCAACGTCAAGATATTTGATGCGGTATCCACGTAGGTAGTCACGTGCTCCTTCCAGTACGCCCACAACTCCTCCATATCCCTCGATGCTCCTAGCCGAGAGAACATATCCACGTCACTATGAGCATAGATCTTCTCCAACGTAACTCGTCCGCCGATATCTGCAATCACCGACCGACTTTTTAGATAATCCAAGATGATCATCGAGTCTTGCGCGGTCGATCCACTTCCACGGATCCCTAATTTACCCACGATAGATGACAACGCGTTCGACCCAACGGGATTTGAAACTGAATCCGAATCATAGGATTCACGCACAGTTAACTTAACCTCCGAAACATACACATCGGACGCCACGAAAAGATAATAAAGTAGGACGACGAGGCTCGGGAACAAAACTAGCCCGACAAAGGTCAGCAATCCCCCTTTCCTGCCACCATGGTTGGCGTTAACCAAACCACTCATCCGCCCCAACACCGACGATGCAGAACGACGCAAGATTGGTAATCTGTCACCATCCTTGGCCCGGAATACTTTGCGGCCTCCGGTCTCCGGGGAAACCGGCAAAGCCTCACCGCCGCCCTCCACACCAGAGGTGTTTGGGATATTGTCCTTGTCCAATTGCCGCAGTTGATAGGGACTACCGCTCGATGTCATGACGCTTCTTTCTTGAGACCGGCGACCACGGCTTCTTCCACGAACGAATACAGCGCGATGTCTTCGTCTAATAGGTCTGCGACAATTCCGATGTCGCTTAGCCGCTTAGCAAGGTCATGCACACCTGGGAGCGAGTTTAGTTCCGAGTATGCGAGCACGGGCGCACCTAGGTAGTCGTCGACCATCGAGGTAAAAAGATCGTAGCGGGAGCGCAAACCAACAACGCTTATCTTCGCCAAATTGTCCAGTGCGGCGCTGACACTCCTACGCTGCACGATCTCGTCGGGCGCCGCCCCAAAAGTCGCCGTCATCGGTGATTTGATTAGAGCCTTTACCGGTGGAGGCATTCTGCGGACCGCGCTTAGGACCTCTTTGGAGTCATCGAGTTTTAGGCCCTGAAGATAAGGCAATAATGGTTCGAAACGCTCTATTGCAGGGCTTGCGCGAACTCCTTCCGGCTGAGTCAACGAATGAGTCAAGAACAAAATTTTCTCGGCGAGCTCTTCAAATGGATCCCTAAGCAATGCCGCGGTAAAAAACCCACGCTCCACCGCAAGGTCGCCATGGCGTTGCCAACTTGGTGAGCCACAGATAAATATAGACTTAATGTTAGTCAACGACAACAATCCGGTTATAGTCTCAAGAGAAAGCCTCTGAGCCAAGGGATACGATTGCGTAAAGAACGACATGACACTTCGAATTAGCTTAATCTGCGGAAAAACGCTCGCATCGATGAAGAGGAATTTTTGGGGTAGGTGTCGCTGCGGATCAAAACGCTTGTAAATCGTTACGCCAGAATCCGACTCAATGAGCGTTACCTCTGGCACTTCAGCCAAATCGGGAACATATCGATCGTCAACAAGAAAACCCGCCTGGCCAGTGCTGTGCATGCCCAAGTCACGCAGATCGGCGCGAAAAACGTTAGCGGAGAATGCGATCTCCTTGCGGTTTGGGATTCTGATAATGAGTTCGGGGACGTCACCCGGGTTATCAGCCACCACCCAACCGGTTATAAATGAACCACCATCGTGGTCGACATGAAAGTACATGTGAACATCTCTTTACGCTGCGGTGTGATCCCTAACGAGCAGCGCGATACCAGCAAGCACCGCCCAAGCGATGAATGCAGATATGGACACGACGAACGACATCAGAACCCGGTTTGGATACAAAGCCTCGTCAGCGCGTCTCGGCTGAACATAGGTTAATAAATACGATTTCTGTCTCTCGGCATTCAACCGGGCAAGTTCGTAAGAAGCAGACGCGCGCGCGTACTCATTCTGCGCGATCTTTACCTCGAGTGCCCTCTGAGAGAGAGATGCGCTTCGATCCGCGAGATCCCTGTCTTGTCCGGTCAAGTTACCTCCAGCAAGCTGCTGCTGATAGGTAGCTAGCTGGTCTTTGATCGCAGCAGCTCTCGCTTGCAGCGCTCGGAGTTGCGGACCACTGGTCGTTTCTGTCCTTATTAATGAGGCAATCTGAACATCTACCTTCGATTCCTCAAGGCTAAGCGCAGTCATGATTTCCGTGATCGCTTTGTTCTCAACGTCAGCGTCCAATATACCGGCCTCGTTTCGGGCGTCCCTTAGATCAATAACCGCTTGCCGTAGAACCTCCTGTGAGCGCAGCAATCCTTCATGCGTTTCCACGAGAGAAGTGCTCCGATTGCGTCCAGTCAAGTCGTTTACCATACGTTCGGAAAGCTCAACGATCTCACCTGCCAGAGCGCGACTCGTTTCCGGTGAAAACGTTCTTACTGTTAGTGTAATAAGACCAGACGCCCGATCGGTCTTAATGCTTACCTGCTTTTCCCAATGCTCAACCAGGTCCTCGGCGCTCGCATCAGGGTTAATCCTCGCAAAGAAATCTCCCTCGTCACTTGAGAAGATCTTTCTAAGGTCAAATTTCTTCCCTAGAGCCTCGATCATGGCACGGCTATGGATGTATTCAGACACTATCGCTGCGTCGGTGGATTGACCGCCAAGCAAGGCTCCCAAACCACCAAACGAACTAATTTCACGCCCATCGGAAGACTTCACTAAGAACCGCGCCTCCGATACAAACTGATCGGAGGCGATAATCCCATAATAGACGACAGAAATAATCGAAGGTAGAATAAACACGAAGAGCAGACTTGAAAGTATAACTGCTCTAAATGCTTTGTCGCTTCGTCGCGCACGAAACCCCCCGCCGCCACTACTGACGGGCTTCGCCAGCCTAGCCTTGCGCGCCATCCTCCGGAGTTCAACGGAGATCGCCGTAGAAAGCTCCCTCGGATCTTTACGTCTAGCCTTAACTTTCTGGTCAGGAATGACGACCGATTCCATGTCGCCACCTTCACCGATTGAGTTTGTTGTAAAGTTCGATTGCGTCATCGATGTCATTGAATTCATGCATAACACCATGAGCCAATACAATCGCACGGCTGCAATAATTTCGAATTGTCTCCATAGAGTGAGATATCATAATTATGTCGGCGTGTCCGCGGCGCTTGCTGAATTCCTCATGGCAGCGCATCTGAAAGCGTGCGTCACCAACGGCGGTAACCTCATCTATAAGATAGCACTCGAAGTCGATTGCCATCGACAACCCGAACGCCAAGCGCTGCGACATGCCGGAAGAATACTTGTGATAAGGCTCATCCATATATGCGCCGATTTCAGCGAAGTCCTCCACAAACTCTACCGCGCGCGCAGGATTCTGGCCATAAATCCGGGCCACAAACTGGACATTCTCGCGACCTGTCATCGCTGGATGCAATCCACCAGAAAAGCCCAGCGGCCACGATACTCGTACCGTTCGGTGGATCGCCCCAGCATTTGGAAGCTCGGTCCCCGCTAGCATCCTCATGGTTGTGGACTTCCCGGCCCCATTAATTCCCAATATTCCATAGGAAATTCCAGACTTAAACTCCATGGAAACATGATCTAAGATGATCTTTGAGCCACCTTTTGTACGAAAGTACTTGAATACATTTGAAAGTGCGATCATCCGGTCAACAACTTCCCACGCATAAAACGTTCACCAAGAAGTCCAAGGAACAAAAAAATAGTTCCTAAACTGAGAAAGTAAGCTTTCGAAAGCATTTCATCCCCATAACCTTCGTAGTATGCCGAACGTATCCATTCAATGGCATGCAATAGTGGATTGTACCAAACAAGTTCCCTCATAGCGGTAGGCATAGACGACGGAACGGCAAACAATCCTGATGTCATATACATACCCAACATCATGAAAATGAACACTATGTTCCACATCCTGAATATCGAAGACAGAACAACGTTTACAAAGCCAAGAGATATCGAAAAGTATATAATTGCGACTATGCCAGAGGCGAGCGTAAATTTATCGAGGGGCAATAGATCTATGCCGCTCAAGCCGGCGGATACGAAAACAACAGTAACCACGATAAAGGATGTAACAAACTCGACAACCGCGCGAGCAACAATAACATCAAAAACCTTAACGACCGGGAATAGAAACAGAGCTCTATTCATCTCTAACGCCATACCCATTGCCCTCGCCGGGTAAAAGCATAGGATATAGGCAAGCACACCGCTGGTTACGAACACAACTGGGTCCCCGCCTATTGGTGCGATCCGATTAACGAACGCCATAATCACCACCAACACCAACAGATGAACGATCGGCCACGCTATCGCTATCAGGTAACTTGCGTGAGAGCGCCCGAACCTCGTCCGCATATCCCTTAGCATTAGCGCATATATGATGTTGGCACGCGCGCTAAGCAGTCGCGCCAGAGACGATGAAAAACCAGACTTTGACAAACTATCTCCCGTCAGCGCCGAAGCGCATCAATTAGAAAGTTCGCTGCCCGATGACTCAGGTTCCGCGAATAGAATGGATCCGCGTCCAACTTTCCACCCCACCGGCTTCGAAGAAACTCGTACTGTTCACAAAATACGTCATTTTTAGGGGGGCATTCGACCCTTGTGGCTGAGTTAGGCGTGTGACAAATCATTTGTACTGATGGATCGATGACGTGGCGCAATCCAAGGCCGCTCATCCGCAATGACGTGTCGGCGTCATTCAGGATGCCCATCCTCATAGCCTCATTAAACCCGCCAGCATCGAGAAATTTTGCTCTCGATACCACCATACACAATGAACTGGTGGCTGAGACGTTGTGTGTCAAGCGCAATCTTCCGAAGTATCCTCCAACATTGCTACGATATCCAGCGTGTGCGAAATTCGCTCCTGGCCAAGCGCCCAAAACAATTCCTGCGCTGTGCACGATCCGGTCCGGCAGCACCAACTTTGGTGCAACGCACCCCACCCCCCGGTCACCCGCCATTGAGACCAAGCGAATTAACCAATCGGGCGATTCTGACTCCACAACCCCACCCAGTATACACAGATATCGTGACGTGCACTCGGCGGCCACTCTATTCCAACAGGCTGCATCTACCTCGCCAGGCCTCTGAAAAAAGAGTCTTACCCTGGCAGAACCCTCCAATGACCTTTTAATCTCTTTCGCCGCATCGGTTTGACAGGCCGCACCGCATGGGATGAGAGCCATGACTTCAATATTGCGTAGACCCGATAGCGTAGACAGGGTTTGCCCCAATCTAGTGGCATCGAACCACTCAGACCCAACCAACAGTGAGATGGCGCGCACTTCTCGTTTGATATCTCGGGTGATCCGAAAGAATGAAGTGCCCGATACCATCTCAACTCGGCCAGAGATGGCTAATCTAGCTCTGTGTTCATCAAGTGCACGCATCGCGGCGGCAACTGCATATGTCTTTCCGTCAATTGACGATGCGGTGGAACCTGCTGTTGCCCGCCAATGGTACAAGACCTTGGGAATATGCTTGATATTCAGCCAAGGCACCACTTCTGTTAGCCGCAGGTTAAGGTCGTAATCTTGACTCCCATCGAGCCCAGATCTCCAACCACCTGCCTCCCGCACAACCTTAGAACGGTAGGCTGTCAAATGGTTGAAATAGTTTTGCGAACGCAGAAGTTCCGGCGAAAAATCTGGCTTGAAGTATGGATCGAACCGCCAATCGTATTTATTAATCTTATCCTCGTCGCTATAGATGATGTCAGCGTTTGGCCACCGACGAATACCGACCGCAACCTCTTCCACTGCCTGGGGATGAAGAGTGTCATCATGATCCAGCAAAATGACCCAGTCACCAGTGGACATGGCAAACGCTTTGTTTGTGGACGCGGCAATATGCAAGTTAGTTTCGTGCCGCGCGATACTAAACTTTTGTAACGCCTCGAATTCTTTGAGGACCGCCAAAGTGCGCGGGCTGCTCGAACCGTCATCAACTAGGCAGACCTCCCAATTTCGATAGGTCTGCCTCAAAACGCTTTGTAGACATTTGCGCAGAAATTTCGGCTCTGTATTATAGACCGGAATTAGGATCGAAAACTTTAAGGTCTCCGGCACAGGACTTTTGCGCTCGCTCACGCGGTCACGAAGGAAACCGTAGTAATATCCCTCAATTTTTTTTTGTAATGAGTAATTTGCGGCGCGGAGACTTCTGCCAGCACGAGTGAGTATTTCGGCTAAAGCGGTCATATGTCACTACCCTGGTTGGCTACTTAATAAAAACGGCTATGTGGCCAACAAGAATATTAAGCGTGGTCTCGACTTGTCGCTGCCCGCACCCAAGCCAGCAGTCTCCTATTACGGTTTTGTCGAATTAGACCTACTCCGACGCAACCTGCTGCAAGTAGCGACCATAGGCCGTCTTTACGTACTTGTTTGCGTGAACTAAGAGCTTATCCTTCGTTATGAAGCCCTGTAGGAATGCTATCTCCTCAATGCAAGCAATGTTTGTCCCCTGCCTGTGCTGAATTGTCCGAACAAACTCAGAAGCTTCGAGCAAACTGTCGTGCGTCCCTGTGTCCAGCCAAGCATACCCCCGAGACATCCGCTCTACGAATAGAGAACCGCTATCCATATAAAGCCGGTTAAGGTCGGTTATTTCATACTCGCCACGTTCGGAGCGTTTCAACGTTCTTGCTTTATCCACTACGCTACTGTCGTAAAAGTATAGGCCAGTTACTGCAAATCGTGATCTAGGTTGACGCGGCTTCTCTTCCAAACTGATAGCACGCCCATCGGCAGTCAACTCCACCACACCGTATCGTTCAGGATCATCAACTTCATACGCAAAAACCGTTGCGCCGCCGTCGCGGCCTCGTGCTGTGTTTAGGAGTTCGGCCAAACCGGATCCAAAGAAAATATTATCGCCGAGAACAAGAGCAACGGGACTGCCATCGATGAAATCGGCGCCTAAGGTAAATGCTTGCGCGAGCCCATCTGGCGACGGTTGTACGACATACGA
>NZ_PVZR01000043.1:0-19325 GCF_003024455.1 Ensifer sp. NM-2
ATGGGAAACCGGGAGCCGAACGCCACTCTGTGACCGAAGCCAAGGCATCAGGGTCACGCATTGGAGACTGGTTCAGAACCGAAGGACGGCCCTGTCCAGCGGAAGGAAGAACATTGAGCCGATCGGCGAAAATGCCGATCAATAACCAACCGAACCCAAGGAAAAGCCGCCAATCGAAGGCGTTTCGCCCCTTGTGTTCTTTCATTGGAGACTATCAATGAAGATCATCATTGCCGCAGTGGCATCGCTCGCGTTTGCCGGCTCGGCCTTCGCCGCTGTGTCGTCCGCGCCTGACGAAAAGCAGACAGCCGTCAAGACCCACATCGGTCTTGAACTGGCCTATGGCCGGAATCGCATGAACGCTATAAGTCGTGATGGACCTCCAGCCTCGGAAAAAAAGGCACAGGATAAACGTGGGGCTGCATCGAGTAACGGTAAGTCTTTTTACAACGGCAACTGAATTTTAGGAAAGGGCGGCCTCGGTCGCCCTGATTTCCGGATATTTTCACCCATGGTCGGGCGCACGCCCTTGGCGTATTTGCCCTGGCCCGAAACCCTATGTAGCGCATCGAACACCGGCGCGCGTTCCGCGGGCGTTGTTTCAAACCAGTGAGGGCAACACGGGCACATGAACTGGGCAACGAAAAATCCGCTGTTAGCCCTTCCAAAACGATAACGCCCAAGGTACTGAAAACGCCCAGTGCGGGCGTGGCGAAACTGGTAGACGCAAGAGACTTAAAATCTCTCGGCCTCGGCTGTGCGGGTTCGATCCCCGCCGCCCGCACCAGATGGCTGTTGCGGAAAGTGCTTCACGCGCAACACAGCGCGCCTACCCGCTCACCGGATGGCCCTACGTAAGTCCGCCTTTAGTTGGTGTGCCGCTTAGTGGTAGTAGAAGCAATCGCATTCGGCCCGCTGAGCATCATCGTGCCAGACCCTGACCGCCAGTTTCGTGCAGGCTCCCTTGTCCTCTAACCGCAGGCCAAGCAGGGAAACCGCTGCCGCCTTAGGGTTGAGTGCATCGACTTCAATTGCCGACCCTACCTGTTGCACGCCATTGCGGGCGGTCCAGGTGAAGATCTGAACGCTGTAGTGTTGCATTGAAAATCCTCCGCTATGCAGATGCAGTGGACGCAATACTCTTGCAGAAGCTTACGTGGAACGGACCGATCAAATTGTCCGAAAAGTCTGTCAACCGTCTTCGACGGTTGCCTCGGGTCGGTCACCGCCATCGGTATGCTCGAAGTGCCAGTCGCCTTTTTCGTCCTGGAAACTGATATCCTCGTCGTCGCCGCCGACCTGCTGTTCAGCCGCTGCGGCCTTGGCGGCCGCCAGCGCCATTTCTCGGCTGGGAAAGGGTTCCGAAAAAGCGTCGGCTGCCTTGTAGGCCCAACCGCCGTCGTGGGGAACGATGGAGTACGTGATGCGCGCCATGCTTCTCTCCCTGCACTCCGAAAGGCAATCCCGCCTTTCGCGGGCCGTTACCGCCCGGCCCAATATTCCTCCTCGTCAATGGCATTCTCATGCCGAACGGGGCGGATATTAACACAGGAATAGGCCGATAGGCCACTTTCGCGAATCAGAATGTGACAGGCCGTGCAACAACGAAAAAGCGGCCCTTTGCGGGGGCCGCTTTCCTTGTGATCTTTCAAGTCTTTTCCGTGGCTTAGGCTGACAGCTTCGTCGCAATCTTGGCGACATGCGCACCCTGATAGCGAGCGGCATCGAGCTCGACCGCCGAAGGCTGGCGCGCGCCGTCAGCGCCGGTGATGGTCGAAGCGCCGTAGGGCGAACCGCCCTTGATCTCTTCAAGACCCATCTGTCCCTGGAAGGCATAGGGAAGGCCGACGACGACCATGCCGTGGTGCATCAGGGTCGGAATGAAGCCGAGAATGGTTGTTTCCTGGCCGCCATGCTGCGTTGCCGATGACGTGAAGGCCGAGCCTACCTTGCCGACCAGCTTGCCCTGCGCCCAGAGAGACCCGGTCTGGTCGATGAAGTTGCGCATCTGCGAGGCAACGGTGCCGTAGCGTGTGCCGGCGCCAAAGATGATGGCGTCATAGTCCGCCAGTTCGTCGATAGTTGCGATCGGTGCGGCCTGATCCACCTTGTAGTACGATGCCTTGGCAACGTCTTCCGAGACCAGTTCGGGAACGCGCTTGACGACGACGTCGGCACCTGCCGATTTGGCGCCTTCCGCAACCGCGTTGGCCATCGTTTCGATGTGTCCATATGCCGAATAGTAGAGAACGAGAACCTTGGCCATAAATGCTCCTTTGGATTCAGGCAATTCCGCTTGATTACCGTCGTCTGCAGGATTTATCAAAATGCGTCCGGTTGCCAGGAGCCGTACGGTCAACAGAGCGTCCTCAATTCTCGAACAATCACCTGATGCTACTGAACAATCATCTCACATAAGCAGGATCGCCAATGAGCAGCCCTAAGATCGTTACTGCCGCCATGGTCGCCATTGGCGACGAGCTGCTGTCCGGCAGGACCAAGGACAAGAACATCGGCCATCTCGCCGACATGATGACGATGGTCGGGATCGATCTGCGCGAGGTCCGCATCGTTCCCGACGAGGAAGCCTCGATCGTCGACGCCATCAACGCCGTGCGCGAGCGCTATGACTACGTCTTTACGTCTGGTGGGATCGGGCCGACCCATGACGACATCACGGCCGACGCGGTCTCGAAGGCTTTCGCTGTAGACTGCATCTATGACGAACGAGCCATGACACTGCTCGGCGCGATGTACGAACGCCGCGGCATGGAATTCTCGGACGCGCGCAAGCGCATGGCGCGCATGCCGGAGGGTTCCCGATTGATCCCCAACCCGGTCTCCACCGCACCGGGCTTTGCCATTGGCAACGTGCACGTGATGGCCGGCGTGCCACAGGTGTTCCAGGCGATGCTCGACGCGATCATGCCGGATCTGCAGACCGGTACGCCGTTGCTCTCGCAATCGGTCCGCTCGCCCTATGGGGAAGGCGACATCGGCACGCCGCTGACCGAAGTGCAGAAGAACCATCCGGAGACGAGCATCGGCTCCTACCCCAAATTCGACGGCAAGGTCTTCTCCACCGACATCGTCGTGCGGGCGCGCGATCCGCAGGCTTTGTCGGCGGCCGCTGCCGATGTGCAGGCAATGATCGATACGATCACCGCCTCCCGCGCCAAAGTCTGACGGCCGGCGGGAGGAGCCGGCAGATGTGGAAGGATGCGAAGCTCTTGCGCACCGGCCGTCATTGCCGCTATTGCATGTCGGCAAATCAGGATGAAGCGTCAGCGCCTGCCCGATCTGCCGGATGCTTCGCCTTTACCTCGTCCAGACAAGCCGGAGCCCAGAAATGTCCCTGCCCGATAAAGCCTTCCCCGTTTCCTGGGATCAGTTCCACCGCGACGCGCGCGCGCTTGCCTGGCGGCTGGCCGACCAGGGGCAGGAATGGCGTGCCATGGTCTGCATCACGCGCGGCGGACTCGTGCCGGCGGCCATTATCTGCCGTGAGCTCAATATCCGCATGATCGAGACGGTGTGCATCGCTTCCTACCACGACTACGACACGCAGGGACAGATGAAGGTGCTGAAGGGCATCGCGCCTGAGATTGCCAAGGATGGCGGCGAAGGCGTGCTGATCATCGACGACCTGACCGATACCGGCAAGACGGCAGCCGAAGTTCGAGCCATGCTGCCGAAGGCACATTTTGCCGCCGTTTACGCCAAGCCCAAGGGCCGGCCGATGGTTGACACGTTCGTGACCGAAGTGAGCCAGGACACCTGGATCTACTTTCCGTGGGATCTGGGCTTCACCTATCAGGAGCCGATCGCCAAGGGAACGCGCGGCTAATAATCAGCTAATGCCAACATGTACGCCCTCGGCTCGCGCCAGCGAACCGAGGGCTTTTTTTACAACGCCGAACGCTTCAGCCAAGCGGCGGGATCGACGTCACCAAGGTTTCGGCCGTCAACCCCGGTCCGGCACGCGCACCGGCAGCACCATGGCGCCAGACACCGGCCGCGGCAGCCTCGAAGGCCGGCATGCCCTGCGCCAGATGCGCACCGACAATGCCTGCGAGAACATCGCCGGATCCCGCCGTTGCCAGTGACGGCGGGGCGTTGGCGTTCACGGCAACCTTCCCATCCGCCCCCGCGATGACGGTATCGGCTCCCTTGTAGACAATTGTGGCGTGGCTGATCCGCGCCGCCGCCTGGGCCTTCTCGATCTTCGACAGCTTTTCGTCGCGAGCGATCTCGGGGAAGAGCCTGGCAAACTCGCCCTCATGCGGAGTCATCACCACCCTGCCGGCCGCAACCGCCAGCCGCTCGAACAATTCTGACCTGCGCTCCTGAAACGACGTGATGCCGTCCGCATCGAGAACCAGCGCGCGGTCGCAAAGTTGTAGCGCAAAGTCGCACGCTCGGTCGCCAACGCCGAACCCGGGCCCGAGAACAAAAGCGCCGAGCCTTGTGTCCCGCAACCAATGCTCCAGGTCCTGCCGATCATCGATCTCCCTCAGCATCACCGCCGTCAGTTGTGCCGCATTGATATCAAGAGCCGATTTCGGTGACGCCACCGTCACCAGACCGGCCCCGGCGGCAAGACCGGCCGCTGCCGACAGCCGCGCGGCACCAGTCGCCTGAGCTCCTCCCGAGAAGACAACCAGATGGCCACGGCGGAACTTGTGGGTCGACGCGTCAAGCCTTGACGCCTGATCTGACCAGAGCGCCGGCGTGTTGAGGCGCCAGCCGCCGCCTTGCGCCTGCACGATGCGAGCCGGTATGCCGATATCGACTACGTCAAGCGCGCCGGACAGGGAGCGGCCGGGAAGCAGCAGATGACCCGGCTTCCTCGCCATGAAGGTGATCGTGTGGCTTGCCGCGAATGCCGCCCCCCGGATTTGCCCGGTTCGACCGTCAACGCCGCTCGGCAGGTCGACGGCAATGACGGGCACGCCCTTAGCGTTGATCCTTTCAATTACTTGCACCACCTGTTCCGGCAGATCGCGCGAGAGCCCTGCGCCGAAGAGTGCATCGACGACAACATCTCCAAGATGCGGCACGAGCGAAGCAAGCGGATCTATCGCGCCATCCCACAGTTGCCGTGCACGGTCCGCATCGCCAGAAAGGGCGGCGGCCGGGTCGCCGAAGGCGAAAACGGCAACGTTCGCACCGCACTCGGCAAGCGCTGATGCCGCGACATAGCCGTCGCCACCATTGTTGCCGGGGCCGCACAGCACGACATAGCGTTGTGCCTGCGGAAACAACCTGAGCACTGCGGCAGCCACTGCCAACCCGGCGCTGCGCATCAGCAGGAAGCTGTCGATCCCCGATTGCGCGGCTGCCAGGTCTATAGCCGCCATTTCGGCCGGCGTAATCAACACGTCATGAAGCGAAGAGTGCATGCCTCAGACCTAACGCTCTGCGCCGGCCAACGGCAAGTGGCACGCACAAAATGCTATCTGCTCATCTTTGATGCATCTGCACATATTTATTGCTTAAATAACGTGCTTTGATGCCTTCCACGACCAGACCATCGTCGCAAATCCGAGGACACCGGTGGAAAACTTATAAAAAATAGGCAGACCTCCTGGCGGCAAAGGCATGGAAAGCAGCCACCGCTCGTCACCCAAAAGAAATTTTGCCACTCGGCAATCATTTTGCAGAAAAACTGGCATGCAACGTGCATATTGAGCGGCGAGCGGGCATGATCCTGCTTTAAAGGGAGAAGCGGAGAGACATTTTCTCATGAAAAAGATCGAAGCGATCATAAAACCCTTCAAGCTCGACGAAGTGAAGGAAGCCCTTCAGGAAGTCGGCCTGCAGGGCATTACCGTCACGGAAGCAAAGGGCTTCGGTCGACAGAAGGGTCACACGGAGCTGTATCGCGGCGCCGAATACGTCGTGGACTTCCTGCCGAAGGTAAAGGTCGAAGTGGTGCTGGCGGACGAAAACGCGGAGGCTGTCATCGAGGCAATCCGCAATGCTGCACAAACCGGCCGGATTGGCGACGGAAAGATTTTCGTTTCCAACATTGAGGAAGTCATCCGAATTCGTACCGGCGAAACCGGCCTCGACGCCATCTGATCCTCAGGGGCCACTCGGCCCTGCACTTTTCAAACCTCGTCATCTCACACAGGGAATTACTGACAATGACGACTGCAAGCGATATTCTGAAGCAAATCAAGGACAACGACGTCAAGTTCGTCGACCTGCGCTTTACCGACCCCAAGGGCAAGCTGCAGCATGTAACGATGGATGTCGTCTGCGTCGACGAAGACATGTTCGCCGACGGCGTCATGTTCGACGGTTCCTCGATTGGCGGCTGGAAGGCCATCAACGAGTCCGACATGGTGCTGATGCCCGATCCGGAAACAGCGCATATGGACCCGTTCTTCGCGCAGTCGACGATGGTCATCATCTGCGACATTCTCGATCCGGTTTCGGGCGAAGCCTACAACCGCGACCCGCGCGGCACGGCAAAGAAGGCCGAAGCCTACCTGAAGGCCTCCGGTATCGGCGACACCGTCTTCGTTGGCCCGGAAGCCGAATTCTTCGTCTTCGACGACGTCAAGTACAAGGCCGATCCTTATAACACCGGCTTCAAGCTCGACTCCTCGGAACTGCCGTCCAACGACGACACTGACTACGAGACCGGCAACCTCGGCCACCGTCCGCGCGTCAAGGGCGGCTATTTCCCGGTCCCGCCGATCGACAGCTGCCAGGACATGCGCTCCGAAATGCTGACGGTTCTGTCCGAAATGGGCGTCACCGTCGAAAAGCATCACCATGAGGTGGCCGCTGCGCAGCACGAACTCGGCGTCAAGTTCGATGCTCTGGTTCGCAACGCCGACAAGATGCAGATCTACAAGTACGTCGTGCATCAGGTCGCAAACGCCTATGGCAAGACCGCAACCTTCATGCCGAAGCCGATCTTCGGCGACAACGGCTCGGGCATGCACGTGCACCTGTCGATCTGGAAGGACGGCAAGCCGACCTTCGCAGGCGACGAATATGCCGGCCTGTCGGAAAGCTGCCTCTACTTCATCGGCGGCATCATCAAGCATGCAAAATCGCTGAACGCCTTCACCAACCCGTCGACGAATTCCTACAAGCGTCTCGTCCCCGGCTACGAAGCCCCGGTTCTGCTTGCCTATTCCGCCCGCAACCGCTCGGCATCGTGCCGCATTCCGTTCGGCACCAACCCGAAGGCCAAGCGCGTCGAAGTCCGCTTCCCGGATCCGACCGCCAACCCCTACCTCGCCTTCGCAGCGATGCTGATGGCCGGCCTCGACGGCATCAAGAACAAGCTGCATCCGGGCAAGGCCATGGACAAGGACCTCTATGACCTGCCGCCGAAGGAACTGAAGAAGATCCCGACCGTTTGCGGCTCGCTGCGCGAAGCGCTCGAAAGCCTCGACAAGGATCGCAAGTACCTGACCGCCGGCGGCGTCTTCGACGACGATCAGATCGATTCCTTCATCGAACTGAAGATGCAGGAAGTCATGCGTTACGAAATGACCCCGCACCCGGTTGAGTACGACATGTACTACTCGGTCTAAGACCGACGGGTCGGACGGCGGATGCCGCACCCGGCCCGAAACGACGTGGCAAGCCGGCGGGGTTCAAGGGACCCCGTCGGCTTGTTTTTTAGGGGCAACCTGCCGCGGAGGTGTAAGAAGGCAGGGAAGACGTACACGAAGCCGTGCATGGCACCCTATTGATGTTTTGGGTTTGGCAACCCAGATAATCCCTTGAAAGGATGTGTTGCGTCATGAAACAGAGAAACGCGAAATTCGAGATCGGACAGGTGGTTCGCCATCGGGTTTTCCCGTTCCGCGGCGTCGTCTTCGACGTCGACCCGGAATACGCAAACACCGAGGAATGGTGGAATGCCATCCCGCAGGAGATCCGCCCAAGCAAGGATCAACCCTTCTACCACCTGTTCGCCGAAAACGACGACAGCGAGTATGTCGCCTACGTGTCCGAACAGAACCTGGTTTCCGACGAGAGCGATCGGCCGATACGCCACGCTCAGGTCGACGCCCTGTTCGAGAAGGATGACATCGGGCATTACAAGCCCAAGGTGACGTTCCGCCACTAGCGGCCGATACTGCCGCCTCGCCCAAATGAAAAACGCCCGGATTTCGTCCGGGCGTTTCTTTATTCCTGGCGTGGGCCGAAGCGCTTAGTTCTGCTTGGCCGCCTTCTGGGCGTCTTCAAGCTTCTTGCGCGCGTCTTCAGCCTTCTTCTGCATTTCTTCCTGCAGCAGGCGCTGGCGCTCTTCGAGCTGCGACTGTTCGATCGGCTCGCCGTCGAAAATGCCGGTAAAGCCTTCGAGACCCATCTTGATCGGGTTCGGTGCGCGCTGGAAGTTGACGGAGGTGAAGACCACCTCGTTGCCCTTCTTCAGGCTTGCGATCAGCTGGTCGGACAGCGGGGCTTCAGCCACGCACTTGTCGGGCATGCAGATGGCGTAGTCGAGCTTCACCGGCTTGCCGCCGTCGATCTGCATCTGGACGCCGGTCGGGATCAGTCGCGCTGACGGCACCGAAATCTGCAGGACCTTGCGGTTGACCTTGCCGGTTACGGTGATGAGGCCAACTGCGGTGACGAGCTGACCGTTGTTTGCTGTCAGCAGATTCTGAACGATGCAGACATCGTTGTCTTCCTGCTTGGTGCAGACCTTGAACCAACCCTGCGGGGGCTTGCCACCTGCCTGCTGGGCAGATGCAACGCCCGGAACGCCCGCAGCTGCTACAGAAAGCGCCAGCGTTGCCAGTCCCGCACGTTTGGTGAAGTTCGACTTGAAGATCATTGTGATTCCGTCTCCTGAAATCCGGTAACGGAACAATTCGTTCCGCAGGTGAGTATCGTCAGCCGCCGTTGTCCTGTTGGCCAAATAAGGCAAATGCATGACCCCGTTTCCGGAAACACCTGTTACATTGGCTCGTGCGGTTTATCCAGTGTTTCTTGCTTTTTTTTGACCTCTTGCCCGCCGGAATTTGCGTATAGCTTCGGTTGGAATTGTCGACCGGCATTGGTAACGTGCCGGGAATCGGCCTAATGCCACTTCACTGGAGATAACGTTGCGCACAATTCTTTCCGGTCTGGCCATCCTGCTGGCCGCAACCGCATTCGGTGGCGCCGCGACGGCCGCTCCCGTGCATGCCATCTCAATGCACGGCGAGCCTGCCCTGCCCGCGGACTTCAAAAGTTTCCCCTACGTCAACCCCGATGTAAAGAAGGGCGGCAAGATTTCCTACGGCGTGGTCGGGACCTTCGACAGCGTCAATCCCTTCATCCTGAAGAGCATGCGCACGACAGCGCGCGGCATGTGGGATCCAGAATACGGCAATCTCGTCTACGAATCGCTGATGCAACGCTCCCGCGACGAGCCGTTCACGATGTACGGCTTGCTCGCCCAGACGGTGGAATGGGACGACGACCGGACGTTCATTCAATTTAACATCAACCCGGATGCCCGCTGGGCGGACGGGCAGCCCGTAACGGCTGATGATGTCATCTTCACCTTCGAACTGATGCGCGACAAGGGCCGCGTTCCCTTCAGCAACCGAATGGCGAAGGTGGCGAAACTAGAGAAGGTCGGCGACCTCAGCGTCCGCTTCACCTTCACCGAAGATGCTGACCGCGAGCTGCCGCTGCTGCTCGGGCTTTCTCCGGTTCTGCCGAAACATGCAACCGATGTGGCGACCTTCGACCAGACAACGCTCAAGGCCCCGCTTGGCTCGGGCCCCTATCGCGTTGCTGAAGTCAAGCCGGGCGAACGGATCGTCTATCGCCGCAACCCGGATTATTGGGCCAAGAACCTTCCTTCCAAGGTCGGATTCGACAATTACGACGAGATCTCCGTCGAGTATTTCCTGCAGGAAAATTCCCTCTTCGAAGCCTTCAAGAAGGGCGAAATCGACATCTACCCGGAAGGCAGCGCCACAAAATGGGCGCGCGGCTACGATTTTCCGGCCGTGCGCTCTGGCGATGTCGTCAAGGAGACGTTCACACCGAAGACGCCTTCGGGCATGCTGGGCATCGTCTTCAACACCCGCAAGCCGATGTTCGACAACCTCAAGCTCCGCCAAGGCTTGGCGCTCGTCTTCGACTTCGAGTGGGTCAACAGGAACCTGTTCGACAGCGCATACACCCGCACCCAGAGCTACTGGCAGAACTCGACGCTTTCGTTCCTAGGCGCGGCAGCCGATGACCGCGAACTCGGGCTGATCGGCGATGCGCGCGAACAGATCAACCCGGCGATCCTCGACGGCACCTACCGCCTGCCGGTGACGGATGCCTCCGGCCGCGACCGCAATGTGCTGCGCGTTGCCGTCTCGCTGCTGCGCGAGGCCGGCTATCAGATCAAGGACGGCAAGATGGTCGACGCCAAGGGCGCACCGCTTGCCTTCGAAATCATGAGCCAGAATGCCGGCCAGGAGAAGATCGCCCTTGCCTACCAGCGCTTCCTGGCGCCGCTCGGCATCAAGGCCTCCGTGCGCACGGTCGACGATTCGCAGTATCAGCAACGCAGCCAGTCGTTCGACTACGACGTCATTATCAAGTCCTTCCCGTCCACGCTCTCGCCGGGCATCGAGCAGGTGGGGCGCTGGACCTCGCAGTCGCGCGATCGCCAAGGAAGCGACAACTTTGCCGGCGTTGCCGACAAGGACGTCGACCGGATGGTCGAGAACATCCTGCAGGCCAGAACGACAGAAGATTTCACCGCGGCCGTTCGTGCCCATGACAGGTTGCTGGTCAACAATTCCTACCTCGTGCCGCTCTACCACTTGGATGCCCAGTGGGTTGCACGGCGCAAGCATATTGCCCGGCCGGCCACCGTGCCGCTCTATGGCTACCAGTTGCCCGCCTGGTGGGACGCGAACGCCCAATAAAAGGGTCGCTTCCCTCTACAGCGCCGCGCGTCTTCTCAGACGCGCCAGGGTCGCTGCGGCACTTTGAATTGCTGCATGTTTTATCCTTAAATCGAATGCGATTTAAGGATAAAACATGCAGCAGGAACGCATTGAAAGCCCGATGGAACCGGCTTATCTCGCAGCTTTGTCCAAGAGGAAAGGCATCTCACATCATGCAAACCGTCAGCATCGATATCGTCTCCGACGTCGTCTGCCCGTGGTGCTATCTCGGCAAGGCTAGGCTCGACCAGGCGATCGCCGATGTCGCCTCGGAGTTGCAGGTCGCAGTGCAGTGGCGTCCCTATCAGCTCAATCCCGACCTTCCGCCTGAAGGCGTCGATCACAAGCAGCATCTTGCCGCCAAGCTCGGTGGCCAGGCAGCGGTCGACAAGGCGCATGAGACGTTGAAAGCACTCGGCAATGCCGATGGCATCGCCTTCGATTTCGATGCGGTGAAGATCAGCCCCAATACGCTCGACGCGCACCGGCTCATTCGCTGGGCGGCGACCAATGGCGAAGTGGCGCAATCGGCCGTCGTCAGCCTGCTCTTCAAGGCGAACTTCGAGGACGGCCGCAATGTCGGCGATCAGGCTGTTCTGCTCGATATCGCCGCTGAGGCCGGCCTCGACCGGCCCGTTATCGCAGCGCTCCTCAACTCGGATGCCGACAAGGATGCAGTCAAAGAAGAGATCGGCATGGCACGCGAGATGGGCGTCACCGGCGTCCCCTGCTTCATCCTCGACGGGCAATATGCCGTCATGGGTGCGCAATCGGTCGAAGTGCTCAGCAACGCGCTTCGCGAAATCGCGCAGATGAAGGCTACCGCTTGATTCCCTTAAATCGGAAGCGATTCAAGGAAGTACGCAGAAAAGCTAAAGCAATGGCAAGTCCTCTCGCGCCGCCAAAGGAACAGCGGCGCGAAGGCGATTAAACCTGTTTCGCCAACCCTGCGAGCTGCGTCATCACCATCGCCGCGCCCGAGAGGCGCTTTTCCGGCGTAACCAGCTCGCGCTGGAAGAAGATGCTGTGATCCGGCCTGATCTTCGCCAGCGTGCCCTGCTTGGCGATGTAGCCGACCAGCGCTGCCGGGTTCGGGAATTCCTTGTTGCGGAGCTGCACGACGACGCCCTTCGGGCCGGCATCGAGCTTTTCGACATTGGCCGTGCGGCAGAGCGACTTGATATAGACGATCTTCAGGAGGTGCTGCACCTCGATCGGCAGCGGGCCGAAGCGGTCGATCATCTCCGCGCCGAAACCGTCGATCTCCTTGAGGTCCGTCAGCTCGCCAAGGCGGCGGTAAAGGCCAAGCCGCAGATGCAGATCCGGCACATAATGTTCCGGGATCATCACCGGCGTGCCAACAGAGATTTGCGGCGACCAGCCGGTATCGTGGACCTCTTCCTCACCCTTGAGCTCAGCGACCGCTTCCTCGAGCATCTGCTGATAGAGTTCGAAGCCAACTTCCTTGATATGGCCGGACTGTTCTTCGCCGAGCAGGTTGCCGGCGCCGCGAATGTCGAGGTCGTGGCTTGCCAGCTGGAAGCCGGCGCCGAGCGTGTCCAGCGACTGCAACACCTTCAACCGCCGCTCGGCCGTTGCCGTCAGCGTCTTGTTGACCGGTAGCGTGAACAGCGCGAAGGCGCGCACCTTCGAACGACCGACGCGGCCGCGAAGCTGGTAGAGCTGCGCCAGGCCGAACATGTCGGCACGATGCACGATCAAGGTATTGGCCGTTGGCACATCGAGGCCGGATTCGACGATGGTCGTCGACAGCAGAACGTCATACTGCCCTTCATAGAAGGCGTTCATGATGTCTTCGAGTTCGGTTGCCGGCATCTGGCCGTGGGCGACGGCGACCTTCAGGTCCGGTACATCGGATTTCAGGAAGTCATGGATCTCCGAGAGATCGCTGAGGCGTGGGCAGACATAGAAGCTCTGGCCGCCGCGATAATGCTCGCGCATCAAGGTCTCACGGATCACCAGCGCGTCGAACGGCGAAATGAAGGTGCGCACCGCCATGCGGTCGACAGGCGCCGTGGTAATGAGCGACAGTTCGCGCACCCCGGTCAATGCCAGTTGCAGCGTGCGCGGGATCGGTGTCGCCGACAGCGTCAGCACATGCACGTCCGACTTCAGCTCCTTCAGCCGTTCCTTGTGCTTGACGCCGAAATGCTGCTCCTCGTCGATGATCAGCAAGCCAAGGTTGGCGAAATTGACCGTCGTTCCGAGCAGGGCATGGGTGCCGACCACGACATCGGTCTTGCCATCAGCTACTTCCTTCTTGGTCAGCGCCAGTTCCTTGGAGCCAACAAGGCGCGACGCCTGCTGGATGCGGATCGGCAGGCCGCGAAAACGTTCGGTGAATGTCTTGAAATGCTGCCGCGCAAGCAGCGTCGTCGGCACGACGACAGCAACTTGAACCCCATTCATTGCCGCGATGAAGGCCGCCCGCAGCGCAACCTCCGTCTTGCCAAAGCCGACGTCGCCGCAGACAAGGCGGTCCATCGGCCGCCCGCTGCCAAGATCCTCGCGCACGGCATCGATCGAACTCAGCTGGTCCTCGGTTTCGTCATAGGGGAAGCGCGCGACGAATTCGTCATAGGCTCCATCCTGGGCCACCAGCACGTGCGCATGCCGGGTGTGGCGCTCGGCGGCGATGCGGATGAGACCGCCCGCCATATCGAGCAGACGCTTCTTGAGCTTCGCCTTGCGAGCCTGCCAAGCGACGCCACCGAGCTTGTCGAGAATCGCATCGGTCCCTTCGGACCCGTAGCGGGACAGGAGCTCGATGTTTTCGACCGGGAGAAAGAGCTTGGCGTTGTCGGCATAGACGAGTTCGAGGCAATCGTGCGGCGCGCCGACCGCTTCGATCGTGCGCAGTCCGACGAAACGGCCGATACCGTGTTCGGCGTGCACCACGTAGCTGCCTTCATCAAGGCCCGCGACCTCGGCAATGAAGTCGGCACCGCGCTTGCGCCGCTTGGAGCGGCGGACCATGCGATCGCCGAGAATGTCCTGCTCGCCGATAACAACGAGATCACCCGTTTCAAAACCCGCTTCAAGGCTGAGGACCGCCGCTGCGGCTTCGCCTGACTTCAGCGTGTTGACGTCGGCCAGCGCCTTGATCTGGCGAATATTGCCAAGGCCATGTTCCACGAGAACCTGCAGCAGGCGGTCGAGAGACCCCTCGCTCCAGCCTGATACGACGACCTTGAAGCCTTTGGAGCGCTTCTCAGCGATGTATTTCACCGCCTGGTCGAAGACGTTGACGCGATCGCTCTCCGCCTCGCCTTCGCCGGCGCTCTTTGCCCAGCGCGCACCTTGCCGCGCATCGACGGTGACGACCTGGCGGACCTCGCCTTCCTGCTCGTTGAAGGGCGTGAGCCGGACGGCGCTGCGCTCGACTAGCGCCGCCGTAAATCCTTCCGCGTTCAGATAGAGGAACTCAGGCGGCACCGGCTTGTAGGGCGTGCCCTGAGTGGCCAGCGACCTGCCCGGCGACGCTGCCGTGTGGCGGGCATCGTAGTAGTCGAGAATGAGCTTCGACCGTTCGGCTGCGGCTTCCCGCGCCACATGGTCGGTGACGATGCGAAAGCCTTCGAGATAATCGAAGACGGTCTCGAGGCGATCGTAGAAGAGCGGCAGCCAATGCTCCATGCCGGCGTAACGACGCCCCTCGGAAACGGCCTGGTAGAGCGCATCATCGCGGGTCGTGGCACCGAAGAGCGACAGATATTGCTTGCGGAAATGGCTGATGGTTTCCGGCGTCAGCGACACCTCGCTCATCGGGTTGAGGTCGAGGGAGCGGACCTGGCCGGTCGTGCGCTGGCTGGCCGGATCGAAGGAGCGGATGGTTTCGAGCGTGTCGCCGAAGAAATCGAGCCGCAGCGGATCGCCACTGCCGGGAACGAAGACGTCGAGAATGCCGCCGCGCACGGCATATTCGCCGACTTCGCGAACGGTCGCCACGCGCTCGAAGCCGTTGCGTTCCAGACGCGCCGCGACATCGTCCATGCGCACCTGGTTGCCGGGACGCGCGGAGAAAGCGAGGCTTTCGATCACATCCTGCGGCGAAATCTTCTGCAGCGCGGCATTGACCGTCACCAGCACGATCGCCGCATGCGGCTTCTTGCGGTGGGCGATCAGAGCGCTGAGGGCCGCAAGCCTGCGCGCCGAGGTATCGGCACTCGGAGATACCCGGTCATAGGGAAGGCAGTCCCACCCAGGCAGGGTCAGGACCGGTATATCGGGGGCAACGAACCCGAGGACCTGCTCCAGGTCGGCTATGCGCTGGCCATCGGAAAGAATGTAGGCGATCGGCGCACCGGCGCGGGCCAGATCGGCAAGCACCAGCGCTTCGGCGCCGGATGGAACCGGGCCAATCGTGACTTCACGGGTCGCGGCGACAATCTTCTTCGGGTCAAGGCCAGCCAGCATCGATCTACTTCATCTCTTCGGGGAGCCGCTCGAAATTGGGGCGGTAGGCCGCGATGCGCGTAAACATCGGCGTCTGGTAGCGTTCGGGCACCGGCTTTTCGCCGATGATCCACCTAACGAGATCGTTGTCTTCCTCGCCCATGATGATCTCAAGCTCGTCCAGTTCAATGTCGGACAAGGCGGAAAGCTCGGCTTCTGCAAACTGCCCGAGGATCAGGTCCATTTCGCGTATGCCGCGATGCCAGGCACGAAACAGGATCCGGCGGCGACGCGGATCGAGATCGGCGCTGGTGCGTGAAATGCCAGTCATGGAGATTCCTTCCTGCCGTCCGCGGAGGTACGGTTTGTCGTCATTGGGCTCTATAAACGCTGAATAGATGATTGTCAGCCTTGCAAAACCCCGAATTGTCGTCGCAATTTCATTGCCATGCGCCCTGCCCTGCTCGACCCGCTCTTTTCACCGCTCAACACCCTACCCGGCATCGGCCCGAAGATCGGCGAGCTATATGCCCGACTTCTCGGCCGCGAAAGCATCGAAGACTGCCGCGTCGTCGACCTGGTTTTCCATGCGCCGCATTCGCTGATCGATCGACGGCAGCAGCCAGGAATCGCCAATGCGCCGCAAGGCGTCGTCGTCACGATCACCGGCCGCGTCGATCGCCATCAGCCTCCACCGCCGGGCAAGCAAAACCTGCCCTACCGTATCTTCCTGCATAACGACACCGGTGAACTGGCGCTCACCTTTTTCCGCGTCAAAGGCAACTGGCTGGAAAAATCGCTGCCGGTCGACGAAACCGTGATTGTCAGCGGCAAGGTCGACTGGTTCAATGGGCGGCCGTCGATGGTTCACCCGGACTATATGGTAAAGGCCAGCGAGGCGGACAACCTGCCGCTGGTCGAACCGGTTTATGGCCTGACGGCCGGTCTCTCCGCCCGCATCTTGCGCAAGTCGATCGAGGCGGCCGTCGCCCGCGTGCCTGACATGCCCGAGTGGATCGACGGTGCGCTTGCGGACAAGCAGGGCTTTCAAAGTGCCGCCGACAGCTTCCGCGCTCTGCATGAACCTCGCGACGCCACCGATATCGACCCGCAGGCGCCGGCGCGCCGACGGCTCGCCTATGACGAATTCCTGGCCGGCCAACTCTCCCTGGCCCTTGTTCGCCAGCGCCTGCGCAAGGTTACCGGGACGCCGGTGCATGCGACAGGCAAGCTGTCAGGCCCTGTCACCGCCGCACTGCCCTTCTCGCTGACCACGAGCCAATCGACTGCGATTGACGATATCCTCAAGGACATGGCCGGAAACGACCGGATGTTGCGGCTGCTGCAGGGCGACGTCGGCTCCGGCAAGACCATGGTTGCACTGATGGCGATGCTGGCGGCGGTCGAATCGGGCGGCCAGGCCGTGTTGATGGCTCCGACGGAAATCCTCGCCCGGCAGCATTTCGCGACGCTGTCGAAAATGGCTGCACCCGCAGGCATTACGATGGATGTTCTGACGGGACGCACCAAAGGCAAGGAGCGCGACGCGATCCTGGAGCGCATTGCCTCCGGCGAGACGCGGATCGTGGTCGGCACACACGCCCTGTTCCAGGATACGGTCAACTACGACCGGCTGACGCTTGCGGTCGTCGACGAACAGCACCGCTTCGGCGTCCACCAGCGCCTGCGCCTGACCGCCAAAGGCATCTCACCCCATATGCTGGTGATGACGGCCACGCCGATCCCCCGCACGTTGGTGCTAGCGGCCTTCGGCGACATGGATGTCTCCAAGCTGACGGAGAAGCCGGCGGGTCGAAAACCCATTCAGACGGTTACCATCCCGACCGAGCGGACCGACGAGATCGTCGACCGCCTCGCTGCAGCCCTCAAGGAGGGCAAGAAAGCCTATTGGATCTGCCCACTCGTCGAAGAATCCGAAGCGATCGACGTCATGTCAGCGGATGAACGTTATCAGGGTCTCTCCAAGCGCTTCGGCCGGGATGTCGGTCTCGTGCACGGCCGGATGAACGGCGCGGAAAAAGACACCGTCATGCTCGCCTTCAAGAACGGTGAAATCCGCCTGCTCGTGGCCACGACCGTCGTTGAAGTCGGCGTCGACGTGCCGGATGCCACCATCATGGTGATTGAACATGCGGAACGCTTCGGCCTGGCGCAATTGCATCAGTTGCGCGGCCGCGTCGGCCGTGGCGACGAAGCATCGACCTGTATCCTGCTCTACAAGAGCCCGCTGGGTGAAACCGGCCGGGCAAGGCTTTCGATCCTGCGCGACAGCGAAGATGGCTTTCTGATCGCCGAGGAAGATCTGAAGCTGCGCGGCGAAGGCGAACTGCTGGGAACGCGCCAATCCGGCACGCCCGGCTTTCGTATCGCCAGCCTCGAAGCGCATCGCGATCTGCTCGAAATCGCCCGCAAGGACGCGGCCTATCTGATCGAGCGGGATCCTGATCTTACATCGCCCCGTGGGGAGGCGCTTCGAACCCTGCTCTATCTCCACCGCCGCGACGAAGCGATCCGCTTCCTGCGCGCCGGCTGAAGCCTCAGGCGCTCTTCTGCTGGGCGATCTGGAGCGGTGGAGCGTTGGCGAGCGGCTTGTAGTCCGGTGCGACGAGACCGCCAGAAATCAAGAGCTTGGCCGCATCCTCGGCGCTCATTTCAAGCGGAATGATCTTGTCGCGGGGTACGAACAAAAGGAAGCCAGCGGTCGGGATCGGTGTCGGTGGCAGGAACACGGTCACCATATCCATGCCACGCTCGGAGAATTTGGCGGCGACTTCGCCTTTGACATCCGTGGCGATGAAGACCAGCGACCAGAGGCCGGGGCTCGGATATTCGATCAAGCCCGCCTTCTTGAACGAGGACGACTGCTCCTGCAGCACCGTCTGGAAGATCTGCTTCAACGACTTGTAGATGGTGCGAACGAGCGGCGTCCGGCTGACGAGCGATTCGCCGAAGGCAACGATCGAGCGACCGACCAGATTGGCTGTGAGGAAGCCCACCAAGGTGATGACGATGAGTGCGACCAGAAGCCCGAATCCGGGAATAGCCACAGGCGAATAGGTATCCGGATTATAGAAATTCGGCAGGTAGGGCTTCACCCATCCATCGGCCCACTCGATGAAGGTGCGCACCAACCAGACGGTGATGGCCAGCGGCGCGCAGATAATCAGCCCCGTCAGGAAATAGTTCCGCAACCGGGTCGCAATATAGCCGCTCTTCGAATTTTCGCCCATGCCTCTTCCGTTTAAACCTCACTCAGTGCCGAAAGCCGGATGATAGGCAACCGTACCTGTCGGTACCGCGCCGGAGAAGGCCAGCGCCATGAAGTATTGCGGCGCACAACCTGGGAATACAAGTGAAGATTCGTGTCGGAATCTGAACTTTTGGTAATAGTCGGGATCGCCCACGACCACACAGCCCAAGGCGCCGTCAGCGGCAAGCATCGCTAGCCCTTCGCGGATGAGCCGACTGCCAATCCCGTTTGCCTGGCGCTCCCGCATGACGGCCACCGGGCCAAGCCCAAACCAGCCTGCTGCCGGCGGCGTAAGGGTCACCGGCGAGAAGGCAACGTGGCCGACGATCTGACCTTCCTCTTCGGCGACGAGCGAGAGCATCAACGCGCCCTCGCCCCGAAGGCGTTCGATGATGAAGGGTTCGCTCTGGTCGCTGTGCGGGTGCCCCTCGAATGCGGCGGCCGTCACGTCGTGGATCGCCTGTTCGTCGCCCGCTCGCTCCGGCCGTATGATGATCATTCGACCGTCACCGATTTTGCCAGGTTGCGCGGCTGGTCGACGTCGGTGCCCATGAACACGGCCGTGTGATAGGCGAGCAGCTGGATCGGCAGCGAGAAGATCATCGGCGCAATGATCTCGTCGACATTCGGCAGAACGATCGTCGCCATCGTCTCGAGCTTCGAGGCGGCCGCCCCCTTTTCGTCGGTGATCAGGATGATGCGTCCACCGCGGGCTG
>NZ_PVZR01000044.1:0-19075 GCF_003024455.1 Ensifer sp. NM-2
AAGATCAGGCGCTGGAGCTCTATCAGCATCTGCCAGAAGGCCGTCGCAAGCGCCGCCCGCGCCGCTCCCGCAAGCCCCGCGACGGCTCGATCCCGTTGGACTGCAGGATCAGCCAACGCCCTGATTTCATTGCCGATCGGTCTCAGTTCGGCCACTGGGAGGGTGATCTGCTGATCTTCCGGCGCGACCTCGGTGAAGCCAATGTCACCTCGCTGGTCGAGCGCAAGAGCCGCTACACGGTGATGATCAAGAATGGCAGCCGTCACTCTCGTCCGCTCATCGACAAGATCATCGATGCCTTCTCACCGCTACCCGCCTTTGCCCGGCAGAGCTTCACCTTCGACCGTGGTACCGAGTTTCGCGGTTTCAAGGCTTTGGAAGATGGACTCGGCGCCAGGAGCTGGTTTTGCGATCCGAATTCACCGTGGCAGAAAGGCGCGGTCGAGAACACCAACAAGCGCATCCGTCGCTTCGTGCCGAGCGATACGGACCTGTCTGCCGTCAACCAGCCGCAACTGGTCGCCCTCGCCCACCATCTCAATTCACTGCCGAGGAAGTGCCTTGGTTACCGCACGCCCGCCGAAGTCTTCATGGCCCATTTGCGCGAAAGTGGCTAACCCTCTACGCTTCACACGTCATTGTTGCACTTGGATTAGATTCTCCACCGCAAAGTTGAAGTGTCCTGATCCTGCAAAGTAAGAATGTCACTCTCCCCGGGTTTTGATGAGGTGGGAGATTGCGGATGGGATTGATTGCGATGAGCGAGCGCGATCTGCAGCGGATCGAGGTTCTGTCGAAAGTGATTGACGGCCGGATGACGCTGGTAACGGCAGCGCATGTCCTGGGCTTAAGCACGCGCCAGGTGCGTCGTCTGCTGGACCGGATCAGCACTGGCGGTGCGGCGTCGATCCGGCACAAGGCGATCGGCCGGCCATCGAACAATCGGATTTGTGACGGCGTGCGCGATTATGCCATGGCGATGGTGCGCGAGCGCTATGTGGACTTTGGTCCGACGCTGGCGGCCGAGAAGCTTGCCGAGCGTGATGGTCTGACGGTGTCGCGCGAGACCTTGCGGCAATGGATGTCGGTGGCGGGCCTTTGGCTGTCGCGCAAGCAGCGGCGGACGTTTCATCAGCCGCGGTTGCGGCGCGAGGCCTACGGTGAACTGGTGCAAATCGATGGATCCGAGCATCGCTGGTTCGAAGATCGCGGTGACCCATGTTCATTGCTGGTGTTCATCGACGACGCGACGGGCAAGCTGATGCAGTTGCGCTTCGTGCGATCGGAAAGCGCGTTCAGCTACTTCGAGGCGCTGGAGCTTTATCTGAAGGATCACGGCGCTCCGGTCGCCTTCTATTCCGACAAGCATTCGGTGTTCCGGGTGGCGAAGAAGGATGCCAAGGGCGGCCAGGGCATGACCCAGTTCGGACGTGCACTTTGCGAGTTAAACATCGAGATTCTTTGTGCAAATTCGAGCCAGGCCAAGGGCCGAGTCGAGCGGATGAACCGGACGCTGCAGGACCGGCTGATTAAGGAACTGCGCCTGGAGGGCATCTGCGGCATGGACGACGGCAACGCTTTCCTGCCGCAATTCATGGCGCGCTATAACCAGCGGTTTGCCATCGCCCCTACCCGTTCCGACAATCTGCATCGGCCGGTGAATCTCGCGTTGGACCGGCTCAGGGACATTCTGTGCAAGCGTGAGCAGCGTTATGTCGGGGCGCAGCTGACGTTTTCGTTCGAGCGCCAGCGGATCATGCTGGAAGAGACCGCGGTGACGCGCGGTTTGGTTGGGCGCTATGTCGAGACCTATGCCTATGCGGATGGTCGATTGGATGTGCGCTGGAAGGGGCATTCCCTGTCCTATCGGGTGTTCGACAAAGACCAGCGGGTAACGCATGCGGCGATCACCGAGAACAAGCGGCTCGGCGACGTTCTTGCCTATATCAAAGAGCGTCAGGAGCAGCCGACGAAGCCGGAGGTGATGACCAACAGCGAGAAGATTGGCTACAAACCACGTGGCCGCAAGCCAGGCAAGCGGACGGATTTTATGAACGATCCTGCGGTCATTGCCCGGCGGCGACAGGCACTTTCCCAGCGAAGTGCGGTGGAGCAAGGGCAACCCTACCCGGCACAGTTCAATGGAGAATAAACTCGGGCTGCATGTCCGATTCCAGCTTTAAACACGCAGGCCACAAGGGTGTCTTGTGGTAAGTTCCGCCCTGCCAAATGGTCAGTCCCTCGCGCTCTTCGTGCAGCAATCCCAGCCAGCACAGCGGGCGAATGATATCGTAGCGGAGCGCTGACCTTTCCGCCCAGGTTTCGGCAGTAATTTCTGATGGCTCGGGGTACGATTCGCTCGGGTATAGCTCGTTCGCTAGGTCGTCCAACGAACAGCCCGTTTCTGCTTTCATATTGATAAGATTGAGAAAGACGTGCCACCAACGCATCCTATTACGGACAGCCTCCTGCGTCTGCCCGTAGTGGATATAAGCATAAAGATAATCCGTCGCGATCAGATCGAAGAAGGCCTGCGGTCTCGCCAGAAAGTCTCGGCCGCGTTGGGTTGGTACCAGTACGTCCTTTCGCCGCCGAAGAAGCCGCAAGTACTTGAGCATGTCACGGACGACCAAAAGCGGCGGCATATCGGCTTCGTTGAGAACTTTGTTGATGCTGTATAAGTCGTCCGACGTGTAGCCGGGCCAATCGAAGTGAACAGCGGCCCAGTGGACGAACTTGCGGTTCATCGCCCCCGACGCGGTCAGACCGATCCCTCCCTGGATCTCTGCGAAGGAAACAGTCATGGCCATGCCGCGAAGCAGTGGCGACAAAGCGGCTACATCGACGTCACCCATCAGCCTGATTTCCGGAAGCATCGCGAGATCCTGGCCCTGCACATTCAGCTGCCAGCAACATCTACCAGGAACGCAATAATTGAAACTGAGAAAGCTAAAGCCGAAGGGGTGCCGTTCGCCCGCCCCCTCCCTTCCCTTGCAACCCGGCCCAGCCGGTCCGGTCGGGGGCTTGCCTCAGCGCAAGTGGACATGCCGAGTGTCGCATTTCTAAATGGCTGAAGACGTGTCCAAAGTGACATTTCTATTTTGCGCCAAACCGGACAGTTCAACTTCGCTGCCACATCTCCTGTAGCCGGGTACATTCTATTTTCAAGTGCGACATGCCAATGATTTCAATGGTTTCCCCTTGGAGATTTTGGGATGTCACGAAGCTATTCGCAGCTGAATCTGGCGGATCGCCGCCGCCTCTATCACTTTGTCGAACGCAAGGTGCCGATCAATGAAATGGCGCGCCAACTCGGTCGTCACCGTTCCACCATCTATCGCGAGATCAGGCGCAATACATTCCACGATCGCGAACTGCCCGAATACAGCGGCTACTTCCCAACGGTTGCCGACGACATCCGCAAAGAGCGGCGGCGGCGTTTGAGGAAGCTGATGCGGCACCCGCAATTGCGCGCACTGGTCATCGAGCAGCTGGAGGCGCTGTGGTCACCGGAACAGATCGCCGGTCGCCTGTTCGCCGATGGCGTGAGCGCCGTGCGTGTCTGCACCGAGACGATCTATCGCTTCATCTATGGCAAGGAAGATCAGGCGCTGGAGCTCTATCAGCATCTGCCAGAAGGCCGTCGCAAGCGCCGCCCGCGCCGCTCCCGCAAGCCCCGCGACGGCTCGATCCCGTTGGACTGCAGGATCAGCCAACGCCCTGATTTTATTGCCGATCGGTCTCAGTTCGGCCACTGGGAGGGTGATCTGCTGATCTTCCGGCGCGACCTCGGTGAAGCCAATGTCACCTCGCTGGTCGAGCGCAAGAGCCGCTACACGGTGATGATCAAGAATGGCAGCCGTCACTCTCGTCCGCTCATCGACAAGATCATCGATGCCTTCTCACCGCTACCCGCCTTTGCCCGGCAGAGCTTCACCTTCGACCGTGGTACCGAGTTTCGCGGTTTCAAGGCTTTGGAAGATGGACTCGGCGCCAGGAGCTGGTTTTGCGATCCGAATTCACCGTGGCAGAAAGGCGCGGTCGAGAACACCAACAAGCGCATCCGTCGCTTTGTGCCGAGCGATACGGACCTGTCTGCCGTCAACCAGCCGCAACTGGTCGCCCTCGCTCCGAAGGGCACTTCCCTCGCCGATTGAGAGCTTGCAACCAGGCTAATTTCTACACACGATTAACAGACTACAGGCTGATGCGTTAATCCATTAAATCATATTGCAGCTTGAATATTGCATATTGATAATCAGCCTGGATACTGATAAAAGTCGTTCTACGATCAGAACACAGTCTGAAGAACGTGGATGAAAAGCGATAGTCGCAAAAGGGGGCGCCTGCGCCTCGATGAAAGACTTCGGCCGCTCCAACCAATTGATCGGTTCAAGGCGCCGCCGAAAGGATGGGTGCGTGCGCTCCGTGACGCGCTCGGGATGACGGGTGCCCAACTCGGCACGCGCATTGGGGTGCGACCCCAAACCGTAGAAGCCATAGAGAAGTCGGAAGCCGCAGGCACGATCCAACTCAAAACCTTGCGTCGCGCAGCTGAGGCGCTGGATTGCACGCTCGTTTACGCACTTGTTCCCAACAGTTCACTTGAGGCTCTCATCCAGGCGCGCGCAAGGAAGATCGCGACGCGGGAGCTTCACCGCGTCGCGCACACAATGCGGCTCGAAGCTCAGGGCACGGACGAAGCTGACTTCGAATCCCGTGTCCAGGCATACATTCGCGACAGGCTCTCCGAACGCGACCTCTGGAACGAGACATGACGGACCTGTTTCAGGAGCCTGAGGACGCAACACCCCTTGAACCAAATGAGCGCGAGGGGCTCCTTCAGACATGGATCACGCACCGTCGTGATCTCAACGAGGCAGAGCGGGAGAACATTGTCGAAGGTGCGGCCTGGGCGCGTGGTCGTCGACGCGTATCGCTTGAGCGACTGCTCAGCGAGGATTTCATGCGAACACTGCACAAGCGGATGCTTGGCGACGTCTGGGAATGGGCCGGCGTCTTCCGAACGACAGAGCGCAACATCGGCGTCCAACCCTACCGCATCGGAATGGAGCTGGCGGGCCTGTTAAGCGACGTCCACTATTGGATTGGGCATCAGACATTTCCGGCGGATGAGATTGCGATCAGGTTTCACCATCGCCTAGTTGCCATTCATCCCTTTCCCAACGGAAATGGCCGTCACGCTCGCTTGGCAGCCGATCTTCTGATCGAGCGCCTTGGCGGCGAACATTTCAGTTGGGGTGGCGGGACGCTGGCCGATGTCGGCGAGCTGCGAACCCGCTACGTGGCGGCACTTCGTGCAGCCGACAACTATGATATCGCACCGCTGCTGCTATTCGCGAGCACCTGACAAATGATCGGCCGGCTCCTCCGGCCATGGTCCACGCCCAGTGCGTTGTCGGAAACCCAAATACCTGCCGTCGGAGGCATCCTCCAGTATGCCGTTCGTCCAAATTAAAGTGACGTAGCGTCCGATTTTTGAATCAGAGAACACCTATGCGGCCAATGCCTTTGACACCCTAGTTAAAGGTAGCCTACCGGAAAGTCGATCCCGCTTCGCGGCTGCGGCAACCAGCCGGTGCCCTTGACGGCGTTTTCGGCATGGGCTGCGGCGTCGACCTTCTCATTCGCGGCGAGCCTTCAGCGAAGCCGTCGCCCTTGGCTTCCGCCACTGCCGCCTCGATGCCGTCCCGGGTGAGGTGCTTGAAATAGCTCTCAGCGGTCGCCTCGAAATAACCGCGCATGTCGAACTAGAGCGCGATAGCAAGCTTGTCGGCGTGGCTGACCGACTGTCGCGCCTCAAATCCTTGAACTCGACGGCGTTGATCGACAGCGAAGCACGAAGGCCAACTGGTCAAGAAGCTCTTCCAGCCTGCATTCGAGGCACCAAACGAAGATCGCGGCCGGTTCGCCGGGTAACCGTAATCCGCTTGTTAGTGACCAAAATTTGGTCAGAAAGTGAAAAATATGCCCGCATGACGAGCATTGCCCAGGTAGAGAAATTCCTGAACGAGCGGGACACATCGCAGGTCTGATTATGTCCGAGCCGTCGATATCGCCTCGCGCTTTTCACGATGCTTTAAGCTTCGGTGACTGACGCGTCAGCGCCATCAGCACCGGCCCGAGCGAAGGCTCCCCGCGCTCCGCCTTTCGCGTCAAATCACGCAGTTATCCGCCGGCCGAGTTGATATGCCCTGCCCTTTCGCCATACCGGCCCCTGAACATCTGTGGACACCCACGCAAGCGCAAGAGGATTTCTCACAGCGCGTCCTAACCCCCAACAAATGCAAGCTGCCAGAGAACCTCCGGCGAGACGACCCAATACGCCCCCGCCCGCCCACTTGAGAGCGATGGTTCAATCGGGAGCTTGATTGGAGTTCAGGGCCAATTGACCAATCGCACCAAGCCCGGAGACTGCAAGCGAGCCGATCGACCATGTTGACGCTACCCATCCGTTGATCGTTTGTCTGCCCCGTCGAGGCTCGCCGCGCTCTCGCTAACGGGCGGGGTTCCAAACCGTTCGATGAGCATCTCGGTGAGGATTCTCACCTTTCGAGAAGGATGCTGGCCTGGTGGCCTTACGACGAAGATGCCGGCTGGCGGAATTGGATGACGCGTCATGATTGGCACCAGTGCGCCCGAACAGATATGATCCGCGATAAGCGGTTCGGGCAGATAGGCGATCCCAACACCGTCCAGAGCGGCAGATACGAGCGATATTCCGTTATCAGCTACGAAGCGACCCTGGGGACTTACCGCAACAATCTTGTTGCCATCCATGAATTGCCACCTCTCGGCGTCCCGCATGACGACTTGATGATTCACAATCTCGTTCGGCGCTGCAGGAGCGCCGTGAGCCTCGATGTATGCAGGACTTGCAACTAGAATCCCGAAGATCGGTCCAACACGTCTTGCGATCAGGACAGAATCTTGAAGGTG
Organism: Ensifer sp. NM-2; assembly: GCF_003024455.1. Taxonomy (NCBI): domain Bacteria; kingdom Pseudomonadati; phylum Pseudomonadota; class Alphaproteobacteria; order Hyphomicrobiales; family Rhizobiaceae; genus Ensifer; species Ensifer sp. NM-2. The sequence continues at coordinate 6,961 of NZ_PVZR01000044.1, forward strand.
GCCAACCCGAATGGCGCAGTCAAAACCCTCTCCGACGAGATCTACGAATCGATCAGTGTAGGAAGAAAGGATTTGTAGTTGCGGATGTCTGAGCGCCATTTGAGAGAGGATGGGAGCAAAATGTGTCGGGCCGAAAGAGAGCGGCGCAGCGACACGTAACCGGCCGCGAAGATCTCCGGAGGGAAGAGTGGCCTCCCTCGCAACATCAAACTCGCTGCAGATCTTTGCTGCGTGCTCGCGAAACGTCGCACCGGCTTCGGTTAGGGCTGCGCCGCGCGTCGTTCGCGCGAGCAATTGAACACCTAGATGGTGCTCAAGCCGAGCAAGCCGTCGGCTGACGAGCGATTTGGAAACGCCGAGCCGGCGCGCTGCCTGTGTGACGCCGCGGGCGTCAGCGACCTCCACGAAGGTGCGCAGTTCCTCAATATCCAATTAATGTTTCCTTCTCAGCGACACGGTGTGTCATTTTGATGGCCTACCGTAGCGGAAATTGCAATGGCACTGTCCGCCCAGACCTTGTCACAAGGGTTTTGTCTTCCGACAAGTCGGCCTTCAACGGCGGCATGCGAGGAAAGTAACGACCTTTCGCGACGACTTCGACTCACTTCTTTGTCCATCACACGTAAGGCGCCGGCTTCCGCATGACCGCAATTCGCAACAATCAGCCGAACAAGGGTAAAATGATCAGGAAAATATTCATCGCGTTTGTGACGATTTCTTCTTTCTCCGCGGTTCAGGCACAAACGCAAGAACAGCCCGGCGCTGATCTGATCGTTTTCAACGCAAAGATCTTCACCGGCAACCGTGCTCAGCCCGAAGCTTCGGCTTTAGCGGTTAAGAAAGGCCGCATTTATTCCGTCGGCTCTGATGTGGACATTCTCGGTCTGAAGAATTCCAAAACCGAGATTATTGATGCTCGCAGCCGCAGACTCATCCCCGGCATCATCGATGCCCATATACATGTCCTCAACGACATGGCCTATAACTACAATGTTCGATGGGACGGCGTGCCGACGCTGCGTGAGGCGTTGACCATGCTGAGCGAGCAGGCCAAACGCACACCGGAGGGCCAATGGGTCAAAGTGATCGGAGGCTGGTCGCCCTACCAATTTGAGGAGAACCGCTTTCCCACGCTGGACGAATTGCGCGAGGCCGTGCCCGATCGCCCAATGATTGTGCAATATGCCTATAACCGCGCCTTCTTGAATATGCGGGCGATGGAGGCGCTTGGCGTGGGAACCGATCGATTCCCAAAGATACCGGACGTCGAATTCGAAAAGGACAGCCGCGGCAATCCCACCGGTGTGGTCCACGGCTATACCTGGTTGTTTCTCGCCCTCGAGAGCATGGTGCCGCAGCCCACGTTCGACGAAGAAGTGAGTTCGTTGATCTATAGTATCCACGGCCTGAACCGCTTTGGCGTGACCTCGATCATCGACAACGGCGGCAGGTGGCCATACCCGGAGGCACAGGCAAGGGTAGATGTGCTTGCACGAGACAACCGCCTTAATGTGCGCATGCCCTTTGTGGACTTGCAACTCGGCGACGGTGGGCCGGTAAACATGGTGGATCTGGAAATCGAGGCGATCACGAAAACAGTGCCGGTAAGTCCAGGACAAAACCTGCACCCTACCCTGGCACATGGCCATGAATATCGAGGGGCCGGGGAGGTTTTGAGCGGGGAAGTGCACGATCATGAGAACTTCGACCGTCCGGCGGTCATCATCGAGCCTGAGAAGATGCGGCGCTTCGTCGAGCAGGATGTGATGAAGCTGGTTCAGCGGCGCATCCCGTTCCGCATGCACATCAGCTACAACGAGAACATCTCCCCCTTTCTCGACGCTCTGGAGAAAGTGAACGAAACGATCCCGCTCGATGGCCTGAAATGGAGTCTCGAGCACGCTGAGACCATCACCCCGGAGAACATCGACCGTGTGAAAAAGCTGGGTGGCGGCATTGCCCTGGACACCAAAATGGCGCTGCATGGCGATGGTTTCATCAAAACCCATGGTCGCGAGCAGGCTCTGGAGACTCCCCGTCTGCGCAAGCTCGTGGATAGCGGCATGCCGCTGGCCATGACCACCGACGCCTTTCGGGCAGCCACGTTCAACCCTTGGGTCGGTATAAGTTGGATGGTATCTGGCAAGTCTGTGTCCGGATCCGAAATTCTCGCCGAGGACAATCGGCTATCCCGCACAGAGGCGTTGAAACTGTTTACCAGTGGTGCAGCGTGGTTCATGAATACAGAGTCCGAAATGGGCGTAATCGCCCCCGGATATCTGGCGGACTTTGCCGTGCTCGACCGGGATTACTTCACCGTGTCGGAAGATCAGATCAAATCCGTCTCTTCTGTGCTCACTATAATGGACGGAGAGGTAGTGTTTGGTGCGCAGGACTATAGTGCTCTATCGCCAACACTGCCCGAGATCCTTCCGGCTTGGTCACCCGTTAAATACTTCGGCAGCTATCATGGGGAAAGATGAACCCAGCGGAAAGCTTTTCCCGCTTTCCCCGTTGCAGAAGCTCGTTGGACTCCAGTTTCGCTGCCTGGCCGTACCCTGCTGCGGCGGAAGCACCACGGCCCATATGCGGGAGCAGCTGCTCAACACGCGAGTGCCGACGACCACGAGCGCGCACTGATTAAAAGTAGGGTGATGAGACCTCGGACGAGGCATCCCGAGGAGCCATCTAGGTTCCAGCGTCGTCATCTCGTCTCAAACGCCCTCGTGCTTCGCCGCGCCAGTGGCGGACGGCGGCGATCCCCCATGAAAAGTTAAAGCAGGATGTGGCTATGGGCCGAAGGCTGAAAGCTGAGCAGATGATTGACCGACAGAGATGTGTCACCTCGCGTCTTTCAATAGCGTTCAGCCTTCGGCCCGTATCCAAGGCGCGGTCGCTCCTGCTTTCGCTTGCCGCCCTTGCATTTGCTCAATGGGACTACCGGTCAGCCCTGGCGGCGGATGATTTTCTCTTGGAGCAGGAGAGGCCCTCGATTAAAGCCGACCGGTCGCTGGAGGACTGGTCGCTTCTCGCGGATCCGAAACTGCGGGCTCAGCCGCTGGATAGTCTCAAATACATTCCGTTGTTTCCCTCCAATCCCGACAGCTACATCTCGTTAGGGCTCAATCTACGCGAAATCTTCGAAGTCAGTGATGCGCCGGCTTTCGGAACCGTGCCGGCGAACCCCGGAGATTCCTATTGGTTACAGCGCGCGCAGTTCCACATCGACGTTCACCTGAATGAACAGTGGCAACTGTTTACACAGTTCGAGGATGTGCGTGCCTTTAACAAGACGGTGGTCGGCCCTAACGACGCAAACCGATTTGACCTCCGGCAAGCATTCATCGGCTATACGCAGGAGACTGACGCCGGAACGTTCAGGATAAGGGTCGGTCGGCAAGATTTCGCGTTCGACCTGGAGCGCTTCGTGTCGTTGCGCGATGGGCCGAATGTCCGCCAGTCGTTCGATGCGGTCTGGGCCGGGTGGGAGACGGATGCATGGCGCTTCTACGGTCTTGTCAGCCAGCCCGTCGGGTATCGGGATGATGATCCTTTCGATGATCGCTCAAGCAGCGATGTGCTCTTCAACGGCGCACGTATCGAGCGGCAGCTTTCGCCAACGATCGAGGCCACCGCCTATTACGCGCTGTACCAACGCAAGGCCGCCAATTTCCTTACCGCGTCTGGTGAGGAGGAGAGGCACATTTTCGATATCCGCTCGGTCGGCACATATGCCGGTTTCGACTGGGATATGGAAGCGATGGGCCAGGTTGGGAAGGTCGGTTCGGCCGACATATTGGCTTGGGCGTTGGGGGCGAGGTCCGGCTACACATTTGAGAACCTGAACTGGTCGCCGAGAATCGGCCTGCAGTTCGACATGGCGTCGGGTGACGGGGACGCGGGCGACGGCACGCTTGGCACCTTCAATCCGCTGTTTCCAAACGGGTTCTATTTCTCGCTCGGCGGTCATACCGGATACGCCAACCTCATTCACCTTAAACCGTCGATTACCGTTCAACCGACTGAAGACCTGGCCCTGATGGCCGGGGTCGGACTGCTATGGCGCCAGACGACACAGGACGCCATCTACACCCTGCCAAGCGTTCCCGTCGCTGGCACGGCGGGTAAGGGGCCGGCGTGGACCGGAGCTTATGCGCAGGTCAGGGCGGACTACCGCTTCAATCCCAATCTCACGGGGTCGCTGGAGGCCGTCCTTTACCAGGTCGGATCGGCGCTGGAAGCCGTTGGCGGCAGCGACAGCAACTATCTCCGGGCGGAACTGAAACTGGTATGGTAGCCTCGCAAGATGCCAAGACCTCAAGCCACGACCATCCACGGACGAAAATCGCAATGTCGAATACCTTGCTTGTCGAGCTGCAAGTGTATTTGTCCGAGCAGCAGCACGAGATTGAGTTCATCTGGCATCCATCGGCGGTTCGGTCTCGTCTATGAGGGCGAACCGTTCGGCAAGGACGGCGGATAGATCCGAGACGCTGCTCCAGCGTACCGGCTGATTGCGAGATTGACCTTGCCGTCATCACAGTTACGCAGCTCCGCTCCATCTCCCGGCTGGAGCATGGCCTCGGCGGCTTCGATAAGGAGAGGCGTCAATATCGTCGTCGTCTCGAAGAAGCCGAGCTCCGGTTGATATCGAACCAGTCCCGCATCGGTGGCGCCTTCCGGTCCGCCGATGAACTCGGCGCCAAAAGAAAGCAATTTCGCGACGTCGAGGAGGAGATGGCCACCTCCGCGATCGCTGATGCAGATCATATTGCTGCATACGTCTCCGATGGACATCACGTCACGGCTCACAGCGATCAGGTCGTCGCTTGCCAGCCCTTGGCCTCTGGCGTAGTTACCGGCTGATTGCCTAGGGTTCTCGGTCGATCCGAGGTTCGGCTGAGTGATCGCTGCAAGCCCCCGTTTGTGTTGACAGTATGTCACTTATAAGTTACAAATTACCATGATGAAGCTCAAGCAGCCCGCTACCTTCGCAAATGGCATACCAAGCTGAGAGACGCCAAGGGCAAGGCGATGATCGCCATCCGGCTTCAGCGCTTGGTTTCGGGACATGCCGGCGATGTGTCGCCGGTTGGCGAAGGGATAAGCGAACTGCGTATCCACTACGGCCCCGGCTACACTTCCAGCAGCGGGCGATGTGCTTATCCTGCTGCTGTGTGCGGGCGATAAGAGCACCCAACATAGGGACATCCGCGCGGCCAAGCAGATCGCCGCTCAATGGAAGTGATAACGATGACTGAGAAGTTCTTTGATTTTGACCCCGCTGAAATGCTCGCTTCAGATGAAGCGATTGAGACATTTCTAGCGGAGGCGATGAGGACAGGTGACGCCAAGTTCATCGCCACGGCCATTGGAACCGTTGCCCGTGCGAAAGGCATGAGCAAGATTTCCCGTGATACAGGGCTGGCTCGCGAACATCTCTACAAGGCGCTGAGCGAGAACGGCAATCCCACCTTGGAAACCACCCTTGCGGTGCTGAAGGCGATTGGCTTCCACTTGGCTCCTGTGCACGACGTCGCCGCTTGATATCGGGCGTCGCCGTTGCGCGGATCTCAGTTTACGAGGGCGACGGCAAGGGTGGCTCATGTGCGCCAATAGCCGACTAGGCCCAGTGGACCCGAAGCCGGGAATCCGGCCAATCTGCCGGCCTGCAATCATTTGCCACTGCAGAAAGCTGTCGTTGTCGGTTTTCACACTGACAACTGAACTCGACCTTGGCGAATAGCGGATGCGAGTCCACGTACTCGCTGCAGGGGTTTGGGGGACACGGCGCCGCCCATTCCATTTTCCCTGACGCCTAAAACTCGCTTATTGTCCAACGCGTTCGCATCCGAACACAGATATGCTTCGGCGGCTTGCGTTTTGCTGATACAGCGATTGGGTCCGTCTGCGGCTGTCGATATGACTACACATTACACCAAGGCCGCTGTCGTAGGCGGCAAACACAACAGATGACAGAAAGATGGATGAATCTCAGTTCGATAGTATCGCATCGCTAATTAATACCGGCGAGGCGAGCATATTCGCCATGTAGAGTGTGTCCGCAATCAACTGCTGTTCGGCAATCACGATGCGATCTATCGGTCTTGCGCCGAAGGTCATACGGCGGAGCGAGGCCTCGAGCGCTGGAGCGTTGATGTTAACTTCAAGCGCCAAGCGTTTAGCGGTACTGGCCGGTTGGTGGACTGCCTGCTGGCCGGCAACTTGCAACTCTTTGAGGAGGATATCGATCGTCTGCGGGTTGGAGGCCACGTAGGGTCCGCGTCCGACATAGAACTGCCGGTTCGGAGCAAGGCCTCGCCCATCGGCGAGCACGCGCAGGTTGGCGGAATGCAGCGCCTGACTTAGCATCGGATCCCAGATGCACCAGGCGTCGATCTCGCCACTTTCCAAGAGGGCGAGCGTCGGCTGGTTTGGCGGCATGTCGACTTGGACGATGTCGCAGATGTCGAGGCCCGCCTTCTGGAGCGCACGGATAAGGAGATACTGCACATTCGAGCCGTAGTTTAGCCCGACACGCCGACCCTTCAGATCACCAAGCGCCTGGAGGTCACTTTCCGCATGGACGACGATCGCTTCCGCCTTGGGAGACGGCGGATCATAGGCGAGATAGACCAGCGGAACACCGTCGGCTTGGGCGAAGATTGGCGGTGCTTCGCCTGTCGTGCCGAAATCGATCTCGCCCTGCTTCAACCCTTTCAGCATTTGGGGTCCGGCGACATATTCCTTCCATCCTACCTCTATGCCAAGATCGTTCAACCGCTGCTCTAGCGTACCCTTCGATTTTAGAAGCGACGAGGCGCCATATTGCTGGTAGCCGATATTGATCTCCGCAAGCCTCGGCGATCGAAGCCGACCGCGGCGGCGCGGCTCGATGATGCCGAGTTTTGCAAGCTGGGTGCGCAGGCTGTTGCGCGTCGTGCCCAGCATGGTGGCCGTATGGACCTGGTTGGCGCCGCAGAGTTCGAAAGCCGACAGCACGACGCTTGAAATCGTTCGCTCCAAAATGTCGCCTTCGCCGGCATGGATCGCCTCCTTGACGATCGACCCTATCCGACCGTCGAAGCTCGCCTCCGATACCTGCGTCGCCTGCACGAGATCAAGGTCCTCGGGACAAATCGTCCTGCTCTCCGCCATATGGGCTACATTCTGGATGACGTTTTCGAGTTCACGAATATTGCCGGGCCAGTCGTACCCTTCCAGCGTCTTCAATGCCTCCGGGCTCAAGCTCGCCGGAGGACGTCCGCCGGAAAAGGCTGAAAGAAAATGCTGCGCCAAGGGTGCAATTGCCGAACGGCGCTGCCTGAGTGGCGGAACCTCGACTGCTGCGACGCTCAAACGGAAAAACAGGTCTGCCCGAAAGAGTTTCTCGCGCACGGCGGCCTGTAGATCAACATTGGTGGCGGCGATGATGCGGACATTGATCGGCACCGTTCTTCGCGACCCGACGGGCGTCACCTCGCGCTCCTGCAGCACCCGCAGGAGCTTTACCTGCAAATTCAAGGGAAGATCGCCGATTTCGTCGAGAAAGATCGTGCCGCCCTCTGCTGCCTCGAACCAACCCTTCTGATCTTTCACGGCACCGGTGAAGGCACCCTTCTCATGGCCGAAAAGTTCCGCATCGCCGAGCCCGGCGGTGAGCGCTCCGCAATTGACCGCCAGGAACGGGCCTTTCCTGCGCGGGCTGTGCGCATGAAGATAACGCGCCACGAGTTCCTTACCGGTTCCGGTCTCGCCGAGTACCAGCACCGTCATGTCAGCCGAGGCAAGCCGGTCGAGTTTGTGCTGAAGCGCGCCCGTCACGGGATCGGCGACAATCATCGCCCTCGCCCTTATATGGCTCTTGCGATCCATCCTCTCTCGATCGTTTGCCGCCAGAATGTGGGTATGCGTCGTGTCGGCAAGCCGAATATCGCCCGCACTTCGCAGCAAAACAGTATCCATCACAGGAGATCCTTCCTCGCATAACCCGCAAATACTACATAATTTTTATAGACTACAGAGCTGCAGTTGTCCCCTTTATTGCCGCGAAAGGCGAAAAATTGCCTCTCATCGGGGAGGAAATGGAAAATATCCCATTGCTGCATCGGCAACAGATGCGCGCCTAGGCTGTTGCATTGGCAGCAACGAGCTCAAAGAGTTACAAACGTAACCAATTGTAATATTTACGCTTTCAATATTGGCACGGCAATTGCAACGCTTTCGCCAACACCAGTATTGGACGAAACGCGGACAGACGATGAGCCAGTGCACGAAAACATTCTTGGAACGGGCTTGGAAATGACCAAGATCATCCGCTTTAGCGCCTTCGAGTCGAATTGCGTGGGGCACCAGTCGCCTGGCCTGTGGCGTCATCCGCGCGACCGTTCCTGGCAGTACAAGGATCTCGACTATTGGACGGAGCTGGCGATCCTTCTCGAAGGCGGCTTCTTTGATTCCATCTTCGTGGCCGATATCGTCGGCTACAACGACGTTTACCGCGGCGGGCTTGCGGACGCTTTGCGGGGGGGTGTTCAGATTCCGATGAACGACCCCCTTCAGCTCGTCAATCCCATAGCGATGGCGACGAAACATATCGGCATCGGCATCACCGCCTCCACCAATTTCGAGCATCCCTACACGTTCGCCCGCAGGCTCTCGACCGCCGACCACCATACCGGCTCGCTATATGCCGATTGGATCAACGTCGCGAGGACGACGCCCGCCGGGCGAACGGTCGAAGTGCCGGTCGCCCGCAGCGCTCCCGGCGTCGCCATCCTCGACGATTGGGACAGTTTCGGCCAGACGTTGACCGCAAGCGGTACTGCGACCTTCGATTCCGCTCCGATCGATCCAGCCGACATCGTCGAAGACGGCGAGCGGTTCCGCTACGGCACGGCTTTCTACCAGACTGTGCTGCTCGCCACGCTTGCCGGCATCGGCCGGTCCATAGCCGACGAAACGGCGGCAGCGGTTGCCAGTCGGACGCGCACCTATAGTCATGGTACGGGCAACCGTCCGAGCGGCGACCCACAGGTGCTACAGGTGATCGGACGTCTTCGCGGCAATGCTTATGCTGCCAGTGCCATTGTTCTTCAGGTCGCCCGCGCAATCGAGCGTGCCTTTCAGGCATCCGGCAATGCTGAGACCGAGGCGAAGGCAAATGCAATCGCCGAACTCGAAGCCTCGCAGGCGCTCACCGTTGTCACCAATCTCGTCCTCGAGGCCTCGACCATCAACTCCGATGCACTCGGCGCCTCAGCCATCAAGAAGCCCACGGCACTCGACCGCCACTGGCGGAATGCCCGCGCCCTGAGTTCGCATAATCCGCGCATCTACAAGGACCGGATCGTCGGCGACTTCGCCGTGAACGATACGCCTCCCTCCTTCCTGTGGCGCATCGGCGTCACGTCCTGAACCTCGGAGACACCAATGAATACGCATCTAACTTCGCCACCCCGCGTCAATTCGCCCGATCCCGTTCCGCCACGGCCGAGACCCAGCGTTCCAGCTCACCGCGTGAAAGACGATGCCGAAGCGATCTCTATCGCCCAAGGCCTCGCCCGCCAATTCCGCGAGGGTGCGGCGGAGCGTGACCGGGAGGGGCTGCTTCCCATAGCCGAGCTCGACGCCTATTCCCAAAGCGGGCTCTGGAGCATGAACGTTCCCCGCACCTATGGCGGCCCGGAAGTTTCCTATGCCACGCTTGCCCGCGTCATTGCCATCATCGCAACGGCGGATCCGGCGATCGCCCAGATTACCCAGAACCATCTCGGCATCGTCGCCATCATCGAACTCGACGGCACGCCGGAACAAAAGGACCTGCTCTTTGGCCTGTCGTTGAAAGGCATCCGCTTCGGAAATGCTTTTTCCGAGAAGAACAGCAAAAATGTTATCAGCTTCGAGACCAAGGTGAGGTTCGGGGCCGATGAGGCGATCGTCAATGGCGAGAAGTTCTACACGACCGGCGCGCTGCTCTCCCACATCGTTCCGATCGTCGCCATTGACGAGAACGAGGACGGCTACCTGATCTTCGCCGATCGGGATGCGGATGGTCTGATAGTCACTAACGACTGGTCGAGCTTCGGCCAGCGCACGACGGCCTCTGGCTCGGTCAAGATCGTCGATGTCCGCGTCCCCACCATCCGCGCGGTCAAGGGCCACTCTTTCACCCGTCAAACGGTCGCCGGCCCCGTGTCCCAGATCATCCAGGCAGCGATCGATGCCGGCATTGCCCGCGGAGCCATCGACGATACGATCGCCTTCGTCAAGACCAAGAGCCGTCCCTGGGTCGATAGCGGCAAGGAGACGGCCGGCGAGGACCTCTTTACGATCGCGGCGATCGGAGACCTCAAGATCCGCCTTCACGCTGCAGAAGCCCTGCTCAACATAGCCGGCCGCGCCATCGACGCCGCGCGCGCTGACCCGACGCCGGAAAATCTGACCGAGGCAACGATAAAGACCGGCGAATCCAAGGTGTTGACGACGGAGATCGCCATTCTCGCCACCAACAAGCTGTTCGAACTGGCCGGAACCCGCTCGACGCTTGCTGAATACAATCTCGACCGCCACTGGCGCAACGCTCGCGTCCATACTCTGCACGATCCGGTGCGCTGGAAATTCTACCATGCCGGCAACTACTATCTGAACGGCATCCATCCTCCGCACCATCCCTGGACGTAATCGACATTCCTTCCGTGGAGAGGACCTCTCTCCACGGTGGAAACCGCTCGATCTCAAGGTAACAATGCCGGCCTGAATCAACGCACAGACAGTCGACTAACTGGCAAAGCAATAAATCATTAAATCTATAAACAAACTAACTTACAGACTTTACTCCTGTCTGTATCCTGCAACAGCCAAAATCTGAGTTCGAGCTAACCTCATCTGGACATAAGTCGCGCAATTCTGCGGCACCCCCCAAGCCGACGGTGGCACTCAACGAAACAAAGCACAGGTCAGCCGACTATCTACGGATACGCGGGCTACCCCACTCTTGGGCTCTTTTGCAACTCGGGGCCACGTAAGCCGTCGGGTGGACGTGCATGTCCGAGGATTGCCAAGCCAATGGTGTGATTTGATCCAGGGGGTCTAAGTGGGGGAAGCGGTTTGGAAGACCACGTCAGCATTTGTCATCTTCCAGTCGCGCAATAATCCTTCCGTAACCGGCGGACACGGCCATCCAATCATATGCCGCCAGCGCACTCGCCTTCGATCCCAAACCTGTCGGACCGGCGGAGCTTGCAAAAAATCAGGCCACTTCTGCAGCGTCCATCGCCGATCGCAATGTCGTGTTCATATCAACGCACAATCGATTGGTTGAGATTAATCGCGCAAAACTGCGCACCCGACCCAGACCGGAATACGAGATTTCGCCATCGCCGTTGTCGGAGCGGGCAGCGCATCAGGCTCGTCTATATAAGCCGCGACAGCAGACCGATCTTTCTGCCTCGACAAGCAACGCATTCATACATCCTCAACATCACTTGCAACGCACTTCTCAATATCCCAACGATCCATCATCATGTCGCCCGTCACTTTCAATGTCGGCATTGTCGGCTGCGGTCCGCGCGGCGCCTTCATCAACATGTCCAGCCTCATCGTTGCACTCGCAGAGGAAGGCCGGATCAACGAGATCCACAAGCATGGCAACTATTTCGAGGTGACGTTTCACACCTTCGAGAAAAAGCCTGACGAGCACCGCGCCACCGGAGGCGCCTTCGCGACCAATTGCCATGGGGTGATCAACACCTCGATTGCGGGCCCCAATGACGTCAACATTCCGAACCTCGACAAAATCGGCGACGAGCACAAGAACCTTGTCGATTCGGCAACCAACCTCCAGGGCCTCGTCGCCAAGCATGTCGGAAAGAACTACGACAGCCTCATGAGCGAATATCAGCGCGTCAACACGGCGGCGGCGGCCAATCTTCAGTACGCCACCCGCGACGACGGAACAGTCGACACCGCCATCTCCTGTGTCACCCGCGGCACCCAGGGCACAGTGATGCAGTACCAATTCGACCACGTGATGAAGAATGGCAAAAAGGCGGTTCCCTTCATGGAGCACGTGTTCCACTACGAAACTGAAGTCGTCTCCTATGATATCACCGAT
>NZ_PVZR01000045.1:0-16087 GCF_003024455.1 Ensifer sp. NM-2
GGATAAACCGCATAGCGGTTTACCGAGATGGCGCGGGGTGGAGCAGCCCGGTAGCTCGTCAGGCTCATAACCTGAAGGCCGCAGGTTCAAATCCTGCCCCCGCAACCAAATCAAAAAAAAAGCCCGCGAGACCGAAAGGTCCGCGGGCTTTTTGTTTGTCTCGTAACGGCGCGACGGAATGACCGGTTCGCGGCCTTGATCAAGGATGAGGTCATGCAGGCTGTCTGCATCGCAAGCACAACATGCCTACGATCGCATCGCCTACGAGGGCGTCGACTTCAGGATCGGGCTCGGTGTCGCATAGTCCAAGGATGATCCGACAGCAGCGAGAGACCACATAATTGATATCGCAAGGTCGCTGGTCAGGGCGGGGAGGTGAGGGGAATGATCCGATCGATCTCGTCCCTAGGATGCTGGCGCAGATTGCCCTGTCGTTGGTGGCGAGACAAGCGAAGAGAGGCAAGAGGATCGCACGACCGACAGGGTCCACGATCGCAAAGTGCCCCGAAGCAAGCGAATCGGGCGCAATTATGCATCGGTTCGCGGCGACTTGCTGCGTCTGATGCCGCGCGTACTGTGCTGTTCGTGCGCTGGTGGGGACAGTGTGCTCGCGCGGCACTGTGGTTCGTCTAGGAAGCGTGTTCACCAATTGACCATGTCCACTGACCATCGACACCGTACTCGAGGACGGCTTGATATGATGCACGATCACCTTCGGCTCTTCCGAAGTGGATGCAGGTGATCGAACGCTCGGACAGCAGATGCATTATCTTTTCGAGCAAAGCAGGCCCCAATGTCATCTCAGCTTGATCCAGGACGACGAAGCGCGGCGCTGAGAGAAGAATATTCGCAAGGCCTAAAAGCTGCTGTTCTCTCAGGGACAGTTCCTTTTCCCAATCGCGCTCGGCATCTAGCCCGCCCACTTGGTTCGCGACCCGTTCGAGCCCAAGGTCATGCAACGTGCTGAGTAAGAGGTGATCCGAGATTTCGCCTTCTTTTTCAGGGGTGATCAATACGTCAACGAAGGGGACCGGATGGCAGGTATGGCCGTTGCGATAGAAAGAGGGTGCCAGCGGGGCGAACGATGCGCCCGGTACCCGGGGTCGGAATCTGAGCCATCGCCCTGAACAACGCCGCACCTGGTTCGTGGCTGGAGCCAGTTATCAATACCCGGATCCCGACCGGAATCGATACCGACAAGTCCCTCAGAAGAGGGGACTCTGCGTCCGTCGTTGAGGCTAAAGTCAGCCCTTCGCACATCAGGGGCCCGTCCCGTTCAAAGAACTCGATTCCCGATTCTATTTCATGGGACCTTGAGATCTCCTCATGCAGAGAGCTCAGACGAGAGACCACGGCCGCAACATCGCCACCACCTCATCAGCCTGAAGCATATCCCCGCCCTGCATCGTTCGCGACAATGCAGGATGCGATGAAATCTCGATCGTCATCCATCTCTCCTCGTTGTGACACGAGGGGTCAGTTCTTCAATTCGTTAGGGGGGGTCAATTTCTCATTTCGCCTGACACACCGAACTCAATGTCTCCTCTTATGAATGCCGGCGCGATGATTAAGTCCGGCACGATTTGAATCATCCAGTTGTAGCCGCCGGTAAAGAATCCCAGGTTGCGGTTGACGGCAGTAATGCGGCGTATGTTTGCGATCAGATCGTCAAGCCTATGCAGCACCCTTACTTTCTGTCGCTTCTCACCACGCGTTAGCATGATGGACTCAGCGTTTTCGCGAACGTGAATGAGTCCAGACCGGAAGGTGGCCTCCTTATCGAGCCGATCGTAGTTCAGAGAAATTAGGGGCCGCCCCAGGGCGATCGTCATGTACGAGCCGCACGCCGCATAAAGGACAGCCACGCCAAAAAGCAGCGGGCGGATCGTCCACAGCACGCCGGAAAAGGTCACCACGGTGAGCGTGCTGCTGAACAGCATAATGACGAAAGAGAGTGTGGTGACGGTGAACGCGCGCACGTCATCGGCTATTCGCTGGTCCGGATGAGTAAGTCTCCCGGAGACGTCCAGACGATAGCAAGTCTCGTCATCCAGATAGAGATTGACAATGCGGCGGGTAAGGAAATCGCGCCAGAGCAACGCCAGTCGTTCTTCGGCAAATCGGGCAAGGACACCGACGACGGTGAGAACGGCGAAAACAGCGATGTAAAAAATCGCCTGCCGTATGAACTCGGCCATCTGGCGTTCGGCGATGGCAGTCATGAAGTTTCGTCCGACGTAGTTATTCACAACGTTAAGAGCGCTTAGCCCGCATAGCAGCATTATCAGGCCGCCGAACATGAGCTTTGCTTTGAGCCCGACCTCGGAGCCCGCAAAAATCCTTATGGTGCGTTGAAGCTAGCTACGGTTACCTTGAGCGGAATTTGCTGCTGTTCCATATCCGTCCCCTTGCCCGCTCAAACGGGCCGATACCGTCAAGAAGCTCCCGGTTGGCGACCGCAACAGCCAGATAGCGAAAACGTCCGGCGCCAACCCGGATGATCGATGGTCATGCATTCTCTGCCTTCACGCACTCGACCTCGATGTCGTTGCACAAGCCTTGCGGACCCATTTTTCCCGTGGATCTTCAACCCACCTTCGATGACCGCCTGACACGGCATCGCTTGAGCAACGTGGCGCCGTCGTCTTGCGATGTGCCGTCAGCCCGCTTTTTTTCACCGAGGCAATAGGGCCGTCGTCATGGGTTTGGGCGCTGTCTTCGCCGAGCAGATCCAGCGGCAGCACCATCCGGATCAGCCAGCGTGTTTCGCGGTGTACAGTAGTCGCAGCGGCGCATAGCGGACGCGATATGCTGCACTCGGCGGCGAATGCCAGCCACGTCGAGGCGAGCTGCAAGTTTCAACGCGCCGACAGCGGGGCGAAGGGCGGGCCACACTTGCGCTCGGCTGTCAGAAATGCCTCGCCGAAAGCAACGGGGCGCCAACATTCTATAACCATCCTCCCGAGAAACCTGCTTTACGCAGACCCCTGACAATGGGTTGACACTGTCGCATGATATTCCAGATCAGGCCGGTCCTGAAATTTTCGATCATGAGCACGACAGGACCCTGATCGATGCCGAAGTGAAATGGACTGACCCACGGCTCGGTCGGCTTTCCCTCGATAGGAAACGACGAATTGAAGGACGGTTTAAATCCATAGAGACGGGTCATCCCTAGTTCCATTTGCGCGAAATGTCTCACGGTAGGAACGACGATCTCGGGTGCAAATGGTAGCGAAGCCACCACTACCCAAGGACATACCGTCCCGTCGTCCGGCCCAAAGGGGGCGCCGCGCGCTATGTAGTCGTAAAATTCACGCTCAATCCCATTCACACTTTTTGTCACCCAACCTGGACCGTCGCTCGCCGTAAAACCCCAACAATGCTCTCCGTAGCCTGCATAGTTCTTCGGGTTGCGCATCGCGTATTCCTGATGGACAAAGGTGGCGCTGCGGCTGTTTAGAAAGTAGTCGCTGTTATGATCCCGCATGAAATCGTCGCGAATGCCCCGAAAATCGATCCACATGTGTGACAGCTGATGAGTGAAAAGTGGGCCTGAATAGAGTAGCTCTCGGCCGTAGATGTTTCGCCATTCATAACTCTCGGTGTAGGCGGCATAAGATTCCGAAGGTAACGGGTATGTGGGCGAGCCAAGTCCGAGGATGTAGAGCAGGAGGCCCTCGTCGTATCCGCGCCAACGATAAGGGATAAAACCGCTCTCTGGCCTCCAACCGTGCGTGAGCGTGAGCCCGTGATCGCAAGCCCAACCCCAGTCGGCTCGCTCGTAAAGCGCTTTAGCCAGGCGGCGAACTTCAACCTCGTCTGCGTCGGCGCCGTCAAAGTAGGCTCCCACAGTGAGTGCCCCGGCGAAAAGAAACGCCGAGTCGATCGTGGAGAGTTCACATTGCCACACCCGACGGCCGCTCTCGATGTCGAGAAAGTGGTAGAAGAAGCCCTTGTAACCCGAGGCGTCCGGCTCCTGGCCCTGCGGGCACGACAACAGGAATTCTAACCGACGTCGGGCGATCTTTGCAGCGAACTGGCGGATGATGATCCCGCGTTCCACCACGACTGGAATTGTCGCGAGCGCCATGCCAACCGCAGCTATGCTTGCTGGGGCGTCGGGCGCTGTCTTGTCTCGCACCAACCCGTTGTCCGGGTTAGTGCAATGCAGGTAGTAAAGGAGCGTCGTAAACTGCAGCCGACCGAGATCCTGCTCGCTCGGCATTCGGTGAAGTTCCGGATCGGTCGACAGCAGCTCGGACATATCGTTATCCAAGGGCGACTTGGACGTCGTGGACACGACCGTCGTCGACAAACGGCACCTTTCCGCCAGTGAACTGCCTGCCGTCCATCACCAGCGCGCGTACACCTCGGCCTGTGCCCGCTGCGTTATCCACCTTGAGGCGATACGTGGCCGATCCGAGCCTGAAATCAAGTTCGTAACCGGGCCAGCTCTTGGGGATGCACGGATCGATCGACAGATGCTGCCCCTCGCGTCGAATGCCCAAAAGAGCTTCGAGCCCGACACGATAGAGCCAAGCGGCGGATCCTGTGTACCAGGTCCAGCCACCGCGTCCGGTATGCGGGGCTGCGCCGTAGACATCTGCGCTGACGACATAGGGTTCGACCATGTAGCGTTGGACGTCTTCTTCCGACAGGCCATGAGTAATCGGGTTGATCAAGTTCCAAAGCCAAAAGGCGCGGTCGCCGTCGCCGCGCAATGCGGTCGCGAGCACCACCCATGCTGCGGCATGCGTATACTGGCCTCCATTTTCGCGTATTCCGGGGACGTAACCTTTTATATAACCTGGCTGCAGCTTTCCCTTGTCGAATGGCGGATCAAACAATTGGATGAGCTTGTCGTCCGCGCGAACGAGCCGATCCCAGACCGCCGACATTGCCTTTGAAGCGCGCTCTTCGTTGGCAACGCCTGAGATGACCGCCCATGCCTGCGGAATGGCATCGATCTGACACTCGTCGTTCCGGGAGGAGCCAAGTGGAGTACCGTCATCGAAATAGGCGCGTCGATACCATGCTCCGTCCCATGCATTGGCCTCCAGGGCCATTCGCAACTGTTCGGCGCTTTCCCTGCACCATGACGCGTTTATGTCGTCACCGCGTTCATCTGCAATTTCGGAGAAGGCGTTCAGCACCGTCAGGAAGAACCATCCGTTCCAGACACTCTCACCCTTGCCGTCAGAGCCGACCCGATTCATTCCGTCGTTCCAGTCGCCAGTCCCCATGAGCGGTAACCCGTGGCGACCGAGACGGAACCCATGGTGTAATGCGCGAAGACAATGATCATAGACGGTGCCCACCTTCTCGCTGACGCCGGGCTCGCCGTATGCTTCGTGTTCATCATCGTTGAGCACCGGCGATGTGATGTACGGTACCACCTCGTCCAACACACTGGCATCGCCCGTCGTCGAAACGTAGTGATGAGCCACGAGCGGGAGGAAGTAGAGATCGTCGGTCATCCGGGTGCGCACGCCCACACCCGATGGAGGATGCCACCAATGCTGGACGTCTCCCTCCCAGAACTGACGAGAGGACGCACGCAAAATCTGCAAACGTGTTTCGCTCGGAGCGGCGTATACCAGAGCCATCACGTCTTGGAGTTGATCACGAAAGCCGTAGGCGCCTCCGGACTGATAGAATGCCGAGCGTGCCCAAACACGACAGGAAAGAACCTGATACAGCAGCCAGTGGTTCATCATTAGATCGAAACGGTTATCAGGCGTCCTGACTGCTATCGTTTCAAGAATGTCGGCCCACTTACGCGATGCGATATCCAGATCATCTTGCGCCCGTCTCGGTCGACAATAATCCCCCATGAGAGCTCGAACCTGATCGAGACTGTCGCCCTGTCCAAGAACAAAGACGACCTGCGAACTTTCATTCGGCGCGATCAAGACTTCCACCGTCAATGCGGCGCACGGATCACAGGGCGAATGGAGATCGTCTTCCTGAGTTTGGTCCGCCAGCCATGCTGGTCGGGTTATCGAGCCGAGCGCGCCAAGGAACTGCGAGCGACTGCAGGTAGCCGAACGCATTGGTCTGTTCGCACCTGCAAATGCAAGTTTGTCGGAAAACCACCCCTCCCACGCATTTCTCGCGATAATTGCCCCGGAACGAGGATCGTGTTCGCACAGGACGTGCGTGATTGCGTCTTCACGCAGCGAGCCAAGCACCCATTCCACGTAGTATGTCGCCGTCAGTCGGCGTGGTCGATCGCCGCCGTTTCGAAGTTCAAGCCGAATGATCTTGACGGGATCCTTGGAGGAGACATGCACCGTCAATTCCTGATGCAGGGACCCAATGTCGCTCTCATAGCAGCTGTACCCTGGTCCATGCCGGACCGTAGCGGTTTCCCCGGCACCCAATGGCAATGGCGTCGGCGTCCAATACTCAGCGCTGTCCTCGTCACGCAAATAGATGACTTCGCCCGGCGGGTCTGAAATCGGATCGTTTGACCACGGCGTCAGGCGATTTAGCTGGCTGTTTCCTGCCCAGGTGTAGCCAAGGCCGCTCTCGCTGGTCAGGCAGCCGAATTCCGGGTTGGCGATCACATTGCACCACGGCATCGGCGTCTGTTTTTTCGCGCCATTCACGTGGATGACGTATTCGCGTCCGTCAGCGCTGAAGCCACCGAAACCATTCCAATGCTGCAGGTTCGTGTCCGCCTCGGTGAACCGCTGGATCGATGCGCGGCGGATTATGGGTGATGCTTCGTGCGATATCGCTATTCGCCGACCGCTCTTGAGTTGGTCGCCCAGAGAGCCATTGCCGCTCGAAAGACTGACACGTGCCGCGGCGGCGAGGGTGGTTGTTTCCATTTCTGAAAGTGTGGCCGCAGGCACGAGATGTATTCCACCTGGCTTTCCAAGGAACTCTGCCTGTGGTCCGGCGAGAGCCGCCGCCAGTTCTAGACACGCTTGCGCATCACGACCATCGACAAGAACAAGATTGAACCGGAGCCCTCGACGCGAAATGAATCTGTGCGCGCGCAGCACTTCGTCCAACAACGCGCCATCGCTGTTTTCCTCAAGCGTTACGACGACGATCGGCGGATCGCTATGAATTCCCCTGGACGTCAGCGCGGTTCTGCTCATCGGCTTCGCCAGAACGGCGCCCGACGGACGGGCAGACGGGTTGGCAAACACGATGTTGTTTATCAGACTGTAAGCGACATCTATCTCACCTTCGGTCACGTCCGGATCAACAGACGTTTGATCGAGGGCCACCCCGACTTGCAAAAATGCGTTTTCGGCTTCGCTGATACTCGAGTATCGCTCGGCGATTGCCATCGCCGTAGCGGCGCTATCGGCAGCACCGGTTGTGAATGCGACGCGTACGGTGCTGCCCGGTGGGACACGGACACGCCGTCTCAAACAGAAGATCGGATCCAGCACGGGTCCCGTCGTTCCTGAGAGTTGCGCTGCCTCGTCAGACAAAGCCAACGGGTTTGCCGTCGTGCGGCCTCTCCCCAAAAATCTTCGCCGATCTGTCTCGAATTCAAGAGGGCCGAGTGCTGTCGTACTCAGGGCGGAAACGTGGACTGCCCAGAGCGGCGCGTCTTCGGGACTACGCGGGCGACGGCGCGCAAATAATGCGCCGGTTTTGGCATCGAACCGGGTCTCAATGAAGAGCTTGGCAAATGCGGGGTGGGCCGAATCCGCGCGACGATTGTTCAGGCAGATTTCCGCGTAGCTGGTCAGTTCCAGGTCTCTGGGCTTGGTACCCTGATTAGTAACATCGAACAGTCTCACCTCCGCGTTGCTGTCGGGCGCCACGCAGACTGACCATGCAACGACGATGTCTCCGGCGCAGCATCGGAACTCAGCGCGATCGCCTCGAAAAGAGTGTTCGTAGGTATTCTCCAGGCGAAAAGCCGGTTGTTTGCCTGCGGAGAAGTAGCTCTTGTCCGTGAGATCGCGAACATAACAGAACTGTCCCCAACAATCGCGCGTCCCGTCCTCTCTCCAACGAGTGACGTCAATGTCCCGCCAGGATCCATAACCCGCACCCGCGGATGTCAGCAGGACGCTGTACGCGCCGTTGGAAAGCAACGCCACGGCACGGCCATCGATCGGAGTGCCGATAGCTGCCGATGAACTCTTTCCAGTGATCGAACCCATGCCGCTATTCTCGTTTCAAGATGCGTCGGGTATTGCAGTGTTCTATCGTGGTGCGGCAAAACTCTGCCGGAACTTCCGGTCATTTCGCCGGCCCATCATAGATTGTCTCCCTCAGTCGAGGTTTTCCGGGTCACGTCAGGTTGTGGCTGCGTGCCCCATTTCCATCCGACGATCGAGGGCATGTCGTCGCCATGCTCCTGAATGTACTCACGGTGCTCAATGAGCTTCGCCTGAATGGCCTGTTTAAAGTACGCGGCGCGTGCACCCAACTGAGGAAGTCTGTCGATGACATCGCCGACGAGGTGAAAGCGATCGAGCTCGTTGAGGACAACCATATCGAACGGGGTTGTCGTCGTTCCTTCCTCCTTGTATCCGCGCACATGCAGGTTTCCATGGTTGGCCCTCCTGTAGGTGAGCCGGTGGATCAGCCATGGATAGCCGTGGAAGGCGAAGATGATCGGCTTGTCTCTGGTAAAGAGCGCGTCGAAGTCCCCGTCTGACAAGCCGTGCGGGTGTTCTTCGGGAGGCTGAAGCTTCATCAAGTTCACGACGTTGACGACACGTATCTTCAACTCGGGCAGGTGCTCGCGCATCAATTGGACTGCCGCCAGCGTCTCGAGGGTAGGAACGTCACCGCAGCAGGCCATTACGACATCGGGCTCGCTTCCCCTGTCATTGCTGGCCCAGTCCCAGATGCTCACGCCCATGCTGCAATGCCTGACCGCCTCGGGCATCGTAAGCCATTGCGGTGAAGGCTGCTTTCCAGCAATCACGACGTTGACGTAGTTGCGGCTTCGCAGGCAGTGATCTGTCACCGACAGAAGCGTGTTGGCGTCCGGCGGAAGGTAGACCCGGATCACGTCGGCCTTCTTGTTCACGACGTGGTCGATGAAACCCGGATCCTGATGGCTGAAGCCGTTGTGGTCCTGTCGCCAGACATGAGAACTCAAAAAGTAGTTCAATGAAGCGATTGGCCTGCGCCAAGGGATCTCGTTGCAGATTTTAAGCCACTTGGCATGCTGGTTGAACATCGAGTCTATTATATGGATGAAGGCTTCATAGCAGGAGAAGAAGCCATGGCGGCCGGTGAGAAGGTAGCCTTCCAGCCACCCTTGGCACTGATGTTCGCTCAGGACCTCCATGACGCGACCGTCTGGCGACAAATGATCGTCGTCCTCATAAATCTCGGCCATGTAGCAGCGATCGGTCACCTCAAGCACGTCCTGCCATCGGTTCGAATTGTTTTCGTCCGGGCTGAACAGGCGGAAGTTCTGGCTGTCCATGTTGGCCTTCATGACGTCGCGGAGGAATTTGCCCATCACCCGCGCTGATTCAACGGTCGTCGCACCGGGGCTTGGAACATCCACGGCATAATCCCTGAAGGCAGGCAGCTTCAGGCTGCGAAGCCGCAGGCCGCCATTGGCATGCGGATTGTCACTCATTCGACGGTTGCCCGCCGGAGCCAACGCAGCGATTTCGGGCAGTAACCTGCCCGTTTCATCGAACAGATCCTCAGGATGGTAGTTCTTCATCCACTGTTCGAGAATGCGGATATGTTCTGGCTTATCCATCTCGCCCATCGGCACTTGGTGTGCCCGCCAGTAATCCTCGCATTTCTTGCCATCGATTTCTTTCGGACACGTCCATCCCTTCGGCGTGCGAAAGACGATCATTGGCCAGGCCGGGCGCTTTAGATTGCCGTTGGTGCGCGCATCAGCCCAGATGTGCTTGATCCTGGCCACGATGGTGTCGAGCGTGCCGGCCAGTTGTTGGTGGACGTTCTCCGGGCTATGGCCCTCAACGAAATAGGGTTCATAGCCCATTCCTTCGAAGAATTTTCGCAGTTCATCCTCGGGAATGCGAGCTAGAAAGCATGGGTTGGCGATCTTGTACCCGTTGAGGTGAAGGATCGGCAGGACGCAGCCATCGCGCGCCGGGTTGAGAAATTTGTTGCTCTGCCACCCCGTCGCCAACGGGCCGGTCTCCGCCTCGCCGTCGCCCACGACACAGGCAACGATCAGCTCCGGATTGTCGAATGCCGCCCCGTAAGCATGGCTAAGAGCGTACCCCAGTTCGCCGCCCTCGTGGATACTGCCCGGAGTTTCAGGTGCGACGTGACTTGGAATGCCACCGGGAAAGCTGAACTGCTTGAAGAGCCGTTGCATACCCTCCCTGTCCTGGCTAATATTCGGATAGAATTCGCTGTAGGTCCCTTCCAGATAGGCGTGCGCGACCAGGGACGGCCCCCCGTGGCCAGGGCCGATCACGTAGATCATGTCGAGATTATCGCGTTTGATCACCCGGTTCAGGTGGACGTAGAGCATGTTCAGGCCGGGAGAAGTTCCCCAGTGCCCGAGCAGGCGTGGTTTGATGTGCTCGCGTTTTAGCGGTTCTCGCAGGAGCGGATTGTCGAGCAAGTATATCTGGCCTACCGACAGGTAATTGGATGCCCGCCAGTAAGCGTCGATTAGTCGAAGATCTTCCGTTGAAAGAGGTGGGTTCGTTGGTTGATTTTTTCCGGTCATTTCCGTCTCATGCGAAGCCATCGAAGTCTCCCTATGAAGTCGGATTTATTGTCGCGAAGTCGTTTTTATGCAGACAGAGCCTGCTTCAAGCCCGATTGGAAACAGGCAGTGCCTCGGTCCGGCGAAAACGCCAAATGCATTTCGCCTGACGCATACGCAACGACGACGGCGCTGTCGTCAAAAGTCGGTGCGGACCGACGATCTCAGAAACCTCACCTTGTCGGTTTAGGTGAAATGATCGACGACCCCCTGGACGCCCTGAACGCTCTCGGCAACGATACGGGCAGCGCGCCTGCATTCGGGTATCGCAACGGCGCCAGACAGATGCACGATCCCGTTGGTTACTGCGATCTTGATGTCGAACGCTTCGAGGCCAGTGTTTTCCCGGAGCCGAACCATGACACTGCGCTGAATGGCTTCATCGCCTGAAGGTGTCCCATCCAGTTTGGCTGTGGCGATCGCCTGCAGCAAATCGGCTCGGCTGACAATTCCGACAAGTTCGCCATGTCTGATGACGGGTATGCGCTTGACGCCGTGCTTTTGCATCAGCCTTGCGGCCTGCAGAAGTGACGCATCTTCGTCGATTGTCACTGGAGCAGGCGTCATTGCCTCCGCAACTCTCCAGGAGCTGCGCCTCACATACGCATTGGCTCTGTCTTCGGCGGGCGCTGCCAAATCCTCAGCGGAGGCAAACATTGCTCCACCCAGTTCCGTTCTGCGTATCAGGTCACCTTCGCTGATGATGCCGAGGAGATGCCCATCCCCGTCAATGACCGGAATGCCGCTTATATGATGGCTCAACATGGTCATGGCAGCCTGTCTGACACTGTTGTCAGGCGACACGCTTACGATCGTCGATGTCATGACATCTTTGACGAGCATTTCGGTCCCAACTCTAAGTGACTGGCGCGCATCCGCGTCTATTGCGGCGACAAAGTAAACCCATTGCAGAAACGAGACAAGCCGCTCGACACGGCTTCCCGTTGGACGTGCGTTTGCGTTTGAAACGTCTGAGGCCTCTTCCGGCTGCGCGGCCGGCGTCTGCCTCTGCAACCATCCGAGCATGCCTATCATCGCCCAGATGCGTTTCAAACCTACGCACGTTGCGACGACGATCCCAAACCCTGTCAGACAGTGCCATTTTCAAGGATGTTCGTTGCCTTGTGGGAAAGTTCGAGCCGGGGGTGTCGTTATGGTTGCTCGCGCAAGCAACCATTGCAATCACTGCAAGTAGAATCTTCACGCTGCGACTGCATGCGGATTCCACGATGCGGGAGAGCTTGTTGCTTGGCTGAACACGAGCACGCCAACGAGGTAAGTAAGTGCAAGGCTATGGAAGAAGACGAAGCGGAGGGTCGTCCCCTTCCTGTCCGTACATCTTGGTGGCGGTGGGCGCGACCACGGTGCTCTGGGCGTCGATCATTTTGCCCATCCGAGCTATTGGCGGACGCCGTTGGGCGAGGCGTCGGAGCCCGTCAGCGCGACACCGAGCGAGCTGACGAGCGCCCCCGATGAACGAATAAAGGACCCCGGTCTTGGCAAAGGCCAGCCCGAGTGACGCGTCGGTTCCAGAGTATCGTGTGACAAACCCAAGCGCCAGCAGGTTCTGTTGTAAACTTCTTGGCTACGGATGAGAACCCAATCAAAGCAGCGCGCTGAAGCGAAGGTCAGCGGTTCGAAACCCTTCAAGAGCAGAGTTTCTATGGTCGGCCCTTGCGGACGTGGTCAAGGGATGCTCCGCAACATGCGTTGAAAGTCTGGCATCCGCATTTCGACGCTGCCATGAATGAGCTTTATCAAGGGAGGTATCATAATGCAGAAGAACGCGCCGGATTTCAGCCTTGACGGCAAAGTGACGTTCGTGACGGGAGCGAGCCGTGGCATCGGTCGTGCTTGCGCAATTGCCTGTGCCGCAGCAGGGTCCGATATCGTGCTGGGCGTCCGCGACATCGCGGCGTCGGCTGGCCTGGTTGGCGAACTCGAGAGCGCCGGAGGCAAAGTCCTCCCGGTTGAGCTAGACATTCCCAATAAGGCGCATATCGCACAAGCAGTGGATGCGGCCCTTACAACGTTCGGTCGGATCGACGTCCTCATCAACAATGTCGGAGTGGCTCCGGGCAATCTCGCGGAACTCGTTGAGGAAAAGGACCTTGACCAGATACTCGATGTCAACATCAAGGGCACCTTTCTGATGACGCAGGCAATAGGTCGGCACATGATCGAGCGTAAAGAGGGCCGGATCATCAACATCAGCTCGCAGGCCGGTACAGTGGCACTGCGCGGCGAGGCGATCTATTGCATGAGCAAGGCGGCGATTAATCACCTGACGCGCTGCCTTGCAGCCGAGTGGGCGCGCTACAACGTAACGGTAAATACCGTATCGCCGACCTTCATCCACACCGATGGCACCGCACCTTTTCTATCCGATCCCGACAATCGCCAAGCGACGCTCGGTCACATTCCACTCGGCCGGATCGGTGAAACCGACGATGTAGTGGGTGCCGTGGTCTTCCTTGCGTCACCAGCTGCGAGCCTAATCACCGGCGCGAACCTGCTGGTGGACGGTGGATGGTCCGTCGCCTGAGGTGGGGAGTGGGGCTGTCCTCGACGACGGCCCTCACATTGCAAGCGACTTGCGGGAGGCACACGAACAATCGGGCTCACATGGGACATCGCACCGAAGGACTGCCTGGGGCGTTCAGTAGAAGTGTTGGATGAAACGCGGGTTCCCCAGAAGCGCTGTTGAGGGCGGTCGTTTCGAGCGCCTTCGTGCGGGACGCAAGGAACTGTTTGAGCCGGAGATTGCCCGCCATCACGGCCAGATTTTCAAGCTTATGGGCGACGGGATGCGCGCCAAATTTGGCAGCGTGGTGGACGCCGTGGAATGCGCCGTCTCGCTGCAGCGTGGGCTGGCGGAACGGAATGCCGCCGTCACCGAGGACCAGCGGATCCGGGTCAAGATCGGGAGTGATGTGGAGCTGGCGGCGGCGGACCGGCTGGCGCCAGGATCAGCGGGTGGGGCCCTGGCCTCGGTCGGATCGCTCTCTATGGCGCGCAGTTCATGCGCCGGCTGGTTCTCGTTTTCGACAGGCGCTGCCATGCCCGCGGCTGCTTGATGCGATACAGCATTTCTTCGAGTGTTGGTTCGAGGCTCGTGGGGTTCATGATGCGTTCCGTGCTCGAACCGACAAGAAAGGCGCGGCGGCTCGGACCGCCACGCCACAAAGACGCCGTGTCAGTGGCGCACGTTGAGCCGTTAAGCGGGATGAGTAGCCCTGAACCCTACCTGAAGCCGATTCCAAAGATTGATCGCACCGATGGCAAGAGACAACCAGGACCGCTCTTCTGCCGTAAATGCAGCCTCAATCAGCGCCCAATCATCGTCGGGAGCGCCAGTCTGCGCGAGGTTGGTCAGCGCTTCCGTCCAGGCGAGAGCAGCACGCTCGCGCGGGGAGTAAAGCGTTGCCTCACGCCACCCCGTCAGCAAATAGAGGCGCATGGGCTCTTCCCCGTCTTTGAGGGCTTCTGTGGTGTGCAGATGAATGCAGAACACACACGAATTGATTTGTGATGCGCGCAACTTGACAAGGTGTAGCAGTTTCGGCTCCAGCGGACCGTTTTTGAGAGCGCCCTCAAGCGCGAAGAGGTGTTTGACGCCTGGTTCCGCAAGTTTGAAGTAGTCGTTTTGACGAGGTTGCATGGTCTCTTTCCTTCTCGTTGATCAGTATCGACTGTGAGATGCATCGAATGTGCAGTTGCGAGCTCGCACGTGACGAACTTGGGAAGCAGGCCGTCGTCCCATGGGGGTGATCCGCTTCGCGATATTCGCCGCGATCACTCCACTGGAATAACAGCGGGCGTGTCCTTCTTCTTGAGCAGGACTACGATGAACTTGGCCGGGCTCGTCTTGCTCGCGTTCCGGCTGACCAGGTGAATATCGGAGGGGCCCTCGTAGTAGGTTTCTCCAGGAGCAACGGTGACTTCTTCGCCGCCCTTAACCTGCATGACGATCGAGCCCTCCAGCACGTACACGAATGCGTGGGCTTCGTGTCGGTGGACGGGTGAGGAGCCGCCTGGCTGATACTCTACGGACAGCATCAGTCCCTCTTTTCCCGGATAGTCTTGCAAATCCTTGGACATCAATGGCGTGACCTTTGCGCCGTCTTCAGCCGCGACTGGCAAGATCCCGAAGCCGATAATGGCCGAAACGAGCATGGTGCGTAGGATGGACTTCATTTTGGTCTCCTTGGTGGTTCTGGCGACCGCGGCACAAAAAAAGAGATCGCCTGGGAAAGGCCGCAAGAGATCGGGACGGTATTGCGCTGCAATGCGTAATCAGATCACGCGCAACGGGCGATCGCCCCAGGGCGCTGTTCTCACGATGTTTGCTCTCGACGAAGGGGTAGGTGGTCCTAGACCTTCCGCCAGTTTGCCCTAGCAATCCAACTAGCCGATACGAACCGTACGCAGTTACGGTAGCGAAGGCCACCAATGCTGCCTATGCATATGAACTTGAAGATCAATTTCTTCCGCATTCCTGGGATCTTGTGGCAAATGTCTTGAGACGTTGACCGCGTTTAATTGCGGCCCTGCGCATCGGCCGTCGACGGGCGAGGGAATGCGCTAAAAGCGGACGATTTCGATCGAAGCTGCGATGCCTTCGGCCAACAGATCATGTCGGCTGGCCAGATCCTGATCGTGGCGTTGGCCAGCCGGAGGCAATCTATCAGAGTCCTACCATCGGAGTTTGAGGAATTATGTAGCTAATGCCACCAACGATTGCTTCTTGCCATAAGTTCCGCCGCCTCAGATGGGGGAACCGCCGACGGCTGATGCTGACCCGGAGGAGTTCATGTTAAAAAGGGCATGATATCTACGCCGTCACCTGGAAACACGGTGATGTGCGGGTGGTCTTTGAACAGCCGTGCCGCAGCGTCGATGGTTTCCGCTTCGACGACAAGGTAACCGCAGAAGGGGTTCACGGCGTTGGCGACACCGTCCTTCGTTATACGCGTCGTCTTGCCGACCATGCCACCACGATCAAGGATGGATGCGGCGTTTCTGTTCTCCCACGCGGCCCACTGTTCTATGCCGACGGCGTCGATCGCGTCCTGCTCGGCCTTGGGCAGCCTCCGAAAGGAGGCGAGGTCTTCGGGCTTCATGGTGTAAACGGCAAGAAAACGGGGCATTGGCGCTCTCTCCACGTGCTGGACGGTTTGCCAGATTACACTCTACGCGTCGGAAATCACCCGTGCCGGCCCCATAAATCTTGCGAGGCATAGGACGACCGCTTGTGTGATGGGTTTCGGATGCTGGCGCTCCACGCGTTGGCCTGGCTCGGGCCGGCGTCCGAAAGCCTCCAGTGAAAGAACCCGCGGGATGGAAAGCGCGGTTGCCGGTCTATGGGGATTTGTCGTTTTC
>NZ_PVZR01000046.1:0-13678 GCF_003024455.1 Ensifer sp. NM-2
GACGCATTTCAAGCGCAATGCCGAGGCCGGCATGGTGATGGTCAACCTGCCGACCGCCGGCGTCGATTTCCACGTGCCCTTCGGTGGCCGCAAGGGCTCCTCCCATGGCTCGCGCGAGCAGGGTCGCCACGCCGCCGAATTCTACACAACCGTCAAGACCGCATACACATCGGCGTAGGTGCAGGGCGCTCGCGTTTGTTCATTGCGGTGCGCCAGCCGCACCGCAATGAAAAAAGGGAGGCCGCAATCGTATCGAAAAGGGTCCGATGGCGGAAAAAGAAAACGCGTCGATTGTTCGCGTGTTCTCGACGAGCGAAAAGACCGGCTTCGAGCTGGCAAGCTCCTGTTGATCCCTTGGTGGAGGTGCGGTGACCTGAGACCCTGAACTGACGGCTTGATGGAAGAGTAGTATCGAGCCTACCGCTCCGCGCCATCGCGGTCATTGCTGCGCTGGCGATCCTGCTCAGCCTGCCGGAGGATCTGCTGGCGCTGCTCGTCCTGGGCACCTTTGGCAGTGCCAGCCTGTTCCCGCGCCGCACGAGCGGCACGACCGGCGGCAATTGCCTGCTGCTGGGCGGCGATGGCGGGATCACTCGTCGGCGGCGATCCCCGGTCCTGGGAGCGCGTCTCGTCGGTCCGGGCGGCCGGCGGTGTACCCCCTCCCCCTGCGGTGTCAGCGACCGATTGCATCTGCTGCATCTGGATGTCACGGCGCTGCTCGGCAAAGAGCGCGGAAATTTCCTTGCGCATCTCCTCGACGGCCTGGCGCTCCGCACTACTGTCGACCATGGTCTCGAGGCGGTCCATCGATTTGTTCGCTCGAGAAACACGCTCGTCGAACTGTTCGAGCGATAGGGGCATGACCTTCTCCTTCTGCTGTTGAAAGTTTGCGATGACAGTCTTGAGTGCCGCCGACGGCTCGTTCGATGGCACGCTCGCCCTCTGAGCGAGCCCATCAAACTTCCTTTGCAGCCACGGCGATGGCGCACCGTCCTTCGCTGAGCCTACCGCCTCGATGATTACGTCAGAACGCAGCCCCAGCTTGAGCATCCGCGCCTCGAAATCCCTGACGACGGACAGCGTATCTCCGCCCGGGTCAAACTCGTCGTTCTGCTTGGCGAGTTCCCGCTCTATTTTGCTGACGCTCGCCGTTGTGGGCGCCAGCACATAAATTGTCTTGCCGCCGGCCGA
Organism: Ensifer sp. NM-2; assembly: GCF_003024455.1. Classification (NCBI taxonomy): domain Bacteria; kingdom Pseudomonadati; phylum Pseudomonadota; class Alphaproteobacteria; order Hyphomicrobiales; family Rhizobiaceae; genus Ensifer; species Ensifer sp. NM-2. The sequence continues at coordinate 1,192 of NZ_PVZR01000046.1, forward strand.
AACGAAGTTGCTATCGACGCCGGCCACCCGCTGGACGATCTCAATCATCGCGTCGCGGTCAGCGACCTCCTCCGTCTCCAGACGAAGGAGAGCAAAGCCGTTAGCGTGGCGCGGCGCTGGCTGCGCAGCTTGTCCGGCCGCCGCGGCTGCGAACCGGTCGGCCGCCGCGATCACCGACGGCTCCGCGCCGGCATTTTTCAAGGCGCTCGCCGTTGCCTGCCATTTCCGAGCAAGCGCCAGGTTTCCATCGGCGAGCGAGGCGCGATCGACGACGCCGGCGCGCTTGCGCTCGACACGTTTGACGACGGCGGGCGTCTTGAGATAGCGAGGATCGCTCTTGCTGCGCTCGTAGGCGCCGGCCTGCGACTGGCTGTAAGGCCGTGTGGCCGCCACATCCGCGCGCCGGGTGGCGACCATGGCGATGCCATGCTCGCGTGCCTTTGCCGCAAAGCGCTCGCGCCATTCGTAAAGCTCCGGCTTGGTCAGCCGCAGCGCCTTGCCGATGTCGTCTCGCGCCGAGATCATCGCATGGACATGCACATGGCCGGTATCCGGATGATGAGCGGTGATCCACTTGTGCCCGGCGACCTGCTCGCTCAGAAAATCCCGCACGGCCCGCGTCATCGCCTCTGGATCGGTCCCAGTCCGCGCCGAGAAGATGACATGGAAGGCATTACGTGGCTCGACGGTGCGAATGTGGGATGACCAGTCCCGCCAAATCCCACCCGCCTTTTCCTTGACGCTCGACCCGCGCTCGATCAGATCGCCGGCGCTGGTGCTTACGGCTTTCTCGGTGCGAAGGAATTTTTCGAGGAAGTAGCGGCCGGATTTTTCGGAGACGGCCGCGCCGAGAATACGCACCTCGGCCGTCACTCCAGCGTCGGCCAATCGGCGTGCAAAACTGGCCTCCGCATTTTCGACGGCGCGCGCCGGCCCCTCGCCTTTCTCCCGTATCTTCAACGCGCCCGCAATCGTCTTCGCCGGCAGGTCCGTCACCGCGTAGACCGAGACCTGGCCGTCCGGATACCGGGAATAGAGGAAAGGCTTAGAGCCGAAGGCGGCGTTCAGGGCGTCGTGATGTGTCGCCTCATCGACCTCATCAGCAAGCTTCATGGAAAATGTGGCCAGCGCGTTGACCGCATAGGCGTCACGGAATTCCGCGCCCCATTCGGCCAGCGCCGCGGCCCGGTCCTCGCGGCTGGCGACCGCGAGGCCGTCCTGATCGTAGATCGGGATATCGACCTTGCCCCTGTCGCCGTTTTCCTTCTCGACTTCGCGGGTTCCGAGATAGGTCATCAGGCCCGCGGCCGAAGCCCGGCTCGATACCGTCGACGTCACCTTGATCACGACCGGCTGTGCACCGGCGGCAATCGCTGCACGGTTCACGGTTTCCGCTGAGGCTCTATCCGTTGCGGCGCGGCGGGTGGAGATCGGTTGAGCCATGCGGGGCGCGGAAAGGCCTGCGCCCCCTCCCCCGCCGGCCGACTTCTTCAATTCCTCTTCGTCATCCAGATTGCGGCCAGCACCCAAGGCACCGACGAGGGCGATAACACCTCGCTGCGATGCCTGGGACACCTGCAGGATCGACGCGATCGTCGGCTCGTTCGGCGATATCGGACCTCGACGCGTCTTGCTCGCAATGCCGGACGGTACAAAGCGCTCCTGCGGCGCCTGCCCCGACATCGCGATACCGATCGCGCGCCGCCGGCGCAGTTCCTCATCCTCGTCAATCAGCGACGATGCTCGACGGACGGTATAGGTCTCGATCGCGCCGAGCAGCCCGGTCCAATCATGCGCCACGGCCAGTCCCCCTCCGCTCCCCACAGCTGATCCGCAGCATCAGGTCGACGTCGGCCCGCAGCCGAAACAGGCCGTTGAGGAGAGTGCGCAGCGCCGCGTCGAGATCCGGTTCATAGGCGACGCGCCCCTCATTCATGGCCCGGACCGCCTGGTTGAGATTGATACCGATCCGCCGCAGCTCCTCATTGGTGTCGCGCAGCGCGTCTGCCTCGGCCAGTCCAACCGGAAGCGGAAGGCCCGCCTGATCGCGAAACAGCAGCCGGATGACATCGCTGGCGGTGCGGTCTTCTCCGCACAACACGGCAAGCGCCTCCCGCTCCTCGGGCTGAAGTCGGACCCTGACCACTTCGCTCCGCATCGTTTCCTTCCCGCTTGTCAGGTTGCCGGAGGCGACCCGGAGCGCCAGAGGCGCGAACCACAGCCCTGCCGGAGGCGGGGCAACGTCGAGTTTGTACCACAAACTTGACTATCCTGCCACAGAAAAGACAACTATAATTTATTCTCAATCTCAATCCGCAGATACCGACGATCTCGATCCGACCACCTCGGCCGATTGGCGCGAACCGACAAACTCCGGCGCGAACAATTACCCGTTGTTAACGCGCTCATACCCACTTGCAGCGCTGGCAACTGGTCATTCATCGTTGATAATCAACAATTAACCGTGCACAGGTTGTTCATCATTAATGGCCCATTGGTGATTGCCTATTGACCATTACCCGTCGTCAGCGGGCAATCATCGGTCATCAATCATCAATGGTGAACGAGCAACGGGCGATAATCACGTTGGGAAACGCGACTTTGATAATTAATTATAATTTATCTTTGAGCTGAAGGAGCCGCCATGATCGTCACTATCGCCAACCCGAAGGGCGGAACCGGGAAGACCACGCTCGTTCGCGCGCTATCGGGGACGGCAGCCCATGCGGGCAATGACGTGTTTCTGATCGATGCCGATAGCCGCGCCAACACGATGCGCTGGGTCACGATGTCGAAACAGATGAATGTCTGGCCGGAGCGCCTGGAAGCGGAAAGCTGCCTCGATCCGAACCGCATCTACAAAATGGCGCTCCAGCGCCAACGCCAGGGCAAAGTCGTCTTCATCGACATCGAGGGAACGACGAACGAGAACTTGTTCGCCGGCCTCTACTGCGCCGATATCGTTCTGATCCCGCTGCAGACGACCCAGGACGACGTCGTCGCCGGTATGCAACTCGCGCTCAATCACATCCCCGTGGTCGAGGAGGATCAGAAGCGCAAGCTCGCGGCGATGATCGTCATCAACCAGCACGATCTCGTCACCGGCCGGGCAAAGGCACACGAACCGCTACGCGAAATCCTGCGGGAAAGTGGGGTCGCCCTCGCATCCCAGCCAATAGCGCGGCGCGCCTCCTATCAATCGATTGGCGCGGCCGGAACGCTGCAGACCACGGCGAGGTCGGATCCGAAGGCGATCGCAGAAATGGAAACGCTGCTTGGCGAACTCCTCGCTCTCTATAGATCGACCGCGAAGGAGGCTCAGCTATGAGCGAAGGATCGGACAGCAAGAATCTCGTCCTTGGGCTGATTTCGACTGGCCGCGAGCGTCCAACCGTGCGCGAAAAACCGGCCGCCTCTCCTCCTCGGATAAGCCGCGACGATGAGGGGGCGTCCATCTCAAAACAGCCGACCGTTGGCCGAACCCAGTTCCGCGACCTGGTTGCCAAAGGCGAAAGCCGCGATCCGATCGCCGGAAAGCGCTTTCGCGACACCGAAAAGGTCACCACCGGAATCCATATTCGTGCCGAGGTCCACAAGACGTTGAAGATCCTCGCGGCCGTCGAGCGCCGCAAGTTCAACAGCTACATCGAGGAGGCGATCGACGACTATCTCCTGAAAATCGCGGACCGGATTCCCGATATTTCCTGACAGAGAGAAGCGGACGCTCACACGCTTGTCGGCCCTCTCACGGGGATCACTGGCTACCGGCCTTCGGTTGGCGGTGATCGCTTCGTCAGGGAGTAGGACACCAGCGAGCTAGGGCCGTGCGAATTGCGAAGCGCCTGCAGGATGCCGATGGTACGAGCATTCATCCAGTCCTCGCGGAGTTTGGATTTCCAACGGCGACCGTTTTCGAGCGCGTAAGCCTGAAGAGTGGCGTGCTCTTCAGGGGTGAGTGTGCGAAGTTTGGTCGTCATGATGCTTCCTTCGAACGGACGGATTTCCGAGCGCTGGGCGATGCGCCGCCTCTTTCGGCGGCACACCTGACTTGCCTGCTCACGCCTTCAGCGCCGCCATCCTTTCGCCGAGGAGCCAAAGGGCTTTGTTGAGCTTGATATCCTGATCAATCCCATTGACGGCGCGGGACTTCACACGGCGCGGCCTCCCTAGATCGTCACGGCCGACGCCGCGCAATCCACCCTTGATGGCGTTCTCCTGAACCACATTCCAGACGGTCCAGAGATCGTTGGCGCGGTCGTCGTTGCGGCGGGGGACAAGCAACTGCTCCGCCTTGATCGGCGTGGCCGTCTCGCCTTCGTTGTCTCCAAAGCGGAGAACATGGGCGGCATCCGCAAGAATGCTCGCCTCCTCATGGTTCATCCGCAAGGTCGACCAGTCCTGTGGGGCGGCAAGGGTGCGTTCGGCCTCGCCGAGAACGCGATAGGTGCCCTCGATAACCTTGTGTTGGACGTCACCGGAATGACGGACCTTGATGGCATCGATGGTGCCGGTCTGCGTCACCAAGGAATTGAGGCAACGGACACGGAAAAGCCCGGCCATCAGCTCGTAGGCGCTGGTTCCGTCATTGGCGTTTTTCAGGAGGATTTCGCAAACGGTGTCCCCGACACTGTAGACCTTGCCGTCGTCGATGCGGCGTAGCCGGATGAGGTGCTTGGTAAAATCGGCCTTGCCTTCGATGCGGCTGCGCGACTGCTTGGCGCCGACGGGCATGAAGCCTTCGTTCATAAGGCCGCGCAATACCTCGATGGTCGGGATGGGTCTGAAACGCTCTGACCGGCTCTCATGGGCGGTCACGGCAAAGATTGACGGTGCGATGTGGCGCATTTCGGTTTCGGTCAGGGTACGGCCAGTATCGAAGCGGGCGGTTCGGGCGTAGATGCTCATTGTCTGCCTCCTGTTTTCCCGTTTCCCGAAGGGAGGCCCCTTTCGGGCGAAGCCTCCCCGGTCTTTCCGGGGGAATGGCCTCTGACATTCCCCCGGACAGAGGGGGGTGGGCTTGAGCCCGCCCCACGGCGGGGAACGAGACTGTCAAGCGGCGTGGCGCGGAAGGTGGCGCATCTTCTCGGGGCCGCCCTCGGCGGACTGGCGCGGAAGATGCAACGGCTTCACGGGCCGCTTGACCGGCTCGGGCACCGCTGTCATGGGGCGAAAACAAAAATGTGGCCCGGAACGGGCTTCCTATACGGGCGCGAAGCACCCGACTGGACAAGCGATCGTTACCGCAATCGGCGGAGACAGCCTAAGGCAGGCTTCGTGCCGGCGGCATCGAGCGCGGCCGACCGGAACGGGCGGTGGCTCAGAGGGACAAGTCGCCCAAGAGTTTTATTGATGGTTGTGAGCCCTGCTCTCCGAAAGCGGGTTGAAGATGCTGCGCGATGACGTCGATGGTGTAAACCTGTTCACCGTCCCGCTCGTAGCTGGCATTCGAGATCCGGGAGCGACATAGACGAGACCTGTTCCTTGATCCACTCGGCCTGCTTATTGTCGAGGATCGTAACCTGGAATCAGGCGGTCGCCGACTTGCTGTCGCCAGGTGGCAACCCATTCCCGATTGGTGGCAAATGTTCACTTTCAAGACCTGGCCGAGAAGGGTGTGGCGGTTGACACATCGCATGGAATAAACCTTCCTTACCCGCTCGAATCCGTTTACTTGTGCAAGCCGAACCAATGCCGCTCGGTTTTGCCAGAAGTATCATTCTTGATGTCGAAGAAGTAGGGCTCTGACCGGAGAGGCCGAGAAATGGAGACCGATTGTATGCAGCGCCGCTGCCGATCAGAGTTGTAAAGACCGTGCGCATTGCCTTGGCAAATATTGACTGCCTTGACGCACAGGTCGCCCTTCCCGGGGAAGCCGTCGCCGTCCCTTCTGCTCCTCACCTGATAGCCTTCCGGGCATTCCGCATATCTCTCGTAGCCTGGCGATCCCGTTCCCCCTTCGGGGCAGGTCGGCCAATTGAATCCCGGCTTCTTCATCGCGGAGATGAGGCGAGCCATCGGCGGATGGCAGGCGGGAACACCGCGCCAAGAGGGATTGGAAGACGACGCGCACAGCAAGACTTCGCAACCCCATTCGCTCGCAGAAGCGGGGGTGGGAAGCGCGGCGGTCGTCAGAAACACTGCGACGAGGACGGTTACAGACTTACCTTTGGCAAACATCGGCCGATATCTCATTCAAACCTAGCAACGAGTAAATTATAGTTTATCCTATGGTGACGAGCAAGCGTAAGAAGCCCGACACAGACCTTGGGACGATGATCCTGCGAAACATGGCGATGGTCATGGAGCGCGAGCGGGAAAAGCGCGGGCTGGCTAAAAAAGATATGGCTCGTCTCTGTGAGATTACCAATCCTTACTATTTTGGAATCCTTAATGGGACAGCCAACCCTTCATTGCAGGTCATTACGCGGATTAGCACGAACCTAAAGGTTCCTTTGCAAGAGTTGATGATGGGCGTGAAATCCAGCGACATCTGAACTTTGATTGGCCAACCTGATATCGTTCAGGTCACGGAGTCATTGCACGAATTATAAATTATAGTTTATCATCTTCCCACGTTTTCGCTTCGAACTATGCGTTCGGACCAAAGGGGGATGAGACAATCCTGAAGAAACCGTTGGCTGCGGCACTGCTCCTTGCGGCGACCACCGCAAGTGCGGGGGACAATCCGATGTGGCGTAGCGGCCTCACCTGGACCTGCGCTTTCACCTCGGTCATTCGGTGCGAGCGGCTGATCGATTGCAAGTCGAGCGGGGAGATCGGCGAAATCGCGGTACACTATAGCGAGAACCGACTGATCGATGAGGCGGGAAACGACCATCCGATCAAGCGCCACTACGTCCAGACCGTCGCCGGCAGTCCGATCGGCAGTGAGGTGAAAATCGAACTCGCGACAAACGAAGTGGTTTGGCTTTCACCTGTCGATGAGGCTGGAACATTTTCCGACAATTGGATCGGCGCGATGCTATCGCCCAAGGCAGGCGTGATCGTGCAAGAGCTTCGACCGTTGATTTGCGGACCTAAGAAATAGGCCGGAGTCGATCCGCTGGCCCGGCTGCGCGAGGTTTTGCTTTGTGGTCGTCTTCCTGCTTGCTCAAGCCAATTGGGTAAACGGGGTCGACGACGACATGTGGCGCGACGTGCTCGACGAGGCCTATCGGCGCGGCTGGACGGACGGCGCGTCAAGATCGAAGGCGAATCGTTAAATTAGCGGAGCCTTGCAGAACGCGGAGTGCGCCCTACCATCTTCGGCAGGAGGACACGCCATGCGGAAAATTCCTGCGCCGAAGCATCCAAAATACCACCCAGATCGCGACCTCCTTTGCCAGGAGGCGTTGGAGGGCGAATTCCTATCGCTTGCCGATCGAGCGCAACTGTCTGGTTGGTCACACGAGGAAGTCGCGACGAAGAAGGCTATTCATCGCTGTTTAGAAAAGACATGTTCCTGAGAAAATGCGCGCAAACTCGCCGCCCAGGTTTCACCTCCGGAAGCTGATTGCCGTTTCTCCCACGATTTCCAGTGTAATCCCCCAGCAACGGCGCATACTCGATGTCGGGCAAACGTCGGCCCTGTTCCCCCGTGGCCGGCTGGGATTAGGGCTATGGTGATTGCATCTCGATACGAGATTATACTCCCTGACGAGTTCGCAAAGATTGCGAGCGTCTTTCATGATCTGCTGGAAGAATTGAATCTGTCGCCAGGCAGCGAGCGAGCCGACACGCTTGCTGCAGACCTTATCCGTTTCTATCAAAGCGGGATTCACGATATCCAAGCGCTCAAACTTTTGATGAAGCCCTAGCTGGCCTCGCGAGTTTTTGGCGCAAAAAGCGGCCTTCCCTGCAAAGTTGCGGAACGGAAGGCCGCGAGAATTTGGCAATGAAACTAATCTACGCGCTTAAACTAAGAATGGCGAGACGCTCGATGGGTTTAAACCTTTCCGATTATAATCAACACGATTCGCCGTATGGCTTCGGCGAAGCTGACACCGAGCGCCATCGCCGCAATGCCGGTCACGCCGAGCGCACCGATGCCCATCAACTTCTATCAAAGCGGATTCACGATATCCAAGCACTCAAAATCCTGATGAAGCCATAGCTGGCCTCGCGAGTTTTAGGCGCAAAAAAGCGGCCTTCCCTGTAGATTTCCGGAAGCCCGCCGCGTTGATGCGTCGGTTCATGGTGTTAAGCTCTTTTGCTTTCAGGGAAATATGCGATAGTTGATAGGCGGGAAGGCACGGTCAGGAGAGACCGTTACGCACCTCTACAGGGCCACCGTCTGGACCGGTGATTGCTCGCCGGTTCGTGTAGCTGTCCCCTAGTTCGTTGGCTGCCTGCTCCATCTTGTCGGCCATGCGCTGTAGAGCCCACAGCCGAACTGCGCGGTGGCTGATGGCGATGGTGGCCGTGGCCTCAAGGAACGTCTTGCGGGTCTCCTCGATCAAAGCGCGCCACTTGGACGCCAGGCCCGAGGCAGCTTTCTTGTTCGGGTCGTGGCTCTCGACGAGCTGTCGGCTCACATCGAGGCCGAAGTCCTTCTTGACTGCCGCGGCAACGACCGACGGGCTATCGAAGCAAGCCAGCGCCTGATGTAGGTCTTGACCTCATCGGAGAATTTTGGTTTGGCCATTGATCCGTCAAAGTCCCGTGAAAGGAGCGGCAATTGGAACGATACAGCGCCGATAGACTGAAACTGCAGCTTACTGGACGCGGGCAGCACCAGTGGGAGTGGCAGGTCCTATTAGATGGCGGCAAGCCTATCCGATCAGGCCGCATGGTTGGGGCTCGTATCCGAGCGAAGGCCGAGGGGCGAGCAGCAATGGAAGAGCTGACCGCTTTCGATATGGGCTAGGCCACCCTTAGCTGACACGTGCCACATACGTGTGCGATCTGCACTCTGGCGATCTCGGGTTTCTGTTGGCAGCGTCAACCATGGCGCAGACGCCGGCAGCATCTGCCCCATAGCGACGGACGACGCCGACGAACTCTTCGACATCGTGGCCACGGATGACGAACACCGGGCGGCCTTTCGATCGGCTGAACTTTGGCGCGCCGAAAGCATCGACATCTTGGGCGGCATGATAGAGCTCGTGCTCGACCAGCGCCATGAACTCGGCGTCTCCGCACTCTCGACAGTAATCGGCGTCCAGCGTGATGATGAAATCAGGGACGTGGCCGAACCACTGCATTACCTGCATCTCTGCCCGGGCCCGTGACCACTTGCCCATCGTGCCCTGCGGTAAGCCGGTCTCACACTGGCCTATCACCCGCTTACCCTTGCGATTGTTCTCAACCACGGTCCAGAGATAGCCGATGTGGGCGTTGGCAAGATGCTCGTGTTCCGGATTGGCAACCGGCGATGAAGAGTCGAAGAATGTCGCTTCGACCCATTCACCGACATCAGCCGCCGGAACGAACGATTTGAAGTCATCCCCGAACATTGTTTCAGGCACGATCATATTTGCCTTTCGCGAGAGCCTGGAACCTTTGTTTGTCGCGCGCCTTTTCATTACAGGCGCAACACCTCGGGAGGTTTGAATGAGCGAGGATATCATCGAGCGACTGAACGCTGTTAGTCAGCAGCTTCGCACGCGTTCACTCGAATTGGCTCACCCGGATCAAGATCACGATCTTTCTCTGATCATGCAGAGCCTAGCGATCACAATGGAGGCAGTCAGCGCGCTCGGCGCTACAGTCAACCGACTTGACGGTTTGCAGGGGTTCGGCAGAGCCGGCGATTAAGCCCAGCTCTTCCTTTCCGGCAAGCGGGATCAGGTTCGCATTCGATCCGGTTCGAGGCTGAGGCCGTGGCTGTCATAGCTCTCGCGGTAGACTGGCCGGAGATCGACAATCTTGCGATAGGCGGTCGTGCCCAGGCTGCGAAGCCATGTGCGACCGGCGCCGTACCGGATGACGGCGAGTGCGAAGAATGCGACGATCGTCGCGACCGCCGCGAAGATGTCCGCGATCACGAACAAGTGGTGGAATCCGTGGTGATGTGAGAAGCTAAGGAAGCGCATTCTGGTTCCTTTCTGCTGAAGTGAGACCTCGCGTCTCGATGGCGTTTCATCGTTCCGTGAATCCGAAGGAGAGATGGCGATGCAGTACAACTGGACCGTGCTTGAAGCTGAATACCAGGGCAAGGATATTGACTTGGTCTCTACTGACCCGCTCGTCGGTCGCCTCGAGTTGATGGCCGAGGACGACGAGGTCATTGAGGTCACGCTCGACCGGGTAATGGCGGAAACCTTGCTATCAGCCTTGCTGAAATTTCTCGGACAGGGTGAAGGCGCGGATGCCTCCAGAGTCACCGCGCATTAATCGGTTGCGGCGGCAAAATTCGAACCTGCGACGTCCAGCTTTCTGAGCTGGCGAGCCACCGGGCTGCTCTACTCCGACAGAACTTGGAACATACCTGGGGCTCTCGCGGTGGTGTTTGGCCACACACAAGGAGGAACCCAATGGCAGACGACAAGAAAAACGTTGGCCGGGATCGCGGCCGCGTCGCCGCCGGACAGGCCTACGAATTGAACTACTTCAAGCGGAAGCACGGCCTCACCGAATGCCAGGCCCGCAAGATCATCAAGGAAGCGGGCACCTCGTGAGAGAAGGCAAACGCCTTAGCTGAAAACCAGAAGAAGGTTTAATAGAACGCATCGGAGCCAGCCCTATGAAGATCACAAGAACCGATGTTGCCACCCGCATGAAAATGATCTTCATCGAAGTGTTAGATGTCAAAGTTACTGACCTTCCAGACGACGCTTCGATTGTCGACGATCTAGGAGCAGATGCCCTGAAGATTTCGCAACTGTCGATGATGATCGAAGAAGAGTTCGGAGTATTCATCACAACCGAGTTAATGGGACAGCTCGTGACAGTCGGGGACGCGATCGAGTTCGTAGCCGCACGTGAGCGCGACGGAATTTAATCTAAGACGGAGAACGAGCAGCGAACATCCACAGGACATACAGCGCAAGTCTACGCGTGGTGAGTAGGAACGAATTGAGATTAAAGGCCGGGGCGTGTCACTTGACCGTGACACCAAGTTCGGGCGCACCCTCTGCCGACCAGCATGAGCATATTTCTCCGGCAGGACCCGCGCCGTAGCCGCATTCCTTTTTGGGTGTCTTGCACTGCCGTGGGCTGCGCGCTTCAGAAAGCGCCTTTGCCTCGGCTATCGCCATCGCCCTACTCTTTCGGGTTCTTTTGAGCTTCGGCTGCGCCTTTGCTTTTGCTATCGTTTGGACCTTCGGGAGATTACTGGTCGTCTGCGATGAGCCGGTCTCACTGCAAGACGAAAAAAGCAAAAGAGCTCCGACAGCGAAGGCAATTCCCGGCACAAACTTCAAAGCGCACCCATTTAAACGAACCAACGCTTCAATATGGACGCTTCCTGGAGGTCCTACCGGGCGCGAGAAAGGGCGGCTTGGCCCCTGATTTTGGATGTATTTCTTCTACGAGCCGGATGCAAGCCTTCTGCGAGCGTCGGCGGGCGCTACATCGAAGCCAGTCGCACGCTCACCGCTCCAGTTTATGCCAACCCTAAAGGGCATCCTTTTCCAACCCTACCAACCAGCGATCGCGAAACACCTCCAAGGTAAGCTGGTGTGGCGTAAAGTCGCGATAGGACGCAACAGTCTCAATAGTGAGCCGAGCCCGAGTTTCTGACGACCAGAAAGGCATGGCGGCTTCGTTTGATTGGTTTGTCGAAGTTGGAAAGCCCGCGTCGTCACGTATGGTCCAAACGAGCCTGCTCTCGGCGATTTCCTTGAAGAAGATTTCATAGTGGGCTGCGGCGATGCTCATTGGACTAGCTATGGCGTCCCTGTCCCTTTCCGCAAGGTGTCAGCACCGAAATTCAGGCAATATTAGGCTATGGCGGGAGGCGGTGACATCCTCCCTAAGGCCCGGCGAGTTTCCCTCTAATCGAGGTTCGCAATCAAAACAGCCTGTAAATCACCAAAGATTTCATTGATTCTAAGCGCTTTGTCGATTGGTTCAAGCGGTAGATCGACGTGAACAAGCCCTCTTAGATATTCGACCACAGCTTTGACCGTATTGCGTCCGGTGACATCGAGAACGGACGCGAGCATGCCCCGACAAGGCGATGCTCGGGGCTACCCGAACGACTGTCGACCGTGGGAATTCTTCCTGCAATTGCTTGCGGTTCGCTTCTTTCGCGCGTCGCGAGGCGGGCATGCTCGGTTTCCCGTGGCGGGGCTTGCTGATGAGGACGATTGCGGGGCTTGGCAGCGTTGCGCAGCCAATTGCGCCAAGTCGCCGGCCAATCGAGCTTGGTGGCGTCCTTCCCGGCTTTGGCGTTCCAGTAGTCCCGGAACTTGTCGAACTCGGTCATGGCTTGGGAGCGATCGAAACCGAGTTCGACGGCGAAAACCAGATTGGGCTGGAAGTCGGCAGGCAAGCGCCCCGCGTTTGTTGTCCGAGCGAAGCGAGGATGGGGTGGGGTTAATTT
>NZ_PVZR01000047.1:0-12650 GCF_003024455.1 Ensifer sp. NM-2
CCAAAGCATTGTGGTTACGGTCTTGAGCCAAGCGAGATCCGCAGCGGCATTCAGTTGCGATCTCAGGTCAGGATGGAAGATTGTCATCCAACTGTCGAAACGAGCAAGGATCTCGTCAGGACCTGCTTCGGGATCAAGCAGTCCACGACCGGAGTGGCGCGTGAAGACCCCGCGCGCGTTGTATTCTGCCAGGCAAATGAATAGAGAAATACGACCCTGATCATTTTCTGTTTCGTATTGGTAACCGTCAGCCGAGATCGCTGTGTGGTCGCTTGGGAGGATAATCCGTTCCGATGCGTTGAATTCGCTTGGGGGCTGGAGCATATCGAAATGGCGATGCTCGTCGCACCTTAGGACAAGGGGCGTGGAATTCTCAGTCGGTGGGGCAGCGATACATGTGCCTTGTTGATCATAGACAACGACGCCGGTCTCGGAGGAGATGTTTGCTTGTACAAAGGCTCCGAGCTTTGGGAGGACCGCGTCGATCCAAGCCCTGTAGTAGGTTCCACCACCCAGGTCGAAGGTCGCTTTGATCTCGCTGGTGCGGTCGCTGTGCCCGCGTAAGTAGTCGAATACCCCGAAAATATGATCGTAAGCGAGCGTCTGGCTGGTCGCAAACAGATGCTCTCTGCACATGATAAGGATCCAGTCGTTTTCTGCCGGGCCCCCATACAGGAGCGGGTCTTCTTCCTCCAGACCATCTTGCGAGAGCGGGTCCTGCCCCTGGACTGTTACGGCGATGAACCGGCCGAAGGTTGGGAGGTCAGGATTTTGTCCCAGCCACGTCGCAAGCGCCGTCAAAACCGTCTCACAAATGAGCTTTTCTTCATCGGTGGTGAGGCGTAGAAGGTAGGTGATCAAGCGACGGATCATTTCCTCCGTGCTGCCGGGATCGTTGTTGACCTCTGATGGGCCCGGTTCGGGCAGGCCGTCGATTGCCGGGGTGGCCTCATCGACCGCCATGTCGTTCGGTGGAGCCAGGCTTCTGCTGTGCCCGCGAATGAAGTTGATAACCGGGAAGAGACATGCCAGAGCTTTCTTCTTATTGGGGCGCTGAAGATGCTGCTCGCACGCTTTCAGGACCATATCATCTTCCGCCCGCGAGATTGTTCCCTCCTGGCCTATTCCGGTGATGACGTCTTTGAGGGATCGGGCATCACGATTTTGGAGCAGCCACATGGCAACCTCCGTCAAAACGATCTCGATTTCTTCTCTTTCGCCAACGAGGCAGGTGTTGTAGCGGTCTAGTTGCGAGCCGATGAAGCTGTAGGCCGCTTTCACCTGCGGGTTGTTGACACGTCGGACACGTTCGAGTGCTGGAGTGAGGTGTTTGCGAGCGATTTTCATCTTCTTCCGAGCAAAGTAGTCTTCGCAATCCTGCAGGGTCTTTTCGGGGTACGTAGAGCCGGTGACGACCTCCATGAACTTTGCTGCCACATCAATTTGCGGCAGATGCTCTTCAAGCGCGTTCAGAGCAACGATATGCGTGTCTTTGGTTCTATCGGCTATTTCGTGGTTCGCGGTCACCACAAGTTTGATGTAGCATCTGGACGAATTCCAGGGGACTTTGTAGTCGGGGTGATACTTTCGGACAAGTTCGAATGCCGGAGGAAGATTTCGTGCAATAGCCTCCTGCTGCTTTTGACCAAAGTAGGTTATGCACTCCTTCACGAGCGGGATATTTCTCGCATCGCCTCCTGCGGCGAGGGTCTGTGTGAGGGGTTCGACCTGATCCTGAATGCTCCGGAAATCCAAGAAATCGAGTAGAGCGTGTCTGTAAGTCTGCTTTGTTTTAGGGGTCAGGTGGCGGTATTTGTCTAACAGGTTGTCCATGACGTGGCGGTCCTCTTGCAGCTGCTGGCTGACGGCCAGGCCTCGGAGCGCGTCGACTGCCGCTTCGAGGTGAATTGCTGCAGCGGTCTCACCCTTGCTTTCAAGGTACGTTCTGACTTGCTGAATGATGGTGTCGCCGCGCGCAGGACCCTGTGCGGTGACGACCGTCATCAGGGATGGTGCCCCCTTAATTTGTCTCAGACGAATTCGGAGCGCCTCCAGAGGGGCCCGGTAAGCATATAGGGCGCTACGCTTGCGGGTCGCGGAAAGCGCGGCCAACTTGTCGTTGATGAAGCGGATTTCGTCTTCGACGCTTTGCGCCATCGTTGGATTATCTGAAGAGCTCATGCTGGCGAGTTTTGCTGGATGCGAGGCGATGAAGTTAGGTCAGGAAAGCAAGGAATGCGTAAGAGTTGTGCCTGTGCGTTTGCGTGGTCTTCTGTGAGATGGAGTTTCTCAGGTGGTGGGCAATCCGGTTTTATAGACTTTTCTTGCCGGAGGGTCTTTCCTCCGTGTTGACAAATCCAAGTTTTGGATCGGCGATGCTATGTTCAGCTGACGCGTCACGGCTGAGCCAATTTCCGGAGCGGCCGAAACAGGGGCCCCGCATTCGGAGGGGGCGCAGCGTTGCGATTGGACGTTGCTTCCGATCCTCGCCTATTCTTTTTCGTGCCAAGAGCACAGCCCCAAAGGCGGTGGTTCAATGGTGCCGCCAAGGGGCCGGAAGGAGCGTCATCCGGTTTCAAGCTGACGTGTCGCTCCATCGCATGAGCAATCTCCGTGTCAGGTGGCGTGGTGATTGGCTGACATGGTCTTAAGCGACCTCGTATTTGCAAATGCGTGAGGCCGGGCATGCGCTCAGAACTGTTGCGAGGGCTTGGCGGCCGGTCACTCCGACGTAAGGCAACTGAAGCAAGAGTGGTCTCGCGAGGGAGCATGGCGTCCTATGCGGCAGGATTAGTCATATGGCAGTGGGGCAGGATATAAGCCGGACGTAATCTTTGTAAGTCTGTGTAAACGTTCAAAAGTAAATACGTGCACTCGTAAGTTCCTATCGGCTCGGGATTTCCGTTCCAAAACTTCCGGATGCCATCTTTAATGGAGATCAGGTTCAGGATGACTTCCCCCGGGGAAGGGTGCAGCAGGACGGCGGCCATCCGTGTTTTTTCGGCCGGGTCGGGTTGTTCAAGCTCAACTATATGGAAAGATTACCGGTGACCGACGAGGATGATCTGGGGCCTTCTGTCTGAGCGTTCGACTTCACAGACGCGCCATTTACGGCAAGAAATTCATGGGTTGCAAGCCGGTCAACGTCAATTGACCGCTGGCAGCCACTTTACATCGACGTCTTATTCCGCGGGTCGGCACGCCAAGTGCCCCAATGCGCTCAAGCGAAGATCGGCTTATGCTTAGTCCCGATCCAGATCGTTACTGTCGTTGCCCAGTCGGGAAAGGTGTTCCTCACAGACCAACTTGACAAGGCCGTGGAGGACAGTTGTTCGCTCGATCAGGAAAGCAAGGGCCTCGTCGCTGATCTGATAGTGTTTCGAATACCGCGCCTTCACATAAGCTTCGTTGATTGTGTTGAACCAGGCGACGTAGCGCTGCCGATCCTGGGGCCAGGCCTCTGTCAGCCGTCTATCCAGTTCCTCTGCGAAACCACGCAACGAACGCAGATTGTGTGTCGGTGGGCCGTAATTCTTCAGGACGAGAAGCACGGTTGAATAGGCGTGTTCGATCGCTTGATGGATGAGAAACGCAGCCTCGTTGCCGCGGCTTTTGCTTATCGAATACTGGGCGGTGTCAAGGAAGCCTGTAGCATGCGGAAACCGGCTTTCATAATTGTCGCGCGCGATCTCGAGCTGTAGTGCGGTATTGATCGGCCTTGGCTCAGCCAGTGGCTCGCTGTCGAGCTCATAAAGCACGATGCCTTGCCGGCGAATATCGCAGAAGAACCCGTTGCCGCGTTTCAACTCGTCATTCACCTCGCGCCTGGAATGCACGATGAACGAAACCTGCATGCCCTTCAGCAACCGGTCGCTCAACAGCCGGTCGGCGGCGTTGTTCCAGTAGGTCGTAAAGTTGGTCAGTTTGCGATTGTTGACGACGACGAGAATATCGTAGTCGGAGCGATAGCCCTTGCCGGTGTGCTCCTCGTCGACCCAGTCACCACGCCCGTATGAGCCGAACAAAATGACCTTGAGGATTCGGCCCTTTTTCTTGAACTCCGCCTCCCCTGCCGCCAGCGCATCCTCGAACTCTTCGCGCAGGATGTCGAGCGCTCGGGCAAGCTGCTGGCGCTTCGTCTCCGGCAGGTGATCGAGGCTTGTCTTCATCATCGTCTTGGGTGTGCTTTCAAATCAGAACGGTTGGTCGATTCTATACGCTCGATGCACGAACGCAACCCAAACGGGTTTCTTCCGCAATTGCTGGCTTTGCAATTTGGGGCTGCGGCCGCGCCGACGAAAAGACGGTCGGAGTACACTCGTTTGCCTGTGACAATGCCGTGCCACGCGCCGCTCGGTTCGAGCGCTGCCAGAGTGCAGCCGAAAAGCCATATGGCAGGATTTCCCAAAGAATTTTGTATAAAGTCGAGCTCAGAAGCGCTTTTGGGTATGACAAATGAAATGCGACATTGGTTTAACCGATGCCGTGCGTCAGATATTGTCACAAAAAATCTTGCGGCCAAGGGCCGACAACACACGGACCAATCGCCAAGCTTGGCTCATTCGCGCACCATGCAGTATGGAGTACCCCATGCCCCCCCTTGCCCCTCCATCTGTTCCCCAGACATTGCGGGAGATGCTCAAGGACTACCCGACGCATCTCGATCGCTTGCAAGAAGCATTAGAAGAATTCGCAACACCAAAAATCAGGCTGATGCCTTTCGACGAGGCCATCTGGGCGCTCGAAGGCGCACTTGAAGAATTCATCGCCGAAGCCGGGGAAGAGCTCCAGGCCGCTGAGAGCGCGGGCGATCCAGCGGCCATTGAGCGGGCGAAGGCCAAGGGGTCGGTCATGTTTCGCGCGCGCTCGGGTAATGGAGGTATGCGGCTAGGGTTGATGGACGATCTCTGGGATTACTTCCAGACGAACAGGGGGCTATTCGAATGAACACCTCCGACACTGAACTCGATCCGACCGTTCAGGCCGAGGTTTCTGCAGAGGAGATCAACCCAGATAGCGGCCTCAGCCAGGCCAGGCGGCCAAGGGCGATCCTCTTGGCGGGCCAATCTGGTGCCGGAAAAGGTGGGCTAGCACGCAGAGCCGAGCGTGAGTTGGCCAACGGTTTTCGCAAGATTGATCCAGACGATTTCCACGATTCCGACCCTGACGTTGCCGCGATCCGGGCCGATTACCCGTATACCTGGTCAGGCCAGACCCACTACGACGCCGTCGATCGAGCCTACGAACTGCTCGGTGCCACGGTAGAGGAGAAAAGGGACCTGATTTACGACTCCACATTGAGCGACGTGGAAAACGCATCTGCACTAATCCAGTACTTGCAGGGTAACGACTACGACGTTGATGTCATGGCCATTGCGGCGCACAAGCTAGAAAGCGACTGGGGTGTTGATCACCGCTTCAGCAAATCATTGGATCAACACGGCTTCGGCCGCCATATCCCCGCCGCCATATCCGATGAAATCTACGACAAGCTGCCGGCCAGTCTGGATATGATCCACCACGAAACGCGTGTCCCGATCCGCCTTTTCAACCGGGAGGGTGCCGTATTATACAACAGCCGTGTCGATGACGGGCAGCCGGGGGCAGCACTGGAAGCCGCGCGCAACGTACGGCTGGAAGACCCCGCCATCGCGCGGGCCCTGAGCGCGGGCTGGAGGGAGCAACTGATTTGGCACGAGACGCTGCCCGGGACCATCGCGGCAAATCCGAAGGTAAAAGCCTCGACGGCGCAACGCCTGCTGACCGAACGAGAGGAGCAAGAGGTCTTCGGGCGTGTTTTGAGAAATGCGGACGAGGCCCGCGGCCTCGACTTAACCGCCCGGACGTCATGTATTGGTGATCTAGAAAATCCTGAAGATCGATCATCCCTCATTCACGAAGCCATTACTATTTTCGGAGAGAAAGGCGCACCAAACACTATCAC
This sequence comes from Ensifer sp. NM-2, assembly GCF_003024455.1. Classification (NCBI taxonomy): domain Bacteria; kingdom Pseudomonadati; phylum Pseudomonadota; class Alphaproteobacteria; order Hyphomicrobiales; family Rhizobiaceae; genus Ensifer; species Ensifer sp. NM-2. The sequence goes on from NZ_PVZR01000047.1 coordinate 5,945, forward strand.
TCGGGGCGCCGCAGCTGGGGCCATTGCGAGGGCGCATGATCACCTGCTGCCAGAACACAATCGCCCACTTGAAGACATAAGGCGTAATCGCCCGGATCTTGGCGAGATGCTTGATGCAAGCATACGCGAATTTGATCGCGGCAAGAGTTTGAAGCGGGCTGGGAATGACGGGATCATCGAGCAGCGAGCAAAAAGTCGAGAAACTAGGGCAGTTGCAAACGAGGCGCGAGCGGCCCTGATGGAATCCGTGCGTCGGGAAAGCCACGGCCTGTGAGGCTCCATTCGTTTATTCGAAGCTCATCGAGCAAGATGCCGTTGCGACAAATTACGAGCGGGACGGGCGCCAGCCACCCGATCTGCAGCGCAGTGCCTGGACCAGGTAGGCGTCGAGGAGCGCCATATCTATTTAGACAAGACCGAGCCTCGCGCCCTCACGCGGATCGGCTATCCGACGAAACTGCTATCAGTTCGACGCGCGGTTACCGGAAATCCACCGTTTCCTCAACGGCAAGCTCGACGCCGAACGGACCGGGCGTGACGCGCAGATCCGGCCTTCTGACCTGAGCCAAGCTGTTCTCATGTAAGTGGTCGAACGCTGACGGTTGCGGTCCGGCCGCATATGATGTGGTTCTATTCGCACATTTTACGGTCGAAACCTAATTCACCTTCTTTGAAGGCTTCGTCACCCAGCTCGGGGCGGTGATGGCGCTTCGCGGGGAGTCGCTGGCGTTCACAGACGTCGAAATCGATGCGCTGTCCGAGGTGGCCTATGGCGACGCCCGAACGTTCGCTTTGCTATCCCTTATCCTTCCGGGATTCGATCTCACCCGGCACTTCCACGTGGATCACATTTATCCGCAGCGACGTTTCACCGATGCACAGCTCCGTAAGGCTGGCGTATACGAGGCCCTTCCGCATAACCTGTTGCCAAACCTCCAACTGCTAGAAGGTTCCATCAACAATCAAAAGCGTCGGAGAATTCCGCACGAGTGGTATGCTCTGGATAAGCCAGATGCACGTGCTCGCAAAGAATACCTCGCTGGATTGGAAATTGCCGATTTACCTGAGGAGATCAAACGTTTCCCGGAATTTTATGAGCACCGAAACATGGCCTGCGCGTCCGGATTGTAAATGCCTTGGTACCGCCCGAAAGTCAGGCGACCGCCTCTTAGAGGTGCGGTTCAGGGGCTTTGTAAGTGGTAGAGGAGTATAACGTCTGCTCTTTTCCGAATGCTCATCGAACCAAGGGGGACCGAGGCCGATCGTCAAGACTTTGAGATCTGCCATTCGCGCTCGACAAACTCGAGCTCTTTGACACCAAAGTTGGGTTCGTAGTTTTGACTGGCTCGCCGGACGGTTCGTGTGTCCCGTCGCTGAACCTTTCCTCGGCCCCTTTCGGCGGGAACTGCAGTTTTTCAGTCGAAGGAGAAGTCAACATGATCGTGGGTGGGCATCTCTGCAGGTCGCAACAAAATGCAGCGTAGCTATCAGCGTTTTTGAAAGCTTCTTCGGAAGTTAGGCCCCCTTTACGATAAAACAATGGTTGCCCTTCTTTTGTTGCCGCTAATGCCCAAACATATCCCCGCTCGCCGTGATCGTCGAGGCCCGCAGCATTATGCCCTCCTTCGTGAATGATGACCCTAGGTCCCTCTTCCGGAGATAATGCTACCCGCGTCGCCAATCGCATTCTAACTTTAGGCGCTTCTCTACCGCCTGTTTGGTAGGCTTTCTTGGCGAGTCCGTCGATACGATATTCTGGGCCATCATCCGAAAAACTATCGTGCAGCTTGATAGTGACATTTGGACCGCTCAGGCCTTCCGATATAAGCTGGAGATTATTATGAATATAGGTAATATTAGAGGATGGAAATTCGTCTGGATCGTAATCAAACTTGAAGTGGTGCTTTAGCAGCGTCAATGTTTTATTGTCACTTGGCTTTAACGTAGCAGCCTTTTGTGCATAGTCTCGTGCGCGGGCGATATTGTTTCCGATTGCGTCTAGTTGTCGCGCATTGAACGCGTACTCGCTCAGCAACAAGACGCTGTTTCCTCCAGGGACAGCGAGTTCGGTATACACCGGAAGTGTCGTTTTTAGCATATGGCGGGAAAATAAAACCCATCCTTCTTTGTGATGCGACCGCGAAACGTGTTGGAAACGTTCCGGGGGAACCGCGTCAGTTTCGGCATCTCGCCCAGGGGTACGTCCGAGCCGTCGTATGGCACCTTTCCAGCGTGTTTCTATCTCATTTTCCACTTGCTACCTCCAATATTAGAAAATGCCAATCTTGCGCATTTTTGCTGACCAAATCTATTCGGCAGCCACCGGAATAAAGTTTCAGTTGAAGCGAATTTAACGGGTACGCATTCGTTTGGACGTCGCGAGAGGGACCCAATTTCGCCGGGCAGTTCAGCTATTGAGATATCGCTTTTTTGCTTGGACTTGCCCGTCAAACGTTCAGTGAGATTGGAGCGCGATACAACCAACTGTCCTTCGGCAAGATCGGCTGCGATACCGGTTTCTCAAGCGCCCATTACTGGGGAAGACAGTTGCGAGGAGGCTGTGCAGCGGTAGGGTATGAGGTTCAAAGAGATCAACAGCGCTATTGGGCGGCGCTAGGCCGTTGTATGAACCGGTTTCCCACCAGTCTCGCCCGCTTCCCCGCAACGAAAAACGCATGCGGATTTCCGATGCGCGCCGAGCCGACCTTAAGGCGCACGAGGCACCCGGAAGGCCGTGACGCGGAAAGCGTTTGGGCATGGAGCGGAAGATGAGCCGGTCCGTTCTGGCGGATCCGGTGTGACATCAGTGGGGCGATGCGGGAGCAATCTCGTGTCGCGCCAATCTTACCCGGAAGAGCTTGCCACACACCAACCGCTGTTCAATGCTACAGTTCAGACCGCGGCCTGATCTTGGAGTGCGTCATAGCAGCGCTGGCAGCCCTGAATCACGTCGATGTTCTCGACGGTCCAATCGAACAGGATCGAGAATGGTCCTTGCAGCGATCGCCCGAGCGGCGTTAGCGCATATTCGACGCCGAGCAGGCGTCCATCCAGGACCCTGCGTGTTATCATGCCGTTGCGCTCGAGCTTGCGCAGCGTCTGGGTCAGCACGCGTTGGGTGACGCCATCGAGACGACGCTTGATGGCGTTGAAGCGCCGGGGCTCGCTGAGCACTGCCAGCACCATCATCGACCACTTGTCTGCGATCTGGTCGAGGATCACGCGGCTCGGGCAGTCGGCACGGTAGATCGGGTCATTTTCACTTGTCGGCTCATCCATCGGTATCCTCCGGCATCCCTGGGATGCTTCGGGTGCGTAATTGACGCTAGGTATCCGATGAATACTTTAGGGTCAATGGTGCAAAATACAGCGCCAGAGTTTCCCGAAGAATAGAGATTTTAGGTATGACAAACACAGATTTCGGCCGGCTTCGAATTTCCCGGACAGACGGCGTTGCGACGATCACCATCGACAATCCGCCGGTAAACGTCCTCGATGTGCCTTTGATGAGCGAGATTCGCCGCTTTCTTCTCTCCGTTCGCGATGATCCAGACACCCGCGTACTGGTTTTTGAGAGCGCGGATCCGGAATTCTTCATCGCCCATGTCGACATGACATTGATCGATGAGCCGCATGCCTTCGACGATTTTGTTCGCGAGGCTCCGGAAGGCCTCAATCCGTTCCAGGCGTTTGGCGAGCTTCTGCGGGAACAGCCGCAAGTGACGATCGTCAAGCTCGCCGGGCTGGCGCGGGGCGGCGGAGCGGAGTTCGTCGCGGCGGCCGACATGGCGTTTGCCGCGCAAGGCCAGGCGGGACTTGCCCAATGCGAGGCTTTGATGGGCATCACGCCCGGCGGTGGCGCCACCCAGTATCTGTCCAGCCGGATGACGCGTGGCCGAGCTCTTGAAGTGATCCTCGGCGCCGATCTCATCGATGCGGCGAGCGCAGAACGTTACGGATGGATCAACCGGGCACTGCCTGCGGCCCAACTCGACAGTTTCGTCGATCGGTTGGCGCGCAACATTGCCGCCTTGCCCGAAGGCGTCATCGCCGCAGCCAAAAAGGCTGTGCCACCGGTCGACCTGCGGGAAGGATTCCGCCACGAGCACGACGCTTGGGCGGGCCTCTTTGAACGCCCCGCGGCCGAAAAGCTGATCCGGGGCGGGCTGAAGGCCGGTGCGCAGACCAAGGACGGGGAGCGAAATCTGGAGCGTCTGCTCCGTGGGCTGAAGGTGTGACTGGCCGAGGCGTTTAGCCTCGGCATTCAGACATGGCCGTCTTACCATGGCTCGCTGGACTATACATTTGGTGGTGACCGCTTTGCCCCGTCGGTACCGTAATACCGTAACGCGAGTTCTCAATTGGTGCCGTAGCGAGTTGAGGCTGCGATATCCTACACGCGCCGCCTATTGAGCGCGTGCGGGGTTCTCATGAGAAAGGCAATGTCGCTCGGCGAGCCTTACAATAGCAGTCGACGAGCATTCTGCGGAGGCGCGTTCGGCTCCCAGAATTCGTGTCGCGGCACGAGTTGATGCAGGCTTTGAAAGGTCATCGTGGACGTAGATCGACATTTTGATATTTCTGCAGTCACCTCATTTGCAATGTGACCACCACAGAGCGGATCAGCGCACTGGCGATCTATCTCTATCTCTATCGCGTTCGTGGTTCAACGCCGCCAACGCCGCACGTGTTGACCCCTCGGTGCGAACTGACACGGGATCGCCAGCGCCTAGGGTTCGGTAAGTTTGCCGCTTGGCGCCGTACTCCGGCCCTTCCGCAAGACCGGCCTCGGTTGCAGACCTCTTTTGGCCGCGCTCTTGGGTGTTGGTGGAAGAAGATGTAGTAGTCGTTGGTTCCCTTGCGGACACCGTGGAATCTCTATGCGGCGCCGCAATAGCCAGAGCGCCGCCGTCTCGACTGAGTTCAGCTCTGATACCGTTACTGAATTCCCTGTAAAGGTCCGGGTTTGATTCACGTAGGCTGGTGACTTTAGCCTGCGTTACGTTACGCGTCCCATCCGTCTCTGCAAAATGCGCCGCAAGTTCCGGGCTCTTTTCGACAGTATGCGCTGCAGCAAGAGTGACCGCGTCGTACATAACGGCCCGTGCGCCATAACCACTCAATATGGAGGTCATTCTATCGAGATGGCTTTTGCCATCAGGCCCCGGAAGGCCAGCCTGCTCTTGAGCGATACCCGTGATATCCTTCACCATGGAGCTTTTTTTAAACAGTCTTTCCTTGAATTCATCCATGTAGGTAAATGGATTCAACTCTATGTCTTGGTCCTTCGCTGCATCAAAGAATTGTTTGAAGCTGGTAAAGGAAGCGCCGGGAATTCCCTTTTTTTCAGCGAATTCTTGCAAGGCACCCATCATGGTGGCATGCATGTCAGCACGCATAGTGGGGACATCAATATCGGCAAGGTCGGGACGCTTCGTTTGTAACTGCCGCAGCACCTCACCGTCAAATCGATCCAGTTCCTCATGGATTTTGACGGTCAGTTTGGTGAAATCTTCGGTTCCGGGGGGGACACCACACACCTCTTTTGCTAGACGCTCGATACCAAATCCCGGGGGGATGGCCCCGGCAACATGAACTCCGAACGGCACTTCACCTTTGCGCGTAAACATAGCAACGTGCATCTGCCCAGGTTCGGCTGTTGTCCCGGATTTTCCGGGCATGCTGGCCCACGGAACTTGAAGGTTCTCCATATATGTGAAGATGGCTTTTTCAATACCAGGAAGTTTGTCTTGCCGTGCCGACAGCAAGAAATCGAGTGATTTCGCTACGGCCCCTTCAAAATATGTTCTGGTATAGCCATGTTCCAACAGCATCGCATTAAATTTGTCCGGAACACCTACTTTGCTTTTTTGGAAATTATTTCCACTATATTTGAAGCCTCCTAAGCCATCTGGGGCACGCTGAAACTGCACGACTGCCGTCTTTGAAAGCGCTTCCCAATTTTCTTGCAAAAGTGGGTCTGAAGCCAATCTTGCTGACGGATTATAATACTCATTGTCCTTGTGCAGGGGGCCAAAAACACACTGCTCGAACCGTGCGAAGTTACCGCGCTTGATTGCATTATCTATTTTTGTTTGTAGCACTTCCGGCGTTACCGGCTCAAATCCGTCCACTTTTTGCATGTGCATCGGATGACCGTTGATGAGGCTGTAAATCTTCTCTTCTGGAACTTTCTGTGCCTCGAATTGCTGACCCAAAGCGACATCAGGGTATTTGCCTGTCTTGGCATAATAAGCTTGGGCAATTGCTTCGGAGGCCCGTTTCGGGTGCGGCCCGCTCACGATAAAAAAGGAATGATCATCCGGACCTAGTTCCGCAATATGCTGGGAAATGGCCTTCTGGTCGTCGCAGTCGCCACCAAAATCTGTGTTTATGACGGAAAGCATCCCATGCGCCTTTCTTGGAGAGAAGATGAATGCTGCACTAAACTGGCACTTCAGGGTTATTTCTTCCGAAAACGCCGGCGTATTTCTTTGACAGTATATTGCCGAGAGCCGTCTTTGCGACCAAGAAAAAGCTACGGTTGTAGCGATCGGCTTGCCGCAGCAAAACGGAAATGCAATAGCCGGATTGAACGATGCCGGCTGCTTGTTGAGCAGCGTGCTTCGGCCAGTTGTTGCTCAGAGCGCAGCAAACGAGGTCAAGCGCGGCCTCCCGTCAGATGAGTTGCTGGCGCGCTGCCTGA
>NZ_PVZR01000048.1:0-11886 GCF_003024455.1 Ensifer sp. NM-2
ATGCCAGCCGTCGTCTAAATGCCCTGTCTCCTGCCTTGTTCAACAGCTCCACGCATATGCTTTCGTCGTCAAAGCCGGAAAGGAAAGAGTTATGACTAAAAGCTTGCAAACGAACATAAGAGCAGACCGTTGAAGAAGTCCCTGGTTTGGCCTTTAGAATGGCCTCGTCGCCATTGTCGTAAGCGAACACGATCTCGATTGCGCCATCGTCCGGAAATTCGGCGTGGCCGTCACCAGTGACTTCGTCCATTTCTTCAAATCCAGACCGTGTGAAGGAAACCGCAGATTGGCCGTAGCCGAGATTGAGCGTCGCATATTCGCCACTACGCGGGGTTCGAGTAACGGCTGTCCAACAGCATCTATCATCGGAGTGGTCTTCCATTCTCATCCACATTGAGATAAGAAGCAGACCAATAGCAGGCTCTTCCTGCGTGCGGGCGTACAGTCGCTCCCCCCAAATTCCCCCATTCGACTTTGCTCCGGTGCTATGTTTGCGACCGCAAACACTCGCGCGCCGGTTACCTCTCAACACGACATTGATGGAGGATAATCGTGCCCTCACGAATTCTCTTGCATATTCTTGCTCTCGCCGTCTTTTTCGTCGGAGCGACCGAGTTCATGCTGTCTGCCATGCTTGCGCCACTCGCGCAGGCTTTCGACATAACGCCCGCACACGCATCCTGGCTCGTGTCCAGTTACGCGTTGTCCTATGCTGTCGCGGCTCCAATCTTCGGATTTCTGTCTGATCGCATGGACCGTCGCCGTCTCCTTTTAGTCTCCCTTGTCCTTTTCGCAGTTGATGGCCTAGCGTTGACGATTGCTCCAAGTTTTGGCGCAGCCATCGCGCTGCGGATGTTTGGAGGGGTGGCATCGGCGGCGCTCATTCCGACAGCCTTCGCGTTGGTGTCTGATATCGTCCCGGCTCACCGGCAATCTGCCGCCATGGGAGTCGTCATGATCGGCATGACCTTCGGAATAGTAGCTGGTCCGGTGTTTGCCGGCATCCTGACGGACGCCTTCGACTGGCGCGCACCCTTTCATGTTACCGCGACTGGATGCCTAGTGGCCTTCATCATCGCGCAGCGTGTGATCCCCTCTCAACTGTCCCGCCGTCCAGCAAAAAAGCCGAAGCGGCTTGCCTGGATTGTTCGAGGAAGTATCACTCGTCCGCTGTTTGCAAAAGGTCTATGGAATGGAACGGCAGTGGCTGGTTTCCTTCTTGCCGGCGAAGTGCTTCGATTACGTCACGGCCTAAGTGTTGGCGCAGTCGGAGTTTCGGTGTCGGCGTTCGGCCTCGGCCTTGCAATTGGTAATCTCGGCATCGGCCCCGTCAGCCGCCTTTGCCGAAAAGACGACGTGACGCTCGTTGTAGCCCTCGCACTTCTTATTTTGGCGGTCAGCACATTCATGCTCGCGCCCCTTCCCTTAACAGGAGGGCTTGTCTGTCTTGTCATCTGGGGATTTGCGCTTGGCCTCGCCGCGCCAGCGAGCACGTCCATGCTCGCCACCCGCAGCGACGCTGACAAAGGTCAGGTTCTGGCAGTTTCTGAAAGCCTCAACAATCTGGCTATCCTGGTTGTTTTGCCCATCGCGGCAACGCAGCTGGAAGTGGCTGGCACCGCTAGCGCCATGATCGTTCTCGGTATCAGTTTGGCAGCTTCACTTGCCCTGACCATGGTCGACCGGCGGTTTTTGCGGCTGCAAGGATCCTAAAGCTTGTTACGTTGCAAGAGTTCGGCGTTAAAGTCGCACGAACTCCTGTGAGCGCTTTTCATCACATTTTCTTCGGCTTCTTTCTTCATCATGGGAATCGTGCCCGCGTGGGTAGCTTTCCACGTCGGCGGCTCCCGCTTGGTTGGGGGTGGTGTGTTGCTTCATTCAGCGTGGCGAGCTTGTTGCTTACGCCGCTCGATAGACCGCGATAGAAATGCCTCGATGTTCGGCGCGAGTGGGACCGCTCGAAACCGGAACTAAAAGATCGCCCTGCTGTGTTCCACGAAGGGCATGTATGCTGCTGACGTCACCGCCTTGCGCACCAAGACCCGGAGCCAGAATGATCGAGCGCGGGAGAAGCATTCTTTCACTGTTGATTGTCAAACTCGCGTCACCTCCGCCAATTGGCGAATATGCAGCTGGTGTGTCCGTCGATTGGCTCGATGAAAGGCAGCGCGATATCGTCAGGCTGGAGACATGTGTGGAAAAGGCAAAAGCGATCCTGGATCAGACGGGAATATCCTTCGACGTCGCCACGATGTACGCAGAAATTGCCTGGGCAGACGACGAAATCGGAGAGAGGGGGCGCTATTGCGATCTCACGCTTGTCGGCGATGGGCTGATGGCCGATCCGGAACTACGCTCCCGCACGCTCGATGGAGCGTTGTTTCGTTCCGCACGTCCGATACTGATCGTGCCCAGAGGCAAAACCGCGACACTTACTCCGAAAAAAGTCGTGCTGGCTTGGGATTCGGGTTTCGAGGCGGCTCGGGCGGCCCGCGAGGCAATGGGCATTCTGGCAGGCGCAGATGACGTGCAGGTCACGATGGTGGATCCCCGCGCCAGCTACGGTCGCAATGGCGAAGAACCCGGCGCCGACATCGCGGCATACCTTGTTCGCCATGGCGTCTCGGTCGCCGTCGAGCGGTGCCAAGCGAGGGACGCAGCATTAACGAAGTGCTGAACCGATACGCGCGGGACGCCTCGGCAGAGCTGATGGTGATGGTGATGGGCGCCTATGGCCATTCGCGAATGCGCGAGCGGGTTTTTTGGCGGGTTAACCCGCTCGATGCTCGAGACCCCGTCAGTGCCGGTTCTCATGGTACATTGAACAACTGCTTCGAAGCCTGCTGCTTGGTGGGACGCTTGGCCTGCTGTTCGGCATCGAGCGGTCAACCGGGGGCTGCCGCGCCGGTACTCTATTGCGGCACAATCGCCTGAGCCTCGGAATGGACAGCGGGAGGTGCGGATTGCATGAGAGCGGGTTTCTTCCACCTTGCATTTCTGGCGGTCGCTCTAACCGGCATGCTTGCCGGCTTACTGGTAAAATACTTCGGCTGGCCGCTGGCACCCGACCTCATTTGGAGCGGCGCGACAGTTCCGGTGGTCGCAGCGCTCGCAATCACGATTGTGCGCGATTTCCTGGTCGGACGGATGGGTGTGGACGCCATAGCGCTCGTGGCGATGATAGCTTCGATCGCCATGGGGCAGCCACTCGCGGGTGTGGTGGTCGCCATGATGTATACTGGCGGCAACCTGCTGGAAGATTACGCACGCGGCAAAGCCGAACGCGACCTGAGGTCGCTTCGTGATCGAACGCCCCGCATTGCCCACAAGGTCGCTGAGGGCGAAGTAACGGACATTGCGGCTGGAGAGATCGTCGTAGGTGATGACTTGCTGGTAAGAGCCGGCGAGCTGTTGCCCGTAGACGGGCACCTTCTTAATGAACAGGCCAAGCTTGACGAGTCCGCCGTGACCGGCGAGCCTTTGCCGGAAATTCGGCGGAAGGGTGAACACCTTAGAAGCGGCACCGTCAATGCCGGCGAGGCGTTCCACTATCGAGCGTCTGCCCCAGCCAGTAAGAGCACCTATGCCGGCATTGTCCGTATGGTCGAAGAGGCACAGACCGCCAAGGCACCGTTCATGCGAATAGCCGATCGTTTCGCCCTGCTGCTTTTGCCAGCGACGCTTCTCGTTGCAGGTCTTGCGTGGTGGCTATCGGGTGATCGCATCAGGGCACTCGCCGTGCTCGTTGTCGCCACTCCCTGCCCGCTCATTCTCGCCGCACCCGTTGCCTTCATCGGCGGCGTCTCGCGCGCCGCACGCGCGGGCGTCCTGATGAAGGGAAGCTCCGCGCTCGAGGCGCTTGCCCTTGTCCGCACTGTCATTTTCGACAAGACGGGGACATTGACTGAAGGCGGGGCACGCATAACTTTCTTCGAAACGGCGCCAAATAGCGACGCCGAAGAAATCTTGCGCCTTCTCGCATCCCTCGAGCAGGCCTCACACCATGTTCTGGCCGAGACCATCGTTGCCTTGGCGCGAGCGAAGGGAATGCCACTGTCATCGCCGACAAATGTCCGGGAGTTTCGCGGCTCCGGATTGGAGGGCATTGTCGAGGGTAGGCATGTGCGCGCCGGGTCGCGTGCCCTTGTCCTTGCAGATGGAGAGGTACCGGCATGGGCCTGTTCGGTTGCATCAGCTAGGGAAGGCAGTTCGGGACTCGCAATCTATGTGTCCGTGGACGGTCGGATCGCTGCATTCCTCGTTTTGGCGGACGCAATCCGCCTTGAGGCGCCGGCCGCATTGGCTCAGCTTCATGCAGCCGGCATTTCGCGTATCATCATGGTCACCGGCGATGACGCCGAGACCGCCAGCATCGTCGGATCTTCCCTTGGGATCGACGAGGTCTATGCCGATCGTAGTCCGGCCGAAAAGCTTGCAGCCGTTGCGGCCGAACAACGTCGCCAGCCGACGATGATGGTGGGTGACGGGATCAATGATGCGCCGGCACTGGCTGCGGCTGATATTGGCATCGCCCTGGGTGCCCGCGGGGCGACCGCCTCGTCAGAAGCTGCGGATGTCGTAATCCTGGTCGATCGGATTGATCGCGTACCTCATGCTGTCATGATCGCACGGCGTACAAGGCGAATCGCCTTGCAAAGCATCGTTGTCGGTCTGGCTTTGTCGGGGATCGCGATGGTCTTTGCGGCCTTTGGATACATAACTCCGGTCGCCGGCGCCCTTTTGCAGGAAGGGATAGACATCGCAGCGATCGTTAACGCTTTGCGAGCCTTGAGTGGGCCGTCAAACATTTCCTCCACCGAAGGATCGGCCTCGCCTGCTCCGGCAAATTCGTAAGTGCATATCTTCCAGAAGGTAGCGAGGGCCGCCAATCGAGCTTCGGTCTTTCCTCAAAACCTAATCACCATACGCTGACCACCACCGGCCCTTATCGTGCAGCCGATCGAAATAGACAAGCGCCATCGGGTGTATCCGGATGGAGTTGGTGATCACAAATTCCATGCATGCAAGGCCGACACCGTCTGCGAACAACCTCCACCAGCGCGACGCGGCGAACCGTGCGTTGTTTGCTGATGCTGATTTCCACGAAAAGTTCACTATCAATCGATTGGAAGCACATCCCTCAAGCAAGCGGCATCGCTCGTTGATAAACGACGAGATTGAGATCGGTTTGGGCCGCGCATTTTGACGCGCATCAATGCGCGTTTCTCTGGATGTGGCGTCATAGATTGATAGCCGAGTGACCACCCGCCTGAAGCGCTGGTGCAGCGGGTGTCACGTCGTGGCACCCGAGCAACGTCAAGGTTCGGACACTGTTCCAACATTCGCACAGATCGCCGAAGCTGAGCGCTTCGATGAGGCCACCATTGCAACGTTCCTGGCGGCACCGCACCATTCCCGAATGCCCAACCTTTCGCTCACTCGCTCCTATATCGCGGCGCGACGACATTGACTCAGCCATTGCTCATCTCGGCGACTGTCGATCTATCGGTTAGTCCGTCCTGGGTAGCGCGCGGTCGCCTTGTCGGCATGTTGACTTACAGCACGGTCATCACGCAATATCTGGCCCACCTCGATTTCGCAGGTTCATTGCAGGTGTCCTGCTGGCGCGCGCCTCGCGCGCCATGTAGTGCAATACCGGACCTCGGGTCTGAACCCTCGTCATTGCGGACGTAGCAAGCTCCTCGCAGATAACGATGCTGAAGCCGACTGGGCCGACGCCGACCTCGACATTCTCGTCGTCGGGCAGCCTGATCCAGCTCACCAGCCACCGTTGCGTCGCGCGGATCATTTCGAAGTCACGGTAGGCGAGCCGCGCTCTGGCCCTCCGGTGGCGGCGCGGAGGGCGAATTGGCCGCATGTGATGGCTTGAAATCGCCTTCTGTGGGCCTACCTACCATCGCGTTGCCTACCTTGAAGGAGCGCAGCCATGGAACTCACCGTGGTGCCCATCGTCAAGCCGGACGCCGCCAACTTCATTTTTGGCCAGTCGCATTTCATCAAGACCGTGGAAGATCTCCACGAGGCATTGGTGGGCGCGGTTCCAGGCATCCGCTTCGGGCTGGCCTTCTGCGAGGCCTCCGGTAAGCGGCTGGTGCGTTGGTCGGGTAATGACGAAGCCGAGCTTGCCCTGGCACGTGACAACGCATTGGCCATTGGCGCCGGCCACACTTTCCTGATCTTCCTCGGCGACGGATTCTTTCCCGTCAACGTGCTGGCTGCGGTGCGTGCGGTGCCAGAGGTCTGTCGCATCTATTGTGCGACTGCCAACCCGACACAGGTGATCGTCGCGCAAACTGAACTGGGCCGCGGCGTGCTCGGCGTGGTGGATGGCGCCTCACCGCTGGGCGTCGAAACCGATGCGGACATTGCGTGGCGGAAAGACCTGCTCCGAAAGATCGGCTACAAGCTGTAGTGGCTGGACAAAGCCGGCGCCTGCGGTGCCAAGGGAATTCGAGACTACCGGATGCGGAGGGCGACAAACCGCCGGGAATGAAGTTCAATTTACGACCCTGCATCAGAATGCCAACTCGATATTGGAAACCGTATTATCGATTGCAAAAACAAGGGGCTGGTTGTCACCACGGCCCTCGTTTTTTGAGCGCAACGACAAACGGTGAGCAATTGTTTTCACTACGATGCAGGCATTGCGCCAGCTACACAGGCGCGGCGGAGCCGCGTGTGGGGACGTTTGCGAACGGACGGAACCGGCTCTCCAGACCTTTTTATGGTCCGCATGCCGGCGAAAAAGCCGGTTTCCAGGCCTCATTGATCGCGCATGAAGGCCTGCATCTCCTCGGGCGTCACCTTGCCGTCCTTGTTCGCATCGACCGTCTCGAAGATCCTCTTGTGGACCGTTGTGACTTCGTCGAACGACAGGGCGCCGTCGCCATCAACATCGGCAACGGCAAACATGATCTTCATCATGTGGCCTTGCATCATGTTTTGGCGCATGCCACCCATCATGCCGCGCTGCCTCCCCCCCATCATCTCGCCAGGCATCATCTCAGAGTAACCCGGCCGCGCATCTTGTTTCTCGGCGGGGGCTGTTTGAGCCAAGGATGGCGTGGGGCTGTTTGCTAGGAGCGTGGCGCCAATCGCCACATATGCAAGTTTTGCTGTAGTCATGTTCGTTCTCCTTTCGAGAAGCAGGAGAGCCGAGGCAAGGCACGGGTTTGCGTCCGCGCTTTGGCGCTCAAGTGCAGTCGTATGAACATGCGACAAACTACCAATAGTGCGGACCGGTTTCCTTGCGCCACGTCAATTGGAGCACGACATTTATCCGATGGGCATGATCGGCAAGTTCAAGATCGAAATTCACAGACCGTCCCTCCACTCCGACGCAAAGCCGCTGCCAAGACCGGCCGACACCAGTGACACCAGCGAGAAGGTGTCGTCACAGGTGTTAAATGACGTCCTACGAAAGATCGCGCTCCTCGAAGTTCTCGGCGCAATAGCGCTCGGCTGTATAATCGCATTCCGTTCGTCAATGGCGCGCATCAAGGGGCCCGATCGAACACGACGGCCCATAAATGGGCGCACAGCGAAGCTTGAAACGTCGATGGTGAGGTTGAGAGCGATAATGAGAACGGACATCGATAACTTTGTGGACAGCGTAAGCGGTTCCAACCTCACACGCGACACGGAGCACAGTGCTGACACCGCCGCCTGCGCCCTCCCCCGCATCGTGCGCAAAGCTGAAGCTCGCCTGAGATTGGTGCAGAAGAATAGAAATTATGACCGGCTGGTCGGTCGAGAGTATCGACGCCGGTTAAAACCAGTTTGCGGAAATCGATCCGGAACGCGACCCGAGAGCCTACATTGATCGGCATCAAGAATGCCGATGCCAAGTCTGCGTGGCCGCAGCCGCGCTGTCCGTATTATCCGGCGCCTTGGCGCTCGCCGCGACGTCAGCGCAGGTTTCGAAATACGCTTGCAGTCCTTTGACCAGTATCAATACATTCCGCCTCAGTTGTGGGAGACTTGCTGAACCGGAGGGACGATGATGATCAAACACGTTCTTGTTGCAACAGACGGCTCCGATACGGCTTGGAAGGCCGTGGAGGTGGCAGCCAACATCGCAAGGGGTCCGGGCGCGCGCGTTACTATCCTTCACGTCATATTGAACGCCGTGAGGGCCGAGGAAGCAAGCCAACTTGCACGAGCCGAGCATATGGTGCGGCGTGTCTCGGCGATCACGATGCCTGGGCAAGAGCGCGCCCTCTCCTCGAGGCACGATTTATTCAAAAGTTCGCAAGGCGGCATTGGCGAGACGAGGTCGGTGCTCGGAGAACGCATTGTCGAGAATGCGGCGGAACGTGCACGAACTCTTGGCGTCAACGACGTGCACACGCGGGTCGAACCTGGCGACTATGCTGAGACCATTCTCGCCGTAGCGGACGAGATTGGTGCAGACATGATCGTCGTCGGCAGCCGTGGGCTGGGAAGGTTAGCCGGGATGCTGCTTGGAAGCGTCTCGCAGAAGGTCGCACAACAGGCGCTTTGCTCGGTCACGATAGTGCGGTGAACTCACCCGCCAGCGTGAGATCAGCCGTGGACAACACAAATCGCCCTACGGATGTATAGACCTTTGAAGTGTGCTGTCGAAGTCGTGTTTGGACCGGTCGATGACGACGTATTTGCGGGACCTGACCCTCGAGGTTGTTTCATATTACGCTGATTCATGCCGACGAACCCCGGCGGCGGGTCAATGGCCGATCGCCCCGCAGAATCCCCGCTCTGGGGATGGGTCTAGCCTTCTTCCCGGTGCAATGGTTTGCGCAATCGTCGCTCGCCGCGGAGATGCCGGAGGTAGAGTTCGGCGCGCGAAAGATATTCTTCATGCATTTTCTGATGCGTGGCCCGATTAACGTCCTGGTGCCTTTCGGCATCATCGCAAATGACTGTGACCCGCGCTTTCGACGTCGGATCGCCAGGTGAGCGATCCTTTTCTCGGCCGCCGCACTGGCGATAGCCGGTTTGCTTGGGCGGAGCACGCTGGTGAATTCGAGATCCCATTACCCGTCCTAGCGATGACTACGCGTACGCAACGCGCTCGAAGTCCGTACCCAGCAATTCGACAGAATGACAGGAAACCGACAGGACCAGGCCCTTAGGTTCCGGTGCCTTTCAGCATCCCTCTAGACCTCAAAGCTGCCCATTCAAAAAGGAGAACTCCGCATGCGATACCTCCAGAACACATTTGCCGTCTTTGCCATTGTCTGTCTTGCAACGCCTGCATTCGCCGCAACCATCGTCAAAGTCACAGAGGGTGGCGAAGCTGGTGGTCCAATGACCCTGACTCTCGACCAGTCCACGATCAAGGCCGGCGAGGCGACATTTCTCGTCCACAACGACGCCATTGCGGAAGAACATGAGGTGGTACTTGTGAAGCTGAAGTCGGCCGATCAGCAAATTGTTGTTGATGCCGCCAAAGGGCGGGTCGACGAGAAGAAGCTCAAAAGCATGGGCGAAGTTTCCGAGCTGAAGCCAGGTGCCGATGGTCAGTTAAAAGCGAAACTTGCGCCGGGCTCCTACGTACTCCTCTGCAACATCAAGAGCCATTATGAAGCCGGCATGCACGCCATGTTGACGGTGACTAAATAGGTCCCATGCGCCTCGAGCCGATATCGGGAACGAGACGGCGACGGGCATGGGCCGAGAAAACCGCGCGGGCGCGAACATATCGCCCGTCAGTTCGGTTTTCCGTGAAGGCGGGACGCTTCCGATGCCGTGGTCAGAATGCGCAAGGACGCGGACCGGACCAGCGTCTCGACATTCCGATCGGAACATTGAAGAGTATCGAGAAACAAGCAGGACTTAAGCTGAGGTAATGAACATGCGCAATTATATCGGATTGATCCATAAGGATGCCGACAGCGATTACGGCGTGTCCTTTCCCGACTTTCCGGGCCTGATCACCGCCGGAACCGACCTCGACGATGCGCGAGCTATGGCCGAAGAAGCCTTGTCTCTACACATTGAAGGGCTAGCCGAAGACGGCGAAGCAATTCCCGAGCCTTCTACACTGGAGGCGGTTGTGGCAGACGCGGAGACCAGGACGGTGTTGCAATTCTAGTTGGCGTCAGGGCGGAAGCCAAAAGAACCGTTCGCGTAAACATCACCCTGCCAGAAGACGTCCTAAAGGCGATCGATGCATTCGCAGTCACGGTAGGCTCTTTATTGATCGGGAGTATTGTTTCGGACTGACACCATACGAGCGGTGTCCCGCGACCGATTGCACTCCCCAATAAGTCTCGAAATTGCCCGTTTATGCTCGCAGTGTGGGGTGCCCATGAGCGTGTGAATGGCTTGCTGCCACCTCTACATGCCCCTTTCGATGGGGTGGCTGGGGATTTCAGTCGGAATCCGGCTGCACTAGAGACTGGGGCAATGTCGAAATGGGCGTATGAGAAAACGATGTCGTCAACGTGGGAGGAAGTAATGAATGAGAATTGTAGAATTTTGTTCGCGGCGATCATCTCCACCATAGCAACCGCCGCCCCCCTTTCTTCTCTTGCACAAGAATGCGACGGAGATTACTACCCGGGGATTGGCGCAAACCAACATTACACCGGCGACAAACGCCAACCCACCAATACCTATATCTTTAAGCACAGGGCTAACCAGCAACAGCCTCAAAGAGCTACAGATGCCGCTCACAACCGGGCACCAACTTAATCAAGGGGGCCATTGAGGAGCCCTGCCGCAAGGCCTAGGAGGGGATGTTCGCTTCGGTCGAGGCGGCGCAATCATGGCTTGAGCGGCAACGACCGATCAGATCGCCTCGCGCGTTCGCCCGTGTGCTCGGCTTAAGGATGTGGTCCGATCCCTTGACCTCAGGCTTCACGCCGAGGTCGCCCGCCTGCTCCACGCACATACCGGTCTTTTGCCGCGAAAGCTCTCGGTGATGACAATGACATTGTCGCCGCTGAAGCCGCTCCCGCTGCCGCTTCGCCTCGATGGCGCCGCGGCAGTTCGACCGCTGCAACTCTGCTCCCGATGTCTTGCCGATGACGCGCAGCCGTATTTTCGGCGGCGCTGGCGACTTGCGACCCGAGGCCGGTCCCTATGCCTCCTTCGAACTCGGCAAGGGCAGGGGTACGAGCCTGCTCTATGGCGGGTCGTCTATTTCTCCGAGACCGTTGACGACTATGGGGTGACGAATGGCGCCGGCGACATCGTCGACTTGAAAGGTTTTACCGAAGAGCAATTACGGGTGAGCCTGAGGGCGGAGATCGCCCGCCAGTTCACCCTTGAACACCATGACCTACAACGGGTATCACGCTCGCATCGAGTTCGACGCTGACGACGAAGTGTTTTTCGGCAAGATTGCAGGTATTTCCGATGTAATCGGCTTTCACGGTGACAGCGTCGCTGAACTCAAGAAAGCCTTCCATGAGGCAGTCGATGACTTTCTCGACACCTGCAAGAAAATCGGCAAAGAGCCTCAGGGGCCCTATTCTGGGAAGATGATGTTTCGGGTCGCTCCGGAGGTCCATTGCCGAGCAGCTCTTGCTGCCGAGCTTTCGGGAAAGAGCCTCAACCAATGGGCAGAAGAGGTGCTGGAAGAAGCCGCCGACCACTTTGCGGAGGCACGCCTATCGGCGTAGTGCCATTGCGGCATCGTGGATCCGTTCACGCATCACCAATCGTCCGATGGATTGGCATTCCAGTCGATACATTATGCGATCTTGAGTGGCAGCCGACCGCGCCTGATTGTGGACGAACGTAGTCGGGCTCTCACATGTTGGGATAGACCGGTCCCTCGCCGCCCTGCGGCGGCACCCAGTTGATGTTCTGGTTCGGGTCCTTGATGTCGCAGGTCTTGCAGTGCACGCAGTTCTGCGCGTTGATGACGAAGACCGG
>NZ_PVZR01000049.1:0-10519 GCF_003024455.1 Ensifer sp. NM-2
AAAGTTGGTACTGGGATTGAGGAAGAACACACGTTCGATCATATTGTCATCGCCGAAGGTACGACCATGAAGGACCCGGTTCCGGACGAACTTCTTCCCCTCACCTATCTCGGTGAAGCCAATTTCGACGACATCCAGGCTTTTTACGCCAAGCATGGTCTCTTGCGCGACGACGGGAGCCTCAAACCCGATGCTCGTATTCTCGTAACCGGCATGGGGCCATCCGCAATCGACAAGGCCACTATCGGAAGCCGCTCCGCCGCCTTTGCCCGCCATTCGGAAACCGATCCTTCCGGCTTTGAATTCATCCCGGAAACGGTCAAGGAATATGCCGGCACCTTCGGCAATGTCAGCCGTCATCCGGGTCACTCGATGGCAACGCGCCATGCTTACGATACGCGTTGGCCCGGCCCCAACTATTTTCCTCTCAAGCCGGAGATCGTGCAGGCTGCCGCAATGACTGGTTCACCCGACGCCTTGCCGGATCTCGCGCGCATCGTCATCGCAGCTACTGCGCGAGCGCTCAATAAAACGCCGGCCGAAATCTATCCCAAGGGCGTCAGCGCGTTCGAGCGACAGAACGACTACTTCCAACAAAATCTCATCCATTTTGCCGCCACGACACTCGCCGGTCGCGCCCGTACGGACGCAGGTTATCTGCGCTGCGGTGTCCGTGCGCTGATCGAGAGAGCAAGCGCAGGTGAGGACGCTTCACGCGTTTCGGATGACGAGGTGTTCATGACCAATCGCGCAGCGTGGCCATGGATGCGACATTTGGCGGCGTGGCATTCCAAGCCGGAGCAACTGGAAAAGCAGTCGAATGCCGCCTACTACGAGACCTGGAAATATTTCTGCCACGTCTTCATGACGGCTTCTCCCGCCCCCATCGCGCATTACTTTTCCGGCATGTATGTGCATGGGACGACCGGCCACCACCAGGCATCCTTTCGCGACCTCAGGCGCAGTTCAATTTCCGGAAAGGTGCTGTGCGGCAACGCGGAATTCGATTGCATCCTGGGCTCGGGGCTCATTTCGATCGAAGGCAGCAAGCCCCACAAATCGCTTGAGGGCCAGGTGAAGGAAAACGTGCCCGGCAAGGCTGCGTTCGCCAAGAACAGGCTTTACATGACGAATGAGGGAGCACTCACCGGTGTTACGGAGCTTGGCGTAGCGGGCGAAGGCCTCATGGGCAAGGACAATGACGGCAAGACGACCATCATCGATCAGGACTGGTTGGATACCCACTCGCACCACTCCGCGCTGCAAATCACTCCGACGATCGTGAAGTACATCCTCTCCAAGGCCGCTCTTAAGGCCAACGGCTGCAAGAACCCCGCAGAGGAAATTCATGCCCGCTACCTGAACTCTCTTCCCTCCGACGACAAATATGACGCTTTCGTCAAGCGCTTGGAAAACCACCATAGAGAATTCTACGAGCTGCTGGCCTATGTTGACTTCTGCACAGAGTATGCCGGCGATGATTGCGAGAAATTCGCCGCCGCATATAGCCGGATCAAGCACTCGACGATGCGTGACGACTTTGTCAACGGGCCCGGAGATTTCCGCGATGCGAAGAGTGCCGCCATGAAATACTACACCGCGCTTCAATCCATCCCGGCCTTCAAACCGCTTTCCAAGCTGGAATATTTCAGCACTTATATCGACCAGACGGCGGAGGAGATGCAACAGACCTGGGACGGCATCTGTGACGACATTGTTGCGGGCAAGATCGCCTGATTTGTCAGGATGGAGGGACGAAACGGATAGGACGACGGGATAGATAGTTTTGGAATAGGAGAGCCCAAATTGATCAATAAGACTGTTGTGCCCTCAGTATCCATTTTCCACTTCCACCCGAATGCGCAGCTCCAGAAGGAGCCGATCTTGATACCGATCCGCTGGATACGTGTGGACAGCTTTTCTCGGCAAGGCCGGTCCGAAAGGTCATACCGGAGCGAAAGAAATTACAGCTATCTATATCCTGCCATCCTAACCACTGCGGCAATGAAGAATGTTCCTTCTGAAGGGCGCTGATTTCCCTTTACCGTGACCTCTCTCACGGTAAGCAAAACGGCTTCAGCGGAAGGTATTTAGTCGATCACAACGTGGCGCTAGTTATTGGCTCGGGTTCGGTGTCTGTGATTGGGGCTATTGTGTCTACCGCATCGAAACAGCTGCCTGCTTCGGTGACGAGCGGGGCCGAACCCGGTGCTCAGAACCGAAAGCACGTCTCTCACCTGCGCCAACTTTGCCGTCACGGCCAGGCATCGACCGGTCTGGGAGGCGCGGCGCGATCGCAATGCCAATCTACTCGATCACCCCCGGGCTGGACCCGGTCAGCCGCAGGGTTGCGGAAACACGGGTCGCCGAATGCGATCGCATCCTTGGCGAATTCGATCATGGAAAGGATGGTCGCGATGGCGCGTAAACCCAGCAAAACACTGGCGCTGACGCCGCGCGAAAAACGCCTGCGTGCGGGAGGCTCTGGAGCGCCTGGTGAAGGGACTGCCTATACACCCGGACCTGCAAAAGCGATCCTACCGTCTGACCGTTGCCACGCTCGCACAGGAGGTGCGTGTCGGCCGCAACGCTATCTACACCAATCATCGCTCGATGATCGATGAGTTGCGTCGCACCAGCGATCGCAAGATCATCCCGAGAAGCTCGCGGCCTGGGAAGACAAACTCGCCCAGCAGCGTTCTTTGATCCAGGTCTTGCAGATCGAGGAGCGGCGTATGGTGACGGAAAATGCCGTCCTGCTGAAGCGCATCCTCGAAGCCGAAACGGAGGTTGAGCGGCAGAAGCGTCATAATGCCCGCCTAATCGCCGAACGTGATCGCGCGGTGAAGCCAGCGCCCCTCCCGCGCGGGCCAAAAACCTGACGTCATCTACGATTGCCAGTTCCTGTCGCCGCGCTCGCCGAACGTCAATCGTCGCCCCATCCATTGCCTGCGACCATAATGCGCGGCATGATCTGCGGCATGCTTGACCCCTTCGATCCAGACAGCTTCATTGTGCGCGCCGAGGTTCATATCCTCGGCATCGAGCCCAAGATCGACCGCACTCTCGAATTGCCAATCACTCTCAACCTTGCCCAACTCCACGAGATGCTGCAGGCGGCCTTTGGCTGGACCATCAGCCATCTGCATCAGTTCAATATTGGCAGCCTTATCTACGCAGCCCCGGAGTTCGATGAGGACGGTCTGTCCGATAGCCGGACCTTCGAGGCGACCGAGGTCAGGATGATCGACCTTCACTTTCCCTACGATCCCGAGGAAAACCCTCTCACGATCCTCTACAAATACGACTTTGGTGATAATTGGCGTCATCTGCTGCGCCTGGAGCGCGTCGCCCGCCAGGAAGGTGTGAACTATCCCCGCTGTCTCGCCGGCAAACGATCCGGACCTCCAGAAGATGTCGGTGGCACTTCAGGCTATGCTGACTTCCTCGACGCGTGGCTCGATCCTGACCATGAGGAACATAAGGCCATGCGCCGGTGGGTAGGTCGCAAGTTCCACCCGGAAGCTTGCAATCTCGATGACATCAACAAAGCGATTGGCAAATCACTACGCGCATCAAAGGGCGACTATCGCTTCCGTCGAGAAAGCCATCGTGATTGAAACGAGAGGCTGCGCTTCAACACCAAAAATACACCCAATAAGCAAGGCGCAGTCAAAAAGGCAAAAGAATCAACGTTATCCCGCCAACAGGACACTTGACGCATACCCTATGCACCCTACCGACCAGTTCGAGCGCTTCCGCGAGCTTGCGGAGGATCGTGGATGGGGCGCGGAGGAAATCGCCGCCGATGCCGGGGATGCTGGCAAGCCGCTATCGGACTCGCTCATTCGCGCCCTGACCGCGCATCGCACCCTTGGCTTGCACCTTGCCCTTGGCGAGCAGCCGGATATGGCGTTGATCGCCATGGTCCATGCGCTCGCCGCGCAGACCTGCTATCGAGGAGGCAGCACGGCCCATTGCCTCGAAATCAGCCCGACCAGCAATTACCTCGCCGCCGTGCGCGAGGCGCTTGGCGACAAGGCAGCGGAGCGGATCGCGGACAAGAAGAAGACGGGGATGGCCGAAGCCGCCGAGCAGCTTCTGGCCGGGACCGGCTGGTTTCCGCCCATGCTGCGCCCCGCGCGCCCCGCATGGCTCGACCAGTAAGCCGAGACGTTCGTCCTCGAAACCGTCGAGCCGGCATCCTCGCCGGAAGCCCATGATGACCATTTCGCCATCGCAGCGGAATGAGGAAGGCAGGCCGGGGGCGGTGATGCGGCCCCGGCTTTCTTTCCGCCCCGAAAAATCGTGGGCCGCGCGACCGCTCGGAACGACCGTCAAGGAGGAAAACCATGGGCGCCGCCATGTGGATCGCCGTGCTGATCGCTGAGTTTTGTGTCCCGGCCCTATATGCTCACCGTCTATACCTTGCCCTTTATGATCGGCGTCACCGCCGCGCAGTTCGCCTATCAGACCGGCGCGGGCTTCATCGGCGGCTTCGTCTTCTTATCCGCGCTGATGCGGCTGGCAGAGCAAGGCCACAGTCATTTCTTGACATCGTAAGGAATATTCCTTACATTCCTTTTGACCGATTTATGGAGGCCCGCCATGGGAGCCCTGCTGAAAGAAGAAAGCACCATCACCGCCAAGGGACAGACCACCGTGCCGAAATCCGTTCGGCAGGCGCTGGGTGTCGACTATGGCGGGCGCATTGCCTTTTTCGTCGATGAGCAGCGTCGCGTCTATGTCCAGAAGGCCGAGATTGAAGAAACCGCAGATCCCGTGATCGACCGTTTTCTTGAATTTCTCGCGCGGGACATGGCCAAGCATCCCGAGAAATCTGTCCTTCCGTTCCCGCAATCCCTGCTTGACCGGGCTGTTGCCCTGACGGCGGGCATGGCGGTCGATCTCGATGCCGAGATCGAGGGGGACGTCTCGATCTGATATGCTGACGATCAATGGCTGGACTGTCCTCGCACACCCTCTCTTTCTCGATCAGTGGGAAAAGCTGATCGAGGCGGTCGACGCGCTCAAGGCGAAGAAACCGGACGACTACCAAAAATCCGCCGACGCCAAGCTGCTTGCGGCATTGGTCCAGCTCGTCACCGCCACGGTCCCATCGGACCCGACAGCGGCCATCTATCGCCAAGGCTCGACCCTTGGCGATGATCGCAAGCACTGGTTTCGCGCCAAGTTCGGCAACGGCCGTTTCCGGCTCTTTTTTCGGTATAGCAGCGCCAGCAAGGTCATCATCTTCGCCTGGGTGAACGACGAAAGCAGCTTGCGGACCTATGGCTCCAAAACGGACGCCTACAAGGTCTTCAAGGGGATGCTGGACGACGGCAATCCGCCCGACGATTGGGATGCGCTGCACAAGCAGGCTTCCGACTCCAAAGCCGTTGCACGACTGGCAAAAGCCTCACCTTCGAAATCGTGACGGATAATCTCCGCGAGGAAAGACAGGGCGTTGCCCTTCGGGCCGTGCTCTCGGCGGCGGCGGTCATCTCGCCGGATGCCCCACCGCGGCGAGGCATCCGAAAGGTTGGGCCTGGCCTTGGTTGCTGTCGCGAACGGGACCGAACCGACCTCATCTTCCTCATCATGGCCCTCAACCGGCCTTCCGGTGACGATGCCGGATAGGCGACCCTGTTCCCGCACCATCGTTGGCCGACCTGCCGTATCCCTCGATTTCCTGAAACGGGCGCTCCATCAGCGATCTCGATTTGCATGGATCTGACCGAAGACCGGCTGGCCCTCGCTCGCCTCCCGCAACGTCCGTCGCCAACTTTTTTCCGCCGACTTCGGCTTACGGTCACGATAAGCCATTCCGGCATGGGGAGCGCGAGAAGTCCGAGTGTAATCACTGTCATGACAGTGGCCACGGAGCAGAGCTTATGGCTTGGAATTCCAGACAGGAGCGCCGCCAAAAGCGCGCCGATCAGATATCCAGCATAGTCGGCCGATGCCGCATATGAGCCGCCTTCGACTGATATCTGATGATCAGCGACCATGGGTGGATAAAGGCCGGTAAAGGCGAAACGACCGAAGTCCATTCCGATAACCAGCACAAGAGCGGCGGCAATGGTCGCCATCATCTCGTTCCTACTGTTCGTGGCCCTGATCCGCGATGTCAGAGAATGCAGCCAGCGTCTTGCGGAATTCTGAAAAGGCCGGCGTATCGAAGCCCGGCCGGCAGGCAAGATAGGTGTCCACCTTCATCAGCGGCTGTTCCTCAACCGGGCCGAGGTGACGCATGAGATCGACGACGCTGCGCGGCATGATGCTGATACAGGAACCCGCGGCGGGGCAGTCGGACATCGCGTGATAGGACCGCACCTCCTGGACCGCGAAGTCCGCCTTTTGCGTGCCGAAACTGGTCAGCCATTCCTCGGCCAGCATGCGGTTGGTGCAGCCTGGCGCAAAGGCAGCCAGAGCCGTCGTCCTAATCTCGTCCGCTTGATGGAGCTCAGGGTGACCAGGCGGAAGGAGCAGCACCAGTTCTTCTCGAAACAGAACTTACACTTACCCAAGGGTCACCGGTTACGTGACCTGGCGTCAGCGTCATACCGTAGCCCATCGAGCAGCAGCATGACCATTCGCTTAGCATGCGCGGCTCCGCCCTCCCCGGATGCTATGGAAAGATTACCGATCGCCCGAAGCGGGTCATAAGCCACCACGTCGTCGAGTATCTCACCGGCATTGGCGGCGGCGGCGAGCAATATCGCTAACGCCGGCTCGAACCGGCTTCGAAAATAGTCCGGCAGGCTGGCGAACGCGGATTCGCCGGAATGAAGAGCCGCCGCCAGTCCCTGCTTTGTAGCGAGGAAACTGGTGTATAGCAGTAGCCACTCGGTCAGTGCTGCTACCGGCTCTCGCGTTGCGACAAGCGCGTTGGCTGCTGCTGCACACGCATCGACCTCGCGCATGAACACCGCCGCCACCAGGTCGGATCGTTTGGGGAAACGGCGATAAAGAGTGGCAATGCCAACTCCTGCCCTGGTCGCGAAATCCGCACCGGCGCATCCACACCGGATGTGGCAAAGACTGCCTTCGCAGCTTCAAGCACAGCGTCTTCACTTCTCTGCGCGTCCGCGCGCGTGCGCCGTGGATTTTGTCCGGCAATGTCTGCCTGGCTCTCATCCGTACGCTTACCGCCGCCGCTGACCATGCCTTCGCGGGAGATGCGGCGTTCCAGTTTGAGAACGGAGCGGAACGGAGCCAAAGGCAGCGGCGGCAAGTGAAATCCCTCTCTGGCGAAGGGTCCGTTGACCGCAAAAGTCGTGGCATGAACCCTTGAACTGGCAACACGTCCAGCCAATGCTGGAGCTGGGCGGTCAGATTTTTGATGTTGCGAAAGGACCGCGGGTGTCTCGACCTTGCCCTTCGTCTTGGAACGATTTAGTGACGAGCCAGATCGACGAGGGCACTGCCGCCGATCTCTTCGAAACCGGCCGCATGGCATTGAAGGACTGTGGGTAGGTTCTGGTGCAAGATAGCTGGACGAATTCGCTTGCGGAGCCGGAGCCGAATGAGCTTGGGTGATCGAAATACGCGCGGTCGCTCGCTGACACCAGAGGAATCGACCGGTCAGGACGGTGGAGCAGTCAAAACCGATCCCAGAAATGCTAGTGCCGTATCATCCAGGTAACCGCGATCAGCAGATTGGTCGACTGAGCCTATCCAGAATTACGAGGCGGCTGCAATGCTGGCCTCGAAGAGAACCAGGAGCCTAACCCGCGACGCCAACTGGCAACCAGCTTGACAACCGCGATTAGTGAACTTGTGAGGAAGCGACCGACAAATTTCCCTGCGTACGTCCGCGCTCAAATTATTCTGGAAATATCGGTGATGGGATGAGGACTGTATCGCCACTGTTCTATTTTTCAGAGATGACCAGCGTCAACCGTTCCCGTTCGGCGCTGCTCCTGTGTCGTTGTCCGAACCAGGGTGTCCATAGAGGGCACCTTTCCAGCTTATCCCAACCGGCGTCAGTTGTCGTTTCTGCGGCAAAACGTTCCGCTGCAGATCGCCAGCGACGATCCGAGCAAGCTCGTTGCAGAGAGAAAGGCCGGGACTGTGCGGATAAAGTCCATGAATGGCGGGCGCCGCTAGAATGGAGATGACCTGTGACGATTTGCCATCGTTCGACATCGGATGAAGACCGGAATCGACGTCGATACCGCCCAATTCCACTCGGCGATCCTCTGTATCTGTGGCGCCCGTTGTAAGGCGCGCCGGCCGCACAACACCGGTACCGACCAGCGTCCGGAATGGAAACGCACCTAAGTCCATCGCCTCGTGGCCGCGGCAGTCTACGATGAGATCATGGATGCGTTTCTTTTTGTCATCTCCCTGCGGACCACGAAAGGCGACAGACGCCTTGTTTTTCTGCTTGACATCCTTCGCCTCGATGTCAGCCCCGGCGTTTTCAAGGGTCAGGCACCCTGACTCATGAACGGCCAACAGTTGCTCGCACGAGCGCAGCGGAAGCATGGCTAGCAGATGCGTAACAAGGGGAGTGAGGCTTTGCCGCACACGCATCATCTCGGACGATACGAGGTCGCGCATATGGAAATTCAAAGTGTACGCAATGTTGGCAACGACCTCTATCCATCGACGGGCACCATCGTCGCGTATGGTGGCCACAGAACCGAGGTATTCCTTTCGCAAGAGCGCGAACGGATCGTCTCTGTGCCAGCGGTCCTCAATGGACGCGACAAAGGCCTCCAGGCCCAGGAACTCGATTTCGGCATGCAATTCCGGCGCCTTGACCTTCAGGACGGGCTTCAACACGTATTCAAACAGGTAGTCGACTGAGAGATGACCGCCATTGTCCTTCATATGCATCCGGATTTCGGCGTCACTGATATAAGAGTGCCTCGAAAAGCGCTGAAACTCGCTGCGATGACGCACCAAAGGCAGCAGACACCGCGGCGCGTATATGACGATTTTCAAATCTTCCGCAACCGGGTGAGGAGCGTAGGTCAACCGCCCTTCGCAATCCCTCTGAAAGGTTCCATTTTTTCTTGCCAAAGCAAGGCAGGCATCGACAGCAGCAAGCGACGACCCCATTACACCGATGTTGCGCGCGGACTTGCCCTCGAGCCTCGAAACCGGCCATGGAGACGGCAGAACATTGGTCGCAGGATTATCCCTGCCGGGATCGGAGCATCCCGACGCCACCACGACATAATCGAAATAAAGCGTTTCGTCCGCGTCCGCGTCCGCCGAACGATAAACGACATTCACACCACCGCCGAGTGGCACGAGATCTTTCACGACGGTCTGGCGCTGGCACGTGATCGAAATGCCCGCCTTGACCGCGCTGAAAAGCAGCGACCGGAACTGCCCATCGAAATATTGTCCAAGAACGTCGCGCGTCGGAACATAGGTTGGTCCGATCTCTTGCCTATCGATGCCATGCTCCAGCAACCAGCTTTCGGGTTGTCGCAAGAACCATTCATGCGCAGGTATATGCAGATCTGGGATTTCCTGGCAGGCGACATTTGCCAGACTCTCACGCCCTACGAAGGAAGCGTCGTAGCACAGGCCGCCCCCCATGCGACCGGATTGGCCGAAAAACGTGAGTTGCAGATCAGACGAGCAATGTTGGACAATATGCTTAAGGAAATACAAGGCCGATGGGCCGTCACCCACGACGGCAACGGACTTCGGAGATTGTCGCTCAGGTGCGGAGAAAAACTCGAATTTCGCCATATTGAAAATCCAAAATAGAAGTGAAAATGCCGTAGCGGCCATAAACAAACGCCACGATCCCGCTGGTCGCAGGTAATGAGTGGTAGAAAGCGTTCACCAAATTCGTTTTTGAGCCAAGGCCTGAAGCCAGTATTGACGACGTAGTGAGGAAAGCACTCGCGGGCAATTTTCTCGAAGTCGACCATCATCTTCACATCTCGAACACATCACAGAACAAACATTTGCGGCTGTGGTCGTCGCTGCTCGTGAAAACCAGCGATGTGAGCCCGTGTGCCGGTGAACCGGCGGGAGGAATGGAGGAGTAATCAGTCCACCGACACACGATCACTAAAATAAATACATATACAATTATCACATACAAATTTCTGACTATGGTATTATTGCGTTGTCATCAAGTAACTTATTAAAAACCCCATCAGAACCACTTAATCATTTGTGATTTGATGAGTTTCAATATAGACGTGCTCGCAGTTTTTTTCAAAACGTAATTCGCTACAGTTGTAATTGGTGCAACGATGGCGATTTGTAACTACGGCTATGTTATTGATTTCCGGTCAAATGCTCTCTGATCCTACTCCAAGGTTCAGGCGTCAGCTCATAGCTGCGCCCGAGACATCACCAAGCTCCCGACCAGCGAAATCTGGAGCCTCATGAATCGATACATCAGACCTCAAGCACCTGCCGCCTCTCGAATTCAAGCTCTTGGTGCTGCTGATGCGCCAGCAGGGCCAGGTCTGTTCGCGTGTGCAACTGATCGAAGCAGCATGGCCGCCAGGCGTGTTCGTCGAGCCGCGCACGGTCG
>NZ_PVZR01000004.1:0-442742 GCF_003024455.1 Ensifer sp. NM-2
GGCAGTCATGCTTCCAACTCCCTTGTTGAGATCTTCGAAACCCCAATAAGGTAAGCCGAAAGGCCGGAAGCGTGACTGTCCCTCGATCATCATTGGCATCTCACTGATCCGTTCTCTCAGCGGGGGCGGCCTCTTTCATGCCACCTCCTTTTCCACCTGTATCGGCTGGGGACGCTGGTTCTTCCAGAGACAATGCGGTACAGTTGCGCCAAACTGTCCTGTGCGAAGGTCCAATACAGATGGCGTTTCAACAAACGGAGATCGGCGGCGAAACCTTGCTCGACGGGGTCATGGGCACGATCCGGCAGCGCATTGCCAGCCGGTCGTTGACGCCGGGCGCCAAGCTTCCGTCCATTCGGGCGCTTGCCAGGACGATGCGGGTTTCCAAATCGACGGTTGTCGAGGCTTACGAGCGTCTGGCGGCCGAAGGCGTGATCCGGTCGCGGCCCGGCTCCGGCTTTTTCGTGTCTGCCCCCCTGGCGCCGTTGTCGCTCACGGAAGTCGGACCGCGGCTCGACCGCGCAGTCGACCCTCTCTGGGTTTCGCGTCAGGCGCTTGAAACGGACGCCCACGTTCTGAAGCCCGGTTGCGGCTGGTTGCCGGCGTCCTGGATGCCGGAAGCAGCGCTCAGGCGGGCGCTGCGCTCGCTCGCGCGCACGGATGCCGCGAGCCTGACGGATTACGGCACGCCGCTCGGCTTGCGACCGCTGCGGCAGTTGCTGTCGCGAAGGCTGGCCGAGCATGGTGTCGAGGCATCGCCCGATCAGATCATCCTGACCGAGTCAGGCACCCAGGCGATCGATCTTCTCTGCCGGTTCCTGCTCGAACCGGGCGACACCGTCATCGTCGACGATCCCTGCTACTTCAATTTCCAGGCGCTGTTGCGGGCGCATCGTGTCAATGTCGTCAGTGTGCCCTATACGCCTGTCGGCCCCGATCTCGAACGTTTTGCCGAGGTCTTGGAGATCCATCGTCCTCGCCTTTACATCACCAATTCCGCCGTCCACAATCCGACCGGCGCGACACTTTCTCCCGTGATTGCGCACCGTCTGCTGCGGCTTGCCGAGCAGGCGGGATTGACTGTTGTCGAGGACGACATCTTCGCCGATTTCGAGCATGTGCCGGCGTCACGGCTTGCCGCCTTCGATGGCCTCGACCGTGTGGTGCAGATCGGCAGCTTTTCCAAGACACTCTCCGCGTCGGTGCGCTGCGGCTATATCGCCGCCCCCCGAGGCTGGATCGAGGGGCTGACCGATCTCAAGATCGCGACCACGTTCGGCGGTCCTGGTCTTGCCGCCGAACTGGTGCTGACTCTTTTGCGCGATGGCAGCTACCGAAAACACATGGAGGCGCTGCGGCTGCGGCTGACGCGGACGATGACCGAGACGGTAGCGCGCCTGGCCACGGTCGGGATCACGCCCTGGATCGAGCCGCAGGCCGGCATGTTCCTCTGGTGTCGGCTCCCGGAAGGTCTTGATGCCTCGGAGCTGGCCCAGAAGGCGCTGGCTCACGATATTGTCCTCGCCCCCGGCAATGCCTTCAGCCATTCGGGTTCGGCGGCAGGATTTCTGCGCTTCAACGTCGCCCAATCGATTGATGAGCGGCTCTATCGCGTGCTGGCTGAGATTGCTCGATAACCACTCATATCCATAGCGGCCGATTATCCATAGCGGCCGATTTGAGCGAGCCGCGAGACGGTGCTTGTTCTTCGAGCAACCCTTTTGACGCAGGTTGTTGTCGACCGCGCGGCCGCGCCGCTTCTATTCGCCGGTGTTTACGGCACTCCGCCGGGCCTATGCCTCAAACCGCGGCGTTCGATGCCTATTTTGTGTGCAATTCGCTTCATCCTTAATCTCGACACGTCTTTCGATCCATCGCGGGGAATGTTGCCGGCATTGATTTTTCGATCTTTGGCGGCGCAAACGCAAACTGGCACGATTAATGCTTTCTTGTGAGTACCGGTTGTTGGGCAGCTGAATTGGGTTGCCGGGCCGCTTCGGAACTTAGCCAGATCATGGCGCCATGTGAGAGAACGCAATGACAAAGTATAAGCTCGAGTACATTTGGCTCGATGGGTACACACCGGCCCCGAACCTCCGCGGAAAAACCTTGATCAAGGAATTCGATGCATTCCCGAAGCTGGATGAGCTTCCTTTCTGGGGCTTCGACGGAAGCTCGACGATGCAGGCGGAAGGCAAGAGCTCGGACTGTGTCCTGAAGCCTGTCGCCGTCTATCCCGACAGCGAGCGTAAGAACGGCGTTCTGGTGCTCTGCGAAGTCATGATGCCCGATGGCAAGACGCCGCATCCGTCCAACACCCGCGCAACCGTCATGGAAGACGATAGCGCCTGGTTCGGCTTCGAGCAGGAATACTTCTTCTACAAGAACGGCCGTCCGCTCGGCTTCCCGGAAACCGGCTTCCCGGCACCGCAGGGCCCGTACTACACCGGTGTCGGCTACAGCAATGTCGGCGATATCGCCCGCCAGATCGTCGAAGAACATCTCGACATCTGCCTGGCGGCCGGCATCAACCACGAAGGCATCAATGCCGAAGTGGCTAAGGGCCAATGGGAGTTCCAGGTCTTCGGCAAGGGTTCCAAGAAGGCCGCCGACGAAATCTGGCTGGCGCGCTACCTGCTGCAGCGCCTGACTGAAAAGTACGGCATCGATATCGAGTA
Organism: Ensifer sp. NM-2; assembly: GCF_003024455.1. Lineage (NCBI taxonomy): Bacteria > Pseudomonadati > Pseudomonadota > Alphaproteobacteria > Hyphomicrobiales > Rhizobiaceae > Ensifer > Ensifer sp. NM-2. The sequence goes on from NZ_PVZR01000004.1 coordinate 2,679, forward strand.
TCACTGCAAGCCGCTCGGCGACACCGACTGGAACGGCTCGGGCATGCATGCCAACTTCTCGACCGCCTTCATGCGCGACGTCGGTGGCAAGGACTACTTCGAAAACCTGATGTCGGCTTTCGAGGACGCCCGCGCGGATCACATCGCCGTCTACGGACCCGACAACCATATGCGCCTGACCGGCAAGCACGAGACGCAGTCGATCCACCAGTTCAGCTACGGCGTGGCTGACCGCGGCGCTTCGATCCGCGTCCCGCACAGCTTCGTCAACAACGACTACCGCGGCTACCTCGAAGATCGCCGCCCGAACTCGCAAGGCGACCCCTACCAGATCGCTTCGCAGATCCTGAAGACGATCTCGACGGTTCCGACCGATGTCGAAAACCAGATGAAGGCGGCCTGAGCATGTGTCATGGCGTGCTGTAGCGGCACGCCATGCACGCTCTGTCTCCAAGCATATGCAATCGCTAACGGTTGCAAAGACAAAACGCCCCGCTTTCGAGCGGGGCGTTTTGTCTTTTGCTGTCCTGGGAGGATAGCTTCGGGGAGGGTGGGTGCCGGCGGCAATGCCGGCGGCGGCGCCGCGGTTCAGGCGGTGCGAACGAAGTGGTCCGTATCCACTTCGACGATGCGGTCCTGCGTCATCGCGGATTTGCGCCGGATCTCTTCGACATCCTCCGGACGCAGCCGAACGCTCGGGTCGTCGAAGCGGATATCCGGGTCAGGCACGGCAGAGAGCAGCAGCTTGGTGTAGAGGTGAGCGGGGTTGTCGATCACCTTGCCGACATTGCCCCATTCGACGATCTGGCCGGCATACATGACGGCGATATCCTCGGCGACATAACGGGCGGTGGCGATGTCGTGGGTGATGTAGAGCAGACCGAGCTTCATCTGCTGCTTCATCTCGCTCAAGAGATTGAGCACGCCGAGGCGAACAGAGACGTCGAGCATCGACGTCGGCTCGTCGGCGACGATCACTTCCGGCTTGGCGGCAAGCGCGCGGGCGATATTGACGCGCTGGCGCTGGCCGCCGGAAAGCTCGTGCGGATATTTGGGCGCGACGAGGTCGGGGTCGAGTTTCACCTGTTGCAGCAGCGCACGAACCGTCGCGTCGATCTCGGAACGCTTGATATCCGGGCGGTGCAGCAGCAGCGGCCGCTTCAAATGATAGGCGATGGTATGAGCCGGGTTGAGCGAGGCGAACGGGTCCTGGAAGATCATCTGCACCGCGCGTCGGTAGAGGACCGTCTCGGCCGGGCTGGCGCCGTCGACCGGCTCGCCCCTGAAGAGGATCTTTCCCTCCGTCGGCATATATTCGCGCATCGCCATACGGGCGCAGGTGGTCTTGCCGCTGCCTGACTCGCCGACGAGGGCGAGTGCGCGGCCTGCATGCAGCGAAAACGAGATCGAGCGGGCCGCATGGACTGCGCCCGGACCGTGGCCGAATGTCTTGGTGACCCTGTCAAGCGCAAGGATCGGGGTTGGCTGGGCGGTCATAGCAGGACACCTCCATGGAGCGACGGGAAGGAGGTCCAAAGTTGTTTTGTGTAGTCGTGCTGCGGCGATCCGTAGATCGCCTCCGCCGTGTTCTGCTCGACGAGCTTGCCGGCGAGCATGATGCCGATCCGGTCGCAGAACTGCACCATCAGCCCGAGATCGTGGGTGATGAACAGAACGGCGAAGCCGAGGGTTCGCCGCAATTCGTTGATTCGCTGGAGGATTTCACGCTGGACGACGACGTCGAGCGCCGTCGTCGGTTCATCCATGACCACCAGCCTCGGATCGAGCGCCAGGCAAATGGCGATGACGATGCGCTGGCGCATGCCGCCGGAAAACTGATGCGGGTAGTCGCGCATGCGGTCGGGCGCGATATCGACGAGTTTCAGCATTTCGGCGGTGCGGTCGCGCGCCTGCGCACGGCTCATGCCTTTGTGGGTCTTCAGCACGTCGTAGAATTGCTGCTCGATGCGCAGCACCGGATTGAGCGAGTTCATCGCGCTCTGGAACACCATGGCGACCTCGCGCCAGCGAAAATCGCGCAAGGCCTTGTCATCTAGGTCGAGCACGTTGCGGCCATTGAGCAGAATGGTGCTTTCCCTCCTGATCAGCGCTGGTGGCTTGTGTAGCCGGCTGATGGCAAAGGCAATGGTGCTCTTGCCGCAACCGGATTCGCCGGCAAGGCCGAAGACCTCGCCGGGAGCGACGTCGAAGCTGACATTGTCGACGGCGCGAAAGTCCTTTTCCTCGCCGATATAGTCGATCGTCAGGTTTTTGACGGATAGCAGTGGCGCGGTCACAGGCGACCCTCCCCGGATCGGATGAGTGCGGACCAGCGACCGAGCCGATTGCCGGTGCGCAGCCGCGGGTTGGCGATCTCGTCAACGGCGAAGTTCAGAAGCGACAGGCCGATGCCGAGGAAGGCGAGCGCAAAGCAGGGCGTGAGAATGTCCCACCACGCGCCGACCGAAAGCGCCGACGCCTTCTGCGCGGCATAGAGCATGGTGCCCCAGGAGACGACCTTCGGGTCGCCAAGGCCGAGAAACTCGAGCGTCGCCTGGGTGATGATCGCGAAAATGACGCTGCCGATGAAGTTGATGCCGACGATCGAGATCAGGTTGGGGAAGATCTCGAAGGTCATGATGCGCCAGCGCGGCTCGCCCATCATCTCCGCCGATTTGACGTAGTCCTTCTGCTTGACGGAAAGCGTCTCGGCGCGGGTGACGCGGGCGCCCCAGGCCCAGGAGGTTCCGCCGAGGATCAGCGCGATGACCCAGGGGCTGGCCTGACCGATGAAGGCGGCGAGCACCAGGAGCAGCGGCAGGTTGGGAACCACTAGCACCATGTTGGTGAAGAAGCTGATGACTTCGTCGACCTTGCCGCCGCGATAGCCGGCGAGAATGCCGAGCGCCGTGCCGACGATTGTTATGAGCAGGCCTGCGCCGAAGCCGACGGCAAGCGAGGTGCGGGCGCCATAGATCAGCCGCGTGAACACATCCTGGCCGATGCGGGTGGTGCCGAGCCAATGGGCAAACGACGGCGCCTGATGCGGGCGGCCGACGCGGGCACCCGGATCGTAAGGGGTAAGCAGCGGTGCGGCGATCGCCACGATGAGGATGAAGGCGATGATGGCGACGCCGACCAGAGCCTTGCGATTGCGGATCAATCCGAAGGGTTGGGTCTTCATCTCACGCCTTCTTCAGTCGGGGGTCGAGCAGCACATAGCTGACGTCGACGATGAAATTGGCAACCAGCATGGTCGCAGTCATGATCAGCAACTGCCCCTGGATAACGGGATAATCACGGGCGAGGATCGCCTGATAGAGGATGTTGCCGAGACCCGGATAGTTGAACACGACTTCGGTGACGAGCGAGCCGCCGAGGATCGTGCCGATGGCGATGGCAAGGCTCGACACGGTCGGCAGCAGCGCATTGCGCGCCGCGTACCAGAGCATCACATGGCCGTCCGACAGACCCTTGGCGCGGGCCATGACGATATAGTCCTCGCCGAGCAGGTTGATCATGTTGTTGCGCATGGTGACGGCGAAACCGCCGGTCAAGACCGTGCAGAGCGTCAGCATCGGCAGAATGCCGTGATAGAGGACGCTGCCGAGATATTGCAGCGTAAAGGCCGGGTCGAGCGCCGGATCGGCAGCGTAGCCCGTCGGGAACCAGTTCAGCGTAAAGCCGAAGAAGAAGACGACGATCAGCGAGGTGACGACGGCCGGAACCGAGGTCGCGAAGATCGCACCGACCGAAACGATGACATCGAAAAGGCTGCCGCGGCGCCAGGCGGCGAGAATGCCGAGGAAGGTTCCCAGCGTGAAGCTGATGATGGTCGCCGTGCCCATCAGGCCGACCGTCCAGACCAGCGCGTTGCCGAGAACCGTCGTCACCGGAAGCGGGAAATATTTGATCGAGCGGCCGAGGTCGCCGCTGAAGATGCTGCCGAGATAGGTCAGATATTGCTGCCAGAGCGGGCCATCGACGAAACCGAAGGTGAGCTTCAGCGCCTGCAGGCTTTCGGGGGGAAGCTCCGCGCCCGCGCTCGAAAACATGATCTGCACGGGGTCGCCGGGCATCAGCCGTGGCAAAAAGAAGTTGATCGTCGCCGCCGCGACGAAGGCTGCCAGATAGAAGCATAGGCGGCGAAGCAGGAAAGCCATGGGGACTCCATCGACTGCGCCCTGGCCCTGTTACCGGCAGGAAAGGCGGCAGAAACGCTTTGAAATGGCGCAAGCCTTTAATCGCGGAGCTATTGTGCTCCCGAGGCCGGCGCGAAAGCGGGAGCGGCCCGGTGATGAGCCACTCCCGCCAGTCCTGGGGGTGTTTAGTTGACCGGTTCGAGTGCCAGCAAATGCAGCAGGCGCGCCGGGTTGGTCCGCGAGATCGACGGATTGACGAACGGGGTCTCGGCCGTCACCCAGCCTTTGAAGCGCTTGGTGTTGTACTGGTACCAGTTTGGATTGTTGAAGACCGGCATCATCGGCAGGTTCTCGGCGACGATGCGCTGAGCCTTATTCATGGCTTCCTTCTGCTTGGCGAGGTCAGCCGTGTGGGTGAACTCGGTCAAAAGCTTCTCGACATCGTCATTGAACCAACGCTGCGCGGTAAAGCGCGTCTTGCCCTTGTCCGAAGCACTGAAGGCGCGCTTGTACGGATAGTAGGGCGAGGCGGAGGCCGGCAGGCTGTTGATCGCCGCGTCGAACGTGCCGTTGATGAGATTGCCGGTCCAGACCGCTTCTTCCGGCGTCTCGATCTTGGCATCGAGGCCGACGGCTTGCAGGCCCTCGACGGCGATCGTCACCGTGTCGATCCAGTCGGTCCAGGAGCTCGGCACGATGATCGAGAAGGAGATCTTGCTACCGTCAGGATTGTCGCGGAAACCGTCGCCGTCCTTGTCGACATAGCCGGCCTCGTCGAGCAGAGCCTTGGAAGCATCGGCGTCGTACTTGCCGTAGGTGCCGAAGTCGGTCGCGACCGACGGATCAGCCCAGCTCTTGTAGAGTTCGCCCATGCCGGCCGGATCTTCGTTGAGCGTCGGATAGCCGTAGCCGGCAACGTCGACCATGGTGCCACGGTCGAGCGCCATGCTGGCCGCACGACGGAATTTTACGTCGTTGAAGGCCTTGCGGTTGTTCTCGTTGGCGGTTTCCTGGTTGAAGAGGAATGCCACCATGCTGCTCGGCGAGTACCAGAAATGGAAGTGCTCCGGATCCTTGGCGACGTAGACGTTCTCGATATCCGGGATGAAGGAAACGCCCCAGTCGAGCGTGCCCGACGCGGTCGCGGTCAGGATCTGGTTGTTGTCGGCGAGCTGCGGGAAGCGCATGCAATCGACCTTGAGCGCGGCGTCCCAATAGTGCGGGTTGCGGCACTGGTCGTAGGTCTGGCCGGTGAAGCGCGGGATCTCCGTCATCGGGCCGCTGCCAACAGGTGTTTCGTTGGCGAAGGTCACCGGTTCGGCGACATCCTTCCAGACATGCTCCGGCACGATCGGCAGCTGGGCAAGCTGTTCGGCAGCAAGCGAGCTTGGATTGGCGAGCGTGAAGCGAACGGTCTGGCCGTCGACGGCCTCGACGCCGGTGATGAAGGTCCAGATGCTGACGAAGTCGAGCGCCGGGAACTTCTTCAGGTAGTCGTAGGTGAACTTGACGTCAGCAGCCGTCAGCGGCTTGCCATCGGACCATTTCAGGTTTGGGCGCAGCTTGAACTCGATGCTTTTCAGATCGTCGGCAAGCTTGAAGCTTTCGGCAAGCCGGAAGACCGGTTTGTTGTCATCGAAGCGATTGAAGACGACCAGCGGCTCGTAGATGAAGTCGAGCGTGCTTTGGCGCGCCGACGTCTGGTTGAACGGGTTGAAGTTGCGAACCCAGGTCGTGGCCGGCTCGATATTGACCGTCAGGATCGACTGCGCCATGGCCGGTGCAGCGAAAAGGGTCAGCGCGGTCGCTGCCCAGAGAATGGATTTTTTCATTGTTTCTCCCCTCTTGATTTGTGAGTGGCGTCTCGTCAGGCGACGAGAACGCTCTTGAACATCTCTTCGACTTCGGCGTGGGCCGCGCGAATGTCGACCTTGAGCTTGCCGAGCCGGCTCTGGCCGGCGGCGATGCGCTTCTGGGCGGCCTCTGTCAGCGGACGGGCGGCCTTGGCGGCAGCCTCGCTCTCGGCCAGATCGCCGTGGCTGTGAAGTGCGACGTCGGAGCCGGCGTCGAGCACCTGCTTCACACGCTCGGGCAAGGTGCCACGCAGCGATTCCATGAAGATGCAATCGGACACCAGCACGCCCTCATAGCCCATGTCGTTGCGGATCACTTCATGCATCGTCGGCGAGATCGAGGCTGGCAGCTCGCTGTCATAGGCGGAGTAGACGACGTGAGCGACCATCGCCCAGGGCGTGTCCTTGAGGGCAACGAAAGGCTTGAAGTCGGTCGCGACGAGCGTTTCTCGCGATGCATCGACGACCGGGCGCTCCTTGTGAGAGTCGCGTGTGGCGCGGCCATGACCGGGGATGTGCTTCATGACAGGCATGTTGCCGGTCTCAAGCAGGCCATCGACCACCTCGCGGCCGAGGGCGGCGATGAAGTCCGGATCCGAACCGAAGGAGCGCGCACCGATGACGGCGCTGGTCGTTTCGAACACGAGATCGAGGACCGGCGAGCAGCCGCTGGTGAGGCCGAGTTCGCTCATCATCGTGCCCATTGCCTGGGACGACAGGCGAAGCGCCTTCTTGCCGAGCGCAAGGTCATGGCGCGCCAGTTCGGCAAACTGGCCGAAGCTGCGGAAAAGCGGCCAGGGACCGGCGTCGAGATGCTGGACGCGGCCGCCTTCCTGGTCAGTGAAGACAGGTGCGTCTTCGCGCCCGACCGCCTCGCGGAAGCGCTCGATCAGGATCTTGACCTGGCCGGGCTCGCGCAGATTGCGCCGGCCGACGAAGAGGCCGAGCGGGTTGGTTTCGCGAAACAGGGCGAACTCGTCGTCCGAGAGTGTTGGGTTTGGTAGGCCGACGAAGAGGGCGAGCGGTGTCGATGCCATTGGAGAGCTCCGATGTTCAGATGATTATTTGGATGGATTACGAAGCATGCCTTCGTAGATGCCTTTGTCGGCGGCGGGGATGGCAACGGCGCCGATGGTCTTGGCGTAGAAATCGACCGGGCCGGCATCGCCGATAAAGGCATAGGCATGGCCGAGCGTCTTCATGGTCTCGAGCGATGCCGTCAACAGATCGACGCCAATACCGCGCCCACGGCTCTCGCCGGCGACCCCGGTTGGGCCGAAGAAGCCGCGCGCCGTCGTGTCGTAGCAGGCAAAACCGAGCAGCTTGCCACCTTCCACCGCGATCAGGCAGGCGATTGGCTGGCGGGAGAAGGCGACCGAAACCTCGCTCGCCCAATTCTCACTGAAGTTCTGCCTTACCCAGTCGACGACGACATGCATTTCCGGCGGCAGCGCCGGGCGAATGCGAATGCCGGTCGTGTCGGTTTTCCGCTTGAGATTGGCGAGCGTCGGCGAATACAAGCTCACAAGCAAGTCCGGCACCCCTAGTCCTCCGTATATTCCCTTATTAAGGAAGCGATCCCTTTGTAATGCAATATGTGTCCTCATCTCCGGCGGGTTGTCAACCGGCAATCGTGGCGATGGGGTGGGAGGGTTGACGCTTCACCATGACGGCAGCGAGAACAGTCGGCTGCGCATAGTATTATCGCGCCACAGAGCCTTGGCTCCGGCGAACTCGTCGGCGGTCAAACGACGAATCATCGAGTTGCCTTCAAAAACCAATGGCTTCGAGACTGAACATGCGCGCACTGGCAACACATGCGCCAAGCTGTCGCCGCCGCTCTTCGTTCTCTTGTTGTTCTTTTCATATTGTAATTTACAAAAATACTAAGTTTGATTTTCGCTGTTTTTTTCAAGGAACCACTGCAATTCCCAGGGCAAATATCTCATTGAATTGACAGATGTTATTTTTATTCTTGATTGCAAAAGTAGAGTTTGTTCCGCTTTATTTTCTGTCACGGATTGTTACTATGCTTTCGGTTCAACGAGCCCGGGAGCCAGGCGTGTCAGAGTTACCTCCACAGCACTTGACTGAGCAGGAGCCGCGATCTCGCCGGCGCCAAGAGCTTTTGACATTTCTTGTTCTTGCCTTTGGCATCTGGCCGTTGGTCGCCGTCGGCGTGGTCGGCGGTTACGGCTTCATCGTATGGATGCTGCAGATCGTTTACGGCCCGCCCGGCCCGCTTGGGCATTGAGGTGATCCATGGGGGCGATGACAACCAGACGAGGATTGTTCCTGGGCCGGCAGGCGGAGCGGAGGCGCGTCCTGCCGCCGGGCGTCACGCTTGAAAGCCTGACGGCATGCACCGGTTGCGGCCGATGTGTGGAAAGGTGTCCCACCCACATCATCGCGCTGCTGGACGAGCGTCCGTCGCTCGACTTTTCAGGCGGCGAATGCACGTTCTGCGGCGATTGTGCACGGGCCTGTCCGGAGCCGGTATTCGCAGCAGAGGCCGTAACGCGGCTTGCCCATGTCGTTGCGATCGGCGACGGCTGCCTCGCGCGCAACAACGTCGCCTGCCAATCCTGTCGCGATGCCTGTCCCCAAGAGGCGATCCGCTTTCGGCCGCGGACCGGCGGGCCGTTCCTGCCGGAGGTGGACGTCGACAGCTGCACCGGATGCGGTGCCTGCATCGGCGTCTGTCCTGTCGGTGCAATCGGCATTGCGGATCGGGTTCAGGAGGGCGTCCATGCCTGATCTCTCCCGGCAATATCATATCTCAAGCGCCGTCGTCGTCGCTCTTCCGGCGATGAAGGATGCTGTCCTTGCCGCGCTGGCGCGCATGGCAAATGTCGAGGTTTACGGCCATGAGGGCGGCAAGATTGTCGTCGTCATCGAGGGAACGAGTACCGGCATGCTTGGCGAATGCCTGTCGACGATCTCCACGCTCGAGGGCGTGGTAGCGGCCAATATGGTTTTCGAACATGTCGAAACGGAAGGAGTGACGGACGATGACCACCGAACTGACGCGGCGTGATATCCTGAAGGCGCACGCGGCCGGCATCGCCGCCGCCACCGCCGGCATCGCACTGCCCGCCGCCGCTCAACCGGTGCCCGGCGGTATCAGCGCGCTCGAAATCAAGTGGTCGAAGGCGCCCTGTCGCTTCTGCGGCACCGGCTGCGGCGTCATGGTCGGCGTCAAGGAGGGGCAGGTCGTTGCCACCCATGGCGACATGCAGGCCGAGGTCAACCGCGGCCTCAACTGCATCAAGGGCTATTTCCTCTCCAAGATCATGTATGGCTCCGACCGGCTGAAGACGCCGATGCTGCGCAAGCTGAACGGCGCCTACAGCAAGGACGGCGAGTTCGAGGCGGTGAGCTGGGACGAAGCCTTCGACGTCATGGCCGAACAGTGCAAGAAGGTGCTGAAGGAAAAGGGGCCGACGGCGGTCGGCATGTTCGGATCCGGCCAGTGGACGATCTTCGAGGGCTATGCTGCGACGAAGCTGATGCGCGCCGGCTTCCGCTCGAACAACCTCGACCCCAATGCCCGCCACTGCATGGCCTCGGCGGCCTACGCCTTCATGCGAACCTTCGGCATGGACGAGCCGATGGGCTGCTATGATGACTTCGAACATGCGGACGCCTTCGTGCTCTGGGGCTCGAACATGGCGGAGATGCATCCGATCCTGTGGACCAGGCTTGCTGATCGTCGCCTGGGCCAGTCGCATGTGAAGGTGGCTGTTCTGTCGACCTTCACCCACCGCAGCATGGACCTCGCCGACATTCCGATGGTGTTCAAACCCGGCACCGACCTGGTGATCCTCAACTACATCGCCAATTACATCATCGAGAAGGGCCGGGTGAACGAGGACTTCGTTCAGAAACACACCACCTTCATGCGCGGCGTCACCGATATCGGCTATGGCCTGCGTCCGGACAATCCCATCGAAGTTAAGGCGGCCAATTCATCCGACCCCGGCAAGATGGAGCCGATGGACTACGAGGCGTTCAAGGCGTTCGTCTCGGAATACACTCTGGAGAAGACCGCCGAGATGACCGGTGTCGACCCGGCGTTTCTGGAAGAACTCGCCGAGCTCTACGCCGATCCGCAGCGCAAGGTGATGTCGCTGTGGACCATGGGGTTCAATCAGCATGTGCGGGGCGTCTGGGCCAACCAGATGGTCTACAACATTCACCTTCTGACCGGAAAGATCTCGGAGCCCGGCAACAGCCCGTTCTCGCTGACCGGCCAGCCGTCAGCCTGCGGCACCGCGCGCGAGGTCGGCACCTTCGCCCACCGTCTGCCTGCCGACATGACCGTCACCAATCCGGAGCACCGCAAGCACGCCGAGGAGATCTGGCGCGTTCCGCATGGGATCATCCCGGAAAAGCCCGGCTATCACGCTGTCGAGCAGGATCGCATGCTCAAGGATGGCAAGCTCAGCTTCTACTGGGTTCAGGTCAACAACAACGTCCAGGCCGCCCCCAATACCAGCAACGAAACCTACCAAGGCTATCGAAACCCGGAGAATTTCATCGTGGTCTCGGATGCCTATCCGACGATCACGGCCATGAGCGCCGACCTCATCCTGCCGGCGGCCATGTGGGTGGAAAAGGAAGGCGCCTACGGCAATGCCGAGCGGCGGACCCATGTCTGGCACCAGCTGGTGCAGGCGCCGGGCGAGGCGCGCTCGGATCTCTGGCAGATGGTCGAGTTCTCCAAGCGCTTCATAACCGACGAAGTCTGGCCGGCCGAAATCCTCGCTGCCAACCCAGAGTTCAAGGGCAAGAGCCTGCATGACGTCCTGTTCCAGAACGGTGAGGTCAACCGCTTCCCCTTAAGCGAAGTCAGCGGCGACTACGCCAACAACGAGGCCGAAGCCTTCGGCTTCTACCTCCAGAAGGGGCTGTTCGAGGAATATGCCACCTTCGGTCGCGGCCATGGTCACGATCTCGCGCCCTACGACCGGTACCACGAAGAACGCGGTCTGCGTTGGCCGGTGGTCGACGGCAAGGAGACGCGCTGGCGCTATCGCGAGGGCTACGACCCCTACGTCAAGGCCGGCGAGGGCGTGAAATTCTACGGCCGCCCGGATGGCAAGGCGGTCATTCTTGCGGTGCCCTACGAGCCGCCGGCGGAATCGCCCGACGAGGAATTCGATCTCTGGTTGGTGACGGGTCGCGTGCTCGAACACTGGCATTCGGGTTCGATGACGATGCGTGTGCCGGAGCTCTATCGCGCCTTTCCGGGCGCCCGCTGCTTCATGAATGCGGATGACGCCCGCAAGCGCGGCATCAATCAGGGAGCGGAGGTGCGGATCATGTCGCGGCGCGGCGAGATCCGCTCACGCATCGACACGCGCGGACGCAATCGCATGCCGCCCGGCGTGATCTTCGTGCCGTGGTTCGATGCGAGCCAGTTGATCAACAAGGTGACACTCGACGCAACGGATCCCATCTCCAAACAGACGGATTTCAAAAAATGCGCAGTCAAGATCGTCTCAGTCGCTTGAAGCGACCAGAATGGGTGGTCGTTGCCATCGGCCTCGTCATGTTTGTCACGACGACGGCGATTGCCCAGGTCGTCCAGCAAATGGTGCCGCAGCTTGAAGGCCCGACACCACAGATGGAAACCGGGGCTGCCGCGAGCTTGCCGAAATGGGTGGTCGATGACAAACGCAAGATGCGCGCCTACCCGGACCAGCCGCCGATCATCCCGCACTCGATCGAGGGTTACCAGCTTTCGGTCAATACCAACCGCTGTCTCTCCTGCCACAAACGCGAGTTCACGCAGGATAGCGGCGCACCGATGATCAGCGTGACGCACTACATGACGCGCGACGGGCAGATGATCGCCGACGTTTCGCCGCGGCGCTACTTCTGCACGGCATGTCATGTGCCGCAGGCGGATGTTCGCCCATTGGTCGACAATGTCTTCAAGGACATGAGCGAACTCGGCGTCAAGCCGGCCGGAAGCGAGTGAGCCCATGCAGCGGATCCGGAGACTTATCCTGTGGGCGTGGCGGCTTGTCAGCACGCCGGCGGGCACGCTCAGCCTCGGCTTTCTGACGCTGGGCGGCTTCATCGGTGGCGTGATGTTCTGGGGCGCCTTCAATACGGCGCTGGAGATCACCAATACCGAGAAGTTCTGCACTTCCTGTCACGAGATGAAAGACAACGTCTATGAGGAACTGACGCGCACGATCCATTTTTCCAATCGTTCCGGCGTGCGCGCCTCCTGCCCGGATTGTCACGTTCCGCATCAGTGGACCGACAAGATCGCCCGCAAGATGCAGGCGTCGAAGGAGGTCTGGGGCAAGATCTTCGGCACCATCAACACCCGCCCCAAATTTCTGGAAAAACGGCTTGAACTGGCCCAGCACGAATGGGCGCGGCTGAAGGCCAACGACAGCCTGGAATGCCGCAACTGCCATTCCTCTGTTGCCATGGATCTGCAGAAGCAGACGGAGCGGGCCGCCACCATTCACACGCGCTACCTGCTATCGGGCAAGGCGACCTGCATCGATTGCCACAAGGGCATCGCGCACGAACTGCCGAACATGCAGGGTATCGATCCCGGCTGGAAGATGCCGAAGGAGCTGGAAGGCACAAGCACCTCGGGCATGACGCCGATCGACGATCTTCGCCGCGCGATGATGGAGCTTCACGCCAGCAATCTCTGATCGTCGCTTCCGGTAAATGCGCCGCGAAGTGGGTGACCCCTCAGGCGGTCGGCCTGGTGATGATAAAAAGGGCCGGGAGCAGCATCGCCCCGGCGACAACCGACGCAAGCGGCAGGCTCGGTTTGCTGACGATGCAGAAGAAGGCGAAGCTCGTAGCCATCAGCGAAATGGCTATGATCTTTGCCCGTGCCGGTATCGCACCTTTTTCCCGCCAGAGCCGCAAGGATGGACCGAAGGTCGGGTGTTCCAGCAGCCAGCGCTCAAGTCGCGGCGACGCGCGAGCGAACAGGCCGGCCGCCAGGAGAAGAAAGGGCGTGGTTGGCAAGATCGGCAAAAAGATGCCGGCGACGGCGAAACCGATCATCAGCCATCCAAGACCAAGACAGAGCAGCCGAAGAGGAAGGTTCATAGCTGGTCTCCAAGCCGGGTCAATCTTCGGAACATGTCGACATCGCCGCGGTATCATTCTCACCCGATACTCGGCCTTGCGGCCAGCGCCGAAGTGCTTCAGCTCCCATTTCGGTCAGCGCATAGATGCCGCGGTCGACCCGTTCGAACCAGCCATAGACATTGCCTTGCAGGATCTTGGCGGCATCGGGTGCGGCCTCACGCAGGTCGCGAGGACGTAGATTGCCATCCTGCAATGCCGCCGCGCAGGCGAGGGCCTGCTGGCGATAGGCGGTCATGATCGGCGCGCGCGTGCTGCCGCCGAGCGTCGGGTCGCCCTTGCGACGGCGGTGTTCCTTGATGAGACGCGCTCGCTTTTTCAGGTTCCTGCGCGGCATGGCGGCCGATGCCGCAACAATCACGTCGACCGTGCCGTTGTCGGCAACAGCGAGCATGCCGAACCCGAGCCGGCGGCAGAGATCGCGAAAGCGGCGGTCGCTCTCCCGCCCTTTGCCCTTGGCCGAGACACGCGCTGCGATCCAAACTTCGTCACCGGCATTGGCGCGATCCACTGCCTGCAGCACCAGTTCCAGATTGAACGTCAGCTTCAGCTCGCAGATAACGACGAGCGGCGGCTCGTCGTCGCTGAGCGCAAGGATATCGCAGCCCCCGACCTCACCTTTGACGGAGTATCCCGCCTCTTCGAGGAAGCGCTTGATCGGAAGATAAAGTGTTGTCTCCAAGCGGATGGGTTCCTGTCGAGATCGAAGGCGGTTCGTCTTGGCAAGTGCCGCCATGGTCGTTTGTTACGCGAGCCGGGGCAATTGTTCTGACATGCAGATAACCCCGATCCGGGGCTTTGTCATCCGGTTGTCCGGTCGCAGCTCGGTGGTGCGTTGTGCTTCGTCTTAACTTTATGGTGTGTTAATATTGCTGCGTGGGCGGCCTTCGCCGGAGGGCGCCCGGTATCCGAGGCTTTGACGACAGATGTTGCGAGTCCTCACCCTGTTGCTGTCGCTGATATCAGCATTCGTGTTTCCCGCCGCGTCCGCGCCAGAAACCGAGAAGGTTGTTTTGGTGCTGTCTTTGAAGGGGGCGATCGGTCCGGCATCGGCTGAATATATCAAACGCGGATTGCAGAAGGCCAATGATCGGCACCTGCCGCTTGTCGTTCTCCAAATGGATACGCCGGGTGGTCTCGATACCTCCATGCGCGAAATCATCCAGGCGATCCTGGCATCATCCGTTCCAGTCGCGAGCTTCGTTGCACCCAGCGGAGCACGTGCGGCAAGCGCTGGCACCTACATCCTCTATGCAAGCCATATCGCTGCCATGGCGCCGGGAACCAATCTCGGGGCGGCAACGCCGATCGCTATCGGCGGAGACATGTTCGGCGGCCAGAAGGACGAGCGTCCCGGCGAGAACGACAAAGATACTGCTGCCCAATCTCGGCCAACCCAGACGACAATCGAGGCCAAGCTCATCAACGATGCCGTCGCCTATATCCGCGGACTGGCCGAGTTGCGCGGGCGCAATGCCGATTGGGCCGAACGGGCTGTGCGCGAGGCTGCGAGCCTGTCTGCGGCTGCTGCCGTTCAGGAGAAAGTCGTCGATTTCACTGCCGCTTCCATCGACGATCTGCTGAAGCAGGCGCAGGGGCGAATTGTCCGTGTCGGGCAGGCGGATATCACGCTTGAAACGACTGGGCTTGGCGTGGAGGCTTTTGTGCCCGACTGGCGCACGCGCCTGCTTGGGGTGATCACCGATCCGAACATCGCGATCATTCTGATGATGATCGGCATCTATGGACTGATCTTCGAGTTCCTGACCCCCGGATCGGTCGTGCCTGGCACCGTCGGCGGGATCTGCCTGCTGCTCGGTCTCTACGCACTGGCCGTTTTGCCGGTGAGCTATGCCGGTCTCGGTTTGATCCTGCTCGGCGTCGGCCTGATGGTTGCGGAGGCGCATTCGCCTTCTTTCGGTGTACTCGGTGCCGGCGGCGCCCTGGCGCTGGTTCTCGGCGCTGCGATCCTTTTCGATACCGACACTCCGGGGCTGCAGGTCTCATGGGCGATGCTTGCCGGCGTCGGCATTGCCAGCCTCGGTTTCAGCCTGCTCGTCGCCCGTCTCGCCTTCAGCGCGCGGCGCCATGCGGTGGTGACCGGCGGCGAGCAGATGATCGGGCTGGCGGGCAAGGTCGATAGCTGGGCCGGCGCCAGCGGCTATGTGATCGCCCACGGCGAACGGTGGCAGGCTGTCAGCAGCCAGACGCTGGATGCGGGAGAAAATGTGAAGGTTGTCGGCCGCAACGGGCTGACGCTCGAGGTCGCGCGCGACGAGGCAAAAGCCTGACGCATGCGGTAGAAGGAGTAAAGATCATGGACATACTTGGGAGCCTCGCTCCCTATCTCGCGATCCTGTTGTTCCTCCTGATCGTCATTGCCTATGCGATCAGGATCCTGCGCGAATATGAGCGCGGCGTCATCTTCACACTCGGTCGCTTCACGGGCGTCAAGGGTCCGGGGCTGATCCTGCTTCTTCCCTATGTCCAGCAGATGGTGCGGGTCGATCTTAGAACCCGCGTGCTCGATGTTCCAAGCCAGGACGTCATCTCGCACGACAACGTGTCGGTCCGCGTCAGCGCGGTCATCTACTTCAGGGTGATAGATGCCGAAAAGTCGACGATCCAGGTCGAGGATTTCATGATGGCGACGAGCCAGCTCGCCCAGACGACATTGCGCTCAGTACTCGGCAAACACGACCTCGATGAGATGCTGGCAGAACGCGACCGCCTGAACGAAGACATCCAGAAGATCCTCGACAGCCAGACCGATGCCTGGGGCATCAAGGTTGCCACGGTCGAGATCAAACATGTCGACATCAACGAAAGCATGGTCCGCGCCATTGCCCGCCAGGCAGAGGCCGAACGGGAACGTCGTGCCAAGGTCATCAACGCCGAAGGCGAGCAGCAGGCGGCGGCCAAGCTGCTCGAGGCCGCCGAGATCCTCGCCCGGCAGCCCGAAGCCATGCAGTTGCGCTATTTGAGCACCTTGAACGTGATCGCCGGCGAAAAGAACTCGACGATCGTGTTTCCGTTCCCGATGGAGCTCGTCAACCTGCTGTCGGCCAAGGTCGATAAGTCGACGAGCTGATCACGTTTGGGGTCTCGATGTTTCAGGCTGCTTTGCGTTCGAGTTGTGCGACCTTGAGCAGGTCGTCGATAGCACCGGGCGCTGCGACCAGAACAGCGCTTCCCCGGGTCAGGGCTTCGCCCTGTGTCGGGAAGGGCAGCGACCAGCCGCCTGCCTCGTTGACGAGGCAATAACCGGCCAGGCAATCCCAGGCATGCATGTAGGGTTCGTAGTAGCCGACGAGCCGACCGGCGGCCACATAGGCGATCATCAGCGCGCCCGAACCGTTGCGCATGAAGTTGCCGCCGGCGGCAAGAAGGCGCTCGACGATCCCCGCGACTTCGGCCGGCGTCACGTGATTGTTGGCGCCAAGTCCTGTCACGGCATCGCGGATCGTCCGTGTCGCATCGAGGCGCAGGGTCTTGCCGTTCAGTGTCGCGCCCAGTCCGGAAGCAGCCGCATAGAGCTCGTCGTGACACGGCGACTGGATCACGCCGATCACGGGTTTGTCGGCATAAAGCACGGCGATCGAGATGCACCAGTTGGGCATGCCGTTGACAAAGGGCGTCGTTCCATCGATCGGATCGATCACCCAGGTGAAGCCCGAAGTGCCACTGACAAGGCCGTGTTCTTCGCCGAGCACACCGTCGTCCGGGAACGAGGCGCTGATGCGATCGCGGATCAGCGTCTCGACGTTCCGGTCGGCGATTGAAACAACGTCATGGGCGTCGGCCTTGGTTTCGATGACCAGAGTCTCGCGCTGCAGGAAGTAGTCATGGGCAAGCCGTCCGGCTTCCTCGGCAATGGTCTTGGTGAGCGCGAAGCGAGCTTCAAGGCCCGCGATTGGCGAAGTCATGCAATAGTCCTTCCTGTGTCGATCTCAAGACATCATACGCTACAGAGGCGCGTGTCAGTTGGGCGCGCAAAAGATGCTGTAACGCTCTAAATTTGCTGCATAATGTTCCCGGGTTTAAGGAGTTATGCAGTAATCAAAGCAAGGCCGCGGTTGCGGAAGCCGATGGCGACTTCGGTCGAGGGAGATAACATCTCCTCGATCGCATAATCAACCACGAATAGCAATCCATTCTGTGTTTCAACTTCATACTCGATGTGGCCGCCGAGATAGGCGGCGGTACTGATCGTACCGGGCAGTGCTGCACCAGTCGCCGGCGTCAGCGTCACGGCATTGGGGCGCACGGCAAGCTTCGATGGGCCGGGCCGAGCATCGCGCGATGGCAGCCTGTGTTCGAGGCCGCCGACACGGATGGTGGCAAGGCCGGCGTCGGATGCGGTGATCTCGCAAGGCAGCACATTGGCCTCGCCCATGAAGTCGGCGATGAAGGCCGATGCCGGCGCCTCGTAGAGTTCGCGCGGCGCCCCCTCCTGGGCGATCTCGCCATCCTTCATGACGATGATCCTATCGGAGACGGCAAGCGCCTCGTCCTGGTCGTGCGTGACGTAGACGGCGGTAAAGCCGAGCCGTTGTTGCAGCTCGCGGATTTCGGTGCGGACGCGCCGGCGCAGCCGCGCGTCAAGGTTGGAAAGCGGTTCGTCGAGCAGCAGCACCTGCGGCTCGAGCACCAGCGCGCGGGCGACGGCGACGCGCTGCTGCTGCCCACCGGACAATTCGGCCGGCAGCCGCTGGCCAAGGCCGCCGAGGCCGACGAGCTTCAGGCCTTCCTCGGCCCGATCGCGTGCCTCCTTCTTTTTCATGCCCGAGGATTCCAGGCCGTAGGCGACGTTGTCGAGCGAGGTCATATGCGGGAACAGCGCGTAGGACTGGAACACCATCGACACATCGCGCTCGTTGGCCGGTAGCATGGTGACGTCCTTGCCGCCAATCAGGATCCGGCCGGCGGATGGATGCTCCAGGCCGGCGAGCATGCGCAGCGTGGTGGTCTTGCCGCAGCCGGATGGCCCCAGCAGGGTGACGAGAGTGCCGGGTTCGATGGTCAGCGACAGATCGTGGATGGCGGTGAAGGCGCCGAACTGCTTGCGCACGTTCTGGAAGACGACCGAGCCGGTGCGTGGGGTGCTCATGCGGGGTTCTCCTGGGAAAGGGTCTTGGTGGCAGCGCGGGCCGGAGCCGCGCCGAAGACGCGGTTCTCCCGCCGAAGCTTGCGCTCGCCGACAAGCAGTTGCAGGCCGGTGATGACAGTGATCATCACCACGATGAGGGCCGACGAATAGGCGATCGCCACGCCGAACTCGCCGTTTTCGACGAGGCCGACGATATAGGACGTCGCCATGTTGTATTCGGCGCTGACGAGGAAGACGACGGCGCTGATCGACGTGATCGCCCGGACGAAGGAGTAGACGAGGGCGGCGACGATCGCCGGACGCAAGAGCGGCAGGATGACCTTGCGCAGCGTGCGGAAGCTGGTTGCCCGGAGCGTCAGCGATGCCTCGTCCAGGCTTTTGTCGAGCTGGCTCATCGCCGCGATGCCGCCGCGTACGCCCACCGGCATGTTGCGGAAGACGAAGCAGGCAACGAGGATCAGTGCCGTGCCGGTCATTTCGAGTGGCGGCAGGTTGAAGGCGATGATGTAGCTGATGCCGATGACCGTGCCGGGAATGGCAAAGCTCAACATCAAGGCGAATTCGAACACATCCCGCCCGGCAAATCGCTGCCGGACGATCAGGTAGGCGGTCAACAGCCCGACGAGGGCCGTCAGTGGCGCTGAGATCAGCGCGATTTCCATCGTCGTCCAGAATGAATTCCAGGCGACGCCGGTCCAGGCGATGACGCCGTCGGTGACCGAGAACGAGAAGGCCTTGATATAGTGCTCAAACGTCAGCGAGTTATCGAGACCCCAGGTTTTCACGAAGCCGCCAAACAGGATCATGCCATAGACCACGACCGTGAAGATCATCCACGGGATCACCACGGCGTGGACGCCGATCGACAGCGAGCGGGGCAGAGCGATATGCGAGCCGGAATCGCCCTTGCCGGTGACGGTGGAATAGTTCTTGCCCGCCAGCCAATAGCGCTGGGCGAGGAACGCCGACAAAGTGAAGCACAAGAGGATGATCGCGAGCACGGCGGCGCGTGACGGGTCGTTCTGCGCGCCGACGACGGCAAAGAAGATTTCCGTCGAAAGCACACCATGGCTGCCGCCAAGCACGAGCGGATTACCGAAATCGGCCATGCTCTCGATAAAGCCGATCAGGAAGGCGTTGGCGAGGCCCGGCTTCATCAGCGGAAGCGAGACGTTCCAGAATGTCCGCCAGCGGTCGGCCCGCAACGTCTGCGATGCCTCTTCCATCGAAGGGCTGACGCCCTCGACGACGCCGATCAGTACCAGGAACGAGATCGGGGTGAAGGACAGCACCTGCGCGATCCAGATGCCGGTGAGGCCATAGAGCCAGCGCCCCGGCTCGATGCCAAAAGCATCGGACAGGAACTCGGTAATGACGCCGGCGCGACCGAAGAGCAGGGTCAGCGCCAGGCCGATGACGAAGGGCGGCGTGATGATCGGCAGCACCGTCAGCATGCGCATGCCCTTCTTGAAAGGGAAGCGGGTGCGGGTTGCGACGAGCGCGAAGGCAAGGCCGAGCAACGTCGAGCCGGAAGCGGTCATCAGCGCCAGCCACAGCGTGCGCCAGGCGACGCCGCAGCGCTCGCCCCCGGTGACGCAGCCAAGGCTCCAGATCGAGCCGTCCTGGATGTTGCGCAGGAAACCGTCAGGTTTGAACGAACCGTCGAAGTCCTGGACTGAAGCCGCAAACATGCTGCCGACGGGATAGAAGACGAAGACGACGACGAGGCAGACGAGCAGCGCGATGGAGGCGACGATGAAGGCATCGCCCTTCATGACGCCGCGCTCCGCCAGCCCAAATGCGAAGATGAGGATGAAGGCGAGGGAGGCGAGAACGGCGCCGGCGCCCATCGAGGGCTGTCCGTCGGCAAGCGGGCCGAACAGGGTTTCGCTGATCGTCCAGGTCCAACCGGTAAAGCCGATCGCCAGACCCTGGGCAGCGATGAAGAGAAGGCCGAGCGCGCCGGCTACCGCCAACACCAGGCCGCGGCGGGCCGGATCGCGGACGAACCGGGCAACTGCGCAGATGCCGAGCAGGACGAGCGCGACGACGAGCCATGAACGCCCGTGGGCAAAGATTTGCGCAAGGCCGGGTGCCACGGCAGCATCGGAGGGGAAGCCGGAAAGCCAGCCAAGCCCGAAGAAGCCTCCCTCGATGCGGTACCAGGGCACAGCCAAGAATGCGGCCAGCCCGAGCCCGAGTGTGAGGTCGAGCCTACGGTTGCGATGTTCCATCACGGTCCTCGCGTCTCTTCAATATTGGAATGTCGATTTGTTGCAGGGCCGGCTTTCGGCCGCCGGAAACGCCTGCGGTCTTTCGAGATGTGATCGACCGGATCGTTCGATCCGGCCGATCGTAAACCGAATGGCGTCAGTTGGCGCTGGCGCCGACGTCGCGGTCCCAGCGCTCAAGCAGCGCCTTGCGCTTTTCGGAATCGCCGTAGGTGGCGAAGTCGTAGTCGATCAGCTTGATGTCCTCGAACTTGGGTGCTTCCTTCGGCACTTCCGCACTCTTGTTGGACGGCAGCTGGAAGGACTTGGCATCCTTCATGCGCGACTGAACGTCTGCCTTCAGCGCCCAGTCGTACCACGCCTTGGCATTGTCAAGGTTCTTGGCGCCGCGGATGATCGACATCGAACCGATCTCGTAGCCGGTGCCTTCGCAAGGGGCGATCGCCTTGATCGGGAAGCCTTCGGCTGCCTGGGCGACGGCATCATGCATGAAGACGATGCCGAGGCCGGCTTCGCCGCGGGCGGCCGACTTGACCGGCGCCGAGCCGGACTTGGTGTATTGCGCGACGTTGGCGTTGAGCTTCTTCAGGTAATCGAACGCCTCGTCTTCGCCCATGATCTGCACCAGCGATGCAAGCGCCGTATAGGCGGTGCCCGACGAGTTGGGGTTTGCCATCTGGATCTCGCCCTTCAGCGACGCGTCCAGCAGGTCGGCCCAGCATTTCGGCTCCTTGAAGCCCTTCTTCTGGAAGATCTCGGTGTTGTATCCCCAGCCGAGCGCGCCGGCATAGACGCCGACGGTGCGATAGCCGGAGCCTTCGGCCTGCTTCTTTGCCCAATCCTGGAGCTGATCGAGCATTGGCGACTTGTATTCGAGCGTCAGCCCGTCGGATGCGGCCTGCAGATGCGGGTCGCCGGTGCCTGCCCACCAGATATCGGTCTTGGGGTTGCGTGCCTCGGCACGAACCTTGGCATAGGTCTCGCCGGAAGACAGGCGAACCATGTTGACCTTGATCCCGCTTTCCTTCTCGAAATCGGCGGTCATCTGCTCGCAAATGACGACGTCCGCCGAGCAGATTAGATTAAGACTGCCTGCCGCCTGCGCCTCAGACGCCGCGAATGCTAGGCCGGTTGCGGCGAGCGCAACCGAAATGGATACAGCTTTCATAACTTCCTCCCAATGATGCGATGCCTCCACACCGCAGTAATGCAAGCGCGTGCAAGGTGTCACATGGATTGGAATGTTGTCAATCCGAGTCCAAACAAAAGCGGAAAGTTTAATCTGTTGGGTTTGATCGAGCTTGCACAGGTCTGCGATTTGTTGCAAGAAGTTTGCAAGGCCGTGCAAGATTGGTTCCCGATGAGCGACAAGATATTCGTCAGTGCCGAGGAAGTAGCAAGGAAGGCCGGCGTTTCCCGGTCCGCCGTTTCACGCGCGTTTACAGCGGGTGCAAGCATTGCGCCGGAGACACGCCGCAAGGTTATGGAAGCGGCCGAGGTGCTCGGCTATCACGTCAATCATCTGGCCCGCGGACTGATGCGCAACGAAAGCGGCATCGTCTGCCTCGTCGTTTCCGATATGGGCACGCCTTATCGTTCTGCGCTGATCAAGGCGCTGACGCAGCAACTGCAGAACGCCGGCAAGATCGCGATGCTCGTCAACACCGACCGCTCCGACGAACGTGTCGATATGGCGTTGCGGCAGGCGATCCGGTACCGGGCCGATGCCTCGATCGTGCTGTCCGGCATGCCGGACAAGTCGCTCGTCGACCTCTGTGTCAGGAATGGCCAGCGGTTGGTTCTGATCAATCGAAACGACGAGCATCAGGGACCGCTCCGGATAAACCTCGACGAGGACGACACGGCGCAGAGCGTTGTGACGGCGTTCCTGCGGGCTGGCTGTCGCCGTCTCGCCTTTGCCAATTCGGAGGCGGGAACGCCAAGCCTCATGGCGCGCGAAGTGGGCTTCGTTGCCGCCGCGCGGGAGCAGGGGCTCGATGTGACCGTCGAGCGCTTCGGCCCGACGGGTTACGAAAGCGGCAAGGTTCTCGCTCAGCGACTGATGACCCGCCGCGAGCGCCCGGATGCGGTCTTCTGCGTCACCGATCTCGTGGCTCTCGGCTTCATGGACGCGGCCCGACATCAGTTTTCGCTGTCGATCCCCGACGATCTCTGCGTCGTCGGCTTCGACGACATTCCGCAGGCGGCCTGGAACTCCTATGACCTGACGACATTTGCCCAGCCGATCGAGGAGATCGCGGCAGCGGCGGTCGCGTGGCTGATGAGTGATGATGTCGGGCAATCGCAGTCGCTGCGGCTCAACGCCCCCTTCGTCTGGCGCCGGTCCGTGCGCAGCGCCTGAGTAAGCAGAAACCGACCGGCAGCGAGGCTGCCGCCGATCTCATGTTTCGAGATGGCGTCGGCCGCGTGTCAGAGCGGCATCGATGCGCGTGCCGTGGGCTGCAAAGGCCGACCATAGCCACAGCATGATCCAGAGCATCAGCAACCAGGCGAGCACAACATCCGAGAGAAAATGGGCGCCGAAGGCGATGCGATTGAGCGAGAAGGCGAGCACGACGGGGATCAAGGCGATTATCGTCGTCAAGCGCCATCGTGTTGGTAGAAAGACCACCAATGCAATCAACGCAATTGCTGTCGCCGCCTCGCCGGAGGCAAACGAACAACTGCGCGAACAGGCGCCGGACACCTGCCAGGCGGGCGTAAACGGCAGGGTTCCGCCGAACTCGATGATTTCGGAGGGGCGGGCGCGACCGACCAGTCTTTTCAGAAGCTGGATGGCAAGGCCCGGGCCGGCCGCATAGAAGGTCAGGAAAAACAACATTTTGTGCGGGCGTGGCAGCCAGGCGCGCGGCGCGCGCATCTGCACGGCTAGCGTGACTGCTACGGCAGGCAGGATCAAAATCGGGATCAGACGGTTGAAATCGCGCAGCAAACGCAGCGCGTGTTCTCGCGATAGCGGAAAATCCGCGTCACCGGCCGCCGCCCAGCGAGACACGGCAAGATCGATGCCGGGAAACGCCATGAAAATGAAGCCTACGAAGATCGTTGCCGATGCGGCTGCCTGGACCGGCTGTTCCTGGACGTAGGCGTAGCATCGCGCAAGCCATGTCTGGGGATTGGCAGCCTGCCACCGGCGGCCGGCGGCAGGTGTGATGGTGGATCGCAGGAAGCTGGACATTCCGAATGCTCGCGATGAAAAAATCTGAGGAGGTGCGAGCGGGAGAGTTGCGGTTGTCTGTCAAGGAAGGGCGGGGAACTCGAGAAGGCTCGGAGCGCACGGAAAATCAACCATTCGAAGTGGTGCTTAGGGCCGCTGGGGCAGGCATTCCTCCCCACGCGGCGCTGGGCAAGGCTGCGCCACCGCGAGCGCCAAAGTGACTGCTAAGCGGTTAACGCAAGCATCGATAAGAAACGGACGACCCATCGAATCGCCACGCGTGGCTGTCATGGCAAGCTCAAGCCGCCGCCACGGGTTGCTTCCCTTCGGTCTCCAGGTATGCCGAAATCTCGGCCTCGGCAACGAGCGCGCCGTCGACCAGGGCCTCGCCGCGGTAACGCCAGATATTGCGGCGATAGGCGAGCTTGGTCATGTGATAAGCGATGGCGTCGCCAGGGCGGACGGGCTTGCGGAACCGTGCCTTGTCCACCGTCAGCATGTAGATGATTTTGGGCGTCAACCCTTGCGCCAGCTTGGAGGCGGCACACATGACGCCTGCCGTCTGCGCCATGCCCTCGATGATGAGCGCTCCGGGAAAGACCGGATTGCCGGGGAAATGCCCTTGAAACTGCGGCTCGTTGATCGAAACATTCTTGATCCCTACGCAGCTTTCTTCGCCACGGATCGAGACGAGCCTGTCGACGAGCAGGAATGGATAGCGATGCGGGATGCATTGCAGAATCCTGGCAATGTCGGCCGACGTAAGATGGTTCGTTTCAAGAGGCATGAAAGTTTCCTTGTGGTTTTTAATGGTTGGCCCGCGTCCGGCCATGCGAGAAGAGGTGGCGGTCCGCCATTCGGCCCGATCCGGATGAGCGAGCCAGGCGTGTGCAGTTTCGATCGGTCGTGTTGGATGGGGCCGCAAGTTAGCGTTACCGGCACATGCACCGTGCTCGACAGCTATGGTCCGGGGGCGTCGGCGGGGACACTCTGTTCGATTTGTCAAGAAATGGCGGAGAAACGAAGAACGCTTGATGCGGAACGCTCTGTGATGCTGTCGAGCACTGCTCGGATGAATTGCATGCCGGATTTTTTCGTCCCATAAGTTCGAGACCACAACACATGCGCGAGGAATTTGCAGATGGTCGACAAGGGGCTCATCCTTTTGGTCGAGGACGAACCGGAGATCGCGCAGATCCTCGATGCCTATCTCGTGCGCGATGGCTTCAGGACTGTGCGTGCCGCGGATGGTGAAACCGCGCTTACCCACCATTCCGTGCTTTCGCCCGATCTCATTCTTCTCGACGTGCGCATCCCGCGGCTCGACGGTTTCGAAGTGCTGGCGCGCATCCGTCGCGAGAGCAACACTCCAACGATCATGGTGACGGCCCTTGCCGAGGATCTCGATCGACTGGCTGGCCTTAGGCTCGGCGCCGACGACTATGTCGTCAAGCCGTTCAATCCGCAGGAGGTCGTGGCTCGCGTCAATGCGGTGCTGCGGCGGACGCGAAACGGCGCCGGCGCCACGATATTGCGCTTCGAAAACGTCGAGGTCGACCTCGACGCCCATGCCGCCTTTATCGACGACAGCGGCAAGCGCCGGTCCCTGCCGCTGACGCTCAGCGAGTTCCGTATCCTGGCCCACATGATCCGCCGCCCGACGCACGCCTTTGATCGGGCCGACATACTCGACGCCTGCCTTCCGGATAGTGACGCGCTGGCGCGCACCGTCGATACCCACGTCGCCAACCTTCGGCGCAAGCTTGAGGATCTCGGAGCCTGCGGATTCTTCACCGCGGTTCGCGGCGTCGGCTACCGGTTCGTGGAGCCGAGATGAAAATCAGAATGTCGCGGCTGCCGCTCAGCGTTCTCACCGCCATGCTTCAGGCGGTCCTGCTCGTGGTCAGTGTTTGTATCGTCTATTTCGGGGTCATGTGGGTCGAGTCGGACCTTGAGGAGCGGATGCTCAAGCGGATGCCGTCTGGCGCGGCCCAGGCATATACCGACCTCAATGCCGGCCGCATGCCTCAGGAGGAGCACCTTCGGTCGCTCGTCACCAACATCCCGCAGATTGAGGAATGGGGCAACAACGAGATCGACCTGTCGATCATCACGTTCGGTGTCATCGCTGCGGCAACCTGCAGCCTGATCGGCTATTGGCTTGCCCGCAAAATCAGCCGCCCATTGGAATTGCTCGCGCAGGCAACCGAGGATCTGCGCGCGGGCGATTTCGCAGTCCGTGTTGGATCCGTGCGGAAGGGGGCGAAGGAAGTGGCGACGTTGATCAGGACTTTCGATGAACTTGCGGCGGAACTTGAAAGCATGGAAAGCCGTCTGCGCTTCAACACGATGGCCGTCGCCCACGAACTGCGCACACCGCTGACGATATTGCAGGGCAATCTGCAGGGCATGGCCGACGGGGTCTTTCCGCTGGAACAGGAGCGTGTGCGGCAGCTCCTCGTGCAGGTGGAAGGGTTGTCCGCCCTGGTCGAGGATCTGCGCACACTCTCGCTGGCGGCGGGCCAGAAGCTGGTCACCCAGCTCAGCGCCGTCGATCTTTCTGCCGAGGCGACACAGGTGCTCGGCGCCTCCCGCACCATTCTGGCATCCGCAGGCCTCTCGCTTGAGGCAGCGCTCGAACCAGCGGTCGTGTCGGGCGATTCCCAGCGCCTGCGCCAGGCCCTGCTCGCGCTCGTCGAAAATGCCTGCCGCTATGCGGCCTCCGGTGGCGTGCTTCGCTGCGAAACCGGTGCGCGTGGAGCCGATGAAGCCTTCATCCGCGTGCTCGATCGCGGGCCAGGGCTCCCGGACGACGTGTCGACCCATTCGATCGACCTGTTCTGGCGCGGCGATGCGTCACGATCGCGAGCAACCGGCGGAACAGGCCTTGGCCTCTCCGTCGTGCAGGCGATTGCCAAGGCCCACGGCGGCCGGCTGGAGTTCGCAGCGCGCCCCGGCGGCGGAGCGATGATCACCATAATGCTGCCGCGCGAAAGCGCCGCCTGATCACTATCAGAATGACCTTGAATAGGGCCGGGTCAGGTCCTGTGCAGCGTTCGGCGAAAGCCGAGCGGCGATTTGCACGCGGAGATGGATGCGCCACAAACGGCGCTCAATTCCCGATCACATCTCCGCATTCCCTTGACAAACAGAAGGCAAACCCAGCGGCGCCGGATATCCCGGCGATGCTTGGACAAGCATTTGCTTTCAAGGAATTGCATCATGTCCCTGGAAGGTCGTTTGCAGGAATACAGCGCTCGATCGGGTTTGCCATCGCTCCCCTTAGATGGCGGTGACACAGTAGAGGCCCTGCCGCCATCGGTGGGCTTTGTCGCTGCCGCCAATATGCCGGAGCGCGGTCGCTCGGGCCGGCAGATCCTGTGGCAGGTCCTCAAACTCGGCGGGCGGCTCACGTTGAAGCGAGCGGCCGTGTTCTCGATGCGCCTTTTGCTTCAGCCGGTGCTGACGACGCGCTGGCTCGCCTTTCTCGGCGCGTTCGGCGATCGCTACAAATTGGGGCTTCCGCATGACGATCTCATCCGCAAGTCGGTCCCGACCTTTCTGCTGCATGGCGCGTCCTCGCGGCGGCGTCTTGAACTGTTGATGGACCACTTCGATGTGGCGAGCGAAGTCCTGTCCCGCCGCTCGCTGATGGCGCTTTGGCGCGGCACACCGATGGAAATGGGCACCGTTGGCGGGCGCGACGAAAACTATCGCATCCAGTTGCTGCTGGCCGACCACTGCGGCGGCCGCCATGAGGGCGCCTTTGCGATCAGGCTCAGCCGGCAAAGCGATCGCTATGCGCTGTGTACCGTCAGTTTTGCCTTCGTGCGCTGCGGTGAAGGCGCCTATAGCCTGGCGATCGGCGGTATGCAGGGGCCGCGCGGAGGCGATGCGAAACGTGCGTTGATTACCGCGACCCGCGATCTTGGTGGTTTGCGGCCCAAGGACGCCGTTTTGCTGACGCTTCAGGGGCTCGCCTCCGAGGGCAACGCTCCGCACGTCTATGCCGTCTCCAACGAAAGGCATGTGATCAATCGCAGGCGGCGCAAACGCCGCCGGATGATGATGGCCGATCTCGATGCCTATTGGCGCGACAGGGGAGGCGAGCCGTCTGATCCGTTCGGCTTCAGTCTTCCGACCGGCGAGGGCCAGGCCGCGCAAGGCGGAAACAGGCGCGACCAGAGCAAACGTGCGTTTCGCGACATCGGCGCGTGGTTCTACTGACCGCCGGCGCATGACTGCTCTTTTCCTGGACCTCTGACGGAGTGTGTCAATACAGCGCTACGCCAAGTTGCGTGCTGCACGCTATGTTGTGCGAATCGAAACTGCAACTGAGGGTAAAGAGTGACAAGAGCCGTGACCAAGAGGATGAAACCACATACTGGTGGATGCCTTTGCGGGGCGATCCGTTTTGAGGCGCAGGGGCCGGCTGGAAAGCCGCACACGTGCTCCTGCAAACTGTGCCAGCGGCATTCGGGTGCACTGACCGTCGCCTGGGTTGAATTCCCAACGGAAGCTGTTGCCTGGATCGGGCCGGGCGGTGCGCCCTCGACCTATCGCTCCTCGGACTATTCCAGTCGCGCCTTCTGCGCCACGTGCGGGAGCACGATCGGTGCGCTCGATGACGCACCCGTCGTGGCATTGGTGCTCGGCTGTTTCGACAAGACCGGTGCCATTGATCTGATCCCGGTCTCGCATAGCTACCGCGGCGGACGACCGAAATGGTGGCATGTCGAATGCGTTAAGCCGACAGCCGGATAGCCGCCGACAGCTGTTGGCGTAGCTCTTAATCTGAGGCGAGGTTCACAACGACCGATCCGATGGCTATCGCACCGAAGGCAATCAGGACGATACCCGAAAGGCGTGAGACCCAGCTGACAAAACGGTCGGGCAGGCGTTGCCGGGCAAGGGCGATCCCGCCGCTCAAAAGCATCCACCAGGCGAGTGAACCGAGGAATACGCCGGCAACGACGATGGCGGCGTTCGCAAGCCCACCGGCTTTCGCCAGGCCGAGGACGGCGAAGAACGCGGCAAAGGACAGGATCGTCAGCGGATTGGCGATCGTCAGCGCGAAGGTCGCCGCGGTTGTCTGGATGAGGTCGCGCGCACCGACCTGGGCCGCGGCTGTGACCGGGCTCGGTTGAAGCCCACGCCAGCCAAGCCAAATCATGAAGGCGCCGCCGAGCAGGCTGAGCGGTGTCGATACCGTGGCGAGCAGGGTCGCAAAGGCAGCAAAGCCGGCGGCCGCTAGCAGCGCATAGCTGGCGTCAGCAAGCGCCGTGCCCAAGCCGCCGGCGACACCGGCCCAGAAGCCGCGCTCGAGCGTGCGGTTGATGCATAGCACACCGATCGGGCCGAGCGGGGCAGCAATGGCCAGGCCGAGCAACAGGCCTTTTCCAAACAGCAATGCAGACATGGATCAGCGCTCCGGGCTGGTGAACTGGGTTTCCCTTACAGTCGACAAGGCAATCACCGTCTCGCTACGAGCCAGGAAGCGGCGGTGCTTGAGCTCTGCCAGGAAGGGCTCGATATCGCCGAGCGATGGCATGCGTACCTTGACGCAATAGGACCAGGCGCCGGTGACGTGATGGCACTCCGCCACGCAAGGGTGATCGGCCATGAAGGTGCGAAACGCGGCTTCATCCGCATCGGGGGATAGTCCGACCCAGACATAGGCGAGCACGTCGAGCCCGAGCGCGCTATGGTCGGCGTCGATGGTGAAGCGGCGGATCACCCCGCTAGTGACGAGCCGGCGGATACGTTCGTTGACCGAGGAGGGCGAAAGCTCGACCGCAGCACCAATGTCGGTCAAAGACCGGCGGGCGTCCTGCGCGAGAATTCCAATGATTTTTCTGTCTATTTCGTCCATATCCAATGAATACATGGAAATAGAATAGATGTACAGAAAAATCATCGGTGGAAATATTGCGCAGCCGAAAAATCAACGGAGATCGTAGCTCAGTCGATGTCCTTGAGGGCATCGAGCGGGCCAGTGAGCGCCGTGCGCGGTTGGACCAGCTCGGGGCTGATCAGGTGAATGCGTGGCTGGGGCCGCCCTTCTTCGATGACCTCGAACGCCTTGGCGATCATGCCTTCGACGTCCTGCCGGATCATGATGACCGGGAAGGGCAGGAAGGACGCGAAGGGGTCGTAGTCATAGCAGCCGACGGTGAGGTCGGCGAAGTTCTCGTGCGGATGACCGGCCATGAAACGCAACAGGCCCTCGAAGTTGATCGAGGAGTTGACGAACAGGGCGCGCGGCAGCTTGCCGTGTTTTTCGTAGAAGGCTTCGAAGGCGAGCCTGGCATTGTTGGGAGCGTAGCCTGTCGGCTGGATGCAGCCGTCCGGATCCTCTCCCAACAGCTCGCGTTTGACGGCGCGGAAGCCACGGATGCGCTCACGGCTGGCGTGGTCGTCGCGGCCACCGAAGAGGTAGAGCTCATCCGGCCGCAGTGGCTGATCCGCCGGGAAATGGCGGATGATCGCCTCGGTCAGCATCCGGCCGCCTTCGTAGTTGTCGCTGATGACGGACGGAACCTTGGTGCCGGGTAGGTCGATATTGATATGCTTCAGGCCCACGGTCTCGCAGACTTCGTGCACGCCGTCCGGGTCTGTCGCTCCGCAGATGAATAGCTCGTCGATCGAGTAGGAGATCAGCGTCTCTGCAGTCCGGCGCTCTTCTTCCGGGTCGCGACTGGCGCTGACGACGATCGGGCATTGTCCCTTGCTTCTGACATGCGCTTCGAAGGTCTGCGCCATCGAAGAGAAGTAACGGTTGTCATGGACGGGCAGCAGCAGGCCGATGAGGCCCGAGCGCGAACTGCGCAGGCCGCGTGCCTGGCGGTTGGCGGTGTATTGGTGGGTTTCGGCCAGGTCGCGGATCAGCGCCGCCGTGCTCTCCTTGATCCGCCGCTTCTGCCAGGTTCCATTCAGAACCGCACTCACGGTTGAAGGCGAACTGCCTGATAGCACCGACAAGTCGTAGATCGTCGCCTTCTTCTTGCTGCTCTTCGTCATCCACGTGCCTCCCTCATCGTCTTAGTGCCGATTTCCCCTTGACGAAAGATTAAGTCTGCACAATAGTCTTTGCACCATCGATTGTGCAAACAAGAAATATCGATTGTGCATGCGATGGTGTCGTCTGAGGAG
The DNA here is from genome assembly GCF_003024455.1 of Ensifer sp. NM-2. Taxonomy (NCBI): domain Bacteria; kingdom Pseudomonadati; phylum Pseudomonadota; class Alphaproteobacteria; order Hyphomicrobiales; family Rhizobiaceae; genus Ensifer; species Ensifer sp. NM-2. The sequence goes on from NZ_PVZR01000004.1 coordinate 33,479, forward strand.
GCGGCGATCAGGGAGGCGGGAATTCGTTCCCAGCCAGTTGCGATTTGAAACTGGAGGCCGGCGCTTTTGCAGCCGGGCGTGTCCCCTATGGGGGCGAGTGGAGGAGAGACATGATCAAGAAAATTCTGGTCGCCGCCCTGGCGACATCGCTGTCGCTTGCCGGTGCGGCTGCCGCATTCGCTCAGGACGCCGGAAAGGTCGGCGTCGTGGTCAAGATTGGCGGTATTCCGTGGTTCAACGCCATGGAGGCCGGTATCAAGGAACGTGGCCAAAAGCTCGGCATCGACGCCTTCATGGTCGGCCCGACGAGCGCCGACCCGGCGCTGCAGGTACGCGCCATCGAGGATCTGATCGCCCAGGGCGTGAAGGTCATCGGCGTCGTGCCCAACGATGCCAAGGTTCTGGAGCCGGTTCTGACCAAGGCGAAGGAAAAGGGCATCATCGTCATTACGCATGAATCGCCGAGCCAGAAGGGCGCCGACTGGGATTTCGAGCTGGCGTCCTCGACCGGCTTCGGCGAAGCGCATGGCAAGCTGCTCGCCGAGAAGATGGGCGGCAAGGGCGAATATGCCGTCTTCGTCGGCTCGCTGACCGTGCCGCTGCACAATGCCTGGGCCGATGCAGCGATTGCCTACATCAAGAAGAACCACCCGGATATGACGCTGGTCGGCGAACGCTACGGCGTTGCCGAAGACGTCGACAAGAGCCGCTCGACCGCGCTCGACCTGATTTCCGCCCATCCGGACCTCAAGGGCTTTCTTGCCTTCGGCAGCCAGGGACCGATCGGGGCAGGCCGCGCCGTGGAAGAGCGCCGCAAGGTCGGCGAGATCTTCGTGCTCGGCCCGTTCTCGCCGGGCCAGGGGCAGAAGCTGGTGAAGTCGGACGCGATCTCCGGCGGCTTCATGTGGAATCCGAAGCAGGCGGGCGAAGTGTTCGTGACGCTCGCCGACAAGCTGATGAAGGGTGAGGAAGTCAAGGACGGCGACGAGATCGAAGGTCTCGGCAAGGTCAAGCCGGACTTCGAGAACCACAACATCATCGTCGATCAGCTCGTGCCGATCAACAAGGATACAGTCGCGGACCTTGCGGCCATGGGTCTCTGACCCGCTACAGCGTCGCACGTCCTATTGGACGCGCAAAGACCGCTGTAACGCTATGAATTGTTGCATGTTTTATCCCTAGATCAGCAGCGATTTAAGGAAACATGCAGTGGGTTCTCCCGGCTGCTGGGCCGGCTTCGGCCGGCCTGGCACGTCCCTTCAAAACGGTATTCGGGGCACACGTTCATGCATCAGCTTGCGACCGCGGGAGGCAGCGAAATGCCGCTTCTGTCCCTGCACGACATCAACATGACTTTCGGTGGCGTCAAAGCGCTCAAAAATGTGAGCTTCGACGTTCGTCCGGGCGAGGTCCATTGCCTCGCGGGCGAAAACGGTTGCGGCAAGAGCACCCTGATCAAGATCATTACCGGCGTCTACCGCCCGGCCGAAGGCGCCTCGATCGAATATGACGGCGAGACCTATTCGCACATGTCGCCGGTGACCGCTCAGGATCGCGGCATTCAGGTCATCTGGCAGGACCTGGCGCTTTTCCCCGAAATGAGCGTCGCTGAAAACATCGCCTTCCAGACCGTTCTCGGCCGCTGGCCGAAGCTGGTCGATTATGGCCGCATGCGCAAGATCGCGACGGATGCGCTTGAGCGCCTCGGCATCACGCTCGACGTCGACCTGCCGCTCAAGGAATATGCGATTGCCCAGCGCCAGATCGTGGCGATTGCCCGCGCGCTCGTCGGCGAAGCGAAGCTCGTCTTCATGGATGAACCGACCGCATCGCTGACCCAGTCGGAGACCGATCATCTGCTCGACATCGTTCGTGGCCTTTCGGCCTCCGGCGTCGCCGTCGTCTTCGTCAGCCACCGCCTTGCGGAAGTGCTGGAAATTTCAAGCCGCATCACCGTGCTGCGCGACGGTGCGCTGGTCGGCGTCTATCCCGCCGCCGGCATGACGCAATCGCGCATCACCGAACTGATGACCGGCAAGACCTTCGACCAGCAGGTTCGCGCCAAATCCGGGCAGGATCAGCCCGTCGTGCTGGAGGTAAAGGGCCTGAGCCGCCCCGGCCAGTTTGATGACATATCGCTGACCGTCAGGCGCGGTGAGACGCTGGGGATTACCGGTCTTCTCGGCGCCGGTCGAACCGAACTCGCGCAGACGCTCTTCGGCATGCTGCAACCGGTGGTCGGCACGATTACGCTCGAGGGCAAGCCGGTCCGTTTCGCCTCCAATCGCGATGCCATCAAGGCGGGCGTCGCCTATCTCTCCGAAGACCGGCTGTCGCTCGGCCTCATCCAGCCGCAGTCGATCGCCGACAATCTCGTCATCAGCTCGCTCGGCAAGATCGTTTCGGGCGGCTTTCTTTCGGATGAGCGCAAGCGCAAGCTCGTCGCCGGCTGGATTGCCGATCTCGGCGTCAAGATCGGCCTGCAAGGCGACGCGATCTCGACGCTGTCAGGCGGCAATCAGCAGCGTATCGCCATCGCCAAATGGCTGGCGACCGATCCGAAGCTGCTCATCCTCGACGCGCCCACCGTCGGCGTCGACGTCGGCGCACGCGCCGGCATCTTCGACATCGTCGCCAAGCTCGCAGAGACGGGGCTCGCGATCATTCTGATCTCCGACGAGGTTCCGGAGGTCTATTTCAACGCGGACCGCGTCCTGCACATGGCGCAGGGTCGCATCGTCGGCAGCTATGATCCCCGCAGCGTTCCGCTCGCCGAAATCGAGGGGGCGGTCTATGCATAGTTTCGCCCGCACCCACGCGACGGAAGTCGCGCTGCTCGCCGTCATCGCCGTCATCTGCACGGTGCTGTCGTTGGCGACGGCCAATTTCTTCTCGCTCGGCAACGCCTTCGATCTCCTGAACACCAGTTCGGTCAACATCATCTTTGCCGTCGGCCTGCTGGTCGTGCTCATCGCCGGCGGCATCGACATCTCCTTCGCTGTTGCCGCCTCGGTGGTGCAGTACGGTACGGCGATCGCGCTTGGCTGGATCGGCGGCGGCGGCTGGATCTCCGGCCTGATCATCGCCGGATCGATCGGCATATGCCTTGGCGCCATCAATGCGCTGCTGATCCACCGTTTCCGCATCATTTCGATCGTCGCGACGATCTCGACCTTCAATATCTACTTCGGCCTGCTGATGTTCTTCACCAAGGGCGTTTCGATCTACGACCTGCCGGAATGGCTGACGGATCGCGTCGTGCTCTTCGAGCATGAAATGGCCGACGGCAGTTGGATCGAGATCACCCTTCCGGTGCTGGTAATGGTGCTGTGCGTCATCGCCACTTGGGTGCTGATCACGCGCACGACCACCGGTCGCCAGCTCTATGCCTTCGGTGATAATCCGGAAGGCGCGCGCCGCTTCGGCATCAACATCGGTGCCATGCAGTTCATCGCCTTCGGCTGGCTCGGTCTGATGGCCGGCATCGGCGGGCTGGTGCAGGCACACTATACGCAGGAAGTGGTGCCGAACGCGCTCTACGGACGCGAACTCGATGTCCTCGCTGCCGTCGTTCTCGGCGGTGCAAGGCTCGGCGGCGGCAAGGGCTCGGTGCTTGGCTGCGTGCTCGGTGTGCTCTTGATCGCGATCACCCAGAACGGGCTGAACCTGATGGGCGTTTCCCCCTTTGCGTTCAAGATGATCGTCGGCGCCATCATCCTGATCGCCATCACCCTTTCCAACACCAGCATCGAACGGCTCCTGCCCTTCGCCAGCCAGAAAGGTGCACGCCGATGACAAGGTTTTCGGATCGCCTGAAGGCATGGATCGGACCAGAGATGGCAGGCCCAGGCTTGGCGCTGGTTGCCGTCATCCTGGTGTTCGGCCTGGCGTCGCCTCAGTTTCTGAGTGCCGCGACCTTTGGCTCGGTGGCGTTCCAGCTGCCCGAACTTGGGTTGCTGACCCTGGCGATGCTGCTGCCGATCCTGACCGGTGGCCTCAACCTTGCCGTAACCTTCACCGCCAACATTGCCGGGCTGACGCTTGCCTGGGTGCTGCAGGCAAACGGTGGCGCGGATGCCGGTGCCGGTGCCTTTGCGCTCGGCTGTGTGCTCGCTGTCACAGTCGGGGCCGCAAGCGGCGTCGTGATGGGCCTGGTCATCGCCTTTACCCGCGCACACCCGATCCTCGTCTCGTTGTCGATGATGATCTTCCTGCGCGGTCTCGGCGAATTTCTGACGCGCGGTGGAGACGTTTCGGGTTTTCCCCCATTCATCGGGCCGCTCGGCCATGGTTCGATCGCTGGCGTACCGGTCCCGTTGATCGTCTTCATCGTCTGCGTGCTCGCCTGGCATGTGCTGCTGACCCGAACCAGGCTCGGCTTCAACACCTACATGATCGGCTCAAACCTTGAGGCAACGCGCTATTCCGGTATCAACACCCGCAAGGTGATCGTGCTTGTCTACACGCTCTCGGGCGCCATGTGTGCGATTGCCGGCATCATCATGCTGGCGCGGTTCAACTCGGTGCGCATCGGCCATGGCGAATCCTATCTGTTGATCACCGTGCTCGCCTGTTTCCTCGGCGGCGTCAATCCGTTCGGCGGCTTCGGCCGGGTCATTCCGGTGTTCGTGGCGCTCGTCGTGCTGCAGCTGCTGTCGTCCGGTCTTAATCTCATCGGCGCCAATCAGCACCTCGCCACGGCGGTCTGGGGATTGCTGCTCGTCGGCGTCATGGTGCTGCGCTTCGCCGCCTCCAAGTTCAAGATTTCATTTGTCAGAAAAGGAACGTGATCATGCAGGGTTTTGGCGTCCATACGAGCATGTGGACCATGAATTGGGACCGGCCCGGTGCCGAGCGTGCGGTCGCAGCTGCGGTCAAGTACAAGGTGGATTTCATCGAGATCCCGATGCTCAATCCGCCGGCCGTCGACACCGCCCACACCAAGGCGCTGCTGGAGAAGAACAAGCTGCGCGCGGTCTGCTCGCTCGGTCTTCCTGAACGCGCCTGGGCTTCCGTCAGGCCAGATGCGGCGATCGAGCACCTGAAGATCGCGATCGACAAGACGGCCGATCTCGGCGGCGAGGCGCTGTCCGGCGTCATCTATGGCGGCATCGGCGAGCGTACCGGCGTACCGCCGACCGAAGCCGAATACGACAATATCGCCCGCGTGCTGACGGCGGCGGCAAAACACGCCAAATCGCGCGGCATCGAACTCGGCGTCGAGGCCGTGAACCGCTACGAAAACCACCTGATCAACACCGGCAGGCAGGCCGTCGACATGATCAAGCGCGTCGGCGCCGACAATGTCTTCGTGCATCTCGACACCTACCACATGAACATCGAGGAAAAGGGCATCGGCACCGGCATTCTCGATGCGCGCGAGCACATCAAATACATCCACCTATCCGAAAGCGATCGCGGCACGCCGGGCTATGGCAATTGCGCCTGGGACGAGATCTTTGCGACGCTTGCGGCGATCGGCTTCAAGGGTGGCCTTGCCATGGAGAGCTTCATCAACATGCCGCCGGAAGTCGCCTATGGCCTCGCCGTCTGGCGCCCCGTCGCCAGGGACGAGGAAGAGGTGATGGGCAACGGCTTGCCGTTCCTGCGCAACAAGGCCAAGCAATACGGGCTGATCTAGAGCGTTTCCGGGCCTCGTTTAAACCGGAAACGCTCAAATTGGGCGGCGATCCGATCCTTGGCGGCCGGGCATGTGACGGGAGGTGCGGACATCATGCCAACACCATCACGCAACGAGCAGGGCACGATCGCGGTGCTCGACGTCGGCAAGACCAACGTCAAGCTCAATGCCGTCACGGCAGATGGTGTCGTGCTTGAGACGCTCAGCATCCCCAACCCGGTGCTGCCCGGACCACCCTGGCGCCATCACGATCTCGGCGCCATTAGCGAGTGGGTCTTTTCCGGCATCGGACAACTCTGCCGGCGTCACCCACTTTCGGCCTTCGTTGCCTCCGGACACGGTTCCGGAGGCGTCCTTGTTGGTGACGATCCCGAGATCGGCGAGGGCGCCACCCTGCCGATGATCGACTATGAACAGCCGCTGCCGGAGGCGATCAAAGCCGGTTATGTCCCGCTGTCCGGATCGTTCTTCGACCGCGGCAGCGCGACGATGCATGCGGCAACCCATCAGGCCCGGCAGCTCTACTGGATGCAGGAGTGCGAACCGGAAGCCTTCTCGCGGGCGCGCTGGTATCTCGGTCTGCCGCAATACTGGGCATGGCGGCTTTCGGGCGTGGCGACCTCGGAGGCGAGCCTGCTTGGCGCGCAGTCGCATCTCTGGAACGTGGCGGAGCGGCATTTCGCACCGATCGTCGCGGCGCGTGGCTGGGGCCGGCTGATGCCGCCCTTCGCCGACGCCTGGCAGGATCTCGGGCCGGTGCGCGCAGATTTGGCGCGGCGTCACGGCTTGCCGCAGGGGCTTCGTATCCTGGTCGGTGCGCATGACAGCAGCCTCAACCACTACCGCTATCATGCCGCCGGACTGCACGAGTTCACCGTCATTTCCACCGGCACCTGGATTGTCGGTTTCTCCGGTCAGACCTCGATCGACAAGCTCGAAGAAAACAGGGGCATGACCTTGAACAGCGACGTCTTCGGCAATCCGCTCGGTGGCGTGCTGACCATGGGCGGGCGAGAATTTTCGCTGGTGGCCGGCCCCGGGCAACCAAGCGACCCTGTGCCCGAACAGATCGTCCGGCGATTGATCGCCGGCAGAACGATGGCGCTGCCTTCCTTCGGCGACGACAACGGCTTGTTTCCGGGCAGCGCCGGGCAGGGACGTATATCAGGGCCGAAGCCGGAGACTGCCATGGAGCGGAAGGCGGTGGCGCTCGTCTATTGTGCGCTCTTGACCGCCGAATGCATCGAGGCCCTGGGGGCGGGATCTCTGGTCGTTCTCGACGGCAGCTTCCTGGGCGACCCGCTTTATGCCCGCCTTGTCGCCGCACTGCTGCCGGACCGACAGGTCCGGTTCAATCTCGATGCCTACGGCGTTGCATCCGGCGCGGCCCTGCTTGCCGGCCAACATTCCCGCAGGCGGCCAGCGCCGCTTTCGCTGGCCGAGGCCAGCGATGTCGCATCACTCACGGCTGCGATCTCCGACTACGCGACTGAGTGGCGTGCGAGGGCGCGTCAGCCAGCCGAACCCGTTTTCCACTGACACTTCGAAAGGAACGACTGATGAACCAGCCCGATGTACTCTCCCTTCGCCGCGAGATGGTGGATATCTGCCGCCGGATGAATTCGAGCGGCATCAACCAGGGGACGGCCGGCAACCTGTCGGTGCGCATCGGCGATGGTTTCCTGGTCACGCCCTCGTCGCTCGCCTATGAGACGATGCAGCCGGAAGATCTGGTCGAGATGGATTTTAAGGGCAACTACACAGGCCTTCGACCGTCATCCGAATGGCGTTTCCATCGCGATATCCTGCGCGAGCGCACGGATATCAACGTGGTTCTTCATTGCCACTCTATCTATGCCACCACGCTTGCTTGCCACCACAAAACCATCCCCAGCTTCCACTATATGACCGGCATTGCCGGTGGCACGACGATCCGCTGCGCCGAATATGCGACGTTCGGGACCCAGGCGCTGTCCAACAACGCGCTGGTGGCGCTCAAGGACCGCACCGCCTGCCTGCTCGGTCAGCATGGTCAGATCTCGCTCGGCAAGACGCTGGAATCGGCATTGTGGATGGCGATCGAAATCGAGACCCTCTCGCGCATGTATGTCCAGGCCCTCACGCTCGGCGAGCCGCCGGTTCTGCCCGACGACGAGATGCAGCGGGTGATCGCCCAGATGCGCCGGATGAGTTATGGCCAGGCACCTGATGATGAGGGCGTCAACGATCTCGCTCGCCCGCGGGCCGCCAGTTGACAGCAGCCGGGCTTGTGTCGTTGCTGGTGCAGCGCTATCAGCGACGTCGCGATTAGGCACCGGAGAGACGAGCGATCCATGGCGAGCCCCGATATGTCATCCCGTAGTCATGCGCCGAGGTTCCGTTGCTCGATTGTCGTCATGGGCGTTTCCGGCAGCGGCAAGACTTCTGTCGGCGAGGCGGTGGCACGGGGCTTTGGCTATCGCTTCATCGAAGGCGATGCTTTGCACCCGCAAGCCAATATCGCCAAGATGTCAGCCGGCATCCCGCTCACCGATGAGGACAGATGGCCCTGGCTCCGTGAGATCGGAAAGCAGCTTTCCTCGAGCGCCGACCCGCTCGTCGTTTCGTGCTCGGCGTTGAAGCGGAGCTATCGCGATCTGTTGCGCGAGAATGCAGGGGGAGATCTGGTCTTCGTCTATCTCCATGGCAGCCGCGACGTTCTCGCCGGCCGAATGCAACACCGCGAGGGGCATTTCATGCCGGCGTCACTGCTCGACACGCAGTTGGCGACGCTTGAAGAGCCGATCGGCGAGCCGCTCACGGTCGTCGTCGATGTCGATCAGCCCACGGTCGACGTGGTCAAGGCAACGCTTGCCGCACTCGACGGCCTGGGTTTGTCGAACAATGCTGCGTCATCTGATACCGCATTCGGATCGCGCTAGACCCGTCATCATCTGGATCTCCAGCAATTGCTGTGTCAGCTCCGACCGGGTGTCGGAAAGGCACCGCAAGTGCAGCAGTGCCGACCGTGAAACCGGCAGTACCGCTATTGATGACCGTCTGGATGCTAGCAGCCCTGTCTATCGGTCTCCCCGGCTTTTGTTCAGTGCCACAAACGGATTTGATCAAAGCCGGCACATCGGGCGTGAGAGCGATAGGCGTGGCTGGCCGCGCCCATGGGCTTGACATCCGATGGTTCCGATCATGGCGTTGTCCAAGCGGCGTTGAAGCCAGAAACGCGGCGTGCCTTGCTGTTCAAGGTGTGGCTGCAGACGCAGATCGCATAAACAGGCCTGCTGTTGGTGCGCCTCGCTAGAGGATGCGACCAAACAAGGAGCCGTAGGCGATGACGGCGATCGCGAGAGTAAACCCGGCACCCACGAAGATGGGGGTGAAATCGTAGTCATGGAAACGGGCGGGAAGTAGGCTTCGCATGGCGAGCTCCAATTTTCACTCTGCTTGCGACGGCCGCCGGACGGTGCGGGCAGCACGCTGCGATGACGAAAATGCCTCAAAGGAACCCGCAGCAGAGGCTTTGGCTCGTTCAAGAATTCGATCAGGTGGATCAAATCTATTTCAGCGTAAATCTCGGCGCAGATTTTTGTTGAAGATGAGCTTCACCAAAGATTTTGTACGCAGAAAGTTTTTCTATCCTGCGCTTCGGATATTAATAAGTAAACGTCTGGCTGCGGCAAATCTTCATGGATTGCATCGCTTCTGATGTTTTCTATTATTACCTGTTCGGCGAAAGAATTTATTTGAGTATTTTTCCGATTTTCACCCGGTCTTTGTATGTGAGGCGCGATAGCTATGCGCCTGTAGCGCCGTTTATGTCGCCTTTTTCAACATAGCGGCGGGCTCGCGGCGGTTGATCTGAAATGGCTCTGTAGGTTGCGCCGGATTGCCCGAGTTGGCGACCGCTGATGGACGCGTTTTCGCGGGGCTACTGTGCCAACTGCAATAGCTGCAACGGTCACCCCGCCACCAGAGCTCGAAAAGCCATCCCCTATCCTTTGCGGGTTTGCGAAATTGCCTGAATCACCTAATGCTCGGGCATGGCAGGACGATTTTTCAGCAGGCGATTCGACGTATCGGACGACCGCTCCACGATCACCAACAAGCCGCTGGGCGTGGTCGCGCCTACAGCTCTGCTTGCGGCAGGCCTCCTCATGTCCGGCTGCGCGACGCACAATGACGTCGGTACGCCGACCAATGCGACGATTGTTCCGGCCGAGAATGCGCTGATCCTGCCGCCGCCAGGCGGGCCCGCCGTTCTGAATGTGGTCGAGCGGCGAAGAACCAACGCCATCGAGCAGGATATCTACCTCTACACTTCGGCCGCGACGCCGGGGCAGAACTTCCTGCGCGCGCAGTTCTTCGGGCCGATGGAGACCAGGTTCGACCAGCAGAAGAGCAGCGGCTACGTTGCGGTCAGGAGCTCCGAGATGATGCGGCAGGCGCGGCGTGCGCTTCCCGGTGTGTCGTTGGAGCAGTCGTCGGACTTTCTGCAGAACAATTACGGGCCCTTCGGTTATGCTTATGGCCGTGGCCGCGGCGACGACGCCTGCATTTTCGCCTGGCAGCAGATACGCGGGGCGGAAAATCATCGTTCTCCCCTTAAAGGCTACGGCACCATTCAGATCCGCTTCCGCTATTGCGCAACTGGCGCAAGCGAAAACGACCTTCTCGCACCCGTCTATGGCTATACGATCGTCGGCACATTCGGCGATCCCGCCTGGAACCCTTACGGCGCCCCGCCGCCGCTGGAGGCGGGCATCGGCCGCGTTGGCAACCCGATTTACCGCAAGGAGCCGGCGCCCACTGACACGCGACCCGTGACCGTGATGACGGCGCCTGCGCCGACCAGGCGCGTGGTCCGCGTCGAGCAACCCGCGCGTCAGCAGCCAGTCGCCGTGCCGGCGACGGCGAATTCGATCAGGTTGCCGGAACCGGGTGGCGCGGCAAAGACTGGAGCGACCGTGATTGTGCCGTTACCTGCCTGCGATGCACCGGCGGGGGGCAATTGTCCTTAATCAGCTCCTAACGATCGTTTGGTATGGGCTCGTATCGGGCTTGCAAAAGCCCAGATGAAGTCAGGTCAAGCGATACCAGTGGCATGATGCCGAATGCTGGAAGGCAGAATGAATGAGCAAGATCGGTCCCGTTGCAGCGTGGGCGTTTTTCTCCCTTTGCGTCATTGCCGTCATCACATTGCCGGTCAATCTTCAGACCCAGCTGATCGTGAGCGTGCTCGTCGTTACGTTCATGGCGATACTGAAGCTCATCAAGGCCGAAGGTCGCTGGCGCCTGATCGCGCTCGCCTTCGGAACGGCTATCGTGCTTCGCTATGTCTACTGGCGCACGACCAGCACGCTGCCGCCGTTGAACCAGCTTGAGAACTTCATTCCCGGCTTCCTGCTCTACCTCGCCGAAATGTACAGCGTGATGATGCTGTCGCTGAGCTTGTTCGTCGTCGCGATGCCGCTGCCGCCGCGCAAGGCAAAGGCCATCTCGCCGGGGGCGTTTCCGAAGGTCGACGTCTTCGTGCCGTCCTATAACGAGGATGCAGGGTTGCTGGCCAATACGCTGGCTGCCGCCAAAGGCATGGATTACCCGGCCGACAAGCTGCAGGTCTGGCTGCTTGATGATGGCGGCACCCAGCAAAAGCGCTACTCGATGAATCTGGTGGAGGCGCAGCGCGCCTCGGCCCGGCATATGGAATTGCAGGCTCTCTGCGACGATCTCGGTGTGCGCTACCTGACCCGCGAGCGCAACGAACATGCCAAGGCCGGTAATCTCAACAACGGCATGCTGCATTCAGACGGCGAGTTGATCGCCGTCTTTGACGCCGACCACGCGCCAGCTCGCGATTTCCTGTTGGAAACGGTGGGCTATTTCGAAAGCGACCGGAAGCTTTTCCTGGTGCAGACGCCGCACTTCTTTCTCAATCCTGATCCGCTCGAGCGCAATCTGCGAACCTTCGAAAAGATGCCGAGTGAGAACGAAATGTTCTACGGCATCATCCAGCGCGGCCTCGACAAGTGGAACGCGGCCTTCTTCTGCGGCTCGGCTGCCGTGCTCCGGCGCAAGGCGCTCGATGATACCGACGGCTTCAGCGGCATGAGCATCACCGAGGACTGCGAAACGGCGCTGGCGCTGCACGGCCGCGGCTGGAACAGCATCTATGTCGATCGGCCGCTAATCGCCGGGCTGCAACCGGCAACCTTTGCCAGCTTCATCGGCCAGCGCAGTCGCTGGGCGCAGGGCATGATGCAGATCCTATTGTTCCGTTTTCCGCTGTTCAAGCGCGGGCTGTCGATCCCGCAGCGGCTTTGCTACATGTCGTCGACGCTGTTCTGGCTCTTCCCGGTGTCGCGCACGATCTTTCTGTTTGCGCCGCTGTTCTATCTGTTCTTCGACCTGGAAATCTTCACCGCGTCGGGTGGTGAGTTCCTTGCCTATACGCTCGCCTACATGCTCGTGAACCTGATGATGCAGAACTATCTCTACGGCGCCTTCCGTTGGCCGTGGATCTCGGAGCTCTACGAATATGCCCAGACCGTGCATCTGCTGCCGGCGGTCATCTCGGTCCTGATGCGCCCGAGCCGGCCGACCTTCAAGGTGACGGCCAAGGACGAGTCGATCCTGGAGAGCCGCCTGTCGGAAATCAGCCGACCGTTCTTCGTCATCTTCGCCGTGCTTTTCATCGCCCTTCTGATGACGGTCTACCGGGTCTACACCGAGCCCTACAAGGCTGACGTAACCCTGGTCGTGGGAGGTTGGAACCTCCTCAATCTGATCATGGCGGGCTGCGCGCTCGGCGTGGTCTCGGAACGCGGGGAAAAGGCGTCATCGCGGCGCGTGAAGGTCAGCCGGCGCTGCGAATTCGGTGTCGCAGATCAATGGTATCCGGCAACGATCGAAGACGTATCGGCCAACGGCGCCCGAATTCAGGTCTATGGCGTCGATGCGGCGACGCTACCCGTCGACACGGACGGGCTCATTCGCTTCGAGCCCTATAGTGGCGATGGCACCTCCGAGACCTTGCCGGTCGCGATCAAGAACAAGGAGAGTGCCGGCGACATCACCACGATCGGCTGCCGTTATCTGCCGCAGGTCGCGCGTCACCACAGTCTGGTGGCGGATCTGATCTTTGCGAACTCCCAGCAATGGAGCGAGTTCCAGAAGGCGCGGCGCGGAAACCCAGGACTGGTCGCAGGCACGGCCTGGTTCCTGTGGCTGGCTTTCTATCAGATGAGCCGCGGCCTGATCTATTTCGCGCGCAGCTTGCGCTCCTCCGACAGGCAAGCGGAGGCGCGGCGATGAAGCGGATGCCGGTTGCCCTCCTCATCATGTTCCTTGCCGCGACGACACAGACGTTCGCGCAGTCGAACCCGTTCGACATGTCGCCGGAGCGGCCGGCCGTCGAGCCGTCTATCGAACTGCCGGAAGGGACGGATGAGGGCCAGCCGACCAGCGAGCCCGGCGCGGACGCAAGCAGTCCCGCAGCGGTTGGCGGCGGGCCCGATGGTTTCAGGCGGTACATCATTCCCTTCAGCGCGCTGTCGCTCACCGGTGAGGTCGATGAACGCGCCTGGTCGATGTATCTGACGCCGGCCCAGGCACAATCGGCTGCAACGTTGAATTTCGGTTATCAGAATGCGATCGTGATCGCGCCGGAGGCTTCGTCCCTTTCGGTTTTCGTCAACGGCGAGCTGGTCGGCGAGGGGCCGATCAAGGCGTCGGGCACCGCCGAGACCCGGAGTTACGCACTGCCGGCCGGTCTGCTGCGGGCCGGTTCCAATGACATCAGGTTTCGGGTGCAGCAGCACCACCGTACCGACTGCACCATCGAATCCACCTATGAACTCTGGACCGAAATCGCGCCGGAGACGGCTTTCATCAGCTTTGCGGATGCGCAGAGCGCGGCATTTGCGAGCGTGGACGATATCCGCGCCGTCGGTCTGGACGACAGGGGACACACGCAGTTCAATCTTGTCGTTCCGGGAATGCAGCAGCCGAGCCGCGCTGCGGGCCTGATGCGGCTTGCACAGGGGTTGGCCCTGCGCGGCCATATGCCGGCGCAGCGGGTCATTCTCAGCGAAGGACTGCCGGAGCTGGGCAAGCCCGGCGAGTTGACCGTGATTGCGGGCACCGTCGATGAGGTATCGCCGCTGCTCCCTTCGCTGCCCGATGGCGCTGCCAGTGGGTCGGTTGCGGCCTTCGTCCGCGATGGCGAGACGAATGCGCCGGTTCTGGTTCTCAGCGGCCCCGACTGGCCGGCCGTTCAGGCCGCGATCGAGGCTATCGCCGAGCCAATGGACCGGCCGAGCAATGTCCCCCGCGACGTCATCAACACCGAACGTTGGCTTTTGCCGGAAACACCTGTCGTTGCCGGCAACACGCGCTTGCGTTTCTCCGAGCTCGGCGTCGAGACCAGCGAATTCACCGGTCGTCGCTTCCGGTCCCGGTTTTCGGTGGCAGTCCCGTCGGATTTCTATGCGGACGCCTATGGCGAGGCGACGATCCTGCTGGATGCGGCCTATACCGAGACGGTGCGGCCCGGCAGCCGGATCGACATCTATGTCAACGGCAACATCGCCTCGACGGTCCCGTTCGATTCGGCGACCGGCGGCATCCTGCGGCATTTGCCGATCAATGTGACCATGCGCCATTTCAAGCCCGGGCCCAACCTGATCGAGCTCGAGGCCGTGCTTTTGACGGAGCAGGACAAGGCCTGTGCGCCGGGTGCGCCAGCCTCGACGGATCCGCGTTTTGCACTGTTCGACACGTCCGAACTTCATATGCCCAACTTCGCGCGGATCGGTCGGCGGCCCAATCTCGCCGCGATGTCGGGCGCGGCGGCACCCTATCGCAACAGCGCGGGCGTGATCCCGCTCTTCATTGACCGGGCCGATGCCGACACCTTGTCGGCCGCTGCCACGTTCCTGGCACGGTTGGGGGTGGCCGGCGGGCGGCCGATCGCGGTCGAGATGATTGCCTCGCCTTTGGCCGCTGGCACGCGCAATGCGCTCTTCATCGGTACGTTGCCCGAATTGCCGAAAACTGTGCTGACGCAAGTCGGTATCGATCCCAGCCGCCAGATGTCCTGGGGCAGCGCACAGGCCGTCGGGCGCGGCGCGGATACCCAGAAGGCGATCGATGAATGGCAGACGCGCCTGAGTGGCGGCGCCTGGCGCACCCAGATCACGGCTCTTCAGGATTGGGTAAAGCAGGAGTTCGACATCTCCCTGAGTTCGCTACGCATTCTGCCGCAGGAACAAAGCGATTTTGTCCCTCCGGAAACGGCAACCTTGCTCCTCGCTCAAGGGGCAAACCCCACGGATGACGCCACGTGGACGCTGGTTGCAGCGCCGTCCGCCAAACAGTTGAGCGATGGGGTGTCGGCACTTGCCGACATCGATCAATGGCGAGAGATCGCCGGGCACATCTCGACCTACGAGCCGGCAACCAACGCCGTCAAGGTGGTGCCGGTCGCCAATTTCAGTTTCGTGCAGACAAGGCCGGCCTCGTTTGGCAATTACCGGCTGATCATTGCCAACTGGCTGTCGAGCAACATTCTTTTCTACGCCGTGCTGCTCGTAACACTATCGGTGCTGCTGGGCCTCGCCACGTCATCCATGCTCAGTCGGCTCGGGCGCCGCCCATGATCTGGCGCACGGTTCTTCTCCTCACCCTGGCTCTTGTCGTCGCTCTGCCTCAGACGCGCGCGGCAGCCCAGGGACGGGGCGAGACCGTGAGCGCCGAGGATTGGCAGAAGTATAAGACAAAGTTCCTCGATCCCGGTGGGCGCATTATCGATGACGGTAACGGCGGCATCAGCCACAGCGAGGGACAAGGTTATGGTTTGTGGCTGGCGGTGCTTGCCGGCAGCGCTGCCGATTTCGAGCTGATCTGGTCCTTTACCCGTCGCGAGCTGCTTTTGCGCGACGACGGACTTGCCGCCTGGAAATGGAGCCCGAGCGAAAAGCCGCATGTGATCGATATCAACAATGCGACCGACGGCGATATCCTGATCGCCTATGCGCTGACGCTTGCCGGCGAACGGTGGAAGCGAAAGGACTACCTCTCGGCGGCCTCCAAGATCGCGAAAGCAATCCTCGACCGGACCGTGATCGACTACGGCGGCCGAACCTTGCTGCTGCCGGGGGTTGCCGGTTTTTCCGCAACCGATCGCGAAGACGGTCCCGTCGTCAACCCTTCCTACTGGATCTTCGAGGCCTTCCCTGTCCTTGATCGCGTCGCGCCTTCGCCGATATGGGCGGCGCTGGCGAATGATGGTCGCAAGATGCTTGATCAACTGCAGCTCGGCCCGCGAAAGATGCCGGCCGATTGGATCAGCGCCAAAACGCGCCTGAAGGCGGCGCAGGGCTTCCCGGCGGAATTCGGCTACAATTCGCTGCGCATTCCGCTCTACCTGGTTCGGGCAGACATCGATGACGCCGAATTGCTTTCAAGATTGCGGCAGGGCATGCTTGGTGCCAATGGCGAATTGCTCATCAGCGACGTAACGACAGGGGCTGTTCGGGCGACGCTGACGGACCCCGGTTATCAATTTGTTAACCATATTCTGGCCTGTCTCATGGAGCGGGCTCCGTTGCCCGACAGCGTCAAGGTGTTCAGCCCGACGCAATATTACCCTTCGACACTGCACCTCCTCGGGTTGTCTTATGCGAAGGAGAAGCGTCCGGAGTGTCTATGAAGTCCTCAACCGTTGTCATCGCCGGAATCATCCTCACGGCGGTCGGGATTGTCGGATTTACCGACGATGGGCTTCTGCGCAAGAATTGGGCCGGCAACGCCGGTGCGCCAGCGACGGGCCCTGACGGAGGCGCGCTTCCCGACGAGGCGTCGTTCGGTGTCGTGGACAGAGGTTCGAGAGGCGCAGCGCCTGAGTTTCGGCAGGTCACGCAGAATACGCAGCCCGCCGATGCGAGGCGGTCGCAGGCAACGGCGCCGGTGGTAGACGAATCGGCACTGCGCTACTTCGCCAGCAAGGGTGATACCGCTCGACTGCAGGCCGAGATATCACGGCTGAGGGCGCTCTATCCCGATTGGACGCCGCCCAAGGACCCACTTGCGGTTCCGCGTAACAAGGATGTCCAGCTCGAAACGATGTGGCAGCTCTATTCGGAGGGGCGCTACGCCGAGGTTCGAAAGGCGATCGCCGAGCGCCAGGCAAGCGAGGCCGCCTGGAAACCGCCGGCCGATCTGCTCGAGCGGCTGAACGTCGCCGAAGCACGGGCGCGCCTGGTGAATGCCTCCGATCTCAAGCAGTACGAGACGGTCATCGAGGTTGCGGCGAGCACACCGAGCCTGTTGACGTGCTCGGAAGTGGATGTGCTGTGGCGGGTGGCCGATGCCTTCACCGAGACCAAACGTCCCGATCGCGCCCGAGACGCCTATCTCTACGTGCTGAAGAATTGCGAGAACGCTCCGGAGCGGCTGGCGACGGTGCAGAAGGCGGTTTCCGGACTGCCCTATGAGATGGCGCAGGAGATTTTGGCCCACGAACGGACAGCACCTGGAGGCGCTGCCGAGTTCGAAAGCATTCGCGACGACCTGGCGCGCCGCTTCGTTGCGGAAGGCGACGCGGATGGCAAGCTGGCGGTCGATCCCAAATATATCCAGCGCCTCGAACGCCTGGTCGAAACCGAGGGCATGGCGAGTGACGCGCTGCTCCTGGGCTGGTACCAGCTTCGCCGGGAGAATATCAGCGCGGCCGAACAATGGTTCCGTCGCGCCCACGACAAGGAAGATTCAGCCTCCGCGTCGCAAGGCCTGGCGCTGACCTTGATCGCCCGCAAGGCGCATGAGGATGCGGAAAAAGTACTGTATCCCTGGCGCGATACGTCGACCGATGCCAAGGCGACCTATTTTGCCGCGACGGCAAACCTGCTGGCGATCGAGCCACCGGTCACGCTGAGCGAGGAAGTACTGACCCGGATCGCGCAGGAGACGACCAAAGGGCGTGATCCGGCCACGGCGCAGCAGTTCGGCTGGTATGCCCGTGCCATGGAACAACCGGCGACGGCCGCACAATGGTTTGCCACCGCGCTTCGCTGGAAGCCCGATGACGAACCTTCGGCCTATGGCCTGGCGCTCAGCCGCAACCAGCTGGGCGATGCTGCCGGCGTCGCCGAGATCCAGCGGCTCTGGGCGGGGCGCTCGGAGCGCATCGCCCTCCTCGGCGAGACCGAGGAGGAACGGCGCGACGCCATCGCCCGGCAACAACAGCCGCTTGCGCGAGAGCCGGCACCGATAGCTGATGCGGAGCGAAGGTCACCTGCAGTCGTGACGGAGGCCGCGCCACGAACGACGACACGCTATGTGGTCGAGCAGCCGGTTGCCGTTGCTCGCCGACCACAAGCGGCCGGCAGGGCGGTAACGGGATGCCGGACGACCATCAACCCGGCGCGGCTGTCGCCGCAGGCGGCGCTGACGCGCGGCTGGTGCCTGATGGATCTGAACCGCCCGCTGGAAGCGGCCGAATCCTTCGAGGTCGCCCTGCAGGCACCAGCATTGCAAATGCGCGAAGATGCCGCTTATGGCCAGAGCCTCGCCTATCTCAGGGCCGGGCTGACCAACAAGGCTGCGGTCGCCGCAACGAAATCAACACAGAGCCGTGGTCGGGCCGAAGAACTCCAGAGCGCGATCCTCGCCGACCGGGCGATTGCCGCTTTCGATGCCAAACGTTATCGCGAGACGCTGATTTTTCTCGATCAGTTGGGGCAGATCTCGACGCAGCGGTCCGACCTGATGGTGCTGCGCGGTTACGCCTATCTCAGTCTCAAGTATTACGCCGAAGCCCGACGTATCTTCGAGGCAGTCGCTGCCACCGGCAATCGTGAGGCGCAGCGCGGCCTTGCCGATGTCGGCAAGGCGCAGGAGATCTGGCCGAACAAGTAAACGCTTCGCAAGCGATTCCGTCGCGACACGACAGTTGCCGCGAGCCAGATTGGCCGAAGCACCTTCACGCAGCGGATGTATCGCCAAACGTTCCTAAACTTTGCAGATCGTGCTTCCCGGATTTCCTCTTTGGAAGGAAATTAGCGGGACGCGGTGTTATCGTCGCTCGACATCGCGGCGTTGATATCATTGCAATCGCCGCGTTGCGCGTAGAGGATGGAGCGCAGACCGGCCAGTTGGTGGTGAGGAGATCACTGATAGGGTCGAGGGGAGGAGACGAGAGATGTTTCAGGGCGGATTGAGCTTCGCGCTCGGCGAGGACATTGACGCGTTGCGCGATAGCGTGCGCCGTTTTGCGACTGAGCGTATCGCGCCGCTGGCGGCGGAAACCGATCGCAACAACGCTTTCCCGACGCCACTCTGGCGTGAGATGGGAGATCTCGGGCTGCTCGGCATCACCGCCGACGAGGCCTATGGCGGTGCGGGCATGGGCTATGTCGCCCATTGCGTCGCCATGGAAGAGATCAGCCGCGCCTCCGCCTCCGTCGGCTTGAGCTACGGCGCCCATTCCAATCTCTGCGTCAACCAGATCAGCCGCAACGGCAACGAGGCGCAGAAGGCGCGCTACCTGCCGAAACTGATCTCCGGCGAACATGTCGGCGCACTCGCCATGTCCGAACCGGGAGCGGGCTCCGACGTCGTTTCCATGACGCTTCGGGCCGAGAAGCGCGGCGACCGCTACGTTCTCAACGGTGGCAAGATGTGGATTACCAACGGCCCGGATGCGGACGTGCTGGTCGTCTACGCCAAGACGGACCCAAGTGCCGGTCCGCGCGGAATTACCGCCTTCCTCGTCGAAAAAGACTTTGCTGGCTTTTCCACCGGCCAGAAGCTCGACAAGCTCGGCATGCGCGGCTCGAACACCTGCGAGTTGATCTTCCGGGATTGCGAGGTGCCGGCGGAAAATATTCTCGGCAACGAAGGCGGCGGTGTCCGAGTGCTGATGTCGGGCCTCGATTATGAGCGTGTCGTCCTGTCCGCCGGACCGCTCGGCATCATGTCCGCTTGCCTTGACGTCGTCGTCCCCTATCTCCACGAGCGCAAGCAGTTTGGCCAGGCGATCGGCGAGTTCCAGCTCATGCAGGGCAAGCTTGCCGACATGTATGTGACGGCGAACGCGGCGCGCGCCTATGTCTATGCGGTGGCTGCAGCCTGCGATCGTGGTGAGACCACCCGCAAGGACGCGGCCGGCTGTATTCTTTATGCGGCCGAGAAGGCAACGGCGCTGGCGCTCGAAGCCATCCAGGCGCTCGGCGGTAACGGCTACACCAACGACTATCCGGCCGGGCGGCTGTTGCGTGACGCCAAGCTCTACGAGATCGGTGCCGGAACCAGTGAAATCCGCCGCATGCTGATCGGCCGCGAGCTGTTCACCGAGACCAGATAGACGCCAGGGTAGACCTCCGAAGCCACAATCAGGCTCGATCGAATGAGGACTTCATGACTGTTCTGAAATCTCACATCTCGCCCTCGTCCGACGTGTTCAAGGCCAATCAGGCGGCGATGGCGGAGGCGATTACGACTGTGGAGGACGCCGTCAAGATGGCGGCCGGCGGTGGAGGCGAGACGGCGCGCGAGCGCCATGTCAGCCGCGGCAAACTGCTGCCGCGCGACCGCGTCGCCTCGCTGATCGACCCGGCAACGCCCTTCCTCGAAATCTGCTCGACGGCCGCACACGGCATGTATAACGGCGATGCGCCGGCAGCGGGTCTCATCACCGGTATCGGCCGGGTGTCCGGCCGCGAATGCATGATCGTTTGCAACGACCCGACCGTCAAAGGCGGGACCTATTATCCCATGACGGTCAAGAAGCATCTGCGTGCGCAGGAGATTGCCGCCGAGAACCAGTTGCCGTGCATCTACCTGGTCGATTCCGGCGGCGCCAACCTGCCGAACCAGGACGAGGTCTTTCCCGACCGGGAGCATTTCGGTCGGATCTTTTACAACCAGGCCAACATGTCGGCGGCCGGAATTCCGCAGATCGCCGTTGTCATGGGATCGTGCACCGCAGGTGGCGCCTATGTGCCGGCCATGTCGGACGAGACGATCATCGTCGAGGGTCAGGGCACGATCTTCCTGGCCGGCCCGCCGCTGGTGCGCGCGGCGACCGGTGAAGTGGTCTCGGCCGAGGACCTTGGCGGCGCCGACGTGCACACGCGTCTCTCCGGTGTTGCCGACCATATGGCGCGCGATGATGCGCATGCGCTGGCGCTTGCCCGCCGTGCGGTCGCCGCACTCAACCGCCGCAAACCGACGTCGGTGGAATTGCAGAGCCCGGAGCCGCCGCTTTACGATCCGCAGGAGATCGCCGGCATCGTGCCGGCGGACCTGCGCACGCCCTATGACATCCGCGAAGTCATCGCCCGACTTGTCGATGGCTCCCGCTTCGACGAGTTCAAGGCGCGCTACGGCACCACGCTCGTCTGCGGTTTCGCGCATGTCCACGGCGTTCCCGTCGGCATCATCGCCAACAATGGCGTGCTTTTTTCGGAATCGGCGCTGAAGGGTGCGCACTTCGTCGAGCTTTGCGCCCAGCGCAAGATCCCGCTGGTGTTCCTGCAAAACATCACCGGCTTCATGGTCGGCCGCAAATATGAGACCGAAGGCATCGCCAAGCACGGCGCCAAGCTGGTCACGGCCGTGGCGACGGCGCAGGTGCCGAAAATCACCATGCTGGTCGGCGGATCGTTCGGTGCCGGCAACTATGGCATGTGCGGTCGCGCCTTCTCGCCGCGGTTCCTCTGGACCTGGCCCAACAGCCGGATTTCTGTAATGGGCGGCGAACAGGCGGCCGGCGTGTTGTCGACGGTGCGCGGCGAGGCGCTGAAGCGCGCCGGAACGCCCTGGAACGAGGAAGAGGAAGCCAAGTTCCGGCAGCCGGTTCTCGATCTCTTCGAGCGCCAGAGCCATCCGCTCTATGCCTCGGCCCGGCTCTGGGACGACGGCGTCGTCGACCCGCGCAAGAGCCGCGACGTTCTCGGGTTGTCCCTGTCGGCGGCGCTCAATGCGCCAATAGAAGATACGCGTTTCGGCCTGTTCAGAATGTAGGGAGATCGCGATGAAGCGCGAAAACGTCAACGCCAAGAATGCGCCGCAACCCCGTGGCGGCTATTCGCAAGCCGTGCGGCTCGAGAATTTCGAGCGACTGGTTTTCGTCAGCGGCCAGGTGCCGCTCAATTCCGACGACGTGCTGCCCGACGGCTTCGAGGCACAGGCGCGCCAGGTCTGGCTGAACATTGACGCCCAATTGAAGGCCGCCGGCATGAGCAAGGCCGATATCGTCAAGGTGACGGCCTTTCTCGCCGATCGCAACCACACCATGGCCAACCGCGCGGCCCGTGCCGAATATCTCGGTCCGCTCGCGCCGGCGATGACGGTGGTGATTGCCGGCATCTTCGATTCCGGTTGGTTGCTCGAAGTCGAAGTGATCGCGGCACAATAGGGCGGGCCATATGCCGATGTTTTCAAAGCTTCTGATTGCCAACCGCGGTGAGATCGCCTGCCGCGTCATCCGCACGGCCCGGCGCCTGGGCATCCGCACTGTCGCCGTTTATTCCGATGCCGATGTCGACGCTTTACATGTGACGTTGGCGGACGAGGCGATCCGCATCGGACCGCCAACAGCCTCCGAGAGCTATCTTTCGATCGAGCGGATCGTGGCTGCGGCTCGGTCCGTCAACGCGGATGCCATTCACCCGGGCTACGGTTTCCTGTCGGAAAACGCCAATTTTGCCGAGGCGGTCGAGGCCGCGGGCATGACTTTCGTCGGCCCGTCGCCGGACGCTATTCGCGCGATGGGGCTGAAGGATGCGGCCAAGGCGCTGATGCAACAGGCCGGCGTGCCCGTTGTCCCCGGTTATCACGGTGACGAGCAGGAGCCATCCTTCCTGGCGGACCGGGCGGCTGACGTCGGCTTTCCCGTACTCATCAAGGCGCGCGCAGGTGGCGGCGGCAAGGGGATGCGCAAGGTCGAGCAGCCGCACGAGTTTGCTGCGGCCCTTGAAGCAGCGCGCCGCGAAGCCGAAGCCGCCTTCGGCGACGGCGCGGTGCTCATCGAGAAATACCTGACCAAGCCGCGTCACATCGAAGTCCAGGTCTTCGGCGACGGCCACGGCAATATCCTGCATCTGTTCGAGCGCGACTGCTCGCTGCAGCGCCGCCATCAGAAAGTGATCGAGGAGGCGCCGGCGCCCGGCATGACGGCGGAGGTTCGCCGCGCCATGGGCGAGGCCGCGGTCAAGGCTGCGCGCGCCATCGGCTATGTCGGTGCGGGCACGGTCGAATTCATCGCCGATGTCACCAACGGGCTCTGGCCGGACCAGTTCTATTTCATGGAAATGAACACCCGGCTTCAGGTGGAGCATCCGGTCACCGAGGCGATCACGGGCATTGACCTCGTCGAGTGGCAGTTGCGCGCCGCTGTCGGCGAGGCCTTGCCAAAGCGACAGAATGAAATCGCCATTGATGGCTGGGCGTTCGAGGCACGGATCTATGCCGAGGATCCGGCGCGCGGCTTCCTGCCGGCAACCGGGCGGCTCGCAACGCTCGATTTTCCTGTAGACGGCGTCCGCGTCGATGCCGGCGTCCGGCAGGGCGACGTCATCGCCCCCTACTACGACCCGCTGATCGCCAAGCTGATCGTACACGGGCCGAGCCGCTCGTCGGCGCTGGCGCGGCTGGAGAGCGCCCTCAAAGCCTGCCGTATCGGCGGTACCATCACCAATCTCGATTTCTTGGCCCGCCTCGCTGCAGAGCCCGAGTTTCGCGCCGGGCGGCCGGATACCGGCCTTATCGACCGGGCAATCGATCAATTGACGACGCCTGTGGTGCCGAGTGACGAGGCGCTGGCACTGGCGGCGATCGCCGCCACCGGCGTGCTGCAGCCGATGAAATCCGACGATCCCTGGTCGTCGCTCGGTCACTGGCAGATCTGGGGGGATGCTCATAGAAGCATTGCCGTCGACCACGCCGGCGGGCGATCGGTCGTCACGCTTGCCGCGCGCGGGCGCGATCAGTTCGCAGTGCGGGCTGGCGAAAGCACCTTTCCGGTGCTTGTGCTCGATCGGTTCGACGATGGCGCCCGTGTGGAGATCTCCGGCGAGCAACGCGTCTTCCGCTTCCTGCGCGAGCATGAAACCATCACGCTCTTCGTCAGTGGCGAGACCTTCGTTCTTCGCCTTCCCGATGCGCTCGCCACCGCCCACGCCGGTGAGGCGGCGGAGGACGAGCTTGCCGCTCCGATGCCCGGCATCGTCAAGCTCATCCATGTTCGCGCCGGCGACGTGGTCACGAAGGGCCAACCGCTCGTGGTGATGGAAGCGATGAAAATGGAGCTGACGCTGGCAGCGTCGCGTGCGGGCGTCATCGAGAGCGCGCTGGTAACGCCAGGCGAACAGGTAAGCGCCGGCGCGATCCTCGTCGTGTTGCAACCGGAGCGCAGCGAATGAGCGTGCTGGCGCCAGAACATGTCACACTTGTCGAAATGGCGCCACGCGACGGCTTGCAGAACGAGAAGCGGCTTGTCGACACGAAGGACAAGATCCACCTTGTCGATCTGCTGTCGGACTGTGGTTACCAGCGCATAGAGGTCACGAGCTTCGTCAGCCCGAAATGGGTGCCGCAAATGGCGGATGCGTCGGCTGTCATGGCCGGGATAAAGCGTCGACCGGGTACGCGCTACGCGGCGCTGACGCCGAACATGCAGGGCTTCGATGCGGCTCTGGCGGCCAAGGCCGACGAGGTTGCGATCTTCGCCTCGGCGTCTGAGACCTTCTCGCAGAAGAACATCAATTGTTCGATTGCCGAAAGCATCGAGCGCTTTCGCCCGGTTGCAGAGGCCTGCCGCGCCAGTGCTGTGCCGTTGCGAGGCTATGTCAGCTGCGTTGTCGAGTGCCCCTATGAAGGCGCGATCGCGCCGGAGAGCGCTGCCCAAGTGGCCGCCGCCTTGATGGTGCTTGGCTGTTACGAGATCAGCCTTGGCGACACGATCGGGCGCGGCACGCCCGAGGCGGTCGACGCGATGTTGGCGGCCGTGCTGGCTCATGTTCCGGCCGAACAATTGGCGGGCCATTTTCACGACACGTCCGGGCGAGCGCTCGACAATATCGGAGTCGCGCTCGAGCGCGGCTTGCGTGTCTTCGACGCTTCTGCCGGTGGCCTTGGCGGCTGCCCCTATGCGCCGGGCGCCGCAGGGAATGTCGATACGCTTGATGTCAATGCCTTTGTCATCGGGCGCGGGTTTTCGACGGGGCTGGATGCGGCAAGGCTCGAAGATGCGGCCGCCTTCGCACGATCGCTGAGGAGTGCTGGCTGATGTTCGAAACGATCCGATACGCCGTCGATGCGAAGGGCGTCGCCCGCCTGACGCTGGCGCAACCGCAGAAGCACAACGCGCTTTCCGCAATCATGATCGGTGAACTGACTGAGGCGGCGGAGCGACTGTCAGTGGATGTCACCGTCCGCGTCGTGGTGCTCGATGCCGAAGGCCGCAGTTTCTGCGCCGGCGGCGATCTCAACTGGATGCGCGAGCAGTTCGACGCGGACCGGCCGACCCGGATCGCCGAGGCGACCCGTCTGGCGTTGATGTTCAAGGCGCTGAACGAGATCGCCAAGCCGGTCATCGCACGGGTGCACGGCAATGCCTTCGGCGGCGGCGTCGGCCTCATGAGCATCTGCGATGCCGTCATTGCGTCGTCCGATGCGCGCTTCGGCCTGACCGAAACCCGGCTCGGCCTCATTCCGGCGACCATCAGCCCCTACGTCGTTGCCCGCATCGGCGAGGGCAGGGCGCGGCCTCTGTTCATGTCCGCACGCCTGTTCAGCGCCGAAGAGGCAAGGGATGCCGGTCTGGTGACGGCCATTGCTGCCCCCGATGCGCTTGATGCGGCAATTGCGGCCGAGGTCGAACCCTATCTCCAGACAGCGCCCGGTGCGACCGGACGGGCGAAACGGCTTGCCCGTTCGCTCGGACAGCCGATCACCGAAGAGACTATTGCCGCGACGATCGAGCAGCTTGCCGATTGCTGGGAGTCCGATGAGGCGCGCGAAGGCGTTGCCGCCTTCTTCGAACGGCGCGAGCCCTCTTGGCGACAGGCATCGCTTCCTTGATTTGAGCAGATTTTGAGCCTATTTTGATCAGGTGATGATCAAGATAAGATCGGAATGCGCCATGTCAGCCGTCGGCTTCAACATCTCTGCCTCCCATTTCGGCGAAAGCCAGTCGTCGTTTCTGTCTGCCCGGCTGGTCGCGGATCGTCTGGGCGTGACACTTGCGGAACTGGCGAAGCTGATCGACGTCGCACGCAACACGCTGACGGCGAAGTCGAGCGCGCGCAAGGTCGACGCGGCTCTCAGCAAAGTCGTGCGTATCCTCGCCATGGCTGCCGAAATGGCGGGCGACGAGAGCCGGGCCGTGATCTGGTTCAAGCACCAGCCGATCCCCGGATGGGCGGGCAAGACTGCCTATGATCTTGCCCGAGAGGGCAAGGCAGACAAGGTGCTTGCCTATCTCGAGGCCGTGCGTTCGGGTGTCTACGCCTGATGTCGGAGAGTGAGCCGGTGCGCCTCTGGCGCGCCTATGTGCCCCGCTGGGCCCACGCTCCGCTTTCGGGCGATGGTGCCGCGCGCTTCGGCGGCCGCTGGAACCCGGTCGGCCTGCCGACGATTTACGCGGCGCGCGAACTGTCGACCGCCTGGGCGGAATATAACCAGAGCTTTGTCCAGCATCCCGCTTTGATCGCTCAGCTTGAACTGCGGCATGCGTGGCTGGCCGATATGATGGCGCCGGATGTGCTTGCGGATTTCGGCGTTACTGATGATATCCACCGGGAGGAGTGGCGCGACGCACTGGATCAAGGCGTGGTGCCGGCGACGCACCGTCTGCAGGCGGAGTTGACCAGCCGTGGTTTCGATGGGCTGATCTACCCGTCCTTCATGTCCCCGGGCGGCAGCTGCGTCGCGCTCTGGCGATGGAATGCCGGCGGGGCGGAGTTGACGGTGATCAATCCGGAAAGCCGCTTGCCGAAGACGCCGGCGTCCTGGCTCTGAGGCCGATACGCCCAGTCAAAAAACCTTGCCGGGGTTCAGGATGCCCTTCGGGTCAAGCGCGTGCTTGATCCGGCGCATGACCTCAAGCTCAGCCGCACTTCGCGAATGGCCGAGGAACTCCCGCTTCAAGGTGCCGATGCCGTGTTCGGCGGAGATCGAGCCGCGATAGCGCCGAACGATGTCATAGACGATGCCGTCGACCGCGTGCTGCGTGCTCTCGTCGCTTCCCGGCGTGGAAAAAGCGATGTGCAGATTGCTGTCGGCAACATGCCCGAAGAAGGAGATGTGCGCCTGCGGGAAACGGGCGGCGAGCGCCGCGCCGCATTCGGCCGCGAAACGGCCGATTTCGCCGATCGGCAGGCTGACGTCGAGATTGATCAGCGCCGGCAGCAAGCGGTCCATCGCGTGGCCCTCGCGCACCTGCCAGAAGAGCCGGCTTTCTTTCTCCGACTGGGCGATCAGAGCATTGACGATGACATCGTCTTCCAGTGCGGCGCCGAGGAAGGTCTCAAATTCCTCGCTGTCGGTCTCGTGGCCCTGGACATCCTGTTCCACGATCACCGCAAAGGCGGGGGACGTCTCGAAAAAGCGCTGTCCCTCCGCCTCGCAGTTGAAGTGAAAATAGTCTTCCCACATGGCCTCGAAGGCCGAGAGGCCAGGAAGTCCTCTTTGTGCTCGCGCCAGGAAGGCGACGACCTGGTCATAGGTCTGAAGCGCGCAGAGCGCCGTCAGCCGTCCGGACGGCCGCGGCTTCAACCGCAGGACGGCGCGTGTGATGACGCCGAGCGTGCCCTCCGAACCGATGAAATACTGGCGCAGATCATAGCCGGTGTTGTTCTTGATCATCTTGCTGAGCGACGAGAGGATCGTGCCATCGGCAAGCACGGTTTCAAGCCCCAGGACGTTGTCACGCGTGACGCCATGGCCGATGACGCGGATGCCGCCGGCATTGGTGGCGAGATTGCCGCCGATCTGGCAGGAGCCGCGGGCGCCGAGGTCTATCGGCAGCAGGAAGCCTGCATCGTCGGCGGCGCGCTGGGCGACCTCGAGCGGCGTGCCGGCAAGGACGGTCATGGTTGCGGAAAGCGGATCGATTTCCTCAACGCCGGTCAGGCGTTCGAGCGAGATGGAAATCGCGTCCTCGTCCGGGTTCGCGCCGCCGGCAAGGCCGGTCAGCCCACCTTGTACGACGACCGCCTGGCCATGGGCGTTGCATATGCGGAGGGTCGCTGCGACTTCCTCTGTGTTCGCAGGGCGGATGACGGCCTTCGGAAGATAACGTCCGGTGAGGCTGGCGTCGCTGCGATAGCGCTCGCCGATGTCAGTGCCGGTCAGCACGGCATCGCCGAGTGCCTGTTTCAGATCGTCAATAACGGACATGCGCCTCGTCTCCCGCTTCTCTCACCGCATGAGGTGCTGTAGCGCATCTCGGCAGAAACGGGAAATGGCTTGGAGGCGAGATGAGGATCGGGCGCTGAGAAGCCGTCAGGTCCCGGTGCGTGCCAGTTCGAACGGTTGGACCGGCGCCTCCGCCTCGACGTCTGCGCTTGGCACCTCGTTGCCCGCCTTCTCGTCCCTGAACAACTTCCACTTTGTCGGGCGGAATGCGACCCTTGCGCGGTCCTGTGTTGTGGTGCGTTCGGGCGGCAGTTCGATTTCGGCATGCGGATGGTTGCGGCCGAGGTCGAGTTCGAGATGGCGGGTACCGGCGACGCGGCGGCTGGCGGTGACCAGGCCGGCGAGACAGCCGCCGCAGCCATCGATCAGCTCGATGTCGTGCGGGCGGAAGTAGAGGGTGGCCGGGCCGTCGGGCTCGGTCGGGGCTCTGAGGCCGATCGGCCGGTCCTCGAACCAGATCTCGCCGTTGGCAAGGGTGACGGCAAGCGCGTTCGACTGGCCGATGAAGCCGTAGACGAACGGCGACACCGGATGGTCGTAGATCTCGTCGGGGGTGCCGACCTGTTCGATCGTGCCCTTGCTCATCACCACCACCCGGTCGGCAAGCTCCAGCGCCTCTTCCTGGTCATGGGTGACGAAGATGGTGGTGTGGCCGGTGCGGTCGTGGATCTCGCGCAGCCAGCGCCTGAGTTCCTTCCTGACCTGGGCATCGAGTGCGCCGAAGGGCTCGTCGAGCAGAAGCACGTTCGGCTCGACCGCCATGGCGCGGGCGAGCGCCACGCGCTGGCGCTGGCCGCCCGACAGCTGCGCCGGATAACGCTTCTCAAGCCCGGAGAGCTGGACGAGATCGATGAGATCAAGCGCGCGCTTGCGGATGTCGGCCGCCGGTGGCCGGCGGTTGGCCGGACGCACCTTCAGCCCGAAGGCGACATTGTCGAGCACCGTCATGTGACGGAACAGGGCATAGTGCTGGAACACGAAGCCGATGTTGCGCTCTTGCACGGTCTTTTGCGAGGCATCCTCGTCGCCGAAGAAGATCGTGCCGTCGGTCGGGCTTTCGAGACCGGCGACCAGCCGCAACAGCGTCGTCTTGCCCGAGCCGGAGGGGCCCAAGAGCGCGATCAGCTCGCCCGAGCGGATGTTGAGCGAGACATCGTCGAGCGCCGGAAAGCGGCCGAATTCCTTGCGTATGTTCTGAACGCGGACTTCCATGACGATCCGGACCTTTCAATGCCTGCGGCTGGCGGCGATCTCGGCGCTGTAGCGAAGCTCGAGCGCCGTTTTCAAGACGAGGGTGACCAGCGCCAGCAGCGCCAGCAACGTCGCAACCGCAAAGGCGGCGACGAAGTTATATTCATTATAGAGGATTTCCACCTGCAACGGCATGGTGTTGGTCTGGCCACGAATATGGCCCGAGACCACCGACACCGCGCCGAACTCGCCCATGGCGCGGGCGTTGCACAGGAGCACGCCGTAAAGCAGCCCCCATTTGATGTTGGGCAGCGTCACATGCCAGAAGGTCTGCCAGCCGGATGCGCCCAAGGACAGCGCCGCCTCCTCGTCGCTGGTGCCCTGTTCCTGCATCAGCGGGATCAGCTCGCGGGCAACGAAGGGGAAGGTGACGAAGACGGTGGCCAGCACCAGCCCCGGCACGGCAAACAGGATCTGGATGCCATGGCTCTGCAGCCACGGGCCGATGAGGCTGTGCGAGCCGAACAGAAGCACGAAGACCAGACCGGAGATCACCGGCGAGACCGAGAACGGCAGGTCGATCAACGTCGTCAGGAAGGCCTTGCCGATGAACTCGAACTTGGCGATCGCCCAGGCGGCGGCGACGCCGAAGACGAGGTTGAGCGGCACGGCGATGGCGGCGACAATCAGCGTCAGGCGGATGGCGGAAAAGGTCTCGGCATCGCCAAGCGCCGACAGGAACTCGGCCGGTCCCTTGCGCAGCGCCTCGGTAAAGACGGCGGCCAGCGGCAGCAGCAGGAACAAGGCGACGAAGGCAAGCGCTGCAGCGATCAGGCTTAAGCGAGCAAAGCGGCTTTCCGAGGTGGCGGCGCGCACGTGATGGGCGGCTGTAGCGAGATCAGGCGACATAGACATATCTCCGCCGGCTCCAGGCCTGGATCGAGTTGATGACGAGCAGCATGGCAAAGGAGATCACCAGCATCACCGCGGCAATGGCGGTGGCGGCGGGATAATTAAACTCTTCCAGCCGGATGACGATCAAGAGCGGGGCGATCTCGGAGACGTAGGGCAGGTTGCCGGCGATGAAGATCACCGAGCCGTATTCGCCGACGCCGCGGGCAAAGGCGAGCGCAAAGCCGGTCAGCCCAGCCGGCAGCAGTCCCGGCAACAGCACCCGGCGGATCGTCTGGAAGCGGCTGGCGCCGAGCGTGGCGGCGGCCTCCTCCACTTCCTTGTCGATCTCCTCCATGATCGGCTGCACGGTCCGGACGACGAAGGGCAGGCCGACGAAGATCAGCGCGATGACGATGCCGACGGGGGTAAAGGCGATCTTGATGCCAAGTGGGGCCAGCAGCGCGCCGATCCAGCCGTTCGGGGCATACAGTGTCGCCAGCGCAATGCCGGCGACCGCCGTCGGCAGCGCAAAAGGCAGGTCGACCATGGCGTCGATCACCCGCTTGCCGGGGAAACGATAGCGCACCAGCACCCAGGCGAGGATGACGCCGAAGATCAGATTGACGATGGCGGCGACAAAGGCCGTGCCGAAACTGATCCTGAGTGCATTGAGCGTGCGGGTGTCGAGTGCCAGCGTCATGAACTGCGACCAGCCAAGGCCGCTCGAGCGCCAGATCAGGCCCGACAGCGGAATGAGGATGATCAGCACCAGCCAGAATAGCGTGACGCCGAGCGCCAGACCGAACCCCGGAAGCACGCTCGGCTGACGAAACCGCCAGCGCCTGTTGTGGCCATGCTCTCTCAAATCCAACTCACCTCTCATGCCCAAGGCAAAAAACCCAAGCGGTCCTCAATGATGCCCGCAATCCCCATGTGGGCCCACTGCACAATTTCCTCCTCAAATCGGAAACGGTTTTACGAGGAAATTTGCAGCAAGTTCAAAGCGCTACAGCGTCCCTTTACGCGTCATATTTGACGCGCGGCGCTGTAGCACGGGATCGGCCGGATCGAATGGTCCGGCCGATCTTCTCATGTCATGAACAGGGTCGATTATTGCCCCGGCTTGTAGATCTGGTCGAACACACCACCGTCGCCGAAGAACTTCGGTTGCGCTTCCTTCCAGCCGCCAAAGTCCTCGATCGTCACCAGCTTGAGATCACCGAAGCGAGCGACATCCTTGGGGTCGGCAGCCGCCGGCTTGAACGGGCGATAGTAATGCTTCGCAGCGATTTTCTGGCCGGCGTCGCTGTAGAGGTAACCGAGATAGGCCTCGGCGACCTTGCGCGTACCCTTGGCATCGACATTGCCGTCAACCAGCGCGACCGGCGGCTCGGCCTTGATCGAGATCGACGGCGTGATGATGTCGAAATTATCCGGGCCGAGTTCCTCGAGCGAAAGATAGGCTTCGTTTTCCCAGGCGAGCAGCACGTCGCCAAGGCCGCGCTGGACGAAGGTCGTGGTCGAGCCGCGCGCACCGGTATCGAGCACCGGCACATGCTTGAACAGATCGGTAACGAATGCCTGCGCCTTGGCATCGTCGCCGCCATTGGCCGCACGTGCGTAGGCCCAGGCTGCCAGGAAGTTCCAGCGCGCGCCGCCCGAGGTCTTCGGGTTCGGCGTGATCACCTGGATGTCGTCCTTGACGAGATCGCCCCAGTCCTTGATGCCTTTCGGGTTGCCCTTGCGCACCAGGAAGACGATCGTCGACGTGTAGGGTGCGCTGTTATTTTCGAACTTGGTCTTCCAGTCTGCCGGGATCTTTCCGGTTTCCTTGGCGATCGCGTCGATGTCCGCCTCAAGCGCCAGCGTCACGACGTCGGCCTGCAGTCCGTCGATCACGGAGCGGGCCTGCTTGCCGGAGCCGCCATGCGATGTCTGGATCGTCACGGTTTCGCCGGTGTCCGCCTTCCACTTTTCAGCGAAGGCAGCGTTGAAGTCCTTGTAAAGTTCACGTGTCGGGTCATAGGACACGTTCAGGATCGTCGTGTCGGCAAAAGCCACACTTGCAGCACCAAGCTGCAGGCCTCCGACTACAATTGCCAGTCCCACAATTCCGGTAATTCGTCCAAAGCCCATCTCGACCTCCATCGGTTACCAGATAAAACTATCAATTTAATTGACTGCTTCAACGCAAACTGATGATGCGGGAGGTGGCTATCGGGAAAAGTCCTATCGTTGTTGTGCCTTTTTAAGGAACGGTTTGCCCAACGCCCGTCTGGTCGCCGATCTCCTGTTAGTGGCGAACCGGGCGGAGAATAGCATGAGCCCTTTGACGCGCACATCAAAATTCCGGATGGGCTATGTGATCGGGCGGCCGTATGGACGCGGTTTGGGCACGGGACTGCTAGGGATGCGACCCTTCTGGGACGAAGCGGGGCCTAGGAAAACTCAGCCAAAGAACGGTTGCCGCAGCAACAAACCCGCTAGAGCACGTGGCCACGGGCGACGATCGGCCAGATGGCCTTCGGCTCGTCGCCCTCGACGATATGCACGGCGTCGACCATGTTGGTCACGACGCAGGCATGATTGGGAACGATGCGCAGCTGCTGCCCGACCGTCAGGCCGATCGGTCCGTCGGTCACAAGTCGGCCGTGTTCCTCCGAGAGCTGGTCTATGCGGATGTCGTCGCGGCCAAGCACATGGCCATAGCCGGTGAGGCCTAGGAGGTCGGCGGTCAGAACCTTGCTGCCCGCATCGATGATCGCACGGTGCTCAGAAGGCACCGAGACGACGGTCGCCAGTACGGTGAGGGCGCAGTCGTCCCAGGTTGCGACGCCGCGCGAAACGAGGGAGCGGTCGTTGTAGATATAGGTGCCGGGCCGATATTCGGATGCAATCGGCGCGCCGGCCGAATGCATCATGCTCGGCGTGCCGCCCGAGGTGATCGCAGGCACGGTCAGGCCGTCCGCCTCGATCAGGCGCTTGGCCTCGCTCATGAAGGCCTGAACCTTTGCCTCGCCGGCGATTGGCGGATAGGTCATCAGGCCGGCGAATTCGATACCCTTGGCATCATTGATCAGGCGGGCCAGACGGGCGGCTTCCACGGGCGAAGCGACGCCACAACGGTCCGCGCCGGTGTTGCATTCGACGAACACCCGAAGCGGCTTGCCCTTGGTCGAGAAGTGACGGGAAAGTCCATTGATGACCGTCTCGTTGTCGGCGACGACTGCCAGCGCGATGCGTCCATTAAGGCGCTCGAGCCGGTCGAGCTTGGGCGTTCCGAGAATGTTGTAG
Organism: Ensifer sp. NM-2; assembly: GCF_003024455.1. NCBI lineage: Bacteria > Pseudomonadati > Pseudomonadota > Alphaproteobacteria > Hyphomicrobiales > Rhizobiaceae > Ensifer > Ensifer sp. NM-2. The sequence goes on from NZ_PVZR01000004.1 coordinate 66,912, forward strand.
GTGATGAGGACATCGTTGATCCGCGCACTACCGTCCACCATCGCTTCAGCTTCGGTCACCTTCTGGCAGGTGATGCCGATGGCGCCGGCGTCGAGCTGCAGCTCGGCCATCTGCGGCAACTTGTGGGTCTTGATATGCGGCCGAACGCGGATGCCGTTGATGTCCGCGTAGTCCTGGAACGTGCGGATGTTGCGCTTGGCGATCTCGATATCGACCAGCACGGCGGGCGTTTCGATCGGCAGGGGCATCGCTCATCACTTCCTTTTGTCGGGCGCGGCACACGGGGAAGCTACATCATCCACCCTTGACAAGTTATGACCGTCGGCATTTCATACGTCAATCCATTATTCAGGATTGTAATACTGTATAATGGAATAATGACGGGAACCCAAAAATGGGAGAATGCAGATGATCAAGACAGTTCTCGCGGCTGCCGCCATCGCAGCCGCCTCCATTACCTTGCCGGCACAGGCGCAGCAGCCAGCGAGCAAACTCGACGAAATTCTCGCGCGCGGTCATCTCGTGCTCGGCACCGGCAGCACCAATGCACCGTGGCACTTCAAGAGCGCCGAAGACAAGCTGCAGGGCTTCGATGTCGACATGGGCCGGATCATCGCCAAGGCGCTGTTCGGCGACCCGGAAAAGATCGAATACGTCAACCAGTCATCAGACGCCCGTATCCCGAACATCACCACCAACAAGGTGGACATCACCTGCCAGTTCATGACGGTGACCGGCGAGCGCGCCCAGCAGATCGCCTTCACCATCCCCTATTATCGCGAAGGCGTCGGCCTGATGCTGAAGTCGGACGGCAAATATGCCGACTATGCGGCGCTGAAGGCGGCGGGTTCATCGGTGACCGTGTCGGTTCTGCAGAACGTCTATGCCGAGGCGATGGTTCATGCGGCATTGCCGGAAGCGACCGTCGATCAGTATGAATCTGTCGACCTCATCTATCAGGCGCTCGAATCCGGCCGGGCCGATACTGTGGCCACCGACCAGTCGTCGCTTGCCTGGTACATGACCCAGAACCCCGATCGCTACAAGGACGCCGGCTATGGCTGGAACCCGCAGACCTATGCCTGCGGCGTCAAGCGCGGGGATCAGGACTGGCTGAACTTCGTCAACACCGCGCTGCACGAAGCCATGACCGGGGTGGATTTCGATTTCTATGCGAAGTCGTTCAAGACCTGGTTCGGCAAGGACCTGACGCCGCCGCAGATCGGCTTTCCGGTCGAATTCAAGTAGGCGCTTCCGTTCGGTCGATCCCGTACTCGTGCGGGATCGACGCCTGTCCTGTCGGCATGGATGGCTGAAGACATGGGTTATCAGTTGAATTTCGCCGCAGTCTGGCGGTCTTTCGACCTTCTGCTCGAAGGTCTGGCTCTCAGTCTCGGCCTCGCCTTCGCGGCGATCCTCGCCGGTTGTCTCATCGGCCTCGTCACCGCCTTCGGGCTGGTGTCGAAGTCCATGGTTCTACGCAAGCCGGCCGGCTTCTATGTGACCGCGATCCGCAACACGCCGATCCTGGTGCTGGTGCTGTTCAGCTACTTTGCCCTGCCGCAGCTTGGCGTCAGGCTAGGTAAGATCGAGAGTTTCGTGCTGACGCTGGCGATCTATTCCGGCGCCTATCTCGCCGAGGTGTTCCGCGGCGGGTTGCTTTCCGTGCCTCCTGGCCAAAGGGAGGCGGGACTGGCGATCGGGCTCACGGAAATGCAGATCCGCACCTCGATTATCCTGCCGCTGATGCTGCGCAATGTACTTCCCTCGCTCGGCAGCACGATGATCTCCCTGTTCAAGGATACCTCGCTTGCAGCCGCGATCGCCGTTCCCGAACTGACCTTCGAGGCGCGCAAGATCAATGTCGAAAGCTTCCGGGTGATTGAGACGTGGATCGTCGCCAGCTGCCTCTATGTCGCCACCTGTTCGCTTCTCGCCGCATTGATGCGCGCGGTCGAGCGCCGACTTGCCGTGCCGAGGTGATCGCCATGGATCTTTCCGCATTCCTCGACCAGCTCTGGATCGCCCGCATCCCCCTTCTCAAGGGTCTCGGCGTATCGGTTTCCATTTCTTTCCTGTCCATCGTTGTCGGGACGGTGCTCGGCGTCTTCGTCGGTCTCGCCCTGACCTACGGCTACAAACCCGTGCGCTTCATCGTGCGCGGCTATACCGACTTCATCCGCGGCACGCCGGTACTGGTGCTGGTTCTCGCCAGCTACTACGTGCTCAGCACCATCGGCATTGATCTCGGGCCGTTCCAGGCCGGCATCCTTGCCCTTTCGGTTTTCTGCAGCTCGCATGTGGGTGAACTGGTCCGCGGCGCGCTTCAGGCGATCCCCAAGGGACAGACGGAGGCGGCCAAGGCGATCGGCCTGACATTCCCGCAGACTTTTGCCTATATCCTTGGTCCTCAGGCTTTGCGGCAGGCCTTGCCGGCCTGGGTGAATACCGCCGCCGAAATGGTCAAGGCTTCGACGCTGCTGTCGATCATCGGCGTCGCCGAGCTTTTGCTGCGCACGCAGGAGCTGATCTCGCGCACTTTCATGAGCCTCGAGTTCTATTTCTTCGCCGGCTTCCTCTATTTTGTCATCAACTACAGCATCGAGCGCTTCGGCCGTTACGTCGAGCGCAAGACAGCCGTCCCATCGTGAGGCACCGGATCCGATGACCCAGGCACTTCTTGAAATCCGCGACCTCCACAAGCGTTATGGCCCCGTCGAGGTGCTGAAGGGCGTCGATTGCACAATGGCGCAGGGCGAGGTCATTTCGATCATCGGCTCCAGCGGCTCGGGCAAGACGACGATGCTGCGCTGCATCAACATGCTGGAGGAGTTCCAGGGCGGGTCGATCCGCATTGACGGCCAGGAGATCGGCTATGACACCGTCGCCGGCGTCAGGCGGCGCAAGCGGGAAAAGGAAATCGCCCGCCAGCGGGCAATGACCGGCATGGCGTTCCAGCAGTTCAACCTCTTTCCGCACATGAGCGCGGCGAAGAACGTCATGCTCGGCCTTATCAAGGTGCGCGGCATGGGGCGGGACGAAGCACTGTCGGTGGCCGAGAAATGGCTCGACCGGGTGGGGTTGCTCTCGCACAGGGATCATTATCCCGGCCAGCTTTCGGGCGGTCAGCAGCAGCGCGTAGCGATCGCCCGGGCGATTGCCATGAACCCGAAGCTGATGCTGTTCGACGAGGTGACCTCTGCGCTCGATCCGGAGCTTGTCAACGAGGTGCTGCAGGTGATCAAGGGGCTGGCGGAGGACGGGATGAGCATGTTGCTCGTGACGCACGAGATGCGGTTTGCCTACGAGGTGTCTTCCCGGGTGATCTTCATGAACCAGGGGCGCATCGGCGAAGAGGGCAATCCGCGGGAGATGTTCCTGAAGCCGCAGACTGAGCGCCTGGCCGAATTCCTGAAAACCTCGTCGTTCAACTGATGCACAAATACCGTTGGCAGGGGCGGTCGTGGCATCCGGGCATGAGGGCCGCGGAACAGTGCTTGCGGCGCCTCCGCCGCAGGTCGACATATCGAACGTCACTTCGCCACTCGCTTTGGGTACGCGATAGGCGCCGGGACCGAGCGAGCCCCTTTCCGCATCAACCGGAAAGCAAGGACCGACCGGTTTCCGGGTCGAACAGATGCAAGGCGCCCTCGTCGAAAGCGAATGTTCGCTCCGCATCGATGGCCAGCTGCGTGCGCGGCGGCAGGCAGGCGGTGATGCGCTGGTCGCCGATGCGCGCCGTCACCACCAGTTCCGGGCCGGTCAGCTCGACAACCTCGACGCGCGCCGTCAGCCGCAGTGCATTGGACTCGGCTGTTGCCAGCCGCAGCGCCTCCGGGCGGATGCCGACCTTGACGCGTTGGCCATTCTGCACCTTGCCATGAAAACGCGCCGGCAGGGCGATCGGCTGGTCGCCGCCTTCCACGCGCAAACTGCTGTCTGATACTTCAGCCTCAAAAATGTTCATCGGCGGCGAGCCGACGAAGCCCGCGACATAAAGCGTGGCCGGGCGATCGTAGATCTCTTCCGGCGTGCCGAGCTGTTCGATGCGGCCGTCGCGCATGACGGCGATGCGCGTAGCAAGCGTCATCGCCTCGATCTGGTCATGGGTGACATAAACAACCGTCGTCTTCAGCAATTGGTGCAGGCGCTTCAGCTCGGTGCGCATCTCCATCCGCAGCTTGGCATCGAGGTTCGACAGCGGCTCGTCGAAGAGGAAAACCTGCGGGTTTCGCACGAGCGCCCGGCCGATGGCGACGCGCTGTCGCTGGCCGCCAGAGAGCTGGCTCGGCTTGCGCTCAAGCAGGTTTTCGATCTGCAGCAGCTTCGCTGTCTCAATGACCGCCTTTTCCCGTTCCGGCGCCGGAACTTTACGCATTTCGAGGCCGAAACCGATGTTGCGGGCAACGCTCATGTTTGGGTAGAGCGCATAGGATTGGAACACCATGGCGATGTCGCGATCCTTTGGGTGCATCCCGATGATCGACCGAGGCCCGATGCGGATATCGCCACCGCTCGGCTCGGCAAGGCCGGCGATGATATTGAGCAGGGTCGACTTGCCGCAGCCCGAAGAGCCGAGCAGCACGAGAAACTCGCCGCTTTCCAGCGCGATGTCGATGCCCTTCAGCGTTTCGACTTCGCCGTAGCGCTTGTGGATGTTGTGGATCTCAAGCGCGCTCATGCGATCGTCTCCTGAAGAAAGGCGGACAAGGGTTTTCCATAGCTGCGCGGCAGCGTCGAGATTGCCTCAGAGGCGATGGTGACGCCGGTGCGAAGGCAGTTTTCCAGCGGCATTCCGGCGGCAAGGGCTGCAAGGAACCCGGCGTTGAACACGTCGCCCGCGCCGATCGTGTCGATCACTTTGACCGTGGGCGCGACGATGGAGACGATGTCTCCGGTCGGGCCGAGGGCAAGGGCGCCGTTCGGCCCGCGCTTGACGACGACGATCGCGTCGGCCGGCATGTGGGACTTGAGCGCGCGCGCTGCCTCTGCCGCATCGACAAGGCCCGTCAGCGTCGTCGTCTCGACCTCGTTGAAGAGCGCGAGCCGACAGCGTTTCAGCCAGCCGATCGTCGCCGCGCAGTTGGCATCCGTCCAGCCGTCGAGCGGCCAGCCGGTGTCGAGTGCCACGGCGATGTCATGCGCCTCGGCCCAGTCGAAGACATCGTCATAGGCGGCGGTCAGCGCGTCGGTGAGGAAGGAGCCGGCAAGCAGCGCCAGACCGCCACGCAGGTGCTCGCCGTCGAGCATTGTCCGGATTTCGTCGAAATTTAAGAGCGGTAGGTGTCCACGGGTGGTGAAGAAGGTGCGCTCGCCGTCCGGATGGGTAATGCCGACCGACAGCGTCGTGCCGACGTTTTCGACCGGCCAGCCACTGGCCCGCTCGGCAAAGGCGTCTTTCAGCCAGGTGCCGAACTGGTCGTTACCGATGTTGGCGGCGATCGCATAATCGACACCGAGCGAATCCCAGGCAAGCGCGCTGTTGCCGGCGCAGCCGCCGACGCGCAGCTCATCGTGATCGACGATGACTTCGGTGCCGGCCTTTGGCCAGGGTGCGGCCGGCCCGAGGATCAGATCGACGTTGACGTTGCCGATGACGACAAGAGGACGCATGCTTCATTCGCTCCGGGTAATCTTGGTCGATCGGACCGGCGTTCCGGCATCGACGACACGCGCCTCGGCAAAGGCGATCATGAACAACTGCGCCACCGGCAGCATCGCAAAGATCGCGGCCATGCCGGCGGCCGGTTTGAAGGAAAGCGTGGTCACGCCAGCGATTGGTGCCTCGCCGGAGGCATCAAAGACGACAACCGGAGAACCGGCTTCGGCTGCGGAAACCGCCATGACGCTGACGAGGCCGGCAGTTGCATCGGCGGCGCGAAACAAGACGACGCCGACCGACGGGCCGAGCATTTCCATTGGCCCGTGCCGCAGCTGCCCGCCTTCGAGCGAGAAGCAGGGCAGCCGGGACAACTCGGTCAGACCGAGCCCGATCGCTTCGGCAAGTCCCTGAAGTTGGCGGCCGGACGTTACCACGGCGCGGACATCCGCAAGCGCTGCGAGCGCCGACGTTGTGTCGGGCGTCTGCGGTGCTTCGATCGCCTGCAGTGCCGCGGATGCGTCGTCTCCGAGGGCGGCAAGGATCGAGAGGTGCAGCGCGAAGCTGATCGTCAGGCTGCGTGTCGCGGCAAATGCCTTTTCGGTGCCACCGACCCCGACCAGCGATGGGGCGCTGCGGGCCAAGAAGGAACCCTCTTCGAGGGTCAGGCCGAAGGTGTCGCCGGTCGCCCCATTGGTCTCGGCGAACCAGCGCAGAACTTCCGCACTTTCACCGGACTGCGATGTGACGAGGATCGTCTTGCCTTCGATCGCCAGCGGCTGGCCCAGCTGTTCGGACAGCGGCAGCGCGATAGCATCGATGCCGTGGGCCCGGTAGAGCGGTTCGAGCGCGCGACCAACCGCATGCGAGCCGCCCATTCCGAGCAGTAGCAGCTTGCCGGTCGATCTGAGCGATGCAGCGATCCTGCCGGTGAGCGCCTGTGCGGCGTGGAACGAGGCGACGGCGTCTGAAGCCTGACGGGCCATTTCACGGTCGATTGCAATGAGCCCGGCCGGGCGGTTTCTGGTATCGCTCATGGTCATCCCTTGACGCCGCCACTGGTGAGCCCGGAGATCAGGGCTTTTTGCATGATGAGGCCGATCAGCACCGGAGGCAGGGCGGCTAGCACGCCGGCGGTCGCAATCAGTCCGTAGTCGGAAACGCGGCCGCCGGCGAGATCGGCGATGGCGACCGTCAGGGTTTTTGCGCGCAGGTCCGAGGTGAACAGCAGCGCATAGAAGAATTCGTCCCAGGCAAGCAGAAAGGCAAAGAGTGCCGAGGTCGCCATCACGGGGGCGGCGAGCGGCAGGGTGATCAGCCTGAGGATCTGATCCAGCCTGGCGCCGTCGATCATGGCAGCGCTCTCGATCTCCTTGGGAATGGAATCGAAGCCGGACTTCAGCAGCCAGGTGGTGAAGGGCGCAAGGATGGTGAGATAGACGAGTGCAAGGCCGAAGACCGAATTCAACAGGCCGAGAGTGGCAAGGCCCATATAGAGCGGCACCGCAAGCGCCACCGGCGGCAGCATGTAGGTGGCGATCACCGCGTAAAGCGACCAGGAGACGGTGGGCGTGCGCGACACGGCCCAGGCCGAGGGAATGGCGACGGCGATGGCGGCAAGCGTCGCCATGCCGGCGACCTTCAGGCTGTTGAAGAGCGAAGCGACGAAGGCCGCGCCGGCGGTGTTTTCGAGCGTGGTCAGCAGCAGCCCATAGCGCGACAGATCGATCTCATCAGGCCACCAGTTGAGCGGCTTTGCCGAAAGGTCGGCCGCAGACGAGATGCTCATGACGAAGAGCCACACAACAGGCGCCAGGATGACGGCCGTCAGCAACAGGGCGCAGGCGTAGATGAAGGCAGTGAACAGTGGGCTCTGGCGTTCCATCAGGTGGCTCCCGCGGCTTTGCGCACAAGTGCGGCATAGGCGACCGCAAGTACGGTCACCAGCAGTGTGACGATCAGCGCCAGCGAGGCGCCGGACCCTGCCCGCTGAAACGAGAAAGCTTCCTGATAGACGAGGATCGACAGCGTGCGCGTGCTGTTGGCCGGGCCGCCGCGTGTCATGACCCAGATGAGGTCGAAGACCTTGAAGGCTTCGATCGTGCGCAGCACCAGCGCCACGAGCAACGGGCCGGCGAGATAGGGCATGATGACATAGCGGAAGCGGTTGAACGGGCCTGCGCCATCGACGAGCGAGGCGGCCGTGATGTCGCGCGGCACCGCCTGGAGAGCTGCAAGCGCGATCAGGGCAACGAGCGGAAAGTTCTTCCAGCAGTCGGCGACGATCAGGGCTGTCAGCGCCGAGCCAGGCTCGCCGAGCCAGGAGCGATAGCTGTCGATCAGGCCGATCTGCGTCAGGGCCGCGTTCAGTGCACCATATTCCGGATTGTAGATCAGCCGCCACAGCGTCGCGTTGACGACCGTCGGCAGCGCCCAGGGCAGGATCATCAAGGCGCGCAATGCCGTGCGGCCGCGGAATTGCTGATTGAGCAGCAGGGCCGCCAGCACGCCGATCACCATTTCGGCGGTCACCGAGACAACCGCAAACCATGTGGTCGTGACCAAGGCCCGCAGGAAGTTCGAACCGCCGAGCACCTTGGCATAGTTGTCGAGGCCGACGAAGCTGCCTTCGGTGCCGACGAGCTTTGCGTCAGTGAACGAAAGCCTGACGGTGTCGACCAACGGCCAACCGATGACAGCGATCATGACTGCGAGCAGCGGCAGCATCAGCAGCCACGCGCGTGTTGTTATCCAGGTACCGGACATGGGATGGAAACCTTTTAGGCCATCTACAGCGCCGCGCATCAGATATGACGCGCAAAGCACGCTGTAGCGCTTTAAACCTGCCGCATAATTCCTTAAGTCGATTCCGATTTAAGGAATTATGCCGTGGGCTCATGCTATTGCCGGTGAAACCGTTCCGGCAAGTCCCGGGCGGCAGGGCCACCCGGGAGGTCGAAGCCGTGGGATCAGAGACCGCTGTTTTCGGCGGCGGTCTTGAGTGCATCCTCGGCGGAGGCCTGTCCAAGCAACGCTTCCTGGATCGCCTGCTGCAGGGCTGTCGAAAGCTCCTGGTACTTCGGCGTCGTCGGGCGCGGATACATGGCGGCAAGGCCGAGCTTGGCGGCGGCGATCAGCTCTTCCTGGCCCTTGGTGACATTGGCGTCTTCATAGGACGAGGCCCAGATCGGCAGGCTCAGCTTGGCATAGGCATTCTGCGTCGGCTGCGATGTCATGTGGACGATGTACTTCCACGCTTCGTCCGGGTGCTTGCTGGTCGAGGTGATGCCGAGGCCCATCGACCCGTTGACGGCCGACACCTCGCTCTTGCCCGCAACACCCGGTGCCGGCACGACGCCGACCTTGCCGGCAACCTTGCTTTCCTTCGGGTCGTTGGCGAGGTTGTACATGTAGGTCCAGTTGAGCGCGAAGGCTGCTTCACCGTTCTGGAAGACCTTGCGAACGTCTTCCTCGAGGAATTCCTTCGAGTTCGGATTTGTCAGGCCCGAAGAATAGCTCGTGACCATGTAGTTGAGCGCGTCGAGACCGCCGCCGGACGTGAAGGCAGGCTTGCCGCCGTCGATGAACTTGCCGCCATAGGCGCTAACAAGCGTGGTGTAGTCGCAGATAGCGGCTTCGGCCTGCGACCAGCTCCAGGCGATAGGCGTTGCGAGCAACCCCTTGTCCTTGATGATCTTGGCCTGTTCCGTCAGTTCGTCCCAGGTTTTCGGCGGCGCCTTGATGCCGGCCTTCTCGAGGATTTCCTTGTTGTAGAACAGGTATTTGGTATCGAGGATCCACGGCATGCCGTAGCGCTTGGCGTCATATTCGACCGTGGTCCAGGCGCCCGGCAGCACGCCGGATTTCATCTCGTCGGTGATCCGGTCGGAGACATCGACCAGCACCTTGTTGGCGGCGTATTCGGCCGGCCAGATCACGTCGAAGAGCACGACGTCGTAACCGCCGCCGGAGCCTTGGGCCAGCACGGTCTTGTCATGCAAGCCTTCGTAAGGAACGAATTCGAGGTTCACCTTCACATCCGGGTTGGCCTTGGTGAAGGCCTCGGTCATCGCACGCACGTCGGCTTCGCTATAGGCCGCCTGCGCCATGAACAGCGCATTGAGTGTGGTTTCAGCATAGGCGTGGCCGGCAAAGGACAAGCCGAGCAAGGTTGCGCTGAGCAACGTGGTTTTAATGGATTTCAACATTCCTGCCTCCAATAACTGAGCGGTTCAGTTTTGCCGATACACCTCCCCGGTGCACCGAATATAAGAAATCCGCCCGCTTGCGGACGGCCGTCGACATATCTATCGGAGCGCTGGTGACGACCTTTGGCCATGACCTTCGTTCCCCTGGAGCTCTTTGCGGCTCTCAATTAAGTCAATTGTCTTGACTTATTTCTTGTTCAATATTCTAACAGTGTCAAGAGGGTTTTGAGGATGAATGATTTACGCCCGATCCGGGCAAAGAGCGGCACCAACCAGGAAGGGGCGAGCGCCCACAACCGTCGTGTCATGATCGACGCGTTGCGGTTGAACGGGCAGCTGTCCCGCGCCGATCTTGCCCGTGCGACGGCGCTGACGAAGCAGACGGTTTCAAACATCATCGAAGAGCTTGAGCGTGACGGGCTGGTTCAGTCGCTGGCAGTCGTTCGCAGCGGCCGGGGACAGCCGTCAACGCCCTATCGTCTGGTTGCCGAGGGCGCCTTCGCGATCGGCCTGCAGATCGACAGGCACGTCACACGCACCATCGCCGTCGACCTGGTGGGGACGGTCCTGGCGCGCCGGGAGGCCAACCTTCCGGCGGGCGGGCCGGCGACCGGCGTGAAAACCATTCTCGACCTGATCGAAAAGACCCGAAGCGACCTGGCGTCGATCGCGCCGCAATCGGAGGATCGCCTCGTCGGGCTCGGTGCGGCGATGCCCGGTCCCTTCGGTATCGACGCCGACGCTGACGATCCCTGGATGATGGCGGCGTGGCAGAATTTCCCGCTGCTCGAAACGCTTGCTGCAGGCACAGGTCTCGATGTCGGCCTGCAGAACGACTCGGCCGCTGCAGCGACGGCCGAGCGCCTGGTCGGCGCCGCCCATGGCGTCGATCACGCGATCTGCATCTATCTCGGCTACGGCCTTGGCGCGGGGCTGATCCTCAACGGCGAGCTTTATCGCGGTGCCAATGGCAATGCCGGCGAGATCGGCATGATTCTCAGCCTGCCGCGCGGTGCTGCCGAGCATGAGCGCACCCCGCTTGAATACCGCGCGTCGATCGCCTCTCTGTGCAAGCTACTCGCGCTCGATCCTGCCGATCCGGACCTCTATGCCCACATTGATGCGGCCGTGGAGAGTGAAGATATCAGGTTGCCCGGTTGGCTGGATGCGGCCGTCTACGAACTGCGCGCGGCTGTCCAGGCACTCGAAACCATCTTCGACCCGCAGACGGTGATCCTGTGCGGCGGGCTTCCGCCCGGCCTGGCGCGGCTGGTCACGGATGCGATGCAACCGCTGCTTCCGTCACTCGCCGATCGCCGTGATCGCAGTCTGCCGCGCCTGCAGGTCGGCTTCACCGATCCCTGGGCGGTCGCGATCGGCGCTGCCGCCGAGCCGATCAGCCGCACATTTGACCCGCGCTTTTCGGCAATCCTGAAGACCCGCGCCGCCGACCATTCCTGAGGCTGCGGCTTGCGGCGCGTCATCGGCGCCGATCAGGTCCCCGGCTCGTCAAGGCGTGCAAGTTCGGCATATTCGGCCGCGAGAAAGTCGAGCAGAGCCCTGACCGAGGGAAGCAGGCCGCGCCGCGATGGAAAGGCTGCGTGAATGATGCCTGATCGGGGCGCCCAGTCGGGCAGCACGTCGACCAGCGTTCCGTCCTTCAGGTCCTGCCTGACGACCATGGTCGGCAGCTGGGTGACGCCGACGCCTTTCAGGGCGGCGAGGCGCAGGGCCACCATATCTTCGGTGACAAGCCGCGGGTGATGGCGGACAATGGCATTGGCACCATCAGGACCGTCCAGACACCACTCATGCTCCTGCCGGTTGGAATTCCATGCCAGGCTCGGAAGGGCCGTGAGATCGGCGGGCTTCAGCGGTCGTGCATCCTGACCGAGCAGTCCGGGGCTGGCGACCAGGCGCTGCCCGCTTTCAGCCAGCCTCTTGATCACGAGATCGCTCTCCTCGAGCGGTGGAAAACGAACGCGGATGGCCACGTCTATGCCTTCGCGCAGCACATCCACTTGCCTATTGGTGCTTTCGAGCACCACCTCGACCTTCGGGCAGCCGGCCATGAAGCGGGCAATCATCTCGCCGACCTGGAAATAGAGGACCGAGGAGGGACAACTGACATGCACGACGCCCTGCGGTTCGGAGCGCATACGGTCGATCACCTCCTGCGCGGCTTCCGCCTCGACCAGCATCGCCACACAATGGCGATAGTACTCCCTGCCGATATCCGTCACGACGAAGTGGCGCGTCGAACGCTGAACAAGGCGGACGCCAAGCTGTTCTTCCAGCAAGCCGATGCGGCGGCTCAGCCGCGAACGCGGCATATTGAGCTTGCGCGCGGCCGCAGCAAAACCGTTCTGCTCGACGACATCGACGAAAAGCTTAAGATCGTTCAGGTCCTGCATGGCGGATGATTGTCCTATTGATAGGACACTATAGTCCGATTTGGCTGTCTACCGCCAGATTTGTCGCGAGAATATGTTCCTCCCAACGTCATCGCTTGCAAGGCGATGCACAAGGAGAAACACCAATGCGCAAGATACTCGGCATTTTTGGAAACGCCCGGCAGCACTGGGTTGGCGATGGTTTTCCGGTCCGTTCGCTGCTGTCCCATGACAGCGTCGGCGAACATGCAAGCCCGTTCCTGCTGCTCGACTATGCAGGCCCGACAGAATTTGCACCGGACAGCCGGCCGCGTGGCGTCGGCGTGCATCCGCATCGCGGCTTCGAGACGGTGACCATCGTCTATCGCGGCGAAGTGGATCATCGCGACTCGGCAGGCAATGGCGGCCATATCGGTCCCGGCGACGTGCAATGGATGACGGCCGGCGGCGGCATCCTGCACGAAGAATACCATTCCGACGCCTTCACCAAACAGGGCGGGACGCTGGAGATGGTCCAGCTCTGGGTCAACCTGCCGGCGCGCGCCAAATCCGCAAAGCCTGGTTACCAGGCGCTGGTCAACGGCGACATTCCGACGGTGACGCTGCCGGAGGATGCCGGGACGTTGCGGGTGATCGCCGGCGCGTTCGACGGTCGCAATGGACCTGCGAAGACATTTACCCCGATCAATCTTTGGGACCTCCGCCTGAAACGGGGTGGCTCTCTTGCACTCGACCTGCCTGAGAGCCATTCGGTCGGCCTGGCGGTGCTACACGGCACCGTGCTGGTGAACGGCAGCGATCTGATCGGCGAAGCCCAGTTCGGCCTCCTCGGCCGCGAAGGCGGCGCCATTACGCTCGACGCCAGCTCCGATGCGACCGTTCTCGTCTTGAGCGGCGAGCCGATCGATGAACCCGTGGTCATGCACGGCCCCTTCGTGATGAACACGGTCGACGAAATCCGCCAGGCCTTCGCCGACTTCCAGAACGGGCGCTTCGGCGCTGTGTCCGAACCGGCACTTTGAGTTCTCGGGGGCTCGGAACTCCGCGCCGAGCCCATGACGGCCGATCAACGGCCAGAGCACGCGGACATGACGAAAGATGAAGGAGTCTTCACTATGGCAAAAACCTACAAGCGTCTTGACAAGGATCAGGCTGCGGTTCTGCTCGTCGACCACCAGGCGGGCCTGCTCTCGCTGGTCAGGGATATCGATCCCGACAAGTTCAAGAACAACGTCCTGGCACTCGCGGACCTCGCGAAATACTTCAAGCTGCCGACGGTTCTGACGACCAGCTTCGAGGATGGCCCGAACGGCCCGATCGTGCCGGAACTGAAGGAAATGTTCCCGGATGCACCGTTCATCCCCCGCCCCGGACAGATCAATGCCTGGGACAATGAAGACTTCGTCAAGGCGATCAAGGCCACCGGCAAGAAGCAGCTGATCATTGCCGGCGTCGTCACCGAGGTCTGCGTTGCATTCCCGGCCCTGTCCGCCCTCGAGGAAGGTTTTGACGTCTTCGTCGTCACTGACGCGTCAGGCACGTTCAACGAGATCACCCGCCATTCGGCCTGGGATCGCATGTCGCAGGCCGGTGCCCAGCTGATGACCTGGTTTGGTCTCGCCTGCGAGCTGCATCGCGATTGGCGCAACGACGTCGAGGGGCTGGGAACGCTGTTCTCCAACCATATCCCCGACTACCGCAACCTGATCAGCAGCTACACCACCACCAAGGCTTCCCGCTAATTGCGGTCTGGCAACAGGAGAATACCCATGACGAACGTCAACAATGTCGCCAACTTCAACGGCGCTCGCCCGGTCATCGATCCCGATGATGCGGTCATGCTTCTGATCGATCACCAGAGCGGGCTGTTCCAGACCGTCAACGACATGCCGATGCCGAAGCTGCGCGCCCATGCGGCAGCCCTTGCCAGCATGGCGACGCTGACGAAGATGCCTGTGATCACCACGGCGTCGGTGCCGCAGGGGCCGAACGGTCCGTTGATCCCGGAAATCCATGCGAATGCGCCGCATGCCACGTACATTGCGCGTCGCGGCGAGATCAACGCCTGGGACAATCCGGACTTCGTGGCCGCCGTAAAGGCGACGGGCCGCAAGACGCTGATCATTGCCGGCACCATCACCAGCGTCTGCATGGCATTCCCGGCCATCAGCGCCGTCCATGAAGGCTACAAGGTCTTCGCCGTCGTCGATGCTTCGGGTACCTACTCGAAAATGGCGCAGGAGATCACGCTTGCCCGCGTCGTCCAGGCGGGCGTTGTCCCGATGGACACGGCGGCCGTCGCATCCGAGCTGCAGCGCACCTGGCATCGTGACGACGCGCAGCAATGGGCCGAGATCTACACCAAGATCTTCCCGGAATATCAGTTGCTGATCGAAAGCTACCTGAAGGCACAGCAGGTCGAGAAAGAGCACGAGCAATTGGATTCAGCCCGCGGCTGAACCAGCACGCACTGAGAAAACGTCGCCGGCGGGAAAATCCCTGCCGGCGACATCTGTCGTTATTTCAGGTCGATCTGCAGTACCGTCTGCAGCAGGACGTCGGTACCGCGCGCGCATTCCTCAGGCGAGGAATATTCCGCCTCGTTGTGCGACAGCCCGTCCTTGGAAGGCACGAAGATCATGGCCGTCGGGCAGATGCCGGCGATATGGGCTGCATCGTGACCGGCACCGGAGACCACTTCGGTTGCGGAATAGCTGAGTGCCTCGGCGCTGGCACGCACTGCATCGACGATATCGGGATCGAAGACAACCGGCTGCTTCGACCAGATGTGTTTGAGCCCGATCTCGGCATCGATCGCTGCGACAGCCTGCTCCAGCGCGGCCTGCATTTGGTTCAGGCCTGCTTCCGAAGGGTGACGCATATCGATCTGCAATTGCACTGTGCCCGGCACGACATTGCGGGAATTGGGGCCGACCGTGGCAAAGCCTGTTGTCCCGACACCGGGCGAATGACGGCGGGCGATGTCGCGCACGGCAAGCACGATCTCTGAGGCCGCGACCAGCGCGTCGTCGCGCTGCGCCATCGGGGTGCTGCCCGAATGCGCCTCCGTCCCGGTAATGGAGACGTCGAACCAGCGCACGCCCTGCACGCCTGTGACGATGCCGATTTCCGTCGCCGCCGCTTCCAGGAGCGGGCCCTGCTCGATGTGGAGTTCGACATAGGCGGCAAAGCCCACATGTCCGACAGGGATTTCGCCGCGATAGCCGATCGTTTCGAGCGCCGTCTTCACGGTCGTCCCGTCCCGGTCAGTCAGGGCCTCGATCGCTTCCAGGCAGGATGCGCCGGAAAAGACGCCGGACCCCATCATCGCCGGCGAGAAGCGCGAGCCTTCCTCGTTCGTCCAGTTGACGACGGTCAGGCCATGCCGCAGCACTGTGCCGGTCTCCTTCAGCGTGCGGATCAGTTCAACCCCGGCAAGAACGCCGAGGACGCCATCGAACCTGCCGCCCTGCGGCTGGGTATCAAGGTGGCTGCCGACGGCGATAGGCGGCAGTGATGGATCTTCGCCGGGGTAGGTGGCGAAGATATTGCCGATCCCGTCGACGTCGATCGTGCAACCAAGCGAGCGGCATTCGCCGACGAACCAGTCGCGGACCTGCCGGTCCTCTTCCGTCAGTGTCAGCCGGGTGACGCCGCCCTTGTCGGTGCCACCGAAGCGAGCGGTCGTGACGATATCAGCCCATAGCCGGTCGCCGTTGATCCGGGGCATGTTGGTGCCGGCGGCCGGGGTTTTGCTTGGCTGTCCCGCCGTGGTCATTTCTGCTCTCCGGTTGCTTCAGCATTCAGGCGGTAGCGGAAATCGCAATGGGACGCGCCCTGCATCACCGTTTGCGTGCGCTCGAGCGTGATGCGCGGATCGTAGCCGGTGCAGAACACGCCGTCGCGGTTGCAGGAAAGCAGGTGGCCGATATGGCCGAGCCCCATCTCGCGATAGGTCTCGGCGTAGCGACAGCGCTTGACGTTGTAGTGGAATTCGTCGTCGGTCGCCTTCGTCACCTCGATCGTCAGGGCATCATCCTGCGTCCAGAGATCCTGCAACTCCTGGAATGTCCGCAGGTTGGTACCGCCAGGCGTTTTCGCCGCAAACGCCTTGCCGGCCTCGATCGCGGCGCGGCTGACGGCCTTGTCGAGAATAGCCTGGGCGCGCTCCTCGCCGATCTCTTCGCGCATTGCCTCATAGATCGGCGCGATAATGCCCGCCTCTATGCGTCGCCGTGCGAGAATGCCCAACTCGCCTTCCATCGCGGCGCGTGATGTCGCCGCGTCCCCGGTCTTGTCCTCGTTTGTCATGAAGATACCCTGCCTCCCTGTCCAACAGATGGTTGGTTCGATTGAGCGACAGAGTATACCGTGACCGCGGAGACAGGGTTGCAAATCCGTCCCATTCACAAGGGCTGTTGCGCAAATATTTCGCGCCCAGCTGCATTTCTCGCGGAATTATTCTTGGTCGGTTGCGGTTGGCAGCGCGGCTTGCAGGTGCCGACGCAGGGCTTGGAGCCGCATCGATCACCTCAGCCAATCGGTCATCGCTGACTGTTTGAAACGAACCATTTGTAATAGGGATTGGCCGGCTCGACCTGCATCAGCAGCTCCATGTCGCGAGCCCATTCGGCGCGGTAGCCGGCATAGGCATTGAGCGAGGCCTGGTAGAAGAGCAGCAGCCGGTTGTGCGCCTCGGCAATCGATGCTTTCGCTGCGGGGTCGGCGGCAAGGAGCGGGAGTTCCGTCCGCAGGGCGATCAGCGCCGGAAGGGTGCGCTGCAACTCGTCGGGGCGCACCCAGCTTGCATATTCGATCCGAGGCTGGTCGTCGGTCACCGGAAGTGCAGAACCCGCGTAACGTTCCAGCCCCGTGCGGTCCATCATCCAGGTCGCCAGCAGATCCGCGGGGCTGGAAATGCCGACCTCGCCGAGGGCTGCGGCAATCGAGCGCTCTTTCATCCGGTCGGCAATTCGTGTCGCGTCGAGCTGTTGCGGTTCGAGCGAGCCGATGAGCAGCATCTCGTGCAGTTCCGTCGACCAGAGCGTAGCTTCGGGGAAGGTGTCGAGGAAGCTCCTGACGAGGGAGCGGGTGTCTTCGTCGTTCTGGGTTGCGATCGGCAGCCATTGCGCGACCATGCCATTCTCAGCCAGGCGGTCGCGCGCGAGGCGGTAGAAGTCCGACGAGTAGAGATTGACGACGCCGGCCGCCGATGGCGGCGGCGGCTCCAGGGTGATGAGGTCGTAGCGTTCCTGGCTGCGCAGCAGTTCGCGGCGCCCGTCGCGCAGCCGGACCTCAAGTCGGGGATCCTTGGCTGCGTCATAATTGCCCTTGAACAGGCTTGTTGCACGCGCAACGGAGGGCAATAGCTCCGCTGCCACGCGGCGTTCCAGCCCGGGATAGGCGAGCAGCGAGCCGGCGGTAATGCCGGTTCCAAGCCCGATCACCAGCGCCGACTTCGGTTCGCCCTTGTGGATGAGGAGCGGCAACAAAGCCTGCAGCCGCATGTAGCGCAGCGACGGCATGGCATCGCCGGTGTTGGAAACACCCTGGATATAGAGCCGGCGGAAGCGGCGGTCGGCTTGCCCCTGCTCGATAACCGCGACCGTGGCGCCGAGGCCCTCTTCGTAGGAAATGATTCTACCGTCGCTGCGCGACTTCGTCAGCAGAGTGGCGAGCCGGTCCGATGGCACGAGGACCGCAAGCAAAAGCGTGAGGGCGCCGAGCACGGGCACGACCAGGCGAGAGCCGGCAAGCACGCTGCCTTTGCCCCTGAAGATTGCGACAAGGCCGATCACGGCGGCGACGACCGCCAATATGGCAAAGCTGCGGATGATGCCGAGTGCCGGGATCAGCAGAAAGCCCGTGACCAGGGTTCCTGCGATGCCGCCGAGCGTGTTGAACGCCAGCACACGGCCGGTATCGCGCCCGACATGGGCGGGGTTGACCGCAAGGCGCAACGCGACTGGAAAGGCAGCACCGAGGATCAGCGTCGGAACGAAAACGATGCTCAGCGCCGCCACGACAAACCGCGCGCTCATGCCGGCAAAGATGCTGCCCGTCATGGCTGCGACCGTAGCTTCGGCATTCGTCTGCCAGGCGGTGAGCCAGGTGCCGAGCACAGCCAGTTCGAAAAGGGCGACGAGGCCGGCGGCGGTAATCAGCAGGCCGAACGCGGTCCAGGGATCGGCAAGCCGATCGGTCCGCCGCGCAAAGAGTGCTGCGCCCAGCGCAAGGCCGGCAAGGTAGGTGGCAAGCACAACGGAGAAGGCAAAGGAGCGGGTGGAGATAAATTGCACGATCGCCTGCGACCAGGCGACCTCGTAGCCGAGCGCGACGCCGCCGGCGAGCGCGTAGAGAACAAGCGCCAGGCGAGACCCACCTTCGCCAGTGGACGATGCCGGCGATGCGTCCGGCGCGGAGACGGCGAAAGCCGAACTGCGCAAGAAGCCGATAGCAGCGGCGGTTAGCCCGAGAGCGGCGGCGGCAAGGCCGGTGGCCTGGACCCCAAGCGCTGGAATGATGACGAAGGAGACGGCGAGGCAGCCGACGATCGCGCCAAGCGTATTGGCAGCGTAGAGGCGTCCGCCTTTGGTCCCGATCCCGCCGGGAGCCGACTGCAGGCCGCGCAGAAGAACAGGCAGCGTGCCGCCCATCAGAAAGGCTGGTGTGGCGACGAGCAGGATCAGCATCCCCCACGCGACAACAGGCAAGCTCGACTCGATCGAGACGAAGAGAGGCGCGATCCGCGCCAGTGCAAATGTGGCGACAACGCCGAGCAGGGCGACGCCGGTCTCAAGCAGCGCATAGAGGCGCAAGGGACGGTGGGCACGATCACCGAAGCGACCAATGGCGAAGCTGCCGAGGGCAAGGCCGAGAAAGAAGGCGCTGACGCCGGCGCTGACCGCATGGACATCGACACCGGTGACGAGCGAGAGTTGCTTGATCCAGAGAACCTGAAAGATCAGCGCGGCCGCGCCGGAAAGGAAAAGCATGAACCCGGCCACTGCGGGGCTGATGGCAAAGGCCCGTTGCTGCATGCCCTGTCTCTCGTTAGCCCCGTCGACATCGACCGAGCGTACGGGCGCGGAACTCTTTGCGGTCAATCCGGCTCACCATAGATTCTAAATGCAAAGAAAGAAAAGGCGGCGCTCGGGTGAGCGCCGCCTTCGTCAGCTTATTGGGCGGCCGGGGCCTTTTTCATGATTTCGTCGATCTTGGCATGCACGCCTTCCTCGACCTGGTCGACCGAGAAGCTCGCTGGCTTCTGGCTCGGCGGATACTCGATGAAGGTTTCCAGGAAGGTTGCGGCCTTCATGGTGGCTATCCCTGCAAGATAGACGTTCTTCGTCCTCCAGTCGTCGTACTGGTCGGAGACGATGTCGGCCCGCTCATAGGGGTCCATGCGCAGGTTGAAGATCTTCGGCACACGCAGGCAGGTGAACGGATCCTGCCAGACGTCGAAGCCACCGGGCTTGCGCATTTCGCAGAAGACCGCTTTCCAGTTGTCCCAGCGAATGGCCACGAGCTTGGCGTCGTCGTTGAAGTAGAAGAACTCGTTGCGCGCGCCCTTCGGCTGCTCGCCTAGAAGGTAGGGAAGCTGGTTGTAGCCGTCGAGGTGAACCTTGAAGTCCTTGTCGCCGAGCTTGGTGCCCGTCAACAGCCGGTCCTTGACGTCCTTGTCACCGGCAGCGGCAAGCAAGGTCGGGAACCAGTCGAGACCGGAAACCATCTCGTTGGAAACACCGGGCTTGATCTTGCCCGGCCAGCGCACCATCGCCGGCACGCGGAAGGCGCCTTCCCAGTTGGTGTCCTTCTCGCTGCGGAACGGGGTTGTCGCCGCGTCCGGCCAGGAGAACTGATTGGGCCCGTTGTCGGTGGCGTAAACGACGATGGTGTTCTCGGCGATCTTCAGGTCGTCGAGTGCCTTCAACAGCTTGCCGACATCGTTGTCGTGCTCGATCATGCCGTCGGCATAGTCGTTGCCCGGCATGCCGCTCTGTCCCTTATATTCCGGCCGGATATGGGTGAACAGATGCATGCGCGTCGTGTTCATCCAGGTGAAGAAGGGCTTGCCTTCCTTGACCTGCTTTTCCATGAAGCCGATGGCTGCTGCCGTGGTCTCGTCGTCGATCGTTTCCATGCGCTTGGTGTTGAGTGCGCCGGTATCCTCAATCTTGCCGTCGGCGAACGAATGCAGCACGCCGCGGGGCGTGGCCGCCTTGACGAAAGGATCATTGGGATCCTTCGGCCAGTAGGGGCGCTCCGGCTCTTCCTCGGCATTGAGGTGATAGAGGTTGCCGAAGAATTCGTCGAAACCGTGCGCTGTCGGGAGGAAACGATCCTGGTCGCCCAGGTGGTTCTTGCCGAACTGGCCCGTCGCATAGCCGAGCGGCTTCAGCGCCTGGGCGATCGTTACGTCTCGGTCCTGGATGCCGACGGGCGCTCCGGGAACGCCGACCTTCGACATGCCGGTACGAAGCACCGACTGGCCGGTGATGAAAGTGGAGCGGCCGGCGGTGCAGCTGTTCTCGGCGTAGTAGTCCGTAAACATCATGCCTTCAGAGGCAAGCCGGTCGATATTGGGCGTCTTGTAGCCCATGACACCCATGGAATAGGCGCTGATGTTGGTCTGGCCGATATCGTCGCCGAAGATGACGAGGATATTGGGCTTGGCCGCATCCTGGGCCATTGCTGGCATTACCGATGCCGATAGCGTCGACATCAGCACGGTGCCCGCAAGCGCAAGCGCTTTCGGCTTGATGGACCTTCGAACTGCTGAAGCAGCCAGCAGTCCGATGGCATTCTTCATATCAATGGGCATCTCATGTCTCCTCGAGGCACGATGGATTGCTTTTAGTCAGGTAGGCAAAGTCTCGGAATGTACCGTTGAACTTTGGGTTGAAGCGGGTGTTACGGGCAAGTACGTAACAGTTACGAAGGATCGTAACGCCCGGTCCGGCAGCGCTAGCGACTGGTTGGTAAATCGGCGTCGAACGCCGGATTGAGATCGGGGAGTTCATTGGCCGGCACCGGCTCGTCGTCGAAGATTTGCTCGAGCCAGCGGCTTCTGGCTTTGCCAAGGCCGGCTCTAAGCGGCAGGAGATTCGGCTTCTGCGCCGCGTCCTGCTGGTCTCGATAAAGCGACTGCTGGTGGTTGGCGAAGGCGGCCCTTGTCTCCGGGTCGGCGAAGCGATCGAGCCACTGGGTCATTGGAACATTCCCCGTCTTGCGCGACCATGCGTCGATCGCCGCCTCGAACCGCTCTGCGTCGCCGCTGCGGCATCCCTCGTCGACGCGATGGAAAGCCGTTGCCTCGGACTGCGCCTTGCGCGTCCGTATTTCGTCAAACCATGCCTGGATACGGCCGGCCATAACGGCGGCAAAGTGGATCAGGAGCGCCAGTGCCACCACCACCAGGCCTGCGCCGACCCACCACTGCCAGTCGAATGGCGCATTCTCCGGCGGCGGGTGCGGCGGGGCAAGGGCGGTCGCATCTGCAGGTGCTGCCACAACCGAAACCTTGGCCAACGGCGCTTCGGCCGTTTGCGTCTTGCCGCGCGACGGATTGAACCACTGCAGGCTGATTGCGGGGATCGTGTAGGTCCCGGCTTTCGCGAAGACATAGGTGGCCGTGTCCTTGCGGACGCCGCCCAGGAACACGCCGCGATCCGACCTATGCTCGGAGAGCAAGGGGTCGTGGACATAGACTTTGACACCCGCCGGTGCTTCGAAGGACGGCTCCGGGATCATCATCGCCGCCAGTCCATCCGCTTCGACGGTAACGGTGCGAACCAGAGCGTCGCCGGCACGCAGGCTTGCCGGATCACGATCAAAGACCTGCGTGATCGTCACTTTCGCGGCGGTGACGCCGGCCTTGCCGTCAGCGCCGCCGGGTACCGCCGTCACTGTCAGCCGCAGCGTCGGCAATTTCACCCGCCCTTGCGTGGTTTCGCCGGGAACGGCCGCATAACCGAACGGGATATCGACAGGCGGCAAAGTGTAGTCTCCCGCCGCCTGCGGGGCGATGACGTAGGTCTTGCGGATACCGGAGAAATCGACACCATCGATTGTCTCGTTGAGGTTCAGACCGCGATCGTCTGGCATCGTCACGATCGTGCCGGGAAGGTCGAACAGCGGAAACTGTGGCGGCGACAGAAAGTAGTTCGGCGCGAAAACGTCGACGTCGACCTCAACCTGCTGTCCGGCGTAGATCGTTCCCTTGGTGGCGAGCGTGGCGCGGGCGAATGGATCGGCTGCCAGCGCGACGTTCGCCAGCGACAGCCAGAGCGCGAAAATCCCCAGGAGAATCGCGTAGATGCGAAGCTTCATGGTTTCGCATCCTTCGCTTCGATCGCGAACTTCCTTGCCAGCAGATCGGCCGGGGAAACCTGGATATTACGCATCCACATCTCGGCGGTTTGCGGCGCTCCCGCCACCGTGCCCTCCTTGCCCTTCTTGCCCTTGTCGTCGAACTGGATCTGATCCGGATCGAGCCCGGCCGCCTCCTGCTGGGCATCCTGATCCTGCTTGTGCTTGTCTGCCTTGCGTTTCTCGGCCACTGCCAGGTTCTGCCTGGCTTCGGGCCAGTCTGGGCGGCGTTTGAGCGCCTGCTGGTAGGCGGCAATCGCCTCCTCAGCCTTGTCGAGATGCATCAGGGCGTTGCCCTGGTTATAGTAGCTTTCGGCCGTATCGCCCTGCGCAAAGGCATCGATGGCATCCTGATAGCGTCCGATACGAAAGAGGGCGACGCCCTGCCAGGCCGGGTCCTGGAAATCGCCGGCCGCTCCCTGGAAATCGCCGCGATCGATGGCCCGCTGGCCCTGCTGGTCCGGGGTGAACCAGAGATCGGCAAAGCTGCGATCGGCTGCCTCGGCCTTTACCCCTGGCAGCACCGTGCCGACGGCTATCAGATAGACCGCCCAACGGACTGTCCAGCCGCGGCGGAACCACAACGCGGCAAGGAGTGCGATCGGGATGGTCAGCCACCAGCCGGCATCGTACCAGCGCGTCAGGCCTTCGGCGGTCTTTTGCGCGAAGCTGCTCTGGATCCGCCTGATGATCCAGCGCACGTCGCTATCGTCGGGCGTGACTGTTGCGACCTGCGCTTTCGACGCCGCCTGCAATGCTTTCAGCGCATCGACGTCGAGTTTGGCACGGACCCGCGCACCCGTCGCGTCGGTGAGGAACTGGCCATCGGCCGTCTTCACCGGGCCGCCATCGGCGGTGCCGATGCCGAGCACCATCAGGTCGTTGCGGCCCTGATATCGCGCAAAGGCGTCGAATGCCGTGCGCTCGACGCCATCGGTCATGAACAGGATCGTGCCCGGTACGGTCTCGCTGGAAAGCGCATCCTCGGCGACCTGCAGCGCCCTGCCGGTGTCTCGGCCGGTTACCGGCATGATGCTCGGCGAGAGGGCGGCCAGATAGGTCTTGATGAGGTTTGCATCGTCGGTGAGCGGCAGCACCATGTGTGCTGTGCCGGCATAGGCAAATAGGGCAGTACGCGCGCCCTTTCGCAGAGAAAGGATATCCTGCACCTTCAACTTGGCTCGCTCGAGCCGCGTCGGCGAGACATCAGTGGCGTTCATCGTTTCGGTCAGGTCGATCGCGATCGCCAGCGGCGCCGTATCCTCGACGAAGGGCGGCTTTTCACGCTGCCATGTCGGCCCGGCAGCCGCAATCGCGGCGATCGCGATCAGCACGGCCGTCAGGTGAACAGGTTGCAGCCGTCGCCTTCCGCCTTTCTCGATCAGCAGGTGGTCGAGAAGATGTGGCGCGATCATGCCCTGCCATTGTGAGCGCACGTCGGTGCGACGGCCGATCAACATCACAAGCAGGGGCGCCGCCAGCAGCGCCAGCAGCCAGAGCGGCCTGAGGAAATGGAAGTCGGCGATCATGCTCCCGCCTCCCTTTCGCGACGCCGGTCTGCGCGGGCCGACAGCAGCCACATGATTGCGTGATAGACGAGGACGAGGATCAACGCCGCGCCCAGCGGATAGTGGAACAGTTCGATGCGCGGCCGCCAGGACAGGGTCTTCTGGTTTTCCGGCGTCAACTGATCGAGAAGCTCGTAGATATTCTGCAGCGAGGCCTGGTCCTGGCCGAAGAAATATCGTCCATGTGTCGCCGTCGCGATCTGTTGCAGGACTGACGTGTCGAGCTTCTGTTCCCCTTGCGCATTGGGATCGCCGATGCCGACCGTGTGGATGACGATGTGTTTTTCGGCGGCAATGCCGGCGGCCTTGTCGGGCGGCATCTTGCTCGCGGTGTCGTTGCCATCGGTCAGTAGGATCAGCACCTTGTCCGGTGCCGTGCTTTGGTCGAACATCTTGATCGCAAGGCCGATCGCATCGCCGATCGCGGTGCGTGGACCCGCCATTCCCGGCAGGCTGTCGGCCAGCATCGCCTTGACCGTCTTGTGGTCGAGCGTGAACGGCACGAGCGGGTAGGGGGCATCGCCAAAGGCGATGAGGCCGAGACGGTCTTCGGGGCGCTTGTCGATAAAATCGGCGACGACCGTGTGCACGGCATCGACCCGGGCCTGCAGATTGCCGGCCGGATCGTGAAAGTCGCGCGTGTCCATCGATTGCGACAGGTCGATTGCCAGCATGAGATCGCGTTGCGGTTCGGTCTTTTCGATCGGCGGCTCGATATATTGCGGCCGCGCCAGTGCCAGTACGATCAGGCCCCAGCAGATCGGCGCAATCAGCTTCTGCCCAAAGTTCGACTTGGGCACGACCGATCCTTCGGTCGCGCCGATGCCCGCCGCTGCGGTGATGTCCTTGAAAAATGGGATCCGGACCGCCGCCGATTGCTCGCGATAGGCCGGAAGCAGCCACCAGATGACGGCCGGAAGTGGCAGCAGGACGAGCAGCCAGGAATGATCAAGGACGTACATGGTGCGCCTCGATCCAATATCGTGCCGCCGCAACATGGGCTTTCGCTTCGGCCTCGGGAACAGATGCCAAAACCACCGGCCCGCGGTACTCAGCCTCTTCGAAGAAATGCGCCGCGGTTGTGGGAAAGACTGGGCCACCGGAATGGGCGTCGAGGAAGCCGGTCCAGCCCTTGCCGCTCAGATTGGCGATCGTCTCGCGTGGCCAGACCGCAAGCGCGGTGCGCTTGAGAAGGGCGGGCAGGGCAGCGAGCGCATCGCCACGTGTTTGAGCAGCACCAATGCGCTGTTCTATCTGGCGAAGCTCGCCAAGCGCCTCGCGGCGGTAACGATTGAGCTCGCGGTGGCGATACCAGCGCCGGAGCGCGAAGGCGATTGCCAGCAGAACAAGTCCGGCGAGTACCGCCCAGGCCCAGGTCTGCGGCAGCATCGAGACGGGCGGTGGCAAGGCGATATCGGCAAGGCCGCGGAGCGCGGCAGCGAGGCCGGGATCGACCGCTGGCGTGGTCCCTTCCATCGCTACCGTCTCCGCTGACGCCAGGCCAACTGGCCGAGCATGGTGCGCAATTGCGGTGCAATCTCTTCCGCCGAGGAAATCGGCAGCATCGGCAGCCCCAGGTCCTCCTGCCATGCCTGAAGCGCGCGGCCGCGCTTGCGCGCGAAGCTGTCGATCGCCTCGCGGACGTTTGCATGACCGAATTGAAGCTCTGCCTGTTGCGCGCCGCCGCTGACGACGATGTCGCCCTTGCGCGGCAATTCCAGCATGAAGGGGTCGTAGATCAGGATGGCGATCACGTCATTATGGGCAGAGAGCTTGAGCAGCATGTCGCGCGTTTCCAGACCATGCCCGTCGAAATCGCTGATGACGATGATCAGATGGTCATGTTTGGCGATGTTGGCAACGGCCGAAAGCACGAGGTCCAGTTGCTCGTCGCCTCTTGCAACCTTGGAGGTTGCGGTGAGTGCGGTGTTGTGGCGAACGATGACGTCGGCAAACCGAATGACGGCCTCGCGGCTGCGATAGGGCCTGATCTCGTCGACGGTCTCATCTCCGAATACAAAGCCGCCGACCCGATCGCCAAGCGCCGTGATGCGCCAGGCGCAAAGGGCGGCCACTTCCGCCGCGGCAACCGACTTCATGGCGCGACGGCTGCCGAAGAACATGTTGATGCGCTGGTCGACGATCACAAGCGCCGGCCGATCCTTCTCCTCGTCATAAACCCGCACGACCGGTTTGCCGGTCCGCGCCGTCACCCTCCAATCGATGGTGCGGATATCGTCGCCAGGCAGGTATTCGCGAAGCTCCTCGAAGGAAAGCCCACGACCACGCATGCGCGATTCATGGCGTCCTGCCAGCAATCGCCGGACCGGCGCCTTACGCAGGAAGGTCAGGTCACGGGCTGTCGCCTCAAGGCCGACCAGTTCGTCGACGGAGGTGTAAGCGCCCGATGCCTCCACCTTCGGAGGATGGGCAATGCCTTTCGACCGGGCGAATGCGGACAGGGATATTGCCATCGGGCCTCTCCATCTCTCAGGCGACAGCGACCTGCTGCACGATCCGGTCTATGACCTGGTTGGCCGTCGTGCCGCCCGCATGGGCTTCATAGGAGAGGACGAGCCGGTGGCGGAAGACGTCGTGCACAGTCGCCTGCACGTCATCCGGCGTCACGAAGTCTCTTCCCTTCAGCCAGGCATGGGCGCGCGAGACCTTGTCGAGACCGATGACGCCGCGCGGACTGATGCCCACCTGGATCCATTTGGCCACGTCCTTGTCGAGCTTGTCCGGGTAACGTGTCGCCATAACCAGGGCTACGATATAGTCCTCGATCGCGCTCGAGACGGTCACTGCCGAGATTTCCTTGCGTGCCGTAAACACCGCATCCTGAGCCAGCTTTTCGTTGGACTTCACTTTCGAGGCGGCAGCCGTTTCTTCCGACCGCACCAGCCGCATGATCTCGGCCTCCGATTTGGCGTCGGGATAATCGACCTGGATGTGCATGAGGAAACGATCGAGCTGCGCCTCAGGCAAGGGGTAGGTGCCTTCCTGCTCGATCGGGTTTTGCGTTGCCATCACCATGAAGAGGTCGGGAAGCTCGTGACTGTCGCCACCGACAGTCACTTGCCGCTCCTCCATCGCCTCGAGCAGGGCGGACTGCACTTTCGCCGGTGCGCGGTTGACTTCGTCGGCAAGGATGAGATTGGCGAAGATCGGGCCTTGCTGAAAGCGGAACTCGCCCTTGCCGCCTTCGGTGAAATAGACCTCCGAGCCGGTGATGTCGGAGGGCAAAAGGTCCGGTGTGAACTGGATGCGTGACAGCTCGGCGTCGAGGTTCTTCGCCATGCTCTTGATGGCCCGCGTCTTGGCAAGCCCGGGCAGGCCTTCGACCAGCAGATGGCCGTTGCTCAGGAGACCGAGTAGCAGGCGTTCGATCATGCCCTGTTGACCAACGATGGCTTCGCCGATCCGCTTGCCGAGCTGTTCGATGTCGTCACGTGTACCCATTGAGATTTAGCCCCTCCCGCCGGCCCGGCGGCGCCAACCCTTGTGAACTCTCATTTGTGAACTCTGAGGGAGATTAAGGTTACATGCGGCCCGTTGGAAAGAACGTAACAGTAACGAAGCGGGCGATTGTGGTTCTCGATCAATCCACGGGCGGGGCAAACGGGCCCGAATTCGATTCGTGCGCCGTCGTAACAGTTACGTACTTTGGAGTCGGAAAGTTTGCGTCTAGACTTCGGGCTATCAGGATGGACGCGACATCCGCCCGGGAGATCGAAGCCGCATGCAAACACTATCCACAAGGCCGACCCTCGACGAAACGCCAATGGCGATCAGCGCGCGCGAGCCGATCTGGATCGAAGGCGGCACCTTCACGATGGGGTCCGACCATCATTACCCCGAAGAGAAACCGGCTCACCCGGTGAAGGTCGACGGATTCTGGATCGACGTCACGCCTGTCACCAACCGGCAGTTTGGTGCATTCGTCGAGGCGACCGGCTACGTCACCGTTGCCGAGAAGGCGCCTGACCCGAAGGAATACCCGGGTGCACTGCCGGAAATGATGCGGCCGGGGTCGGTGATTTTCGATCCGCCGAAGCGCGTCACCAGCCGTGACCCCTCGCAATGGTGGAACTTCAAGTTCGGTGCCGACTGGAAAAGGCCATATGGCCGGCAGAGCAACATTCGCGGCAAGCTCGACCATCCCGCCGTGCAGATTTCCTATGTCGATGCCATGGCCTATGCGAAATGGGCCGGCAAGGATCTGCCGACGGAAGCCGAGTGGGAGTTCGCCGCCAAGGGCGGCCTGAATGACGCGGAATATGCGTGGGGCGCCGAACTTGTTCCGGAGGGCCGCTTCATGGCCAACACCTGGCACGGTGCCTTCCCGACCGAGAACCTGCGCCCTGACGGCTTCGAGCGCACGTCGCCGGTCGCCAGCTTCCCGCCCAGCGGCTATGGCCTTTACGACATGATCGGCAATGTCTGGGAATGGACAAGCGACTACTGGTCGAGCAACCACCCGGAGCCTGCGCAAAAAAGCTGCTGCATCCCCTCCAATCCGCGCGGCGGCGGCGCTGAGGCAAGCTACGACCCACGGCAGCCGGAGATCCTGATCGCGCGGCGGGTGGTGAAGGGCGGATCGCATCTCTGCGCGCCGAACTATTGCCGTCGCTACCGCCCCGCGGCCCGTCACGCGCATGAGGAAAATGCGGCAACGACCCATATCGGCTTTCGCTGCATTCGCCGGCCGTAGACGTCTAACACCGACAGTCTTGTTTCAGTTGAGGAGGACACCCGATGATTTTGAGGGCAGGAGAGTTCGCGTCGATTGATGTGGATACGCATCGGAAGGGCTGGTGGCGGACCTTTATGGGAGTTGCGGCATCATTCGCATTGATGCTGGCCGCGCCGGCGCTTGTGGTGGCCGCTGATGCACCTCCGGCTGGCCTTCCTTCCTGGAACGACGGTGAGGCGAAATCGGCAATCATCGACTTCGTGACGCGGGTGACGACCGAAGGCGGCCCTGATTATGTCACTGAAGTGGACCGTATCGCCGTGTTTGACAACGACGGTACGCTCTGGACCGAGCAGCCGATGTATTTCCAGGGCATGTTCATCAACGATCGCATCAAGGCTATGGCCCCGGATCACCCGGAATGGAAGGACAAGGAGCCGTTCGCATCGCTGCTGAAGGGCGACATTGCCGGCGTGGCTGCGGCCGGCGAGAAAGGTCTTGTCGAGCTCGCGATGGCGACACATGCAGGGATGACGACGGACGAATTCACGAAGATCGTCAAGGATTGGTTCGCAACCGCGAAACACCCGCGTTTCGACCGGCCCTATAACGAGATTACCTACCTGCCGATGAGGGAGGTATTGGATTATCTGCGGGAAAACGGCTTCAAGACCTATATCGTTTCGGGCGGCGGCATCGAATTCATGCGGCCGATGACCGAGCAGATGTACGGGATACCGCCGGAACAGGTTGTCGGCAGCACCATAACCACCAAGTATGAACTTCAAGGTGACACCCCGGTGCTCATGCGCGAACCGAAGGTGGATTTCATCGACGATGGCCCCGGCAAGCCGGTCGGCATCAACAAGTTCATTGGTCGCCGCCCGATCTTTGTCGCCGGCAATTCCGACGGCGACTACGAGATGCTGCGGTGGGTTACCTCTGGCGCAGGGCCGAGCTTCGGGATGATCGTGCACCACACCGACGACGAGCGGGAATGGGCCTATGACCGCCAGTCGCATGTCGGCAAGCTCGACAAGGCGATGAACGAGGCGGAGCAGCGGAAATGGCTTCTCATCGACATGAAAGCCGACTGGAACAGGATCTACGCGTTCGAGAAATAGACAGTGTGCCGGGGACATCACTCGCCGCCAGCACGGCCGCGAGGGATGTCAATTATACCCGCTATTTCGATGTAAGCTGCGTGAAGGCGATGCCATCGATGTGGCCGCCTTTCAGCCGATAGACAAGCATTTGCATGACCGTCGTGTTCTGTTCGCCCTGTTGCTGGTGGGTGTAACGCACCATGCCTTGCTTCGGAGCTGCGCCGAAGCGTTCCTCCAGGGCTTCCGTGCCGTCCATCAAGGTCGGAACCGGCAGCAACAGCGGCGCGAGCGCAACGGTTGGGGTGTCACATTTATCGGCTTCGTCGGCAACTTCTTCGGTGGAGATGAATGTCACCGGTTTCTGGGCGGGCGTGGCTGCGTCAGATCTGTCGTTCGCGACGAACCAGATCCGCCGCGGCAGATCTC
This sequence comes from Ensifer sp. NM-2, assembly GCF_003024455.1. NCBI lineage: Bacteria > Pseudomonadati > Pseudomonadota > Alphaproteobacteria > Hyphomicrobiales > Rhizobiaceae > Ensifer > Ensifer sp. NM-2. The sequence goes on from NZ_PVZR01000004.1 coordinate 97,279, forward strand.
CGGTCGCAAGCTCGTAGCACAGCCAGCCGACCGTTATGCCCTCCACCGTCCGGCTGCGGATATTGCCTCCGAACGTGGCCTTGACCTCGTCGAGTGTCGTCTTCTCGAGCGTGATCGCAAGCGAGCCGGCATTGATGAGATTGTTGAAAGGCGTCTCGAACTGGAGTGTCTGCGCTGTCGCCGTCAGCCCACCAAGGACGAGTGAGGGCAGGCCGCTCAATTTGTCGTCGCTTGCCGCAAGCTCGGTGCTCAGCAGCGTCAGGCCGGTCGCGGCGATCCCTGCAGAAAGGAACGCTACCAAACGTCCGCAATGAGATGTCTTGTCCAAGGATCGCATGGAAATCTCTCCGTTGTACTCAGCACGCGATACGGCCTGTCGCCGAATGTCATCGCGGGCATTCTAAGCATCGCAGTATTCCGCATCGAAGTACGTAACAGTTACAATCGGCGATGAACCGCTGTGGAGAAGCGCAATATGTCAGCTGTGTCACCCCGTGGAAGCCAACTGTAGCGCAATGCCCATGCCAAGCAAGCCGTCGCGATTACGGTAAGCTGCACGTCGTTGGCCTGTGGAGTGGCGGTTGCGATTAACGTGCCCTGGCCTGGCTATCAATGCCGGATCCGACGAGGTGTCATCGGTGCGTTTTCGGGGTCTGGATCGCTTCGCCGTCAAGCCCGCGGCGGCAATGTTACTGTTACGTACTTCCGGAAACGGACGGTTCCTGCGATTTTGCGGGGGCAGGAGAGGGATAGGCAGAAGTTGGTCGTCTGCCTGACCCGAGGTTGCATCCGTCAGGTAGGCATATCTCAACGAGACGCTGGCAATCAGAGTACCGGTGGCATTCCGGATCTGTACTGAGGCGCGCGAACGCTATTTTCGCGCGCAGGCGTGGCATGAAGCATCGATCGTCGTTCAAGCGGATAGAGCACAATGCCCAACGAAGCCAAACAACGGGGACTTTTGAAGCTGATGCTCAAGCTTCCGGCGTTGCGCGGCCAGTTGCAACTGCTGAGCGCCAAGAACATGCCGCTCGCCAGCCTTTGCGAGGCATATGACGAGGCAACCTCCATGCTGGATCGACAGCGTCGGCGTGATCCGCAGGATGCGTCGATGGTGGCGGAGTACGAGCTGATCTGTCTAGAGATCGAAGAAGAAGTGATTTCCATCTGCCTCTCCAGTGCAAGCAGTGAATCTAATCCATAGTGATCAGTTGTTCGTTGGTCTGGAATTTTCGGTTTCTATCACTCAGCCCCTGTAATCTTATTGGATTTCCAGTTCACTGGCCGTTTCATTTTGGGGCTGCGGCATTTGTTAGAAAAATGTTTTGTGACTGCCCTACATTTCTCTTTCCGCTCCCGGCTCTGTGATCTAGAGTTCACCTCGCATTTGCACTCTCTCTCGGGTTGTAGGTAAATGGGGGCGCGCTATGAACACAAGAGAAGACGCGGACCGAGCGGCTTACTGCCCAGTTGCCGAGCGCCCGGCGCGAGCCGAACTCGACCGTATGTTGGGCGACCCGCGCTTTCATGGGACAGAGCGACACCGCAAGCTCTTGCGATACCTGGTTGACGAGTTCTTCGCCGGTCGTTCAGCCTCGGTGAAGGCCTATACAATCGCGATCGATGTCTTCGCCCGGCCGAGTTCCTTCGACCCGGCGACCGATCCGATCGTGCGCGTCGAGGCGTCGCGGCTTCGAGCGGCCCTGGCACAATATTACGAGGCGCTTGGCGATGAAGCCGCCCTGCGCATCGAACTCCCCAAGGGCAACTACGTCCCGCTCTTCGTCAGGGCTGACGGAAAACCGTCACAAGCCGTCCTCGCTCCACCGACGATAGCGCCTGATGCCGCCGAGCCACCGCCGCCATCGCCTTCGGCCGTCGCCGTCGGGCGCCGCATCTCCATGGCGAATGTTGCCATTGCGAGCGCCGGGGTTTTAGCGATGGCTGCAGCGTTCTACGTTTCGATGGCCGACCATTTCCCGTGGAAACCGATCCTGTCCGAAAAGCCGACCGTCGTTGTCGACGTGCAGCCGCAACGGGTGAAAGACGGCGAAGAGCAGAGGAAGATTGGCGACTATCTGGTGCATGCCCTGTCGCAGTTCTCGTCGGTACGGACGCTGGCGCAGGAGCAGCCTGCCGGCATCGACGTCGCATCGGTGACAGGTTGGGTTGCACCCAGACCGGCTGTCCGCCTTGCCGGCAGCAAGGAATATAGACTGTCGATCAGCTACAGCATGGCGAACGATGCTCACGAGCTCGCCTGGCAGGTGGTGGACCCACAGAGTAGCGAGGCTTTGCGCTCCGGTGTCTCGAAGCTGCCACTAGAGAGCGGTGATGCCCACCAGATTCAACAAACGCTTCTGGTGAGACTTGCGCGCGCACTTGCGGGCGAAGACGGCGTCATCACCAGCCTGGAGGCTGCACGCCAGGTCAGTGCGCCATCCCTCGGTTATGGCTGCGTGTTGCAGGCCGATATGGCTTTGGCACGAACCGACCCCGAAAATCTCGCAAGCGCGCTTGCCTGCCTCGAGCGGTCGCTTGCCTACAATGCAAACGACGCGGATGTATCGGCAAGCCTGGCAATGATCCTGGTGGTGACGGGCGAAGCGGATACTTCGCCGATCGCTGGCAACAGGGCGTTGAAGCTGGCAGACAAGGCAGTCGCGCTCGCCCCCCAGGCAAGCCAGAGCTATGTGGCGCAGATGATGGCGCGCTTTGCGGCGGGGGATACGGAGGCGGCCTTTCTTTCAGGGCAGCGCGCCAGCGCGCTCAATCCGCTGGACGAGGCCATTCCGGCGAGGTTGGGGCTGTTGCAGTACATCTCCGGCCACTGGTCCGAAGGTGTAAGATTGGCGCGGCTGGCGGAGGCGAATGGGGAGTATGTGCATCACGATGCAGCGCTGACGCTGGCGCTCGACGCCTATCGCGGGCGCCGTTACGAGGAGGCCCTGCTTCGTGTGCGCCAGCTTGCAAACACATCGGACCTGGCCGTCAACCTGCTGCGGCTGGCCGTCGCCGGCCAGCTCGGATTGACGCAGGAGGCGGCCAGCGCTCTTGACGAGGTGCGCGCGCCGACGGGACCTGCGGATATTTCGCTTTTGGCGAAACCGGTGACAAGGAGCTATGCGCCGGAACTGGCAGCGATGATCGAAGACGGCCTCGGCAAGGCCGGTATCCGACCGGCCGAAAATCCCTAAAGCGCGTCGCGATCTTTCAGATTCGCTTGCTGCGCTTTAAGTTCTTGTTTCTACGCAAAACCGGGGCACACTTTTGCGCGACATGCTCCACTGCATGTTTCCTTAAATCGTACCCGATTTATGGACAAAAACATGCAGCAATTCAAAGCGCTACAGCGACCTTTGCGCGTCTGAAAAGACGCGCGGCGCTGTAGGCGGCGACAAAGCCTGGCCGCCGCGCCAGGCGTTAGTTCTCGTCGGCGACGCGAATGACGAGCTTGCCGAAGTTGTGGCCCTCCAGCAGCCCGATGAAGGCTGCCGGCGCATTATCGAGGCCGTCGACGATGTCTTCCCGGTAGCGGATCTGGCCCGATGTAATCCAACCGGCCATTTCCCGATAGAAGTCGGGGCGCTGGTCGACAAATTCCCTTTGGATGAAGCCGCGAATTTGCAGGCTCTTGCTCAAGACGTCACGCATGACGAGGGGCAGGCGGTCGCCGCCCGTCTGTTCGCCGGGGCGGCTGTTGTATTGTGCGATCAATCCGCAGACGGGAATGCGGGCGAAATCATTCAGCAGCGGAAATACCGCATCCCAAACATGTCCGCCGACATTCTCGAAATAGACGTCGATCCCGCCAGGGCAGGCGGCTGCCAGTTGCTCGGGAAAATCGGCTGCGTGGTGATCGATCACCGCGTCAAAGCCGAGTTCGTCGCGAACGAAAGCGCATTTTGCGGCACCCCCTGCGATCCCGACGGCTCGCGCGCCTTTGATGCGGGCGATCTGCCCGACCACCGAACCCACAGCGCCGCTTGCCGCCGCAACCACGACTGTTTCGCCCGGCTTCGGCTTGCCGATCGTCAGCAGGCCGGAAAAGGCGGTAAAGCCGGGCATGCCCAGGACCCCGAGAGCGGTTGACAGCGGGGCCGCCGATGGGTCGAGCTTGCGCAGGGCTGCGCCATCGGAAACGGCGTAAGCCTGCCAGCCGGAATGAGAAAGCACGAAATCGCCCTCGGCGAAATCCGGGTGACGCGAGCGCACGACGCGGGCTACCGTCCCACCCTCCATCACATCGCCGATCTCGACGGGCCTGGCATAGGATTTCCCGGCATTCATGCGACCGCGCATATAGGGATCGAGCGACAGGTAGACGATCTTCAGCAGGACCTGGCCATCGGCAGGTTCCGGGATGGCGGAATGACCGATCCTGAAATTGTCTTGTGTCGGCTTGCCGTCCGGGCGGGAAGCAAGAAGGATCTGGGTGTTTTCGGAGGTCATGGCATTTCCTTTCGCCGCTGGCGCATGCGCTCTGTGGCAGCGTAGCGGGTAAGATGTTTCTGGTTGGCTACCTTCGCGGGCGTCACTCAAGACGGCAAGCCGCGACTTCTGGCCCTAGGCTCGGTGCCGAACTTTCGAAGCTTTGGCCGATAATCGAATATGACAATGGCCCAACCGTTGCCGACGGTTGGGCCATTGAACCCATTGTTGATTTCGCCGGGTTACGCCGCGTCGATCGCCTGCTTCAGGTCGGCGATAATGTCGTCAGGATGCTCGATGCCAACAGACAGTCTGACATAGCCGGGGGTGACACCGGTTCTGAGCTGGTCCACCTCGGAGAGCTGCGAGTGGGTGGTCGTAGCCGGGTGGATCGCCAGCGACCGCGCGTCACCGATGTTGGCGACGTGGTAGAGCAATTGTAGTCCGTCGATGAAGCGGCGTCCGGCCTCGCGTCCCTCCTTCAACTCGAAACCGACCAGTGCACCATAGTGGCCGTTGCGCAGGTATTTCTCGCCGCGTGCCTTGGCGTCGCCGTCCTGAAACTTCGGAAAGATCACACGCGCCACTTTTGGGTGCGCGCGGAGGAAATCCGCGACCTTGATGGCGTTTTCGCTGTGCTGGCGGATGCGCAGCGGCAAGGTTTCCAGCCCCTGAATGAACTGGAACACATTCTGCGGGCTGATGGCAGCGCCGAGGTCGCGCAGGAGAACGGCGCGGGCACGCAAGATATAGGGGTGAAAGTCGATGGCGGCGGCTTTTTCCAGCCAGGTCTTGCCCTGATAGCTCGCATCCGGCTCGTGCAGATTGGGATGGCGCTCGGCGTGTTCGTGCCACGGAAAAGTGCCGCCATCGATGATGGCGCCGCCGATGGAGGTGCCGTGTCCGCCGATATATTTCGTGGTGGAATAGACGACGATAGCGGCCCCGTGATCGAAGGGGCGGATGGTCAGGGGCGCCGCCGTGTTGTCGATAATCAGCGGAATGCCGAACCGACGGCCGATCTCGGCGACTTCGCCGATCGGGAAGACTTCGAGGCTCGGATTGGGAAGCGACTCCGCGTAATAGGCCCGTGTCCTCTCGTCGGTCGCCTTCGCAAATGCCTCCGGATCGGACGCATCGACGAAACGCACCTCGATGCCGAAACTCTTCAGCGTTGAGGCAAAGAGCGCCCAGGTCCCGCCGTAGAGCCCGGCGGCGCTGACGATATTGTCGCCGGATCGAGCAAGATTGAGCACGGCGAAGGCCGACGCCGCCTGGCCGGAGCCAAGCGCGAGGGCGGCGGCACCACCCTCGATTTCGGCGAGGCGCTGTTCGAATGCGTCCTGCGTCGGATTGGACACGCGGGTGTAGAGATGGCCGGCCGCCTCAAGCGCAAACAGCTTGTCTGCGCCATCGGTGCCCGGCAGCTGATAGGACGTCGTCTGGTAGATCGGCACGGCGACGGCGCCGCTCACCGGATCGAAACGGTAGCTGCCGCCATGAAGCGCCAGCGTTTCGGGCTGAAGCGGTCGCGACGTATCGCGCAGGCCGCTCGGAGCCTTGATTTCGACTGCAGGCTCCTCAGGCTTTTGATGGATCGTCATGGATTGCTTCCTTCAGCGTTCGAGTGGTTGCAGTGGGATGGATCAGGCCGGCACCGGCGCCTTCAGCTGCTCGACAAGATCGGCATGGTGGGCAGCGGCGACGTCGGGGTGCGACCTGAGGCGTGATTTCAGGACGTTGCGCCCGACCTCGTGGAACAGCGGGTTGAGCGGGTCCTGCGTCACGCCGCGAACCTCGGCCGCAAGTTCGGGCGGCAGATCGAGCACCGGGATGGTCGAGGCGAGGTTGGCGCCAAGGAAGAAGGCGACCGAGCGGCGATCGCCGCCGGCGGGCGGCGTGATGACGCGGTGGATATTGGCGAGCAGGTAGCCGTTCGATGCCAGTTCCAGCAGTTCACCGACATTGATGACGAAGGTGCCGCGCTTCGGCGGCGCATCGATCCAGCCACCCTTGCCGTCATCGACCTGAAGGCCGCCGACTTCATCCTGAAGCAGGATGGTTACGAAACCGCCGTCCTTGTGTGCGCCGACGCCCTGGTCGCTTTCGGTCTTGTCGCGGCCGGGATAGCGGATGATCTTCAACAGCTGGTTGGGGCCGTCGCGATAGATCGGCTCGAACACGTCGGCGCGCTGTCCGAGCGCCTCGGCGAAAACCTCGATCAGGCGGATGCCAAGTCGGGTCACCGCCTCGATCCAGGCGAGGATCGCCGGCTTCAGTTCGGGCAAGCCGTCCGGAAACTGGTTGGGGCCGACCAAGCGCTTCCACGGTGCATCGTTTGCGTGGATCGCGAGGGGCGCGCGCTCGGGTCCGAAATCCACCTGCTCGCGCCAATCCTGCGTCCCGCGGGTATATTCGAGACCTGCGCGATTGTAGCCGCGAAAGTGCGGCGACTTGCGCATTTCGATCGCCAGCTTGTCCTGTTCCGACAGTGCGAAGAAACGGCGCGAGAGATCGAGGACGCCATCGATCTGTTCCTGCGGGATGCCGTGTCCCTCAAGGTAGAAGAAGCCCACCGAGCGGGCGACGCTGCGCAAGTCTTCAAGCGCCGTCGCCCGCTCGGGATGGTCCGCCGCAAAGCGTTGCAGATCGAGAATGGGCAAGGATGAGTTGGCGTCAGTCAATGGTGGCTCCCTTCATTTTCTAGGCTGCGGCGGGTGGCGATGCCGTCCTCTCCTGTGTGAAGCCGACACGGCGCTGAAATGGCAGGCCGCAGATGCTGAGGGAAGCTTACCTGTCGGCGCCGGTTATTCAATATTGTCTATTGAAAATATAGACTAAATACGGAGCCGCAGGCGCAGAAGCATTTGGGCAACAATCCCATTTGCGAGAATTTCTATTCTGCTCCGGATTGCTGGGGGAACGCCGGCCGTCGCATTGATGCCTCATGACCGGCATTGATCACTGCGATCGCCATGCGCCGGGCGCGGTGGACAAGCGAAAAATGCGACCTCGGCCGTGGTGGAGTGTGGAGAGGGCGGCAGTTCTCTTCAGTCGCATCATTGTGGGAATGGTGTTGGCGTGCTGGGAGCAGCCAATCAGCGGCTGCTCCCAGCGGCTTCGTCAACGCAACGCAAAGCCACCGTCGGGATAGAGCGTCGAGCCGTTCATGAAACCATTCTCCATGAGGTAGATGACGGTATGCGCCACCTCGTCGGTGGTGCCGACCCGTTTCAGCAGCGCGGCCTCGGCGTAGCTCGAGAACGAGGCCTCCCTGATGGCGTCGGGCTGGCGGCGCCATAGGTCGCTATCGATCGTCCCTGGTGAAATGACGTTCACCCGGATCGGCGCCAACTCGACGGCGAGCGCCCGCCCGAGACCTTCGATCGCGGCATTGCAGGCGCCATAGGCGGCACCTTCTGCCGCCGGCCTGACGCTATAGGCGCCCGCCATCAAGGTGACGGACCCGTTCTTGTCGAGATAGGGCAGGGCGTGCTTCACCGCGTAATACTGGCCCCAGAACTTCGATCGGAAGGAGCTTTCGGCGACGTCGTCGGACGCCTTGTCGATTCGGCCGCGCGAATAGGATGCGCCGGGTGTGAAGAGATGATTGATCGGGCCGGATTGTTCGAAGAAACGGCGCAAGGAGTCCTGATCGATATTGTCGACAACGATGGCGCGGCTCTTCGGACCGAGCTTGATCGTTGCGCGCTGCAACCTTTCCGGATCGCGCCCGCCAATGACCACCTCTGCGCCAAGGTCGATGGCGCGCTCGGCAACACGCAGGCCGATACCGGAACTGCCGCCGATGATTGATACTCTCTGCTTTCTCATTCTGTCGGATCCCTGAGATGTGAATGACTGGGTGGCACTATATCCGCGATCAAAAATCGCTTATGAGAACACTTCTCGCAGTACCTGAGATTTAAATTCTGGAGTGTGCCATGCTTCCCGGCGATCATCTCAGTGCTGTCAGGGCCTTCATGCAGGCCTCGCGGTCCTCGAGCTTTTCAGAAGCTGCGGAGCGGCTCGGCCTTTCCACCTCTACGGTGGGCAAGGCGGTTTCGCGGCTCGAGGGGCGGTTGGGCGTGCGGCTCTTCCAGCGCAGCACACGTCACCTTGCGCTGACCGAAGAGGGCAGGGTGTTCCTGGAGGGTTGCGAACGCGCCGCGGCGGAACTGGCCGCCGTCGAGGCGGCGCTCGCCTCGCGCATGGAGGAGCCGGCCGGCCGGCTCAAAGTGAGCTTGCCGGAGCTGCTCGGTCGGCGCATTGCCGCGCCTAGCCTGATCGCGTTGGCAGTCGACTATCCGAAGCTGGAACTCGATATTGCCTTTACCAACCGGCTTGTGGATCTGGTCGAGGAGAATATCGATCTATGCGTGCGCGTCGGCGAGCTCGCTGGTGGGGGTGACGTGATGGTCAGGAAGCTCGGCCAGCAACGCCTGACGGTTTGCGGCGCGCCGGACTATCTGGCAAGGCACGGGACGCCGTCGCGCCCCTCGGAGCTCGCTGCGCATCTCTGCGTAACACAATCCCGAGGGCCTGTAGCCGAGAGCTGGCGGTTTACTGAGTCCGGGCAGACGAGGCACATCAACGTGCGCAGCACCCTCAGCATCGCTGATCACGCATTGATGGCGGACGCCGCCTGCCGTGGACACGGGTTGGTGCAATTGCCGGGCTGGATCGTTGCCGACGCGATCTCAGATGGTCGTCTGGCTCCCGTCCTCGAAGCCTCTGCGCCGACACCTCTTCCCGTCTACGCGCTCTGGCCGCACCGGCTCGGCACGACCCCGCGCTTGCGCATCGCGGTCGACGCATTGGTCGATTGTTTTCGCGATTTCTGAAACGGCGTGGCGGATAAAGCGGTCGCGACGCAAGTCGCCCGGTCCATTCGGTCTTTCTAACCCGAGCATCATTGACTAGGTTTCGGCGATAACCGGGCCCAGATCCCGACGGGCAGATAATGAATGGCTGATACGTCCCACGAAGCGATCGACATCCGGCGAGAAGACCTCCTGCGGCGCATCGCAACGGCAGCGGAGCCGATCGTTGTTCTGGACGCCGTTGCGGGCATGGGGAAATCGACGCTGTTGTCCCAGCTGGCGTCGAAGCTTCAATGTCCCATATGGCGATCGGTGCTTCCGCCTGGCGAAGACACCTTCGGCGAGGTGCTGCTCTGGGACGTGCCGTCGGACGTCCATGAGGCCGAAGTTGCTGCCGGCTGGCAGGACGGGGGCCGACGTGTCGTGATTGCCAAACGACCGCGAACCCGGCTTCTCGGCCTCGATCGGGCGATTGCCTATGGCAAGGCGTTCTGCCTCGGTACTGACGACCTCTGCTTCTCGCTCGACGAACTCGAGACGTCTTATGGTAAGACCGAGGCGGCCCGGCTGCTGGCCGAAACGGGAGGATGGCCGTTTCTGGTTGGGCTGCTGGGCCGGCAATCGCGAGACGAGGCGGCGGTCATTCGCTTTCTGGCAGACGATGTCCTGCGCGAAATGGCAGATTCCGAGCTCGTCCAGCTCAGCCTTGCCCAGCAGGCGCCAAAGCCGTTGGCCAGCGCGGAAGAAGCGGTGCCTGCCTATCTGCAGGCAACCGGTATCGGCGGTGTGCTTGCCGCAGCCCTTGACATGGTGCTGGCCGAACGGCTCAAGGATAGCGCCCGCGTACCAGTGATCTCGGCGGCCTATTCCGCGCACGGCATGCAGACGGAAGCGATCCTTGTCTTGCAGCGCGCCGGGCTTCACGAACTGGCAGTTCGCGCCTTCGTTGCGGCCTTCGGGCGGTATTACATCTTTTTCCACGGTTCCGAGGCGTTCGACCGGGTTCTCGCCGGGTTTCCGGCCGAGCTGGCGGCGCAGAACGAAGGCATCGTGACGGCGCTTGCCATGCAGGCGCTGAAGCGCGGCGAGGTCCTGCGCGCGCAGCGGCTGCTTGCCGATTGTTACGGATCGCGCGCCAACAATGTGCTGAAGGTGCTGAGCGACCGTGCAGCGTTCTCGGCGGCCTTCCGCTCCTTCCGCCTGGTGATGCTCATTTACGAGGATGTCGTGCTTGGCGACGACCTGCTGGAGCAATCGACCACGCTTCTGTCGGAATTTCCGCTCGACGCCGATCTGGAGCGCGGCAGCATCTACAATTCGATCCTGGAGTTCTACATCCGGCGACGGCGGTTCGCTGTCGCGCAGGACATCGCCGACCGTGCGCTCTTCCACTATGAGCGTGCTGGCGTGCCGCTCCTGTGTTTCTACATCAACCTGCACCAGGCGATGATGCATCTGATGAGCGGTGACGCGGTGCGGGCGCGCAAGAATGCTGTCGATGCCGCTGAACAGATGTCGCGCGTACCGTTCGACAGCCCCATGGACAAACGACTGCTGGCACTGCTGGAGGCCTGTGTGGAATATGAGGACGGCAAGCCCGAGCCGCTGGCGCGCTTCCTGACCTCCGAGATGGATGATTTCTCGCATGGGGAGATCTGGCCGAGCCTGATCGAATTCGCGCTTCAATACGGCAGCCAGGCGCTGAGCGAGCATTTTTCGATGATTGCGGCACGAGGCTTCCTCGATCGCTGGCGTGCCTATCAGGTCTACAACAGGCAGTTCCGCCTGATGATCGAGGTCCGGGACGCCGTCATTCTTCAAAACGGCAACCGCTGGCAGGAGGCTGCGGAAAAGCTCGCTTCCGTGCAGGCTCGCATCAACAGAACCTGGGTGGAGGCGGCCGTCGACGAACTGACCCGCCTGCAGGACCGCGACGAGATCGCGCTGGCCGTCGTCTGGCTGCGCCACATCGTCTTCGAAATGCCGGGTCGCGTCCATCTCGACCGACAGCTCTCCGCTATGGCCAGCAATCTCAACCTGACCGGCCGTCAGCGATTGTGCATCGAAGTCTGGCAGGCCTATGTCGCCCGCCGCCGGCGCAATCTGACAAGTGCGCGCTCCATCCTGCAGAAGACCTTCGAGAATGCAGCCCGGCTCGGCACCATCGCGCCACTCTCGGAGGAGCGCCAATTCCTGCGCGAGCTGACGGGCGACCGGCGCATCAGCGATTTCCTGCAGACGACGCCCACCGCGCAGCAGATCATGCGGCGCCTGCGCGATACCGGCCTGCCCAACACGACGCTCGGCGAAAAGAATGGCCTGACTCGACGCGAGACGCGTCTGCTGCTGATGATTGCGGAGGGAGCGTCGAACAAGTTCATCGCCCATGCTTTGGGCTTGAGCGAAGCGACGGTGAAATTCCATCTCGGCAATCTCTATCGCAAGCTTGGCTGCGGTCGTCGGCGCGAAGCGATTACCGCGGCAAAGGCACTCGGCGTCATTTCCTGACCAGGTTGCAGCCGGCATGATATGCGCCATTCCTTCGTGGGCCAGAACAAAACCTATACCTTTCTTTTCAAAACCTATCCTTTCAAGCCGTTGTGCAAACGACCCTTTCGGCTTGAAACTGCCCTCGACCGCAAAAAGCGGCAGACAGGCCGGGCGATAACCGGCCGAGGGGAAAGGGTTGCCAATGGGCAATTATTACGTCGCATTGTTTGCGCGGCGCGCGGTCGGCTTCCTCATGGTGCTGTTCGTGTTGTCGCTGATGATTTTCGTCCTCGCCCGCATCGTGCCGGGCGATCCGGCGCGCATGGCGCTCGGTCCGAGCGCAACCCAGGAGCAGGTCGACCAGCTCCGGCAGCGCATGGGGCTCGATGAGCCACTGGTCACCCAGTATGTGAGCTATGTCAGCCATGCGGTGACCGGCGATCTCGGGCGCTCGATCGTATCCGATCGGGAAGTCAGCGCCGATATCGCCACCTTCCTGCCGGCGACGCTGGAGCTTGTGATCGCCACCATCGTCATCATCTTCGCAGTGGCCGTGCCACTTGGCGTATTGACGGCGCGCTACAGAAACAGCTGGATCGACAATAGCGGCCGCTTCTTCTCGCTCATCGGCGTCACCATTCCGAGCTTTCTCTTCGCGGTTACCCTGCAGATCATTGCCGCGGATCATTTCCCTTCCTGGCCCACTCTCGGCCGGGTCGATTTCCAGCTCGGCGCGCCCGCTGGCCCGACAGGCTTCCTGTTGGTCGACAGCCTGCTTGCCGGCCGCCCGGATGTGTTTCTGAGCGCGCTTCAGCATCTGGTCTTCCCGGCGCTGGCGCTGGCAATGGCCGGTATCGGCCAGATCACCCGCATCACCCGCTCGGCCATGATCGATCATCAGCGTCGCGATCATGTGCTGACGTTGAAGTCCTTCGGCGTGCCGGACCGCGTCATCGTGTTTCGCTATCTGCTGAAGCTTTCGTCGATCGCGCCATTGACGATCATAGGGCTCGAATTTGCCTCGCTGATCGGCAACGCCTTCGTCGTCGAAATGGTCTTCTCCTGGGGCGGCTTTGCCTCCTACGGTCTCGACGCCATCCTGCAGAAAGACCTCAACGCCGTCATGGCGGTGGTCCTCGTCTCGGGTATTTTCTTCATCGCCGCCAATCTCGTCATCGACCTGATCATCAGCATCCTTGATCCGCGGCTTCGCTTCAAGGAGGCCCGCTGATGCAGGATACGACCCGCCTGTCCGCCGGCTACATGACCTGGTACCGGTTCAGCCGAAATCCGGCCGCCGTGATCGGCGCGCTGATCGTGCTCTCGGTCATCGCCATGGCCATCTTCGCGCCGCTGATTGCGCGCTTTCCCGAACATGTCGGCGCCGTCGTCGACTTTCGCAACCGTCATATGCCGCCGGATGTCGACAACTGGTTCGGCACCGACAAGGCCGGTCGCGACATCTTTTCGCGCACGGTCTTCGGCTTCCGGGTGTCGCTGCTGCTCGTCATCGGCGTGCTTGGCGTGGCAGTGCCGATCGGCTCGGCGCTGGGCATGATCGCCGGTTATGCCGGCGGCCTGACGGAGCGGCTCTTAACCGGCTTTACCGATATCATGCTAGCGATCCCTCCGCTGGTGATGGCCCTGGCGATCGGCAACGTGCTTGAGCCCAATCTGGTCAATGCCATGCTGGCGATCACCCTGCTCTGGTGGACCTGGCATGCCCGCCTTGTCTATCGCGTCACGAAGTCGATCGCGGCGGAAGACTATATCGAGGCAGCGCGGCTCGCCGGCGCCAGCCACCTGCACATCCTCGCCAAGGAGATCCTGCCGAACTGCATCTCGGTCATCTCGGTGAAGACGACGCTTGATGCTGCCTTCGTCATCCTCTTCGGCGCGACGCTCTCCTTCCTCGGCCTCGGCGTGAAACCGCCGACACCGGACCTCGGCTCGATGGTTGCCGACGGCCGGCAGTTCCTGCCGGAGAAGTGGTGGGAGGTTCTGGCCCCGGGCTTTGCGATCTTCTACGCCACGCTCGGCTTCAACCTGCTCGGCGACGGGCTGCGCGACATGTTCGATGTGGAGGCCTGAGACGATGAGCACTCCTCTCCTCAAGGTCGAAGACCTCAATATCGCCTTCACCACCTATGGCCGCCGCCAGCATATCCTGAAGGATGTTTCCTTCGCGATCGGCCGGGGCGAGCGCGTGGCGCTGATCGGCGAGACCGGTTCGGGCAAGTCGGTCACCTCAAAGGCGATCCTCGGTACGCTTCCGGACAATGCCCGCATCGAAAGCGGCAACATCGAATATGACGGCAGACGGGTGCTCGATATGCCTGGCCGCGAGCGCGAAGCGCTGAAGGGCACGGCGTTCTCGATCATCATGCAGGACCCGTTGTCTTCGTTCAATCCGGTATTCCGGATCGGCCGGCACCTCGACGACGTCATGTATTACGCCGATCGGCGCGATGGCGTCCGAAGCTCGGCGAAAGACCGCAAGCAGCGCATTTTCGAGGTCCTTCGCCGCGTGCAGCTCCAGGATCCGGAACGGGTCTTCGACGCCTATCCCTCGCAGCTTTCCGGCGGCATGCGCCAGCGCGTGCTGATCGGCCTTGCGCTCCTGCATCAACCGCAACTGCTGATCGCCGATGAACCCGGCACGGCGCTTGATGTGACCACCCAGGACGAAATCCTGAAGCTGATCAACCGGCTGGTCGACAGCGAGGGCCTTTCCCTGCTGATGATCACGCACAATCTTGGTGTGGTCCGGCAAACGGCGGATCGCGTCTTCGTCATGCGTCATGGCGAGATCGTCGAAAGCGGCAATCTGCGCCAGATCTTCCAGGCGCCGCGGCAGCGCTACACGATCGATCTGATCGATGCGATCCCGCCGCTTTACGGGTCAAAGGTGGTTGATCAGCCGGTTTCGTCGAATGCGCCGATCATCACGCTCGAAGGGGCCGGGAAGGTCTATGTCGAAAAGCCCTTCCTCGGCCGCATGAAGCGCCACGAGGCGGTCAAGCCGGTGACGCTGTCGGTGCCCGAGGGCGAGATCTTTGGCCTCGCCGGCGAATCCGGTTCCGGAAAGACCACCATTGCCCGCATGGTGATGGGGCTGATTGCGCCGAGTTCCGGCACGATCAGCGTTGGCTCGCCTGCGCAGGCAAGCGCGTCGCAACGGCTGACCCAGATCGTCTATCAGAATCCCGGCACGTCGCTGAACCCCAAACGCACCGTGACGCAGACCTTGGCCGTACCGCTCAGCCATGTCGGTCTTCGCGGCAAGGCAGCGACAGTGCGGATGGAGGAACTGATGGCGCTGGTCAATCTGCCGTCCGCCCACCTCTCGAAATATCCGCACGAGCTTTCGGGCGGGCAGAAGCAGCGCGTGGCGATCGCCCGGGCGCTTGCGGCCGAGCCGAAGATCATCGTTCTCGACGAACCGACGTCGGCGCTCGACGTCTCGGTGCAGAAGCAGGTCATCGCCCTGCTGCAACGCCTCAGGGACGAGCTTGGGTTGACGTATTTCTTCATCTCCCATGACCTTTCGCTGATGCGCAATTTCTGCAGCCGCATCGCCATCATGCTGAAGGGCGAGATCGTCGAGGAGGGGCGCACGGCGGATGTCTTTGCCGACCCCAAGCATCCCTATACCCGCGCGCTCATCTCGGCGATTCCGGTGATGAGCGACGAGGAGGAAGCATTGAAACCAACGGTAAGCGTCGAGGAGAGAGCGCGCTTCCTGGTGAGATCAACGGCCTGAGGCCGAACGAGTAAACAGGGCCGAAGGCCCGCCAACAAGGAGACTGTCCGTGTATCGATTGGGAATAGATGTCGGGGGTACGAACACCGACGCCGTCATCATGGAAGGACGGAGTGTGCTGTCGGGCGTCAAGGCGTCGACGACGGAAGACGTGACGTCAGGCGTCATCGAAGCGCTGGAAGGTGCGATCGCCAAGGCCGGCATCGATCGCTCCAAGATCAGCACCGTGATGATCGGCACGACGCATTTCACCAATGCGGTGATCGAGCGCAAGCACATCAACCATGTCGCCGCCATCCGGCTCGGCCTCCCGGCAACCGCCTGCCTGCCGCCGATGGTCGACTGGCCGAACGATCTCGCCGAGGCCGTTGGCCATCACACCTATCTCGTGCGCGGCGGCTATGAATTCGACGGCCGTGCCATCGCGCCGCTCGACGAAGAGGAACTGATCCGCATCGCCGCCGACATTCGCCTCAAGAATGTCAAGGCCGCCGCCATCACCTGCGTCTTCAGCCCCATTAACGCCGAGATGGAGCAGCGGGCCAAGGCTGTCATCGAAAAACATTGCCCTGGCCTTCCGATCGTCGTCTCCGGCGACATCGGCCGCATCGGGCTCCTCGAGCGTGAAAGCGCCGCCATCATGAACGCGAGCCTGTTGTCGCTTGCGGCCAAGACGGTGGACGCCTTCGCCAAGGCGCTGAAGGATGCCGGGCTTTCCTGCCCGTTCTTCATCACCCAGAACGACGGCACGCTGATGGCGGCTGCCACGGTCAGAAGCTTTCCTGTCCTGACCTTCGCCTCCGGCCCGACCAATTCGATGCGCGGCGCAGCCTTCCTGACCGGCCGCAAGGAGGCGATCGTCGTCGACATTGGCGGCACGACCTCCGACGTCGGCGCGTTGCACCACGGCTTCCCGCGCCAGGCGGCGACAATTGTCGACGTCGGCGGCGTGCGCACCAACTTCCGCATGCCCGATGTGTTCTCGATCGGGCTTGGCGGCGGCTCGCTGGTGCGCGAACTTGCCAATGGCGAGGTTACGGTCGGCCCGCAATCGGTCGGTTATCGCATCGCCAAGGAGGCGCTGGTCTTCGGCGGCCAGACCCTGACGACGACGGATATCGCCGTCGCACTCGGCAAGGCCGATATCGGCGATGCGTCCAAGGTCGCGCATCTCGACCGGGCGCTGGCCGAAAAGGCTCATGCCCGGATCGTGTCGATGCTGGCAAACTCGGTGGAGCGCAGCCGCGTCTCGTCCGATCCGATCCCGGTCATCGCGGTTGGCGGTGGTTCGATCCTGATGCCGGACAGGCTTGGGGATCTGGAGGTCATCCGACCTGAGAATTTCGCCGTCGCCAATGCGGTCGGTGCGGCCATCGCCCAGATCAGCGGCGAAGTCGATCGCGTCTTTGCGCTCGAAAAGGGTTTGACGCGCGAAATCTGCCTGAAGCAGGCGGAGCAGGAAGCGACGGAACGTGCGCTTTCGGCCGGCGCCATCGCCGAAACGATCCAGGTCATCGAGCGGGAGGACGTGCCGCTTGCCTATCTGCCGGGGAATGCCACCCGCATCCACGTCAAGGTTGTCGGCGAAATGGGAGGCTTCCATGGCTGAGCGTGCACTGAAGGCCCTGAACTACGATCCGTCCGATCTCTGGGTGCTCGACGAAGAGGACCTGGAGGCGCTGGAAATCGGTGCCGGTATTCTCGGCACCGGCGGCGGTGGCAACCCTTACATCGGCAAACTGCGGGCGCGACTGGCGATGCGAAGCGGCTATAGCCTGTCGATCCTGCCGCTCGACCGGCTGGCGGACGATGCGCGCTGCATCTCGCTCGGCGGGATCGGCGCACCGGTCGTTGCCTATGAGCGGCTGAAGGAAGGGCGCGAAGGCCTGCGTTGTGTTCGCGCACTCGAAGAGCATCTCGGTATCGCCATCGACGCGATCGTCTGCGAAGAAATCGGCGGCGCCAATTCGATGGAGCCGCTGATCGCGGCCGCCTTTGCCGGCCTGCCGGTCGTTGATTGCGACGGCATGGGGCGCGCCTTCCCGGAAATGCAGATGACCACCTTCTCGATCTACGGTCATCGCTCGACCCCGAGCGTCATGTGCGACCTGCACGGCAATGTCGTCCTGTTCCAGCACGCGGCATCCGAACTCTGGCACGAGCGAATGGCGCGCGCCTGCGTCGTTTCGCAAGGGGGCGCATCGACACTCGCCTCGGCGCCGATGACGGGTGCCTTCCTCAAGAAGTACTCGATCCCGCATTCCTACACCCAGGCGGTCTCGCTCGGGCGGGCAGTGCTGAAGGCGCGGCGCGAGCACGCCGATCCGGTTGCGGCCATCTGCGCCCAGGAAAACGGCCGACAGGTTTTCTCCGGCAAGATCGTCGATCTCGAACGCCATCTGCGTGGCGGTTTCGTCATCGGTGAAGCCAAGCTTGCCGGCATCGATGCCTTCAACGGCGACACCGCCTCGGTGATGATCCAGAACGAAAACCTCGTTTTCAGCCGCAACGGCGAAGTCGAAGTGTCGGTGCCGGATCTGATCATCGTTCTGGATGTCGACAGCGGCAACGCGATCACCACCGAAATGCTGCGCTACGGCCAGCGCGTCGCGATCGTGGCATTGCCCTGCCATTCGCTGCTGCGCTCGGCTGCAGCGCTTGAGGTGGTCGGCCCGAAAGCCTTCGGCTTCGACGACATCACCTTCAAGCCGATCGAGGAGATGCAGCCATGAGCGAGCGGCTCATTACCGCTGCCGACATGGAAGCGATCGCCATCGGCGGTGCCTATCTCGGCACCGGCGGCGGCGGCGATCCCTATATCGGCAAGCTGATGGCCCGAACTGCAATCGAGGCGAACGGTCCGGTTCGCGTGGTTCAGCCCGATGCCATCGCCGATGATGCGCTCTGCGTCCCCGTCTTCATGATGGGTGCGCCGACGGTAATGGTGGAAAAACTGCCACGCGGCGACGAGGCGCTGGAGGCGCTGCGCCAGCTCGAAAGGTTTCTCGGACGCAAGGCCGATGCCCTGATCTGCGTGGAAGCCGGCGGATTGAACTCGACCATCCCGTTTGCCGTGGCCGCCGCAACCGGCTTGCCGCTGATTGACGGGGACGGCATGGGCCGCGCCTTTCCCGAGCTGCAAATGGTGAGCTTTACCATGCATGACATCAGCGCCACGCCGCTGGTTCATGCCGATGACAAGGGCAACAGCTCGATCATCAATGCGGTCTCGAACCTGTGGACCGAACGGCTGGCCCGCGTCCAGGCGATCCAGATGGGCGGCGCCAGCCTTGTCGCCGCCTATCCGATGACAGGCGCGCAGATGAAGGCCGGGATCCTGCGCGGCACGCTCAGTCTCATCAAGGGTATCGGCGAGACGATCGCGGCCGAGCGCGCCGCCAAGCGCCATCCCGGCATTGCGCTTCGCGAGCAGTTCGACGGTCGGCATCTGTTTACCGGCCGCGTCGTCGATGTCGACCGGGCGACGACCGGCGGTTTTGCGCGGGGGAGGGCCCTGCTCAAGGGCATCGACGGTTTTGCCGGCCGCACCTTCGAAGTCGCGTTTCAGAACGAGTTCTTGGTTGCCCGCGGCGATGGGGGACAGGTCATCGCCTCGACGCCGGACCTCATCTGCGCGCTCGACGCCGATGGCGGGCTGCCCGTTACCACCGAGCAGTTGCGCTATGGCCTGACGGTCGAGTTCACCGGACTTCCCTGCGATCGCCAGTGGCGGACGGCCAAGGGGCTCGAACTCGCCGGCCCCGGCTACTTTGGCTACGACCATGCCTACGAGCCGGTCGAGGCGCTCAATCCGGCCGCCTAAGGGCGACTGATTCGAAAACAACGACAATCAACGAAAAGGGAACTGAGACATGAAGAGAACACTGATCACAGGGCTGCTTCTGGGGCTGGTGCAGACAACGGCACTCACCGCCCCGGCCGCGGCTCAGGAGAAGGTGTCGATCGTCGTTAATGCGACGCAGGAATTCGGCACCATCGATCCCGGCAAGATCAACGACTACACGGAATACATGGCCGCCGTGAACCTCTATTCGGGCCTGACGACAGTCAACCCTGATGGCTCCGTGGTGCCGGAGCTTGCCGAAAGCTGGAGCGTTTCAGACGACGACAAGACCTATACCTTCAAGCTGAAGGAAGGTGCGACATTCCAGGATGGCACGCCGGTCAAGGCCTCCGATGTCGTCTACACCGTCAAGCGCCTGCTGGCGATCAACGAAGCCCCGTCCTACCTTTTCACCGATATCGTCGACCCGGCCAAGCTGAAGGTCGTCGACGACCGGACCGTCGAGATCGGGCTGAAGAAAGTCTACGCGCCGTTCATCAGCAACACGCCACTGATCCTTGTTCTCAACGAAAAGCTGATCAGGGAAAACAGCAAGGAAGAGTGGGGGACGGGCTATCTGGCCGATCACCCGGCCGGCGCCGGGCCTTACATGCTCTCATCCTGGCAGCGTTCTTCGCAGATGGTCGTCAATCGCTACGAGGGCTATCACGGCGGCTGGAGCAAGGGTAAGCCGATCGACGAGATCCGTTTCGTCATCACCCATGACGAAGCAACGGTGAAGGCGCTCGCGGCCAAGGGCGAACTCGGCATGTCGGCGCGCGCCCAGGCAAACGAGACCTTCGAGGCGATCGAGAAGATGCCGGGCTACAAGATCCTGCGCGGCACGACGGCAACCGGCTTCTACATCAAGATGAACACCAAGGTGCCGCCGACGGATGATATTCACGTCAGGCGTGCGATTGCGCTCGCAACCGACTATGAAACGGTGCGCAACGTCATTCATCCCGGCGAACCGATGAACGGACCGCTGGCATCCGTGTTCAAGGACGCCTATCTCAACGACCTTCCTGCCCCGGAGTACAACCTGGAGAAGGCGAAGGAAGAACTCGCCAAGTCGAAATATGCCGGCAAGGGGCCGATCAAGCTCAGCCATACCTATGTCACGGGCTTGGCCTTCGAAGAAGATATGGCGCTGCTGATGCAGGCCAATCTGGAGCAGATCGGCATCGAACTCGACATCAAGCCGGAACCGTGGAACCGCATCACCGAACTGGCGGCCAAGGTCGAGACGACGCCGGCGACCACGCAGGTCTTCTACGGCCCGACCTATCCGTCACCCGACAGCGTCTTCTATGTGCAGTATCACTCCAAGGCGAAAGGCACTTGGGCCTCGATGGAATGGCTGCAGGATCCTGAGATCGACGCCCTGATTGACAAGTCACGCGAGACGCTGGACCCCGCCACGCAAAACGATCTTTATAAGGAGATACAGCGCAAGGTCGCCGATGCACAGGCCGATGTATTCCTGACGGTGGAGTCTCAGCGTTATGCAGCAAGCAAATGCCTGCAGGGTTACGCCTATATCCCGATGCAGAGCTGGGACCTGAACTTTTCGCGCTTCTGGTGGGATTGCCAGGCCGATTAAAATGAAAAGCCCTGCTTTGCGGGAGCGCGAAGCAGGGCCCTTTTCTGTGCCACCAGCGAAATTGAAGTCGACCTCGTCTGCTCAGCAGTTTCCGAGGCTGGCGCGGCTCATGAGTTCGTTGGTCAGCAGTGCGGTCTTGTCGCCGCATTCCTCGACTTCCTTAAGCAGCGCGGCGAGCGCCAGCTCGAGGCAATATTGAACACCTTCGACATTCAGTGTGCGCGAAGAATCGCGCGCGTAGGTGACAAGGCGGGCCAGCGCGAGCAGCTCCTTCTCCTTGTCTTCAGGTTCAAAGGACATGGCGATCGAAGATTGCATGATTTTCCCCAGTTCCCTACGGATCGGCCCGATCCGCTTCAACATGGCAAATCATAGCGTGACTTTTTATTGATGCGCGTGACATCAGCGTGACACACGTTGCATGGGAAATCTGCATTCTTAGGATGAAGCGACAAGTTGATTGAGCAACCGCTTCCAAAGGCTTGTAGAATTGAATGCCCAGCCTCCCGGGGCCTTCGTCTTTTGGGCGGGGGCGGAGCGCATAATGTCGAGCAGATCGAGGGCATCGAGGCGCTTTTGGTCTACCGAGCCGGTTGTGAGAAGCGCCTCTATCCGTTTCAAATCCGTGGTGGGTGGAAGGTTGGCACGCGCCACGATCGCCGACCAGTTGCGGTGCTTGTAAAAGATCTCGGCGGACGCCATCCGCAGTTGCGCGGCAGACGCCGCGTCGATCTGTTGGCGTGCGCGCAAATCTTCAAGGGTCGCCACGACATTGACCAGCGGCAGGGTCAAGGGCAGATAGCCCAGTTCCGCCGGGCCATGGAGAAGGGCGACATCGGCATCGTCCTCAAGCTCGCCCGTCGCATATTGCTGATAGATCCTGCCGACGCCGATCATGCCGAAGGTCGCGCATTCGGCGGCGCGAAGCGCGCCCATACTGGCGGCGCCGTAGATGCGCACACCCTCGGATAACGCGAACAGGATCTCCTTGTGCCACACGGGTGCGACCTGTTCGAAGTGACCGTCGACGAGCCCGATGACAGTGGCGCCGTCCTGCGTGGCGCGCAGGATGTCGCCCTGTACGGCTGGCGGGCGCAACACGATGTCGGTGTCGATGAGCGCTTGCGCGTCCGGCAAGGTCGGGCCGGCAAAGAGGATCTTCATGCGACCTCCAGCGCGCGCGACAGTGCCCTTGCGCCAAAACGGCGCTTGCGTGCTCCGTCCGGATTTTCGAGTTCCGGTACGAAGATTTTTATCACGGAGAACGGTAGCGGCGCGGCGAGTAGTGGAACCGCAACGACAGTCCCGATACCGGCGTGCTTCAGCGCTTCGAGCACGTGCTTGAGCAGCGAGTTGGCTCCGTTGCCAGCGACCGAGGCGAGGGGGTTGTGTGCGCCCGGCGCTGCCTCGAACAGTTGCTGCGTCTCGCGCGGCAGCCTGCGTGTGAAGGTTTCCGGAAAAACATCGTCGCGTGCGCCACTAATATACGTGAGACGCGATTGCGCCGCCTCTGTGATGGCGCGGATTGCGGCACGTCGCGGATCGGGATGGGCGCCATGCCCGACGGTGACGTCATGGTAACGCGGCTCTTTCGCCGCCAGAATGCCCGCATCCGCGATAACGGCGGTCAGGCATGGGATGCCGATGTCACTGGTCATGTCGAACAGGCGGAACGTCAGGCCCGCTGCAGCAATGCGGCGCGTCATGTCGTTAATGATGGGATCGTCGAGCAGATCGGCGTCGATGCAGGTGCGCAGTCGCGCCGTCAGGGACAGCAGCCGCCACAGGGTCTCGGCATCGCGTTCGATCCGCTCCAGCAGGCCGTGCAGAACTGCCTCGCTTTCGGTGTTGCCGGAGGCAAGCCCGTCCGACGACTGCCAGTAGCGGCAGCGCTCGAGCGTGCGATCGAGCAGTACCGCCTGAAGTGGAACGAAGGTCGCCTGTTGATCGAGAAGGTCGAAGCCGCGCAGCCACGCCGTTGCTTCGTCATCGTCAAGATCGGCTTCGCCGGCCGCTACAAGGCCCGGAAGGGTGAGCGCTCTTTCGCCCTTTTCCAGCAATGCACGCCGCGTCGCGTGCGTTGTTGGTGCTGACGGGTTGCAGGCGACCGCGCGCTCCAGCGCTTCCATCGCCGCCGATACCTTCGCGTCGATATCGGTGATGCCTTTGCCCTGGTTGATGACGATCGACTTCGCATTCGGCGAAACCGCGTTCCAGACGGGTATGCCGATGCTATCGAGCCCGGTCAGACGGGCAAGCCTGCTGATGCCGAATGAGGGCAACAGACGAGCGACGCGCGCGAAGGTCTCTTCGGGCGCGCAGACGCGGTCGGAGTAATGATCTGCAATGCAGGGACTGTCTGAAATCGGGCGGCTTTCGCTCGCCCGATCTGGATGTGTGGCCGAAACCATGCGCAAGCGCGCTGAGACTCAGCCGTCCATGAACCCGCCGGACACGGAGCCCGCGGAGTTTGCACGCACGGCCAAGTTGACGCCCTTGACCACCGTGGCGCCGGCATTTCTGTGCTCATTGGCCGAAGCCAGGGCGCCCGTGAGCGGATCTACAATGCGTGTGACAGTTCCCGTCCCGAGATCGGCCAGCCACAGGCCATCGTCGCCCTCAACGCCAAATACAACTACCTGAGTCGTCGTCATCATCTTTCCCCTTGTCCCTCATGTGGTGATGATACTTAGAATCCGGCCTTGCGCAGGCCTTCGCAGTAATGGGTTCGCTGCCATTCCTCGCGGAACGGAACGATTGCAATCCATTTGTCCAGGTTGAAGTCCGGGTGGACCTCAAACGTCTTGCGCACGTATTGTCCTGCCTTCTTGCGATTGCCGAGCATACCCCAACTCGCCGCGGCGAGACGATCGGCCGGGGTGGGATCGCGCATGCGCTCGATATAGTCAAGTGCTTGATCGTATTGAGAAAGTGAGTAGCAGGCGCCGGCGGCGGTCCAGAAATACTCGTCCGGAGCCATCGGGTTGAGATTGATTGCCGCTTCGATCTTGCGCAGGCCGCCATCCGGGCGCGAGGCCTGTACAAGCGTATCGGCGTAGCTGGCAATCACATTGGCATGCTGCGGGCTGAGCGCTTCGGCCCTCTCATGGAATTCGATGCTTTCGTCGAATTGCCGGCTGTAGAGTTTGACGACACCGAGCTCGCGGTAGCCCGCCGCAAGTGTATCGTCGATGGCGATCGCATCACGGGCGTGCTGTTCGGCAAGCGCCAGAAGTTCGCTGTCGCCGCGGGCAGTC
Source organism: Ensifer sp. NM-2 (assembly GCF_003024455.1). Lineage (NCBI taxonomy): Bacteria > Pseudomonadati > Pseudomonadota > Alphaproteobacteria > Hyphomicrobiales > Rhizobiaceae > Ensifer > Ensifer sp. NM-2. Next base: position 121,493 of record NZ_PVZR01000004.1, read on the forward strand.
AGAAGCCACTCGACGAAATAGCTTCGCGCAAGTCCACTCATCGCCGGAGCCAGATCGGCATTCTGGCTGAGCGCCTCGCGGAAGCTCTTCCGGGCTCGACGGACCTCGGGCAGGTTGAGTTGCTTGAGATAGCGCTGGCCGAGCAGGTAACTGCGATAAGAACTGCCGTTGCTCTCATAGGTCTTGCGCATCGTCTCATTGCGCTCAACCTGGCTGGCAATGGCAAACGCGATCTGTCGCGCAATCACCTGGCGTGACCTCATCAAGCCATCGTCATCGAGCGTAAAACGATCGGCCCAGATCACTTCGTCGTTGGCAAAGAAGATCAGCTGCGTAAACAGTGTCTGTCGGCTGCCTTCGTTCGTCAGGCGCGTATCGAGGATATAGCTGATGGCGTGTTGTTCGTAGGTGCTGGCCTTGTCCGCCTGCAGGCTGATCTGCGCTGCCGTGTAGGGCGCTATCACCGAAACCGAGCGGAGCGCGCAAAGGCCGATGGTCACGTCCTCGATCAGGGAGTGAGCAAACAGCGTGGCAGCAGCGTCGGCATTGCCGGCACCCGGCGGCAGCAGTACCACACGCGGCGGACGGGTTTCGCCCATGGTCTCCAGCAGCTGGGTGTTGGTCAAGCTAGACGGTGGTGCCGCCTTGGCGGTTGCGGCCACCAGTCCGCCGCCCGAAAGAAGGCGCGTGTCATAGTGCCGGCCCTCCAGCGTCAGGACGGTCTTGAGGATTTTGCGAACCTCGTCGTCGTCGGGGTTCTTCTCCAGAAGCTTGACGGCAGCGGACCTGACGAGCTTTCGATCCGGGCCGGTCGCAATCTCGGCCGCATTGATCAGGCACTCGCGCAGCAGGGCTGCGTGATCGGCGCGCCATTGCTCGATCCAGTCGTGAAGCGCTCGGCCCTGCGACTTCAAATCCTTGAGAAAATCGTCACGGAATTTCTCCCCGGCCCATTGGAAGCGCGATAGCGCGTCCTGCTCGGCGTTCCGGCCGATGTCGTCGAGGTCGCTCGCAATCGAATCCGGCTGCATCCGAACAGTCGATGGCGAAAAACTGAGGAACGTGTGGCCGAGTTCTTCCTGACGCGACGTGATGCGGGAGATTGTCTTGCGCAGATTGACCAAGGCCTGGCTCGGAACGACTTCGTTCCACAAGAGCTTGGCGACATCGTTTCGGGATTGCTCGCGATGGCCGCCGGCGATCGCCTGAGCGAGAATGAGCAGACCCTTCTCAGGGAAAGCGACATCGCAGTCGTCTTCGTCAACGAGACGTAATCGCCCGAGGGTCTGCAATCTAAATTTCATCTGGCTATCTCATCGGCAACCGGTGGCGGCTATCCATGCAGGTCTGGGGCGGGCGCAGTGCTGCCGTGGGCTGCGACTGTTTCCGCCTCGGGTGTCTGTGCGACGGCAGCCACCAGCGAGATGATTTTCTTGCGCAGGACCGGATCGGTAATCTTCAGGAAGGCCCGATTGAGCGCAATGCCCTCCTTTGACGAGACGAAGGACGAGATCTCGTTCGGCTCGCGGACATCGCCGAGGCCTGCCCTCGGGGATGCACCCTCTTCGCCTTCCTGGAAGAAGAAGCTCGGATTAACGCCGAGAACGTCGGCGATGGCTTGCAGCCGGCTGGCACCGATGCGATTCGTGCCCTTTTCGTACTTCTGGACCTGCTGGAACGTAATTCCGAGGCCGTCTGCGAGCTTTTCCTGGCTCAACCCGGCCATCAACCGACGCATCCTGACGCGGGAACCGACAAAGACATCAATCTGGCTGGGTGCTTTTGTGTTCACGTGTGTTTCCTCCGCATGTAGGCGTGACCAAATCATACATATGAGTTTGCTCGAATAAATGACTCGATGCAATCACTACGCGCCAAAACACGGATAATTGCGCTGTATGGCACGACTCATTCCCCATTGGATGGCAGGCGTTACGGCCGTTGTTACTGTTACGTACTTGCGCCCGGCCGGGGCAGCGGGTTGCTGTTGAGCAATGTGGGCCATGCCCGCCTGCAACGAAGTCCATTTCGGCAACGTCGGAGATGCGAGATGCGCGGAATAACCTTGACCTTGACGCTACTTTCCATAGCCGCTGCGCCGGCGTTGGCTGGTCCGGCCACGACGACTGCATCGGTCAATTTTCGGGCAGGCCCCGGCACCGGCTTCGACAGCATGGGGAAGATAGATGAGGGCGGACAGGTCGACGTCAAGGAATGTGACGATTCCGGCACCTGGTGCGCCGTCAGCTTTGAGGGGAAGGACGGTTTCGTCAGCGGCAAGTATCTGAACGCTGCCGATCCGAAAGCCCTTGGCTGGCCACGCGCCTACAAGACCGACAAGGGAGCGACGATCACACTCTACCAGCCACAGGTGAACGCCTGGAAGAATTTCGTCGATCTCGACGCCCTGATCGCCGCCGAATACAAGCAGTCCGACGATGCCAAGCCGATTTTCGGCGTCATCGGCGTCACCGGCAAGACCGTGACGGACAGTGGCTCGGACGAGGTCGTCGTCTCCGATATCAAGGTCAACGAGATCAACTTCTCGGTTCTCGATCGTCCGGAACTCGCCGACCTGGCACTGGAAGTCGGCAAGTTGATGCCTGTAGGCACGATAACGCTGTCGGAGGACAAGCTGACCGCGAGCCTTGCCGACTATGAGCGGCTCGGCAATGTCGAAGGGCTGAAAGCAGATCCACCGCCGATCTATGTCAGCAAGGAGCCGGCGGTGCTTGTCCAGACCGACGGCAAGGCGGTGTTTGCGCCGGTCAAGGCCGTCGAGGGTCTTTCCTTCGCCGTCAATACCAATTGGGACTTGTTCAAGCTCGACGCCGACAGCACCTACTACCTTCGCAACGAAAAGGCGTGGCTGCAGTCGAAAGACCTGTCGAGCGGCTGGCAGGCCGCAACGTCGCTGCCGAATATCTTCGGCAAGTTGCCGGATGATGACAACTGGAAGGACGCCAGGGCGGCAATCCCGCTTGCCACCGGTGAGGGCGTGACGCCAAAGGTCATCTATTCCGACAAGCCGTCAGAATTGCTCGTCTTCAACGGTGAACCGAAGCTCGAGGCGGTGCCCGGGACCGGCCTGAAGATCGCGACGAACACCGAGAGCGATGTCTTCTATCTGCCCGCGGATTCGAACTGGTACGTTCTTGTCTCCGGCCGCTGGTTCTCTGCCGCGTCGCTTGATGGTCCCTGGACCTTCGCCACGCCTAACCTTCCACAGGATTTCCAGAATATTCCGGAGGATGCCTCCTATTATACGGTCCGCTCTTCGGTTCCCGGCACCTCGGAGAATGCGGAAGCGCGACTGAAGGCGAGCATCCCCGAAAAGGCTCGCGTTTCGTTGGACGGCTCGGTCAAGGTTGACGTCGCCTATAGCGGAGACCCGAAATTCGAGAAAATCGACGGAACGTCGCTCACCTACGCCGTCAACACCAATGAGACGGTCATCAAGGTTGCCGACAAGTATTTCGTGTTGAAGGATGGAGTGTGGTTTGTCGGCGATACGCCGACCGGGCCGTTCACCGTTGCGAAGGCCGTTCCGGACGAAGTCTACACGATCCCGCCGTCGTCGCCTGTCTACAATGCCACCTATGTCCGGATCTACGAGACCGAGCCGGACGCAGTCTGGTTCGGATATACCATGGGGTATCTCGGCGCGTATCTTGCCTGGGACACGTTCGTCTACGGCACCGGCTGGTACTATGACGACTACTGGGACTACGGCTGGGCCGGTGGCGGCTATTGGCCATATTATCCGCGCCCGGTAACCTATGGCGTCGGCGCATTCTACAATCCGGCGGTAGGCACATTCGGTCGTTACGGCTACGCCTATGGCCCCTATCGCGGCATCGCTGCCGGCGCTGCCTACAATCCACGCACCGGCACCTATATCCGCGGTGCGGCAGGCTATGGACCTGCGGGTGAACGCGGCTTTGTCGCAGCCTATAATCCCCGTACCGGCAACGCTGCAATCGCGCGCGGCGGGAACAATGTTTACGGCAGCTGGGGGACGGCCGCCGTCAAGCATGGCTCGGACTTCGCCCGTATCAGCGGCGGGTCGACCGCTGGCGGCGCCGGTGCGCATTGGCGCACGTCCGATGGCAACCACGGATTTGTCGCAGGAGGCAAGGGCGGCGACGTCTATGCCGGACGCGACGGCAATGTCTATCGCCGCGACGATGGCCAATGGCAGAAGCATACGCCCGACGGATGGCAACCGGTTCAAAAGCCATCGATTCAGGATGCGAAGAAAGCCGGCCAGCAGTTCGCGACCCAGCACCCGGATGCGGCGCAGAACCTGAACAAGCGCATAGACAATCGCGGTCAGATCGGCGACGGCAGCGCGATTGGTGACCGTGCACCCGACCATCTGGCAATCGACCGTGCGGGCCGCCAGATCGGCAATCAGCGTTCATTCGAACATCAGTCCTTCGACCAGCGGCCGTTGAATTTCCCGAGCGGCGGCGGCTTCGGAGGGGGCGGGTTCGATCGCCCCGGCGGATTTGGCGGTGGTGGCGGCGGATTTGGTGGCGGTGGCTTCCACGGCGGCGGCGGTGGATTCTCCGGCGGCGGTGGTTTTCACGGAGGTGGTGGCTTCCACGGTGGTGGTGGTTTCCGGCGCCGTTGACCGCAGAAATGTGCACCGAAAACGGAAGTTGGTATAAACGTCGGGGACTGTGTTAGCGTTTGTGCAAATGAGAACAGGAATCGATCGGCTCTCGCCGGTCGTTGGGGGTATGGTCAGCATGGTCGGTGTCAGTTCGTTGCGTGGATTCTGGGGGCCGATGGCCCGCATTCTCGCTTTCTTGATGGTGTTCCTAGGACTTGCGTCCGCAAGCCACGCGCAGAGCCAAGGCTCCACGTCCGCTGCGGAGCCGGCCAAGGTTCAGCAACTGATCGAGCTGCTCGATGATCCGGAAGTGCGGCAATGGTTGGCCACCAAGCAGCCGGCGGCGCCCGGTGCGACCGCGCCGGCGGCAACGACATCGGCCGATGCCAAGCCGGAGCCCGGATTTGCGGCCCGCTGGACGGCTGAGATCCGCCACCATCTGACCGGCATCACCAACGCCGTGCCGCGCATTGGCCCCGAGTTCGACGCGGCGCGCATCCGCCTCGCTGGAGACATGGAAAACCATGGCTCCGCCCCGATCCTCAAGGGATTCCTCTTGATTTTGCTGGTCGGGTACGGCGCCGAATACGCGCTACGCTATCTTTTGAGGCGGACGTTGCGTTCGGCGGCCTTGACCGGGGCGGCGCGCACGATTCTGGTCAAGGTGCTGCCGCTCCTGGTGTTCGCTATTGCCACGACCGCCGTGCTCGCCGTCGCTGAGTGGCCATCGCGGCTTGAAGAAACCATCGCGCCGCTCCTGGTTGCCTGGATCGGAGCCCGCTTGCTGATCACCAATGGGGCCGCAGTAATGTCTGGTGGAGCGGTCGATGCGACCGATCCATCCGGTCGAGCCGGCTATCTCTCGCTGACGGCTGAGGATGCGCGTTTTTGGTACCGCTCGTCAGTGGCAATCATTTGTGCCGCCGCCGCCATCTGGGGTATCGGCGACGCCATGCAGGCCCTTTCTGTCGCCCCCGACGTTCGCAACCTTGTGGCGGCCGCGCTCGGTCTTATCGTGCTTGCACTTGCAATCATCACCGTGCTGAGGAGACCAGCCGCAACCACAGGATCGCGCCGTGTGGTCGGCAACATTCTGCTGGTCTCCTTCCTGGTGCTGCTTTGGGTGCTGTGGGTGGCCGACATGAGGGTTCTGTTCTGGATCGGCCTTTACTTCATCGGCTTGCCGCCGCTCCTGCGCTTCACCAGTGCCTTTGCCCGCACGATGCTGGATGTATCGGCGGACGACGATATGCGCGTCATGCGCAATGTGCTGATCGAACGCGGCGCCAGATTGGCGATCATTGCCTTGGCGGCCGGATGGCTCGCGCTTGTCTTCCGCGTCAACGCAGCGATGATGGTCCAGGACGACGTTTTCAATCGGATTTTCCGTGGTGCGCTTGCCGGTGTCGTCATTCTGCTCGCGGCTGACTTGATATGGCAGTTGACGAAGAGCCTGATCAGCCTGCGCGTCAAGCACGCTACCGTCGAAACGACTGACCCCTCCGAACGCGCACGCAACACCCGCTTGCTGACGCTGATGCCGATCCTGCGCAATTTCCTTGCGGCCTTCATCCTCGTGGTGGCGCTGCTGATGGTGCTTTCCGGCCTTGGCGTTCAGATCGGCCCGCTGATTGCCGGCGCCGGCGTTTTTGGCGTCGCCATCGGCTTTGGTTCTCAAACCCTGGTCAAGGATGTGATCAGCGGGATCTTCTACATGATGGATGACGCTTTCCGCATTGGCGAGTACATTCAAAGCGGCAGCTACAAGGGGACGGTGGAATCCTTCAGCATACGCTCGGTGAAGCTGCGGCATCATCGCGGTCCGGTCTTCACCGTGCCGTTCGGGTCTCTTGGTGCGGTTCAGAACATGAGTCGCGACTGGGTGATCGACAAGTTTATGATCAATGTGTCCTACGAGGCCGACATCGCCAAGGTGAAGAAGGTGGTGAAGGGCATTGGCGCGGCGCTTCTCGATGATCCCGACTTGGGGCCGACGATTATCGAGACGGTGAAGATGAAGGGCGTCGAGAGCTTCGGTGACTATGGCATCACCTTGAGTTTTGCGATGACGACCAAGCCGGGACATCAGACACAGGTCCGGCGCCGGGCACAGGCGATGATCAAGGAGGCCTTTGACAAGAACGGCATCTCCTTCGCTTCGCCGACAATGCACGTGGCCGGCGACGAACAGAACGCGGCTGCGGCAGCCGCGACGCGCGATGCGATCGCCAAGAAGAATGCAGCGGCAGCGCTCGCCGAGGGTGCACCACCGGAATAGGGTTTTCTCTGGCTGGGGAGGCCATAAATGAGACGCCTCGCATTGTTTCTGCTGTTCTTCGCCGTGGCGGGGACCGGACGTCTATGGGCTCAATCGGACGAAAGTACATTCCAGCCGATCATCGCCCCGCATATGGGTGATCTCGACGTCATGGAGAAGCGGCGGCTGGTGCGGATCATCGTGCCCTTCAGCAAGACAATTTACTTTATCGATCGCGGTCGGCAGCTCGGCACGGCAGTCGAGTTCGGAACGGCGCTCGAAAAAGAGCTGAATGCCGGGCGAAAGAAGGAGATCGAAAAGATAAGGGTCGCATTCGTGCCGATGGCACGTGGGCACCTGTTGACGGCGCTCGAGGAAGGCCTTGGCGACATCGTCATGGGAAATCTCACGATCACCGAGGCACGGCTGGCCAAGGTTGACTTCACCGATCCGTTGTTCAACGAGGCCAAGGAAGTACTGGTTACGGGACCGTCGGCGCCGGCGATCGCCAATCTGGACGATCTGAGCGGCCGGGAAGTCCGGGTTCGTACGTCCAGCAGCTACCACGAGCATCTGGTCGCGCTGAGCGATGGTTTCGTCAAGGCTGGGCGCGCGCCGATCACGATCAAGGAGATGGACGACAATCTCGAAGACGAGGACATTCTCGAGATGGTGAATGCCGGCCTTTTGCCCTGGGCGGTGGTCGACAGATACAAAGGCAGCATCTGGGCTACGGTGTTCACGGATATCAAGATGCGTGACGATATCGTTGTGTCCGATCACGGACAGATTGCCTGGGCGATCCGCAAGGATAGTCCTCGGCTCAAGACCGCGCTCGATGCCTTCGTCAAGACCCACCGGGTCGGCACCACCTTCGGCAACATCCTGAAGAACACCTACTACAAGAGCGACAAGATGCTGAAGCGTGCCTATGCGCCTGAGGACATGGAGCGCTTCCAGCAGCTGGTCGAGATTTTCCGCAAGCACGGCGGTACCTATTCCTTCGACTACCTGATGCTGATGGCGCAGGGCTATCAGGAATCGCAGCTTGACCAGTCCCGGCGCAGCCCGCGCGGTGCAGTCGGCATCATGCAGCTTCTGCCGTCTACCGCCGCCGACAAGGCTGTCGGCATCCATGGCATCGACAAGGACCAGAACCTGAATGTCGAGGCCGGATCGAAGTATCTGAGGTACCTGATCGATACCTATCTCGATGACCCGGCGGTCACGCCGCGCAACCGCATGCTCTTCGCCTTCGCGGCCTATAACGCCGGCCCCGGCAATTTGCACAAGTTCCGTGCAAAGGCAAAGGACATGGGCCTCGATCCGAATTTGTGGTTCGGCAATGTCGAAAATGCCGCGGCCGCGATCGTTGGGCGCGAGACGGTTCAATATGTCAGCAATATCTACAAGTACTACGTTGCCTACGGGTTGCTGGCGGAGCAGGCTCAGGAAGCCACCACAATAAAATCCTCGGCCGCTGCCAATGCCAGTGCGCAGTAGATTTGCATCACGTCGTCTTGAGTGGCCCGAGGCGTTCCTGATGACAGAGACCCGAAAGCCAACTGGACCTGATGGTGCCGACCGGCCTATTGAATGATGCCTTCAATCAATCGGATGAAGGCATTTTTGGGCGAGTGTGAAATGTTGCGGCGACCATGACGTACGTTTTTGAGGCGCTGGATACTGGGTCACGAGCGCCTCGTCCGGGGCCGGCCCGAAGGAGGTTTTGGTGATGGTTGTATCGAGACGCGCGTTCCGTCCCTGCGGGCCATTGGTGCTGCTTGCAGTGTTGGGCCTGGCTCTGGCCGGCTGCACCACTCCGGATCTGGAGCCGATACCGGGAAGCATCACCTATGGCGGCCAGCCGAGGACGAAGCTGACGAAGGCGCCGGTGGGCAGCATGGTGCCGCATACTTTCGTGAGCGGGAACAGCTTTGTCAAAGAGACATACATTATCCAGCCGGATCGATCGCTCAGGCTTGTTCGAAGGGACTATTTCGACATACCTGTCAATTGATCCGGTTAAGGTCCGTGTGCGGCCCGAAGGCCGGCTTGCACTGCCGCTGCCGTTGACAGTGTCAAACGAAGACGCGATAGCTCGATCTGCATGAAAATCGCCTTCTACGCACCGCTGAAATCCCCCAGCCACCCCGTTCCATCCGGTGACCGGCTGATGGCGCGCCTGTTGATCGACGCGCTGCGGCAGGCGGGACATGAAGTGTGGATTGCCAGCGATTTGCGCAGCTTCATGGCGGATGCCAGCGAGGTACAATTCGCGTCGCTGGCGGCAGCCGCGGCCAGCGAAACGGAGCGTCTTCGCACGCTTTGGCAGTCCCTAACGCCACCTGATGTCTGGTTTTGCTATCACCCCTATTACAAGGCGCCGGATCTGATCGGGCCAGGGCTTGCTGCCGAGTTTTCCATTCCCTACGTCACAGCCGAGGCCTCCTACTCCTTCCGCCGCAATGAAGGCGTTCGCGCTGTTGCTCAACGGCATGTACTGCGCGCCATTGAACAGGCCGCGGTCAATATCTGCCTGACGCAGCGGGATCGAGATGGCCTGGTCGAGGCAGCACCCACCTGCCGGCAGGCGATGCTTCCCCCCTTCATCGATACGGCTCCGTTTACACGGGCATTCCGCAGTGCTGCGGATGGTTGTCGCCTCGTCACCGTGGCGATGATGCGCAGCGGCGACAAGATGGAGAGCTATAGTATGCTTGCCAGATCCCTGTCGCTGGTTGTCGATCGGCCGTGGACGATGACCGTTGTGGGTGATGGGCCGTGCCGGCAGGATGTCCACGACGTTTTTTCCACTTTGCCGGCAGACCGATTGATTTGGCTTGGCGAAAAAGATGCGAGCGACATCCCAGGCATCCTCGGTGAAAGCGCGCTTTATCTTTGGCCGGGCTGCGGTGAAGCCTATGGGCTGGCCTATCTCGAGGCACAGGCTGCCGGACTGCCTGTCGTTGCGCAGCGCACAGCGGGCGTGCCCGAGGTGGTGCGGGATGGCGAGACCGGGCTGTTGACACCCGAGGGCGACGTCGATGCCTATGCGGCAGCGATCCGCTGTCTGATCAACACCCCAGAGACCCGCCAACGGTTTGGCGAAAATGCCCGACGTTTCGTCCACGAAGAGCGGTCCTTCCCCGCCGCAGCACGGCGATTGGGCGAGATTTTCAAAGAATTTCTGGAGGAGCCCGCGTGACCATTGATGCCAACTGGCACTTACTCGTCGATGAACTCGATCGCGCGCACGTGCGGGGACGAAAGGTCGACTTCTGGCTGAGGGACGACGATGCCATCGAGCCGAGTGTTCCGCTCGACCGGCTTCTGTTACTTGCCGCAAGCCATGCGGTGCCGGTGACGCTCGCCGTGCCGCCTGCGCCGGCAACCGAAGCGCTGGCGCGACGTCTCGCCGGCCTTGCCGATGTCTGCGTGACGGTGCATGGCTGGGCGCACCGCAATCATGCGCCGCCTGGCGAGAAAAAGCAGGAACTCGGTGCCCACCGGCCGCACGTCTTGATCCTCGATGAATTGCGATGCGGCGTCGAGCGTCTGCAAACGCTCTTTCCCGAACATTTCATCCCGATGCTCGTCCCGCCGTGGAACCGGATCGATCCGGCCCTGCTGCAACGACTGCCCGAGGCTGGATTTGCCGCCCTTTCGGTTTTCGGACCGGAGAAGCCGTCGCCTTTCCCGCTGGTCAACACTCATGTTGACGTCATGGATTGGCGCGGTACGCGCGGATGTCGGGACCACGGGCTTATCATTGCCGATATCGTCTCGCGCACGCGGCAGGTCAGCGGCGACATAGAGGGCAAGGAGCATCAGTCGGGCCGCACGGTCGGTCTCTTGACCCATCACCTCGTGCACGACGAGGCCGTCTGGGATTTTCTCGAGAAGCTCTTCACCGTCACGGCCGGGCACCCCGGTTGCCAGTGGCGTCAGGCGAAAGACCTCATAGATCGATGATCTGACCGTCACGGGCAGCGAACGCACCGGCAAACATGGACTGTACGTCGATTTCCATCGCGTCCAGCTGTGCGTCTGTTCGCGCGGGGTCGTGATGGAACATTGCCAAGCGCTTGACGCCGGCGGCCATCGCAAGGCGCGCGCCATGCATCCCGGTCGAATGACCAAAACCGCGAAAATGCGTCATCTCGCTTTCGAGATAAGTGCAGTCGTAGATCACCAATTCGGCGCCGGCGATGAGCTCAAGGACCGCCGGGTCGAGGATGCCGGGTTCGTGTTCGGTGTCGTAGACGAGCGCCACTGCGCGGCCGTTCCATTCGACGCGATAGCCGACGCAGCCGCCGGGATGGGTAAGGCTCGTCGTGCGGATCGTCACGCTCTCGCGCGGGGTCAGCACGTCTCCGGGCTTGAAGTCGACGCCTTCAAGGCTTGCCTGACAGATATCCGGATCGACGGGGAACCATGGCGGCCGCATGAAATCGCGGATCATTTCCTTGGTCGTCGTCAAGCCGTGCAGATGCCCCGACCAGAACCGCACCGACGACTGACACTTGTAGATTGGCTTGAAATACGGAAGGCCGATGATGTGGTCGTAGTGGCTGTGCGTAAAGAAGAGGTCGTAATTATCGACGCCTTCGGCAATCAAAGAGGCGCCCGCTTCGCGCAATCCTGATCCTGCATCGAAGAGCAACACTTCCTTGCCGCATCGAATTTCGATGCAGGATGTATTTCCCCCATAGCGCAGGAACTGCTCGCCGGATACCGGCAAACTCCCTCTTACGCCCCAGAACCGCACTCGAAAATTGTCTTCTTGCATTCCTGTTTCGGCTTCACGCTGTCCGCGCAAGCCTAGTTGCCTGCGCTTAACTGATAGACAAGCACATATGACCACCCCCCTGCAATGGCATGGGTTATTGTTTAGACATTAACCTTATCAATGCCCACAAATGACGATGGCATATTCGATGTTGTGTCGGGTGGTCCGAAGCCTTGTTGCGGGCAGTGGCCAACGGCCGTTTTGCAACAATCGTCAGGCTTTTCGGGAGCTTATCCGGCACGTGGCCATCAAAGCTGACGCAGCGATTTCTCGCAATCGCCCCGAGGGTCTCTTACGCTGCCGAGGTCGTCGCAACTCCTCTCGATACGCGTATCGGAATTTGAAACTTTTTCTTGCGGTCTCGCGTAGAACATCTATCGACATAGCCAGTGGGTAAAAGCTCGGAGCATCGATGGCAAAGACGAGTGAAACACGATTCTACGACAGCGTGCCGCTCTTCGATGCGTTCGAGGGGGTTGCCGATGAAACGAATTATCGTGCCTTGCCGGACGACTGGATGCTGGCGCTCGCCGATATCGTCAATTCAACCGGCGCGATCGCCGAGGGCCGCTACAAGACCGTGAACATGGCCGGCGCGAGCGTCATCTCCGCGCTGATGAACGGTCTTGACGAGAAATCCATGCCGTTTGTTTTCGGAGGCGACGGGGCACTCGCAGTCCTCCCAGCATCGATGGCGGAACGCGCGAAAGCGGCGCTTGCCGCGGTGAAAACGTGGGTCCTTGAAGAACTCGGGCTCGAGTTGCGCGCGGCGCTGGTGCCGGTCAGGGATATCAGGGCGGATGGTCTCGACATGCGCGTCGCCCGCTTCAAGGCGAGCGAAGAGGTCTCATACGCGATGTTTGCCGGCGGCGGTGCAAGCTGGGCGGAAGCGGCCATGAAGGCGGGGCGTTACCAGGTGGAGGCAGCACCGCCGGGCACTCGGCCCGATCTCACAGGGCTATCGTGCCGATGGAACCCAATCCAGTCACGCCACGGCTCGATCGCCTCGATCATTACAGTGCCCGGCGAAAAAGGCAGCGGACCGGAATTTCAGGCGCTGATCGCCGACATCGTTGCCCTTACCGACGAGGAAGAGCGACACGCGCATCCGGTTCCCGAGCTCGGGCCTGAACCACGCTTTTCCACCCAAGGCATCGAAGCCGAGGCGCGGGCGCGGGCGCCGCATGGAAGGCGGCTTCTGGCGCGCCTGTGGATCACGCTGCAGACATTGGCGCTGTTCATCTGTTTTCGCATGGGATGGAACCTAGGCACGTTCGATACGACCCGTTATCGGCGCGATCTCGCCAACAACACCGATTTCCGCAAATTCGATGACGGCCTCAAGATGACGATCGATATCAGCGCCGCGCGCCTCGCCTTGATCGAGGCGCGGCTGCGTCGGGCCGAGGCGGCCGGCGTCGGCCGCTACGGCCTGCACCAACAGGACTCCGCACTTATGACCTGCATCGTGCCCACCCCGATGAGCCGGGATCACATGCACTTCGTGGACGGAGCCTCAGGTGGCTATGCGGTTGCCGCCAGCAAGCTGAAGGCGGCCTTGGCTAGGCCTTGACGATGTGTGCGCCGGTCAGGCCGTGGCGGTGAAAAACGTTGCGCGTATCGACGATAAGCGGTGAGGCACTAGCAAGGGCGGCGTAATCGACCTGGTCGTGGTCGGTTGCCACCAGCACGACATCGAACTGCCGGATCGACTGCCCGTCGAGCGTCACGGACCGTCTGCCCTTCAGAGCGCTGTATTCGCGCGTCGACGGGATCTCGGCGACATAGGGATCGTGGTACTCGCACCGACCGCCGCGTTCCTCGATCAGTTCGATCAACTTCAGCGATGGGCTTTCGCGAATATCGGGCACGTTCTTCTTGTAGGCGAGGCCGATGACAAGGACCTTCGAACGGCTGAGCGCCTTGCCCGCATGGCGATCGAGCGCCTCGGCGAGCCGGCTGACCACGTGGCGTGGCATCGCCGAATTGATCTCTCCCGCCAACTCGATGAACCGGGTGGGCAATTCGTATTCGCGCGACTTCCAGGTGAGGTAAAAGGGATCGATCGGTATGCAATGCCCGCCGAGCCCGGGCCCCGGATAAAACGGCATGTAGCCGAACGGCTTGGTCTTCGCCGCCTCGATCACTTCCCATACGTCGATGCCCATCGCCTCGAAGACAATCTTCAGCTCGTTGACGAGGGCGATGTTGACCGAACGGAAGATGTTCTCGGTCAGCTTGACCGCTTCGGCGGTGGCGTTGGACGATACCGGTACGACCGTTTTGACGACCGCGGCATAGAAGCGTTCCATCAGGCTTGCCGCGAGCGGCCCGTCGCCTGCCACGACTTTCGGAATGCTGGTCGTCTCGTAGACCGGGTTGCCGGGGTCTTCGCGTTCGGGTGAAAAGCCGACAAAGAAATCAACGCCCGACCTGAGGCCGGTCTCCTCGAGGATCGTGCGCACGACGCCGTCGGTCGTTCCCGGGTAAGTGGTCGATTCGAGCACCACGAGCTGGCTGGCCCTGAGCGTTGCTGCAATCGCACGTGCCGTATTCTCAACGAAGGAAAGGTCGGGATCGCGGTGTTTCGTCAGGGGCGTTGGCACGCAGATGACGATGACATCGCAACTGCCCAGATGTCCGAAATTGGTGGTGGAGCTGAAGCGCCCGGCTGTCGCCTGCTCGGCCAGCACGGCGTCCGGTACGGCTGCGATATAGGATTTGTGCGCGTCGAGCGCGACGATCTTTGCCGGGTCGATGTCGAATCCGGTCACCGAAAAGCCCGCGCGTGCCGCCGCAACTGCGAGCGGAAGGCCGACATAACCAAGTCCGATGACGCCGACATGGGCCGTGCGAGCCGAAATCGACGCCAGCAGTCTTTCGTGATGGGGTGAGGTCAATTTTCGGTTCCAGCTTTTGTGAACGGGAGGCGCCAGCCTGGCGACATGTCGTGGTTTGTTGGATAGAAACAAGGTACAAGTCAAGCGTGGCGCCGATGCCTTCCCCTGACTGCGGTGCATTGGCGTGCCATCAAATCTTCGTGTGGCCGCGGCGCGAAACAAAAAATTCGCGCGCCTCTGGAAATTGCAGAGGGCCATCAATATCTGCAGTATATAAGTGCCGCATTCCGGGTGCCTGTACGTCATCGACGCTGGAATCGGTTGGAGCATTTTCTTAACGGGCACGTATCATCATCAGCCGCCGCGAGCGAACGCCGACACATCGTCGGGCCGTTCGCCCATCGCAATTGGGCATGGTGCTGGACTGTCTGTCACGGTGAGGACGCGAAATGGGCCCGGTAAACGATAACGTATCTGAAATCCTGATCGACAAGGTCGCGGACTGGCTCATGCGGACGTCGCTCAGCGACGAGTCGCTGGAGACGATCGTCAAGGGCTTCTGCGAGCGGCTGGCAGCTGCCGGCCTGCCGTTAATGCGCGTGCACCTTTCCTTTTCCATGCTGCATCCGCTCTATGACGCGCTCGGCTTCACCTGGGCGCGCGGCAAGGGCGTCGAGGTCAGCGGCCTGCGGCACGAGGAACTCGCGCTCAATCCGGAGCGGTTCCTGCGCAGCCCCTACTATTACCTGCTCAACAACAATCTCGAGCATGTCCGTCGGCGCCTCTACAAGGATACGCCGTCCGAGTTCCCGATCTTCGACGAGCTGAAGGAACAGGGGGCGACCGACTACATCGCCTTCATGCAGTCGCTCGGCGCCGATTCCGGCCACGGTATGGTCGGCTCCTGGACGACGGACCGCCACGGCGGCTTCACCGATGACGTCATCGGCGCGCTGTTGCGCCTGCAGAACCATCTCGCTGTTGCGGCCAAGATGGCCGTTCTCGGCAAGCTCGCCGACAACATGCTGACCACCTATCTCGGCTCGAGCGCCGGCCGCCGCGTGATGAGCGGGCAGGTCCGGCGCGGTGACGGAGAGACGGTACGTGCGATCCTTGTCATGGCGGATATGCGCCGCTCGACCATGCTTGCCGAAAAGGAGGGCCGCCAATCCTATATCGAAACGCTGAACGGTTACTTCGAT
Source organism: Ensifer sp. NM-2 (assembly GCF_003024455.1). Taxonomy (NCBI): domain Bacteria; kingdom Pseudomonadati; phylum Pseudomonadota; class Alphaproteobacteria; order Hyphomicrobiales; family Rhizobiaceae; genus Ensifer; species Ensifer sp. NM-2. The sequence continues at coordinate 137,202 of NZ_PVZR01000004.1, forward strand.
GCGATTGCTGCGCCGTTCAACCGCAACGGCGGCCATATCCTCAGCTTTGTCGGTGATGGTTTCCTGGCAGTCTATCCCTGCGGCCGGCACAAGGAACCTTCCGAATTTGCCGCGCGCGAGGCGTTCGGCGCGGTGCGCGCCGCAACCGCACGCATGGAATTGCTCAATTCCGAGCGGCGCAAGCAAGGGCGTGACCCGATCGGCTATGGCGTCGGACTTCATGTCGGCAATGTAATGTTCGGCAATGTCGGCCTTCGCGACCGGTTAACGTTCTCGGCCTTCGGCTCGGCGGTCAACGAGGTGCAGCGGCTGCAGAACCTGACGAAGAAATACGCTCACAGCGTTGTCGCCAGCGAGGCTTTCGTCAATTATTGCGGCGGCGACTGGACCGCGCTCGGGCAGGAAAAGCTGCGCGGCGTGCGCCAGAAATTCACCATTCTTTACCCGAATGAGGCAGCGCTTCTGCCAAAGCCGGATGAGCGCCTCGATGATGTTTTGCAGGATGGACTTTCGGAAGCAGAGCATGTCATGCTGCTCCATCGCAACACCCGCCCGCTGCAACCGCCGCGTGGCCTTATCGACAAGATGCTTCAGTAAGGACCTCAATGTTCCGAGCAGCCCTCATCGTCGCGAGCTTCTTCATCACTGGCGTTGCAGCAGCGCAGCCGTGGGAAACCAAGCTTTTCGACGGGTTCGAGGGAAAGGATTTCTCGCCGGACGGCGGGCTCTACTACCGGGAGAATTTCGAGCAGAGCGCGGGGACGGCCGAGTTTCAGAGCATCGTCAAGCGCAACGGCAATGGCGGACTCAAGCTGAGCGTCGTGCCGATCTGTCCGGATTCGCTCGACGGCTGCAGTGAGAGAGCGGAAATCTGGGAGAAGACGGCGCTGCGGGTGCCCTACGACCAGGGTATTTGGTACGGGTTCTCCATGAAGTTTGCCGACCCGATCCCCTCAGGTGATCATCGTTATCTCGTGGCGCAATGGAAACGCGAGATCGACCCGGGTGCTGAAGGCGATTTCAGCCCGTTCCTGGCGTTGCGCATGAACTTCGGCAAGTTGTTCGCAACTATCGAGACCAATTATATCGCGCCGGTTTCCACCGGGCCGGACGGGGTCGCCGCCGCCTGCAGGCCGGGTGAAGTGCCGGTATGGGGACGCCCGGGCGTCAACCAGATGCGCATGCTTGTGGCCGCTGATTCCGCGTGGAAGGCGGATGACGGCAATCTGTTCAACGCCTGCACAGATGCGATTACGGTGACGAACCACGGCAATCCATTGCCCGATCCGAAGTCGGGCTGGATCGATTTCGCGATTTATACGAAGCCGGGCGCCGACGGCACCGGACATATCGAGCTCTTTGCCAATGGTAAGCCGATCATCACGGTCAAGGGCCATGTCGGGCATGCTGACAAGGGGCTCGGCCGTAATCAGTATTTCAAGTTCGGCCCCTATCGCGCGGCCGATGCGACCGACTGGACGCTCTATTATGACGATTTCCGTCGATCGCCGCGCTGCGCCGACGTGCTGCCCCAAGAAACTTGCCCTCTTCCCTGAGATCGCGACGCGACCGTAAACTATGCTGTGGTTGCAAGGGGCTAAGCTGGACAGCCCCCTGAAGCTGCGATAGTCTTTTTTAGAGGCGGCGGATACAAGGGCAATGAGGGAAGTGTGTTGTGATGACATCAGGGGCGGACCTGCTTCGAGTTGAAGGTCTGCGGATCACATTCTCGGTGCTCGGCGGTGAAGTTGAAGCCGTCAAGGAAGCGAATTTCAGAATTTTGCCAGGAAAGGTGACCGCCCTCGTCGGCGAGTCCGGTTCCGGGAAATCGGCCATCAGTCAGGCCGTCATGGGTATCCTGCCGAATGTCGCGCGGGTCGGTGGACATGTCCTGTTCAACGATCCGGCGGCCAAGGGCAAGCCGATCGACCTGCTCTCGCTGGAGCGCGAAGGTGAAGAAATACGTGCCTTGCGCGGTACCCGCATCAGCAAGATCTTCCAGGAACCGATGACGTCGCTGTCGCCGCTCCACACGATCGGCAACCAGATCTCCGAAGTCTTGAAAATTCATACGGATGCGGAAAAAGCCGAAAGGCGCGCCAGAACGGAAGAGCTTCTTGGTTATGTCGGGTTTTCGAACCCGAAGCGTGCCTATGATATGTATCCTTTCGAGCTCTCCGGCGGCATGCGCCAGCGTGCCATGATCGCCATGGCGCTGATCTGCCGACCGGCGCTGTTGATCGCCGACGAGCCGACGACTGCGCTCGATGTGACGGTGCAGGCGCAAATCCTGCAGTTGCTGCGCGAGTTGCAGGTCAAGCTCAACATGGCGATGCTGTTGATCACCCACGACCTCGGCGTGGTTGCCAATATGGCTGACGAAGTCGTGGTGATCTATCACGGCCAGATTGTCGAAGCAGGTCCGGTCGATGCGATCTTCCGCAATCCGCAGCATCCCTATCTCAAGGGCCTGATGGCCGCGGTCCCGCATTTCGACATGAAGCCGGGCGAGCGGTTGAAGGCATTGCGGGAGGTGCCGGTCAAGGCTGGGACACTGCTGGGTGCCAAGGCCTCCACTAGGGCGGTTGGCCCCGACGTTCTCCTGTCCGTACGCAACCTTTCCAAGACCTATGGAACGCGCAAGACCTCGTGGTTCGGCAAGAAGGACCCGTCTCGCCATCGCGCGGTGGACGATGTCAGCTTCGATATCCGCCGTGGCGAGTGTCTGGGTCTGGTCGGCGAGAGCGGCTGCGGCAAGACGACGGTCAGCAAGATTTTGATGCGGGCCATCACGCCTGATGGCGGCAGCGTCAGCTTCGATGACGGCGAAGGTCCGATCGACGTGCTCAAGGCGGAAGGTGATGAGCTGAAGACGCTGCGCTCGAAGATCCAGATGGTTTTTCAGGATCCGGTGTCGTCACTCTCGCCACGCATGACTGTCAGGAATATCCTGAGCGAGCCGCTCGAAATCCACGGGCGCGGAACGGCGAAGTCGCGTGTCGAGACGGTGCGCTTGCTGCTGCAGGCCGTCGGGCTCGACCAGCGGTTCGTCAACCGCTATCCGCATAGTTTTTCCGGCGGCCAGCGCCAGCGCATAGGTATAGCGCGGGCGCTCGCTCTGGTCCCGCAACTGCTGATCTGTGACGAGCCGGTATCGGCGCTCGACGTTTCCGTCCAGGCCCAGATCCTCAACCTGCTCAAGGATCTGCAGAAAGAACTTGGGCTTACATGCCTGTTCATCTCGCACAACCTCGCGGTGGTCGACTATATGGCCGATCGGATCGCGGTGATGTGTGCGGGGCGCATCGTCGAACTCGCGCCGCGCGAAGTTCTGATGCGCAAACCGGTGCATCCCTACACGAAGTCGCTGCTCGCTGCCGTCCCCTATCCGGATCTCGATCGTCCGCTGGATTTCGATCTGCTCAAGGCCATTGAGGGGTCGGACATGCGGCGCTGGGGACCGCAGTTCAGCGACGACGGCGAGGAAGGTGCGCTTTTTCCTGCTGACCTTGGTGGCGACCACTATGTTCTCGCGCGCAAGTCAGTGGATGCAAGGGAGTTACGGCCATGATCACTCGCCGAACTGCGCTCGCCCTGCTCGCAACAGTGGCGTTTCCCAAGTACCTTCTTGCAGCGGCAAGCGAGCCGAAATTTTTCGAGGCGCTTGTCGCCGAGGGAAAGCTGCCGCCCGTCAATGAACGGTTGCCGAAGACCCCGCGCGTCATCAACGTTGCGGCCATGGGACGCCAGCCAGGCAAACACGGCGGCACCGTGCAGAGCCTGATCGGCAGCGCGAAAGACATACGGTTGATGACCGTTTACGGCTACTCACGCCTGGTCGGCTACGACGAAGAACTCGAACTGCAGCCGGACGTGCTGGAAAGCTTCGAGACAGTCGAGGACCGGATCTTCACGTTCCATCTGCGCGAGGGACACAAGTGGTCGGACGGAAGCCCGCTTACGACGGACGATTTCCGCTACTGCTGGGAAGATGTTCTGCTCAACGAGAAACTGAGCCCGGCGGGCCTGCCGATGGCGCTGGTGATCGACGGCGAGGCGGCAAAGTTCGAGGTGCTCGACGAGCGGACCGTGCGCTACACCTGGTCCACGCCCAATCCTGATTTTCTGCAAAAGCTCGCCGCACCACAGCCCTTGGTGCTGGTGATGCCGGCGACGTACCTCAAGCAGTTCCACGATAAATATCAGGATGAGGACAAACTCAAGGCGCTTCTGAAGGAGCAAAGGGTCAAGAAGTGGAACCAGCTGCATATGCGCATGGCCCGTTCCTACCGCCCGGAAAATCCCGATCTGCCGACGCTTGACCCGTGGCGCAACACAACATCCTTGCCGGCCGAGCAGTTTGTCTTCGAGCGTAACGCCTTCTATCATCGGGTCGATGAGAACGGGTTGCAGCTCCCCTACATCGACAAGTTCGTGCTCAACGTCAGTTCTCCGGCGCTGATCCCGGCGAAGGCCGGCACCGGCGAGAGCGACCTGCAGGCGACAAATATCGACTTTATCGACTACACCTTCCTGAAAGATGCGGAAAAGCGCTATCCGGTAAAGGTTCTCCTCTGGAAGAAGACGCAAGGCTCACGGGTCGCGCTGCTTCCCAATCTCAATTGCTCCGATGCGGTCTGGCGGTCGTTGCTGCAGGATGTGCGCGTCCGCCGGGCGCTGTCGCTGGCGATCGATCGTTCTGAAATCAACAAGGCCGTCTTCTACGGACTGACCAAGGAGAGCGCCGACACTGTCCTGCCGGACAGCCCGCTGTTCCGGCCGGAGTTCGCCTCCGCCTGGATCGCCTACGACCCGGTGCAGGCCAATGCGTTGCTGGATGAGGCTGGCCTGACGAACCGCGGCAGCGATGGCATTCGTATTCTCCCTGACGGCCGTGCCGCTCAGATCGTCGTTGAGACCGCAGGCGAAAGCACCCTGGAGACCGATGTCCTGCAGTTGATCACCGACTACTGGCAGAAGATCGGCATTTCGCTCTTCATCCGCACGTCGCAACGCGACACCTTCCGCAGCCGTGCCGTCGGCGGTGAGATCGTCATGTCCATGTGGTTCGGACTCGACAATGGTGTGCCGACTGCGGACATGAACCCAGGCCAATTGGCGCCGACTGCGGACGATCAGCTGCAATGGCCGGTTTGGGGGCTCAACTATCTCTCGCATGGTGAGATGGGGCAGGCGCCCGATCTTCCGGCCGTCGTTGAGCTAACCGAGCTTCTGCAGCGTTGGCGGCACTCGGCCGAGGATGCCGAGCGCACCGAGGTCTGGGAGAGGATGCTGTCGATCTACACCGACCAGGTCTTCTCGATCGGCATCGTGAATGCCTCCCTGCAGCCAATTCTCGTTGCCAACAAGATCAAGAATGTCCCGGAAGCAGGGCTCTACGGATTCGATCCAACGAGCTATTTCGGCGTCTACAAACCCGATACGTTCTGGATCGAGCAGGAAGGCTGACATGCTGCGATACATCCTCTGGCGCATCGCGGCGATGGTCCCGACCTTGCTCATCATTTCAGCGCTCGTCTTCACCATCATTGAGCTGCCGCCCGGCGACTACTTCGAGAGTTACGTCGCCGAGATCAGGGCGCAGGGCGAAGGCGTCAACATGGAGCAGATCGAGGCTCTCCGGAAGGAATACGGCTTCGATCAGCCGCCGCTGCTGAGATATGTTCATTGGCTGGGCGGCATGCTGCAGGGCGATTTCGGTTATTCCTTCGAGTACGAGCTGCCGGTCAGCGCCGTCGTCGGCGACAGGATGTGGCTGACGATCCTTGTCTCGTTCGTCACCATCATCTTTACCTGGCTGATCGCCTTCCCGATCGGCATCTACTCCGCCACGCACCAGTATAGCTGGGGCGATTATGGGCTGTCGCTGGTGGGGCTGATTGGCATCGCCATTCCGAACTTCATGCTGGCGCTGATCCTGATGTACTTTGCCAATATCTGGTTCGGCATCTCGATCGGCCATCTCATGGATCAGAAATATCTGGCAGAGCCCATGAGTTGGGCGAAGGCGAAATCGATCCTCGAACATATCTGGATACCGGTCATCATTGTTGGTGCGGCGGGGACCGCCGGCATGATCCGGCGTCTGCGCGCCAACCTGCTTGACGAATTGCAGAAGCAGTATGTCGTGACCGCCCGCGCAAAGGGGCTTTCGCCGATGCGCACGCTGCTCAAGTATCCGCTCAGGATGGCGCTGAACTTCTTCATCTCGGATATCGGTTCCATCCTGCCGGCGATCATTTCCGGCGCGGAAATCACTGCGATCGTACTGTCTCTCGAAACGACCGGCCCGATGTTGATCAAGGCGTTGCAGAGCCAGGACATGTACTTGGCCGGCTCGTTCCTGATGTTCCTCGCATTTCTGACCGTCATCGGCGTGCTGATTTCCGATCTCGCGCTCGCCATTCTTGATCCTCGGATACGGCTGCAAGGCAGGAGCACCAAGTGACGTCATTCCTTCCGGCGCCCGGCGAACCGCTGCCGCACTACGTATCGACAGCACCATTCGATCCCTATTCCGTCGAAGCGATGACGGAAGAACAGGTGCGGGTTAACCAGGCTTCGCAGCTGCGGCTAATGTGGTGGAAGTTCCGCCGGCACAAGCTGGCGCTGATATCAGGCATTTTCCTGGTCGCGCTCTACCTGATGATCGCGATCTGCGAGTTCCTCGCACCCTACAATCTGCACACGCGCAATGTGGATTACATCTATGCGCCGCCGCAGTCTGTTCACCTGTTCCACGAGGGCAAGTTCGTTGGCCCGTTCGTCTACGGGCGGACGATGGAACTCGATATGGAGACGCTGAAGCGCAACTACACCGACAATCTGCAGGACGTCGAGCCGATCCGCTTCTTCTGCCGCGGTGACAGCTACCGCTTCTGGGGCCTGTTCGAAAGCAATGTGCACCTGGCATGCCCGGCAAAGGACGGTCAGCTCTTCCTGCTCGGCACCGACCGGCTCGGCCGCGATGTCCTGTCGCGCATCATCTATGGTGCGCGCATTTCGCTGACGATCGGCCTTCTCGGCATTACGGTGAGCTTCGTGCTCGGCATCGTCATCGGCGGTCTCGCCGGCTACCACGGCGGTGTCTTCGATCTCATCGTCCAGCGCATCATCGAAGTGCTGCAATCGATCCCGAGCATTCCGCTCTGGCTGTCGCTGGCCGCGATCATGCCTGCGACCTGGAGCCCGATCCTGATTTATTTGGGCATCACGATCATCCTCGGGCTTCTCGATTGGACCGGGCTTGCCCGGGCGGTGCGTTCGAAACTGCTTGCGCTGCGTGAAGAGGACTACGTTCTTGCCGCGCAATTGATGGGCGCAAAGAGCGGCCGTATCATCGGTCGGCACCTGGTTCCGGGCTTCATGTCCCATCTCATCGCCACAGCGACCATTTCCATTCCAGGGATGATCCTCGGCGAAACGGCGCTGAGCTTCCTCGGATTGGGGCTGCGCCCCCCGATCACCAGCTGGGGCATCCTGCTGACGGAGGCGAAAAGCGTGAGCGTCATCGCCTTCTACCCCTGGCTGCTATTCCCAACGATCCCGGTCATTTTTGTGATTTTGGCGTTCAACTTCTTGGGAGACGGGTTGCGCGATGCCGCCGATCCCTACAAATGAGGTTCGTTTCGACGCCGGCCGCAAGCCGGCGTCGCGAGTTTTGATTCGTTTTTTACTGAGCGAAAGGTTTCTGGCATGACGCGGCGCTTAGAAGATGCCCGGATACTCATGTACAGCCATGATACTTTCGGGCTCGGCCACCTGCGCCGATGCCGCACGATTGCGCATTCGCTCGTGGAAGATTATCGGGGTTTGAATATCCTGATCATATCGGGTGCGACGATTGCCGGCGCCTTCGATTATCGCGCGCGCGTCGATTTCGTGAAGATTCCGAGCGTCATAAAGCTGCACAACGGCGACTACACGTCTCTCGATCGCCATATCGAGTTGGACGAGACGTTGAAGATGCGCCAGTCGATCATCCGTCACACGGCGGAAACCTTCAAGCCAGACATCTTTATCGTCGACAAGGAGCCGATGGGGTTGCGAGGCGAGGTCGAGGAGACGCTCACCTATCTCAAAGCCCATGGCACGACGCTCGTTCTCGGCCTGCGCGAGGTGATGGATGCGCCGCATCTGCTCGAAGCGGAATGGAAACGCCGCGACACCATGCGCAAGATCGAGCAGTATTACGATACGATCTGGGTTTATGGGCCGCCCGACTTCTACGACCCGCTGACGGAACTCGAGGTGCCGCCCGCCGTGCGCGAGCGCATGAACTTCGTTGGCTTCCTGCAGAGGAGCGTACCGCGCGAGGAATTGCCCGGTCACAAGCCGGAAGGCGACTATATTCTCGTCACCACCGGCGGTGGCGGCGATGGTGCCGACCTGATCCACGATTTTATTCACGCCTACCAGCAGGATCCGGAGTTGACGCATAAGGCGCTTGTGGTCCTTGGCCCCTATATGCCGGTCAAGAAGCGCGAAAAGCTGATCAAAAAAGGAAGCAAGATCCCTTTCATCAAGATCATCGAGTTCGATAATCGCATGGAAGAGCTGATTGCCGGCGCCAAGGGCGTGGTGGCGATGGGCGGTTACAACACCTATTGCGAGATCCTGTCTTTCGATAAACCGGCGCTGATCGTCCCGCGGATTCAGCCGCGCGAGGAGCAACTGATCCGTGCACGTCGTGCCGCCGAGTGGGGTCTCATCGACATGCTGCTGCCCGACGAGGCGGTGGATCCCTTGCGTTTCGCCGCCGCGTTGAAGGCTTTGCCGCAACGCGCGCCGCCGTCGAAAAGTTGTGCCAACGGCCTGCGGCTCGAGGGGCTGGTGCATATCTCCGAAATCGTAGGCGGGTGGCTCGACGAGCAGTCGAGTGAGCACCTGAGTATTGTCAAGAAATCGAGCTGAAGCATTGCCAACGGACCGCAAGATTGCCGTCATTCTGAAGGGATATCCGCGCCTTTCGGAAACCTTCATTGCGCAGGAATTGCTTGGACTTGAGAAAGCGGGGCATGAGCTGGTCCTGATCGCGCTGAGGCGCCCGACCGACGGCAAGCGCCATCCCGTGCATGACGAGATCCGCGCCGACGTGCACTATCTGCCGGAGTACCTGCACGAGGAGCCATTGCGTGTCCTCAAGGGTCTGGTGCGTTCGCTGCCGAAGCCCGGATTCTGGAAGGCGCTTGGGCTGTTTGTGAAAGATCTGGGCCGGGACCTGACGCGCAATCGCTTCCGCCGTTTCGGGCAGGCGCTGGTTCTGGCATCGGAATGGCCGGGCGATCCGCGCTGGCTGCATGCCCACTTCATCCATACGCCGGCTTCCGTCACAGCTTATGCCAGCGTCATCGCCGGTACGCCCTGGACGTGCTCGGCGCATGCGAAGGATATCTGGACGTCGCCGGACTGGGAGCTTTCCGAAAAGCTCGGCCGCGCGCGCTGGACGGTGACCTGCACCCGGACGGGATATGAGCATCTGCAGAGCCTGACCTCGCAAAAGGCCAGAGTGCATCTGAGCTATCACGGCCTCGATCTCGAGCGTTTCCCGCGTTTCGACGGCGAACATTCGAGCCGCGACGGTTCCGATGAGGCAGACCCGGTGCGCATCGTCAGTGTCGGCAGGGCGGTGGGCAAGAAGGGCTACGATGTTCTCCTTCAAGCTCTAGCCCTCTTGCCTGAGGATCTTCACTGGCGCTTCGAGCATATCGGCGCCGGCGAATTGACAGCAAAGCTCAAGGTCCTGGGTAGCGAGCTCGGTATCTCGGACAGAATTGCCTGGAAGGGTGCGCTCGATCAGACCGACGTGCTCGCCCACTATCGCACCAGCGATATCTTTGCGCTCGCCTGCCGGGTGACGGCAGATGGCGACCGTGACGGACTGCCGAACGTGTTGGTCGAAGCGTCAAGCCAGCGGCTCGCCTGTGTGTCTACGGCAATCTCGGGCGTGCCGGAACTCCTGGTCGACGGAGAAAACGGTCGTATTGTGCTCTCCGAGGACGCGAAGGCACTGTCTCTCGCCTTGGAACAGCTGATCCGCGATCCAGAGGGTCGCCGCCGACTGGGCGCTGCCGCCGAGAAACGGGTGAGGGCGCACTTTGACCACCACTCCAGCATCGAACAACTGACGACCCTGTTTGCAAACGAATGGAAAGCGGCGTGATGCGGCAGCGGCGGGTCTTCTTTTATGTCCAGCATCTGCTGGGGATCGGCCACCTCGCGCGGGCAAGCCGCATTGCCAGCGCACTTGCCGCCGATGGTTTCGACGTCACGGTTGTCACCGGAGGCACGGCCGTTCCCGGCTTTCCAAGCGCCGACCTCAAACACGTAGCCCTGCCGCCGGTTGTTGCCGGCGACAAGGGGTTCTCCGGCCTGGCGGACGAAACCGGAAATCCGGTCGATGATGACTTCAAGGACCGCCGGCGGAAGATGTTGCTTGACGCTTTTCGCACCTGCGACCCGGATGTCGTGATCTTCGAGGCGTTTCCGTTCGGTCGCCGCCAGATGCGGTTTGAACTGATGCCGCTGCTCGACCTCATCGAGGCATCGAGCCCGCGCCCACTGGTGGCGACGTCCCTTCGCGATATCCTGCAGGAGCGGACGAAGCCCGGCCGTGCCGAGGAGATGCTGGATCTGGTACAGGAGCATTTTGACCTTGTACTCGTGCATGGGGATCCCGCCTTCGCTCGGCTTGAAGAGACCTTCCCTTACGCGCAGGAGATCGCCGACAAGGTTGCCTATACCGGTCTGGTCGCGGGCGATCCGCCAGCGCCGCCGTTGGAGCGTTTCGATGTGCTGGTCTCGGCCGGGGGCGGCGCAGTCGGCAAGGAGCTGATTGGCGCCGGTCTGGAAGCTGCGAAGCTCCTGCCGCCGGGGCTGCAATGGTGCATGATTACCGGGCCAAACCTTCCGCAGGTCGACTATGACGCATTCGAGGCCGCCGCGCCTGGCAATGTGAAGCTGTTCCGTTTCCGGCAGGATTTTGCCAGTCTGCTTTCGGGTGCGCGGCTCTCCGTCTCGCAGGCCGGCTACAATACGGTGTGCGATATCATTCGCGCCGGTTGTGCGTCGCTGCTGATCCCGTTCACGGCGGGCGGGGAAACGGAGCAATCAACGCGTGCGGTTCGACTGGAAAAGCTCGGGCTTGCCGGTGTCCTGCCGGAGAGCGAGGTAACGCCGGCCCGATTGGCGCGCGACGTTGAAACGCAACTCGCACGTGCCAAGCCCACGATGCCGCCGCTCGACCTCGAAGGCGCCGCCCACACGGCGGCGATCCTGCGTGAGCGGCTTTCGCAAGTGGCGGTCAAACCGTCCCGATCAGCATGAACCTTGTATATTTCTTCGTCGGCAACGCACCGACGAAATCGAGCGTCGCGAGTTTCGCCTGGTCGGCGAAAGCATCGACGGACTCGACGCAGTTGATGTGCGTCGGTTCGCTGAAGTAATCGTTCGACTGCAGGAGAACACGTGTGCCTGATGGGATCAGCGCAAGCCAGCTCCGCAGATCGGCGATGTGCTCGCAACTCGTGTTGACGATCAGGTCGGCGTCGAGGCTTGCGTAGTCGATCGCGTACATGTCGGCCGTGATGGCCCGGAAACGATGGGCAAAGGTCGCGTTGAGGGTGCGGGCGACAGCCTCGACGGAGGCGTCAATGTCGTAGCTCTCAGCCATTGCGATTTCGAAGCGACAATCCTCAAGCAACATCGCCGAAAGAATGCCGTACCACCCGCCGAGAACGACGATCCGCTTATAAGACTTGCCCGCCGCCTCCAGTAGCGTGTCGCGCGCCCAGAGTTTGCAGGCAACCTGCCTATGATTGAAGGCATTGGCTATATCGGCGTCAGGGTGTCTGGCGATCACCTTGGCGATCCCATCGATCAGCGGGCTTCCGGTGTAGGCGGCGATACCGCGCGTCAGGTCGAAAGCGTTTTCGTACCAGTCGCTCGCAGGAGTAGGGGGATGGCTGGTGTGTTTCATGCACTCGTTGTAAGCTGGCAGACAATCGAGTGCAATATGGGCATTTTTCGTTCCCCACGCCTTGATCCGCCGCAGGGAGGCATGACCGCCGATCTTGAAGGTGCGTTCAGGCGTCCATTGCGGTTTTCTCGCGCTCCTGCATAATCTAATAAACCGGATTCGAAACCGGATCAGATTTTTGCCGAAACGCCTTCGCGACCGGCCGGCCGTGGCAGTTCAGTCGGAAAGGACCACAAGCAAGCATATAGTGGCCGGGTATCGGTGGCTGCCCGCGCCGCAAACAACGCAGTGTTCAATAAGGTCTCGTTGCCAGAAACATGGAACCACGCCTCTCCCGCTACATTTGGACTCATACGCGCAAGGACCAGCTCTGGATCCTGTTGGTCGTGGCGTTCTCGATGGTCCCCTACTTCCTGTCCTTCGATCTGCCCAAGCAGATCGTCAACGGACCGATTCAGGGCGACGGTTTTGACAGCCCGGAAGCGACGCAGGCGTTCCTGGCGATCTCCTTTGACTTGCCCTATCTCGGGACGATCAATCTTTTTGACGGCTTCCAACTCGGTCGCGAAGGCATGTTGCTGGCGCTGAGCCTCGTGTTCCTGCTTCTGGTAGTCGTCAACGGCCTCTTCAAATTCTATATTAACACCTTCAAGGGGCGGCTCGGCGAGCGTCTCCTGCGGCGGATTCGCTTCGAGCTTGTCGATCGCGTTCTGAGGTTTCCACCGACGCATTTCAAACGGGTGAAACCGGCCGAGATCTCAACGATGATCAAGGACGAGGTGGAGCCGCTCGGCGGCTTTACCGGCGATGCCTTCGTGTCGCCCGCACTGCTTGGCGGTCAGGCGCTGACGGCGCTGATCTTCATCCTGCTACAGAGCTTCTGGCTCGGGCTGATCGCCTCTGTTATCGTCGCCGTTCAGGCGGTGATCATCCCGCGCATGCGCAAGCGGTTGCTCGTCCTTGGCCGCGAGCGCCAGCTGACTGCGCGCGAATTGTCTGGCCGGGTGAGCGAAATCGTTGACGGCATCGGCACGATCCGCGGCCACGACACCTCCAATCTCGAGCGCGCCGACATCGCGTCGCGGCTCGCGCGCATCTTCAAGATCCGCTACGACCTCTATCAGTGGAAATTCCTGGTCAAGTTCATCAACAATTTTCTCGCCCAGGTGACGCCGTTCATGTTCTATTCGATCGGCGGCTATTTCGCGCTTCAGGGCCGCCTCGATATCGGCCAGCTTGTCGCCGTCATCGGCGCCTACAAGGACCTGCCCGGGCCGCTGAAAGAGCTCATCGATTGGGACCAGGCGCGCCAGGACGTGCAAGTGAAGTACGCCCAGGTGGTCGAGCAGTTCAGCATCGAACCGCTGCTCGATCCCAAGGTCCACGCCCTCGCAGCGGCAAGTCCGGCGCCGCTGAACGGCTCGCTCGCGGCCGTCAACCTGACGGTGACCGATGATGGTGGCGTGACACTCCTCGACCACGTCTCGCTGCAGGTGCAGCCCGGCGAGGCGGTCGCACTCAAGGCCGGCGGGGAAGTTCTGGCAGAGGCCTTCGCTCGACTGATCTGGCCGGCTGGCGGTCGTGTTGTCATCGGTGGTCAGGATATACTGGAGATGCCGGAGTCGGTCACTGGCCGGCGGATTTCCTATGCCTCCTCAGACGTGTATGTGTTTCAGGGCAGCCTTGGCGACAACCTGCTCTACGGCTTGAAGCACGCGCCAATGACCGAGGTCCGGTATGAAGGCGAAAGGGCGGCCCATCGCAAGTGGGAGCTGGTCGAAGCCAAGCTTGCAGGCAATCCATCCTTCGACGTCAACAGCGATTGGGTCGATTACCAGGCAGCCGGGGCGACCGGACCAGACGATCTTCTGATCAAGATCAGGCCCGTCCTTGATGCTGTCCTCCTGACCAATGACGTTCTGGCGCTTGCCGTGCGCTCCACCATCGACCCGAACCGCAATGCGGCCTTTGCCTCTGGTATCGTCGAGATGCGCAGCGCGCTTCGGGAGCGCCTTGAACAGGAAAAGCTCAGCGATCTCGTGGTGTTCTTCGAGCCCGGCTCGTACAACATCGAAGCGACCATCGGCGAAAACTTGCTCTTCGGCACGATTACCGATCAGGTGATGTGGGACGGTGCGCTCGAGGGACACCCGTTCTTCAAGACCGTGCTTCAGCGCGTCGGCTTGCGTGACGTCTTCTACGAAATGGGGCTGGAAATCGCCGAGAACGTCGTCGAACTGTTCCGCGACCTGCCGCCGGATCACCCGTTCTTCCAGCAGTTGACATTCATGACGGCCGAAGAAATTCCTGTTTATGAGGCGTTGCTGCAAAAGGTCCGTGGGCGACCACGCGCGGACGTTGCCGAGGATGACCAAGTCAAGATCATTCGGCTGTGCTTCGGCTACATCGAGCCTCGACACCGCTTTGGTCTCCTGACCGACGAACTGATGGCCAAGATCGTAGCTGCCCGGCGCGAGTTCGACGAGGGCCTGCCGACGGACCTCGCCGGCATGATCGAGCACTATCGTCCGAACCGCTACATCGCGTCCGGCAGCATCATCGACAACGTGCTCTTCGGGCGCATCGGTCACAAGCACGCCGATGGATCGGAGAAAATCCGGGCGATCGTGCGCGATCTTTTCGAAGCCGTTGGCCTCTATAACGAGGTGCTGGCCTTCGGCTTCGAATTCAATGTCGGCGCCGGCGGCAAACGCTTGACCGCAGGCCAGCGCCAGAAGCTTGATCTGGCCCGCGCGCTCATCCGCATCTGCGACTTCTACATCTTCAACCAACCGCTGCTGGCGCTCGACCAACGGGTCCAGGAGCAGGTGGTCCGAAACGTCTTTGCGCTCTTGCGGCAGGGCGGGCGCAATCCGGCAATCGTCTGGGTGGTCGCAAATCCGGCGGTGATGGAACTGTTCGATCGTGTCGCCGTGTTCGAAAATGGCCGACTGGTTCGCGACAACGAAACGGAAGTGGGGGCTAACGAAGGACCCGACTATAAGGAAATGGCATCTTGATGTAATATTAATGTCAGGGCACCAGCATAAGGTCCCGCGGCAACGCGGGAGGCAGGTCGCCCCGGCTGGATACTCGGAGAAACGGATTGTGATGTTGCTCAAGGATGAAGTCGAAATGCTACGCCGGATAACCCTGTTTTCAGGATTGCCGCCTGCAAAATTGAAACTCCTTGCCTTCACGTCTGACCGGGTCATGTACAGCGCCGGGGAGGCCCTTTTCTATCAGGGCGATATTGGCGATGCCGCCTATGTCATTCTCTCAGGCAAGGCCGACGTGCTGGTGACGACTGCAAGCGGGCCGCTGAAGCTTGCGGAAGTGGAACAGAATTCGATCGTCGGCGAAATCGCCATTCTCTGTAACACCCCGCGCACGGCGACCGTGCGCACCACGACACCGCTGGAAGCCCTGCGCATCCGAAAGGACGACTTCCTGAAGCTGCTGGCCGACTTCCCCGAAATGGCGGTGGAAATCATGCGCGTGCTCGCTGACCGCCTCAGCCAGACGACGGCCGAACTTACGGAAGCGCGCAGCCGAAACGAGCGCATGGAAGCGTGAAATCGAACCGGCGGCGCCCGTCGTTGGCATGTCCTGGCCGCATGGAAGACCTTCGCAAAAACGATTCCGCTTGACCGGGATATGGGCTAGAGAAGCGCCATGCGTGCGATCACCTACTTCTGCAAGACCGTCCATTTCCCTGACAAGCCTGAGAAGAAGCGCTTCTTTGCGCGGCTTCAAAGCGGCGAGTGGGAGCCGTGCACATTTCAAAACATCGAGCGGCTGGTCGACGGCAACACGACCTTTGTCGATATCGGCGGCTGGATCGGCGTGACGCCCTATTGGGCAGCTCAGATAGCCGACAACGTCATTACGGTCGAACCCGATCCCGTCTGCTTCGGCATCCTCAAGGAAATGGAACCGCAGAACGAGGGGGAGGTCGCGCTGATCAATGCTGCACTTTCCGAGGATGATGTCCTGGTGCTGAACTCGGTCGGCGGATTTGGTAGCTCGGAGACCTCGGCGCTGATCGCCGATGATACGGGGCAGGCGATCAAGGCGAAAACGATCACGATTGCCGAACTGCAGTCGCTGGCGCGAACCGACAAGCTATGCTTCAAGATCGATATCGAAGGCTACGAATACCGTTCCCTGGCCCAGTTCCGGGATATCGACCGCACGCGGACGACGGGCGTTTTGCTCGCCGTTCATCCGCAGATCCTGTTTGCGTCACTGAGCGGGCCGGCAATCGTCAGGGCATTGCGCACCATCGTTGCCACCCTCGGGCTCGTGCGCAGCCTTCGCGGCTTCCGCCTCGACAATCCATCAGCGATATGGACTGCCCTCAAGAAATCCACTTTCCGGCGTGAATTCCGCGGGTTCGATCTACTCTTTGTTGCTAAGGTCAGCGACCGGTAACGATGCGCGCTGAAGAGAAACAGTCTCTGACGTTTTGAGCCACGGCCGCAGCCAGTACATGCCTTGTGGAAGCAGGACTTAGCTGAAAGTCGCTGCAGTCCACGAATTAACCACGTCTGCAACAAGGTTAATTCTTGGCTTAAGAATGTTACTTCTGCTGGTATAAGCGGCTAGTTTCTATTTTCATTCCTCGGTTTTTCTGCTGTGCCATGAGAGCGGTCAGATGTCCTGGATGTATTTTGTTGGCGCAACCTATTGTATCGCTGCGCTTTTTCTGTTGGCGATGACCTATCTGGAAGGTTTGCAGGCGCACGCGCCCTGGAATGTCTATCGTGTCGCCGGCATTGTGATCTGTATTTTCTGGCCGGTTCTCATTTTCTATCTAATGTTTAAAATTGTAACGAAAAGAAAAATTCCGCAGGGGTAAAGGTATTTCTGTGATGTTTTGATGACGTATTTTTGTCTTCCTGGAGAATTTACCATACAACCAGAAAACGCCGGCGGTTAACCCATGAACTCTTCATGCGGATTATGTTTCGGTTGTGATTGACCCGTGTGAAAGTTCTGAACATGTGCGGTTTTGGCGGCTATTTCGGTTCGGTCCGGGAAGCAGAAACCCTTCTCAAGAGGATGGTGACCGCGATCGCGCATCGCGGACCGGACGAGCATGGCACATTCGTGGCGCCGGAAGCCGGCCTCGGTCATGTCAGGCTCTCGATCGTCGGGCTTGGTGACGGCCAGCAGCCAATGTCAGATGCGACGGGCGAGCTAACAATCGCCTTCAACGGCGAGATCTTCAATTATGTCGAACTACGCGAGGAATTGCGCGCCAAGGGCCGGCATTTCCGGACTTCGAGCGACACCGAAGTTATCCTTCATCTCTACGATGAGATGGGCGAGGACTGCCTGTCCGTCCTCAATGGCGACTTTGCCTTTGCAATCTGGGACGCCCGCCGCCACCGAATGATGCTCGCTCGCGATCGCATGGGCGTGCGTCCACTTTTCTATACGACCAGAGGCGGCACACTCTACTTCGCATCCGAGATCAAGGCGCTGCTTCAGGTGCCCGGCATCGTAGCCGAGATCGACCCGATCGCGCTCGACCAGATCTTCACGCTTTGGGCGCCGATCGCGCCGCGGACAGGCTTTCGTGATATCCACGAGCTGGAACCCGCAAATTTCATGATCGCCGAGCGGGGGCGTCAGACGATCAGGCCCTATTGGCGTCTCGACTATCCGGATCGCGAGGCCACTTCACGCTTCGTCAATGAAGACGAAGCCGCCGACGAATTGCGGGCGCTGTTGAGCGACGCGACGCGGATCCGCATGCGGGCCGATGTGCCGGTCGGCTCCTATCTGTCGGGCGGTCTTGATTCCTCCATCGTCGCGGCGCTGGCGGCGGGTATGGCGCCGCAAGGATTGCGCACGTTCTCCGTCACGTTCGACAGCGTCGAGCACGACGAAAGCGCCTACCAGATGCAGATGGCCGCGGCCCTCGGCACGCAGCACAGCACCGTTGCCTGCCGTGCCGGCGATATCGCCAGGGTGTTCCCGGATGTGGTACGTTTTGCTGAAAGGCCGATCATCAGGACGGCGCCGGCGCCGCTCTATCAGCTTTCGGGCCTGGTGCGCGAACAGGGGCTCAAGGTCGTACTGACCGGCGAGGGGGCCGACGAGGTCTTTGCCGGCTATGATATCTTCAAGGAAGCGCGCGTGCGTCGGTTCTGCGGGCGCCAGCCTGGCTCGCGCATCCGCCCGCATCTGTTCCGCAAGCTTTATCCCTATCTCCCTGGCCTACAGCAGCAGTCGGCTGAATATCTCGCTGCGTTCTTCGGGGCGGGAGACGTTGCGCTCGACGATCCGCTCTTTTCCCATCGCCCCCGCTTCAAGAGCACGGCGGCGACGAAGATCTTCTTCTCGCCCGATCTGCGCGCCAGCCTTGCCGGCTACGACGCGGCAGAGGAGCTGGCGAGCCGTCTGCCTCAGGATTTCGGCCGCTGGCATCCCTTGCATCAGGCTCAGTATCTCGAGGGTCGGTTCCTTCTGCCCGGCTATATCCTTTCAAGCCAGGGCGACCGCATGGCGATGGCGCATGGCATCGAAGGGCGTTTCCCGTTCCTCGATCATCGGCTGGTCGAGTTTGCGTCCGGTCTGCCGCCGGAGATGAAGCTCAAGGGGCTGGTGGAAAAGCACATCCTGCGCGACGCAACCAAGGACCTGATGCCGGAAGCGATCGGCAAGCGCACCAAGCAACCCTATCGAGCACCCGATAGCCTTTCGTTCACCGGCGTCGGTGAACTCGATTACGTCCGCGAGGCAATGAGCCAAGACAGAATTGCCGCGGGTGGTCTCTTCAACCCGAAGGCGGTCACGAAACTCTACGAAAAGTGCCAATCCCAACCGGTATCCGGCTTCCGCGACAATGCAGCGTTCGTCGGAATCCTGTCGACACAGCTATGGCTGAAGACATTCACTGGCACGAGCATCCACGCCGCCGAAGCGGCCTGAACGACTGAGGAAAGGAAAGGAAAAGACATGACGGAGACGATCAAGGACAAGGTCAGGGCCTTTGTCATCGAGAACTTCCTGTTCGGCGACACGTCCTATGACCTTGCCGACACGGCATCGCTGATCGAGAACGATATCATTGACTCCACCGGCGTGCTGGAGCTGGTCGCATTCATCGAGGATCACTACGGCATCGCCATGGCGGACGCCGATATCGTACCGGCGAACCTGGATTCGCTCGCGCGCATCTCGGCTTTCATCGAAGCCAAATCTGGCGCGACGGTAGCGGCGTAAGCGACAACGGGTGAGGTCCACGCAGATGCGGTTCGAGCAATTCCTTATCGACAACGCCGCGGCGCATGCGGCGAAAACAGCATTGATCACCGACCGCAAGCGGCTGCGGTATGACGAGTTCGATCGGCTTTCGAGCCAACTGGCGGCCTCGCTTTCCAGGAACGGTGTCAAGCGCAATGACCGCGTGCTGGTGTTCATGGACAATTGCTGGGAAGCCGCTGTTTCGATCTTTGCCGTGCTGAAGGCAGGCGCGACCTTCAGTCCGATCAATTCGTCGACCAAGGCAGACAAGCTGGCCTACATCATCGGCGATTGCGAGGCAGCCGCCATCCTCACACAGGCAAAACTGATGCCGGTCGTGGGCGATGCCCGTGCGCTTGCCGGCGATGCGATGCTGTTCGTTGCTTCCACGGCGGCGCCCAACGGCCAGGTGCCTGCGGGTGCCACCGCATTCGACACATGCCTGGAAGGCGAGCCGCAGCCGGTTGTCCACGGCGGGATCGATGTTGACCTGGCGATGCTGATCTATACCTCCGGCTCCACTGGGCGCCCGAAGGGCGTGATGATGACACATCGCAATATCGATGCGGCGTCCGGATCGATCACCACCTATCTGCGCAACCAGCACGACGACATCATCCTCAACGTCCTGCCGCTCGCCTTCGACTACGGCCTCTATCAGCTGCTGATGGCGGTCCGGCTCGGAGCGACGCTGGTTCTCGAAAAGTCCTTCGCGTTTCCGCATGCGATCTTCGAGCGCATTCGCGAGGAGGGTGTCACCGGATTTCCGCTCGTGCCGACGATGGCGGCGATGATCTTGCAGATGCGCGATCTGGAGCCGGGTTTTCTACCCAGCCTTCGCTATCTTTCCAACACTGCCGCGGCGCTGCCGCCGGCACATATTGCCCGGCTAAGAGAACTCTTTCCCGGCGCGCGGCTCTACTCGATGTACGGGCTGACGGAATGCAAGCGCTGCACTTATCTGCCGCCCGAAGAACTTGACCGTCGGCCGGGCTCCGTCGGCATCGCCATCCCCAACACCGAGGCCTTTGTGGTCGACGATGAGGGTAAGCGCGTTCCGCCGGGCGTGCCCGGCGAACTCGTCATCCGTGGCCCGCACGTCATGCAGGGCTATTGGCGCAACGATGCCTCGACCGAACGCATGCTTCGGCCTGGACCGCACCCTTGGGAGAAGGTGCTCTACACCGGCGATCTGTTTCAGGCCGATGCGGAGGGCTTCCTCTATTTCGTCGGGCGCAAGGACGATATCATCAAGACCCGCGGCGAGAAAGTTGCGCCGAAGGAAGTCGAGACGGTCCTGCATTCCCATCCAGGCATTGCGGAAGCCGTCGTGCTTGGTGTGCCCGACCCGGTTCTCGGCCACGCGATCGCGGCACTTGTCGTGCGCTCGGACCAGACGCTCAGCGACAAGGACATCATCCGTCATTGCTCGCGCCATCTGGAGGACTTCATGGTCCCGAAGGTTGTCGAATTTCGCATCGAGTTGCCGAAGACGGACACGGGTAAGGTTAGCCGCCGACTTGCGGCCGAGACGATGGAGCCTGCAGAATGAACAT
This sequence comes from Ensifer sp. NM-2, assembly GCF_003024455.1. Lineage (NCBI taxonomy): Bacteria > Pseudomonadati > Pseudomonadota > Alphaproteobacteria > Hyphomicrobiales > Rhizobiaceae > Ensifer > Ensifer sp. NM-2. The sequence goes on from NZ_PVZR01000004.1 coordinate 158,013, forward strand.
TCGCCCGACCCAGGACACGGCTGCGTTTTCGGCCGAAACGCTTGATATCGACCATGCGGCTGAAACCGACCGCATCGTGGCAGGGCTGCGTGAGCAGCTGCGTGGAATGAAGAAGCGCGGCCTCGTGCTAGGTCTTTCCGGCGGCATCGATTCCAGCGTGTCTGTCGCCCTGGCTGTGCGAGCTGTGGGTGCGAAGAACGTCTTTTGTCTGTTCATGCCCGAGAACGACAGCGACCCGGAAAGCCTGAGGCTCGGCCGTCTGGTCGCCGAAACCTTTGGCGTCGATGCCGTGGTTGAGGATATCGGGCCGACCTTGCAGGCAATGGGCTGCTACGAGCGTCGCGACGCCTTCATCCGCCAACTTGTTCCTGCCTACGGCGAAGGCTGGGCATCGAAGATCGTGATCGCCAACGCGCTCGAAGGTGAGGGCTACAACATCTCGTCGCTGGTGGTCCAGGATCCACAGGGCAAACAGACCAAGCTGCGCATGCCGCCGCCTGTCTATCTCGGTATCGTTGCCGCCACCAACATGAAGCAGCGCATGCGCAAGCAGATCGAATATTACCATGCCGACCGGCTGAATTTCGCCGTCCTCGGCACGCCGAACCGGCTGGAATACGACCAAGGCTTCTTCGTGAAGAACGGCGATGGCGCCGCCGACGTCAAGCCGATAGCGCATCTCTACAAATCGCAGGTCTACGCGTTGGCGGCCTCTCTCGGCATTCCCGAGGAAATCCGCCGCCGCCCGCCGACGACGGATACCTATTCGTTGGAGCAGACGCAGGAAGAGTTCTATTTCTCGCTGCCCTACGACCGCATGGATCTATGCCTTTATGGCCTCAACAACGGACTGGCGATCGAGGCGGTTGCGCAGGCTGCGGGCTTGACGCCAACGCAGGTCGATCGCGTCTGGGCGGATATTGCCGCCAAACGCAAGGCGACGCGCTACCTTCATCTCGGGCCGCGACTCGTCCAGACCGTTGAGGAGATTGCTGACTGATTGGCATAGGGTGCGATGGCCAATCCGGCCGCATCGGTCAGTCGAAGCGGCCGCCCATAAGTCGGCTCCAATGTTCGCCGGCCAACCCGTTTATAAACCCTTGCGAATGGCGGAACGCCTGAACGAGTTCGTCGTCGCGCGAGTGGATCACGGTTGACGCCATGTGCACAAAGGCGATGCGACGACCGAGCATGGCCTCAAGGAGAGCTGGCTGCGTCCGACCACGCAGACCCGCGACACCGCGCGCGGCTGCGTGGTCGATCAAACAATCGATGACGGGGCCGGCCTGTCCGGGAAGGGCGAGGATCTGCAGCACGCGGCCGATATCGCCGGAGCGAGCGTGATAGGCAAAGGCGCCGACGACGGTTCCGGTGCGCGCGGTGACGGATGCGAAGATTGCGCTACCCTGATCAGGTTTTTGCACCGCGTCTGCGAGGATGTTGTTGAGCTGCCCTTCCGCCCAATCCGGGCGCAAAGGGAATTGGGCAGTGAGCGGACCGACGAGATCGGCGAAACCGCTTCTGTCGATTTCACCAACGCGAAAATTTGCCTGTCCCGTTCCGCTTTCGGGGACGGCCGACCAGCGCCGCTCCCCGCGACCCATCCTGTTGCGATAGAAACGATCAAACGCATGCGCGAGCGGATTGACCAGCCGAGCGAGCTTGATCCGGTGCTCGGCGACGCTGAGCGTGAATGCCGATGGCCGGATGACACGCACCCAATCAAGACTGTATTGCGGCAGTACGATACCGCGCAGTTTCGTCCACATCTGAGTCGATACTTCGCTTGCGGTCTCGCTGAACGACAGATCCTGTGGACCCGCGAGGAAGGCCTTCAGCAACCGTGCACCCGCCATCGGATCGCTTTCACGATCCTCGGCCATAAGGGAGCCGCATATGGCGGCTCGCAACGGCCGCCCGTTAAACGTCATCGGCAGCGCGTTAACGCCAACGAAACCGGAGATGCGGCCGTCGCCGTTGACGTGGACGAGGGGCCGAATCTCGCGATCGCAGCCAGGTGCGTCCAGGTAGAGCTGCCGCATATAGTCGACGAGCGCAGCTGGCGGCTCCGTCTGATCCTTGCAGAAAACCCTCTGGAACATTCCAGCGATCGCAGGAATGTCTGCGGGTTCAAGCGGCCGGATGTTACTCATCGTTCCTCGTCCCCGGCACCCGCCGCAACGGATGCTTGAGCAACAAGTTTCCTGACGATGGCGACGCGTGGCCGGCCTTCCACATCGGTGGCGAAGGTGACGGCCTCATAGGCCTTGGTGCGGGCGAGAAGGGCGGATGCCTGTCGATCCTGGCCGGCGCCGAACTCGAAGAGCAGCCAGCCGCCCGGTTTCAGGAAAGCCACAGCATCGCGGATGAGGCGCTGATGGATCGAGATGCCGTATGGGCCGCCATCGAAAGCTTCCCGCGGTTCGGCTTCAAGCAGGTGGGCGCTGTCACCTTCGAGCCTGGATGTCGAAATATAGGGCGGGTTGCAGACGATCATGTCGACCGAGCCCTCGAGATTGTCGTCGGCCAGCGCACCAAACAGATCGCCCTGTCGTATGGTGACGCGATCGGCGACGTTCAGGCGAGTGACGTTTCTGCGGGCCAGCGCAACGGTGCTATCGGTCAAGTCCGCACCCCAGACGCGGGCGGAAACGACATCGGCTGCAAGCCCGAGCGCCAGGTTTCCGGAGCCGCAGCACATGTCGATGACGGTTGCGCCGGATGGCCGGTCATGCAGGATCCTTGAAGCCGTGCGTCCGAGCAGCTCCGTTTCTTCTCGCGGCACCAAGACATCGGGTGCCAGTTCGAGTTCGACGTCCATGAAACGGTGCAGACGCGGCGCCACGCCGCTTGCCTGATCATCCTGAAGGGGATTGTTGTTTTGCGGCACGGCCTCTCCTTCATGCGTCGATCGATGGCTGCACGATCCACACTACTGCAATCAGGTAAACGGAAGCTAAAATGCAATTGAAGCGGGAGTGTTAACCGCGCAATCATTTCTAAGTGCTATTCTTTGCGATGATCGGAAGCGTGTGCTCGGCTGTTGCGGCAACGCCCATCCGGCATCGGACGCACATTTCGTCGGATTGTTGTCAAGGGCAGATCGGGATGGCATCGGAAGGTCTCAGAGAACCGGGCGCGCACAAACCGTTCCTGTCGATGATCATGTCCTATGCCGCCTCGGGCGGCAGCCTCATCATTGGATCCGCTGCCCAGCTTCTGACGTTCGCGATCCTCGCACGTTGGCTCGGCGTTCATGAGTTCAGTGTCTTCGTGGCGATCACGGCGGTTGCCAATATTGCCGTGCATCTCTGCGGGTTGGGGGCGATGGAGTGCCTCGTGCGCCGCGTCGCACGCGACCGGAGCATGTACTCTCGCATGCTCGGTCACAACGTCATCTTGACCGCCATCAGCGGCATCGTTCTGGTTTTGCTTGGCGCGATTGCGCTGCCGTTCTTCTTCACGCTGTCAGCTGACCCGGCTACCAACATTGCCGTGATTACGCTGATGCTGGTCACCAACATCATCTTCGTTCGCGTCATCGTGCTGACGGAGCAAATCTTTCTCGCTCACTCGAATTTCGCACCTGCCAACAAGGTTGTCGTCGGCTTCGCCATCGCCCGCACCATCGCCGCGGCGCTCGCCTGTATCGTCTTTGGCGTGGCGACCGTTGCCTCCTGGGCGGTCTGGCAGTTCGTATGCCATGTGCTCGTCGCCATCGGTTGCTGGTATGCCGTAAAAGGCCTTGGCCGGCCCGTCTATGGGATCGTGCGCGAAGAGCTGCCGCAGGGGCTCTACTTCAGCATCCCCTTCATTCTGCGCGCGGTGCGCCAGAATGCCGACCTGCTCGTCCTGAGCCTCGTTGCCTCCGCAGAAGTGATGTCGAGCTATAGCGTCGCGCGGCGCATGCTGGAGAGCAGCTATCTCTCGGTCGAGGCGCTGAACCGGTTGATTTATCCCGGTTCGGCCAAGGCAACGGCCTCCGGCCTGCACCATGCCTTCGAGCGGGTACGCAAGGTGCTCGTTGCTGCCACTTCGATCAGTATTGCGGCGGCGATCGCGGTCTTCGTGCTTGCGCCGGTCCTGCCTTACCTCTTCGGCAAGGACTATGTCTCGTTGGTGTCCTTCGTTCGAATTCTCTGCTGGGTCGTCGTGCCGATTGCCATGTGGTCGGTCGCAATGGAAGCGCTCGGAGCATCCGGGCATCACCCTGCGCGTGCCTCTGTCATGGGCCTTGGCAGCGTCCTTGGCGCTGCGTTGACAGCGTGGGCGACTTGGTATGCGCCACCTGCGGGCACGTTCATCTCCTTCTATGTGATCGAGATCGCGATGGTCATCGTTTCCTGGAGTGTCTTCCTGCGCTTCGTCCGGCGCGACAGGGAGGGAGCGGTTGAGCGCGTCGTCCCGGCGAGGATGGCGCATGAAGGCTGAGGTGAGGGAACTGGAAACTGCCACAGCCATCGGGCATCGCATGCAGCACCCGGGCCGCGTGAGACCGATGGAGCTGGGCGATATCCCTGCAGTTAGCTCGCTCTTCAGCAAGATTTTCCGCAAGCGCGACATTGAGCCAAGTGGTGACCTCCGGCAGTATCTTGAAGCGGTCTTCTTCGGCAGTCCGCTTTACTCTCCCGAGCATGGCAGTATCGTCTACGATGACGGCGACGGCACCATCGCCAGCGCAATCCTGGCATTGCCGATGGAATTCTCGATCCACGGTCGCCATACCGTCGGCAAGCTTCTTTGCGCGTTCATGTCAGACGGCAAGGCGGGTGCCGTTGGTGCGGCATGTCTCGCTCGTACGATGCGCTCCGCGCGCCAGGACATGTGCTTCTCGGATAATTCGTCGCCGGTGAGTGCGGACCATTGGGTTGCCGGGGGCGGGGTCGTGCTTCCGATACAAAGCCTGGAGTGGCAGCGATCGTTTCGACCGGCTACCAGCAGCGCCATTCGTGCCAGCCGTCAATTTCCGGCATTGGGTTCGAAATTGGTGCTCGGTGTCCTTGGTGCATTCGACAGGGTGTTGCGCTGGCGAAGACCATCCGTCAAACCCACCCCGGCTTCAGGATGTATGACGAAGGTGATCGGGGCCGGCGAGTTTCTCGGTTGCGCCCGACCGATGATGGAACGGTTTTCGGTCAGGCCCGTTTGGTCAACCGAGGAGTTCGATTGGCTCGTCGCGATCGCCGGTAAGAACCAAGGCCTCGGTGAAGTGCATTTCCGACAAGTAACGGCGGATGGAAGAGCGATTGGCGTTTTCCTCTTTCTTGGCAGGGCGAACAGGACTGCGACGGTTCTGAATGTGCTTTGCCAACCGGGTCGGGAGTTTGAGGTGACGGCCGAGATGTTTGCCTGCCTCGACCGCGAAGGTTACGCCCAGGCCACAGGCGCCGCACAACCATTTCTGATGAACGCGATCTCGCGCCAACGCTGGCTGACGTTCCGCCACCGTGGCTATTTCTGCATGGTAACGCGCCATGGAGATCTCAAGGACGCGGCATTGCGCAACGACCTCTATATCGGCGGTCTGGCATCCGAAAGCTGGAGCCGGTTGCTGACGGACTTCTAAGCGTCAAGGTAAACGGCTGCCGGGCCGATTAACGGAATTTTCACCGTACAACTCTAATCCTTCATTGGAGATACGAGACGCGCAAGCCGGCGATTTTTGCGTCTTGAAGCGGGCGTGAGGGATGCGGATGTATAGGCCGAACGAGCCCCGACAACAAAGGTCGCCTCAGCCAGCGCACGGTCAACGTGCGATGGTCGGCGGCGGTTCGTTGCTCAACCTTCTGCCGACAGACGACGAGGACGCGCTCCCTCCTTTTGAAGAAAAGCAAGCGCCGCGAAGAGAGCCGGAAGTCCGGCGTTCCCAGGTGGTTGCGCGGGCACAGACCGAGACGCAGCCGACGCCGCATGTCGGTGGCCTGTTCTTCCCGCGGCTTCACCTCGTCAGCCAGATCGGGGTAGACGACGGTATTCGCTGGCTGCGCGACGGTATGCTCTGGATCATCGCCGCAGTGACGATTTGCACATTTGCGGCCCTTGTCTATGCAATGACTGCGTCGCCTCGATACACCGTCTACACGGATATCGTCGTCGACCCGTCCAATCTCAACGTTGTCAGCGACGATGTTTTTACAAGCAATCCGCAGCGTGACGCGCAGCTGTTGGAGGTGGAGAGCAAACTCCGGATCCTGACGTCACGCAATGTGCTGGCGCGGGTGATCGACGAATTGCAGCTCACGCGCGATCCCGAGTTCGTCAAGCCGGCATCCTTTGCATCGCTGCGCAACCTGTTTTCATCGAAGCAGGAACAAGAGGTCAACAACGAGCTTGCAGCCATGCGCGCGCTTTCGGAGCGCGTGGAGGCGCGGCGCGAGGAGCGTTCTTTCGTCGTCGTCATGAAGGTTTGGAGCGAGGAGCCGGCAAAGGCCGTGACCCTCTCGAACGCGATCGTCGATGCCTTCGAGCAGGAGCTGTTTCAGTCGGCGGCCGAAAGTGCAGGGCGTGTCGCCAAGAACCTCAACGCCCGGCTGGACGAATTGCGCCGCAACGTGACCGATGCCGAGCGGGCGGTGGAAGATTTCCGCAGGGTCAACGGCCTGCAGTCGACCAATGGTCAATTGGTCAGCAACCAGCTTTCCGGTGAACTCAACACCCAGGTCCTGGACGCACAGCAGCGCTTCATCCAGGCGGAGACACGCTACAACCAGATGAGTGCGGCAATCGCTCAAGGGAGAACCGCCAGCGCGTCGGAGTTCGAGTCCGAAAACATGACGAACCTGCGCGAGCAGTACAACTTGCTCCAGCAGCAGATTGCCTCGATGCAGCGCACGTTCGGCGAACGGCATCCCCGTCTGGTGTCGGCTCGATCCGAGCGCGCGACGATCGAGGGTGCGCTTGCCGACGAGGCCCGGCGCATTCTGGAGCGGGCCAAGGCGGACATGGATCGCGAGCAGCAGGCGCTTGAAGCCTTGCGCGGTAAGGCAAACGTCGAGAAGTCGAATGTCTTCACCGACAATGAGTCTCAGGTGCAACTGCGCGATCTGGAGCGCGATGCCCGTGCCAAAGCGGCGATTTACGAGACGCATCTTGCGCGCGCCCAGCAAATTACCGAACAGCAGCAGATCGATACGACCAATGTGCGGGTGATCTCGCGGGCGTTGCCGCCCAACGCACGCACGTGGCCGCCACGTACGGTGATCCTGCTGGTCGCCGGCGCTATGCTCGGCCTTTTCCTTGGTGTGTCGGCAGCGATCGCCCTCGGCCTGTGGAGATATATTCGCCGCCCGCAGCCGGCGACTGCCTGACGGGAGCGCGCCAATGACGAGCGCCGCCTACGCCGAAACCAATGCCGCCGAAACGCTGCGGCTGCGTGTCGGCACCGTCCTGTTCATGACGACGTTTCTGTTCTTCTGGATATCGATCACCCCGTTCGTCGACCTGACGGGAGCAGCAGTGCTTGATCCGTCGGCCGGTAATTCGAACCGATTGAACCAGATCGTTTCTCTTTTGTTGTTTACGGGCATGCTCGGTTACGGCCTATGCCATCCGATGCGAAATATCATCCTGCAGCCGCGGCCGCTGCTTGCAGTGCTGTTTACCTGGTTCCTTTTCGTATCGGTGATCTCAGCCCACCCAATGCTTGGGATCAAGGGCACCGTTCTTGCCATCATGGTCACGGTCAATGCCAGCATCTACCTGCTGTTGCCCGCCAGCGAACGGCATTTTGCCAAAATGCTGGGCATCGGTACGCTCATCATGCTCGGCGTTGCCTATTACGGCATCGCCTTTAAGCCGATGCTCTCTATTCATCAGGCGTCAGAACTGCGCGAGCCCATGAATGCGGGTCTATGGCGCGGCCATTTCCCGCACAAGAACAGTGCGGCCGCCGCGATGGTGATCGCGGCCTTCTTCGGGCTTTTCGTCATGAATAGCTGGTCGCGATTGGCCGGGATCGCCATCGTGCTGCTGTCGTTCAACTTCCTCATCCATACCGGCGGCAAGACCTCGACCGCGATGCTGCCGGCGATCCTGTTGCTTGCCTGGATATTCGAGAAGATCCGTCTCCTGCGCATCCCGATCGTCATCGGTGGCGTCGGGCTGTTCAATCTGTTTGCCGTCGGATCAGCCGTATTCATGCCGCTCAGCGAGTTCATCACCGAACTTGGCATCGACGCGACGTTCACCAACCGGGCGGATATCTGGCGCTTCGCGTTCACCGCGCTCGCCGAGCAGCCTATCACCGGCTACGGTTTCAAGGCATTCTGGCAAACGGAAGAGCTGGTCCACAGCGGCGGAGCGATCGAGACCTGGGCGGTGGCGGCTGCCAACGGCCACAATTCCTATCTCGACATCGCCTTGATGACGGGCTTTCCCGGGCTGCTGCTCACGGTGTTGTGGATCCTCATCCTGCCGCTGCGCAATATTGCCCGCATGGCGTCCGCCGAGCAGCATTCACATCTCACGCGGCTCTTTACGCGCGTCTGGCTCTATACGATCTTCAACGCCGGCCTTGAGAGCTTGTTCTACGAGGGCGGCAACCTGCTGTGGTTCACCTTCCTGTTTTCGCTCTACGGTCTGCATTTGCAGGCCCGCGCGGTCCTTGCCTTGCCGTCTCAATCTGCCGAAAAAAGGGGCGTGGCCTATGCCTGAGTTTTTGCAAAAGGTTGACGGCCTTGTCGACCGGCTGGCAAATCGTCTGATCTGGCGCCTTGCTCAGAAGAAGCTCGCCGTTGCGACCGACGTTCCGCTCGTCTCGTTCACCTTCGACGATGTGCCTGACAGCGCCTTGCACCAGGGTGCCGAAATCCTTGAACGGCACGGCGTCCGCGGCACATTCTACATTGCCGGGGGGCTCGAAGGGCGGGTTGAGCCGGATCGAACCTTGATCACGGCTGCGGGTTGTGAGGCTCTCTCCAAGCGCGAACACGAAGTCGGCTGCCACACCTTCGGCCATAGCAAGATAAGGCGCCTCACCGGAGGCGCGCTTGCGCGCGACCTCGACCGAAATGCGGACTATCTGGCAGCCAGTGGCGTCGCGGAGCCGGCAAGGAACTTCGCCTTTCCTTACAATGCCGCCTGGCCGATGGCGCGCAGGGAATTGCGGCGGCGCTACCGTACGTGCCGGGCCGCAGGGGAGGCGATCAACCGCGGTGCGGTCGATCCGCTGATGTTGAAGGCGGTCGAGATCCGCCAGCCCGAAGCACACGCGCTTGCGCTGACCCGCTGGATCGACGATCTCGTCGCGCAGCCGGGATGGCTGGTCTTTTTCACGCACGACATCGCGCCGCGACCGACGCCTTATGGCTGTACACCGGAGACGTTCGAACAGCTCGTGCGATATGCCGTCGAGAAGGGATGCACCGTCCTGCCGGTCGACAAGGCACTCGATCGGCTTGGCGAATGAGGAGAGCGATGTGCCCAACACGGTAGCTGCCGGCAAGCGACTTCTCGCCATCAACAACTACTTCTATCGGCGCGGCGGCGCCGAGGCGGTGTTCTTCGATCATATGAAGATGTTCGCCGATATCGGCTGGGACGTCGTGCCCTTTGCCATGGAGCACGAGGACAATGAACGCTCTGAATGGTCCGAGTACTTCGTCTCGGAAATCGAATTTGGTCGGCAAACGAGCTTTCTGCGGAAAATAGAGCAGGCGGCAAGCGTGGTCTATTCGCGCGAAGGGCAGCGCAACATCGCCAGGCTGATCGACCGCGCGCGTCCGTCGGTTGCGCATGCGCACAACGTCTATCACCACCTGTCGCCGGCGATCTTTTCGACGTTGAAGACAGCAGGCGTGCCGGTTGTCATGACGGCTCATGACCTCAAACTTGCCTGTCCTTCCTACAAGATGCTGCGCGACGGCAAGATCTGCGAGGACTGCCGCGGTGGACGGGTCTACAACGTCCTGCGCCACCGCTGCGTCAAGGATTCGGCGATCTTGAGCGGTGTCGTGCTGGCAGAAACGGTGCTGCATCGTACGCTGGGCCTCTATCGCAACAAGGTCGACCGGATCGTCGTTCCGAGCCGGTTCTACGTGGAGAAGCTTGTCGAATGGGGCTGGCCGCGTGAGCAGATGGTGCACATTCCGAACTTCGTGGATGTGGACGATTACAGCAGCGCCTGGGACGAGGGCGACTATTTCGTTTTCGCAGGCCGGCTTGCGCCCGAAAAGGGCATCGCCACGCTGATCAAGGCGGCGGCACTTTCGAAACAGCGGTTGGTCGTCGCCGGTACAGGCCCCGAAGAGGCATCGCTTCGTCGGCTCGCGAGCGAGCTTAATGCAGACGTGACGTTCACCGGATATCTCTCAGGCGAGAGCCTACACAAATTGATCGGATCATCCAGGGCACTCGTACTGCCGTCGGAATGGTACGAAAATGCGCCCATCAGCTTGCTGGAAGCCTATGCTCTGGGACGGCCGGTGGTCGGTTCAGCCGTCGGAGGCATTCCGGAAATGATCCAGGTCGGGGAAACGGGCATGACGGCAACGTCGGGAGACGCCGAGGATCTGGCAAGGGCGCTGGCCGGCATGACCGCTCTTGGGCCGACAGCGCGCGCCCGCATGGGCGCTGCCGGCAGGGCGTGGATATCCAGGGATTTCTCCGCCAATGCTTATCGCGACAGAACGCTTGATCTCTATGCCGCGCTCGGGGCGACCTAGTTGGGCAGATTTATCCTTGCGTCATTAACCAAGACTTGCGAATATACTTACCGCGGCATTAAATATGTTCGTTTATTGATCGAACAATTAGATATTTAACGATTTAATTACGATCTTATTAAGTATTGTTAACGTAAATGGCCTTGGGTGCGCAATCTTTGAGGCCACGCCATGGGCAGGAAGTTACGAGTCTCGCAAGTTGATCGTCGGCAACAGCCGTCGGTTTCCACTGAGATTGTACAATCTGGAATATTGGAAGGCGTCGACGGGAAGGGCGGTACTGCCCAGCGTGGAGTCCACCTCGTGCACAATCATCGCGAGTTGACAGGCAAAGATCGACGGCTGAGCGCGCGAACCGGACGGCGGCGCGTGATGATGCTGGGCCTGCGCGGAATTCCGGATGTGCAGGGCGGCATCGAAAAGCATGTCGAGATCCTTGCCGGCAAGCTCGCGAAGCACGGCTGGGACGTCGACGTGATCGGGCGGCGCCGATATCTTCCGGCATCTGTCCCCTACAGCTGGAATGGCATTCGTGTCGTTCCGTTCTGGGCGCCGCGCCGGATGGCGCTGGAAGCCATCGTTCACACTTTCATGGGTGTTTGCTACGCGGGCTGGCAGCGTCCCGACGTGCTGCATATCCATGCGATCGGGCCAGCACTGTTCGTCCCGCTTGCGAGAATGCTCGGCCTGAAGGTGGTCGTGACCCATCATGGCTATGACTACGACCGGCAAAAATGGGGTGCTCTTGCCAAGGGTACGCTGAAGCTCGGTGAACGCCTGGGCATGCGCTTTGCAAGCGGGCGGATCGCCATTTCGAAGGATATCGCTGAGACCATGGGCGCGCGGCACAATGTGTCCATGGCCCTTGTGCCCAACGGGGTGTCGGTCACGCCGTCCAGGGGCGAGACCGGCATTCTTGCCGAGTTCGGCCTTGCGCCACGGCGGTACATTCTGCTTGCCGCACGGGTCGTGCCCGAGAAGCGCCAGCTCGATCTGATCCGCGCCTATGCCAAATGTTCCAGTCCGGAGTTCCGGTTGGTGCTGGCCGGCGGTGCGGAATTCGAGACGTCCTACACCGAGGAGGTGAGAAGGCTGGCAGGTGATATCGCAGGTGTCGTTCTAACGGGCTTTCAGTCCGGTGACCGGCTTGCGGAGCTTTTCGGCAATGCGGCACTATTCGTTCTGCCTTCCAGCCACGAGGGCATGCCGATCGCCCTGCTGGAGGCCATGGCCTATGGCTTGCCGGTTCTCGCGAGCGATATCGTTGCCAATGTCGAGCTTGGCCTTGCACGCGACGAATATTTCCCGCTTGGCGATGTCGAGGCGCTGGCATCGGCGATGACGGCGAAGCTTGCCAATCCGCCCAGTGAAAGCGAGATGCGCGCCCGTGCGGCGCACGCCGAAGCCGCCTATAGCTGGACAAGCGTGGCGGAAAAGACCGTCGCGGTGTATAGCGCGTTGGTGGCAAAGTAGATCGCGCGCAATCGCACGCGACATCCCTGTTGCCGTCGGGCTGATTTTTTGCCGTGTTGTGTGCGGTGCGGAGAGACAAGAACAGTATGAATATCAAACGCGCCGCTGGCCTATTTGGCTGGCTCATATTCGCCGTGATCGCCTATTCGACCCTATCACCACTCGATCTGCGCCCGCGTATGGGCACGTTCGTGCATGTCGAGCGGTTCGGCGCGTTCGGGCTGATGGGGCTGCTCTTTGCAATTGCCTATCCCCGGCGGCTCCTGCTTGTCCTCGGGCTCGTTTTGGCCACCGCCATCGGGTTCGAATTGCTGCAGGTGGTGTCGGCAGACCGTCACGCCCGGATCGGGGACCTCGCCATCAAATTGCTTGGCGGTGCATGCGGCGTGGCTTCGGGTTGGGTCCTTATCCGCAATCGGTCGCGTCTGCTGCAATTGCTGGTGCAAATAAACCAAAACTCAAAGTATCGCGGGTAGAACTGGCTGCGCCGGGACGCTTGGCTACTGCATAATTCCTTAAATCGGAATCGATTTAAGGAGAAAATTATGCAGCAGGATTCAAGCGTTACAGCGTCCTTCGCGCGTCATATTTGACGCGCGGCGCTGTAGACGCCCCGGTGATTTTGGAGGCGCGCTTGTCAGTATCCGTCATCATCAAGACGCTGAACGAAGAGAAGCGAATAGCGGCCACGATTGAAAGTGCGCTTGCTGCCCTCGGAGCGACAGGTGGCGAAGTCATCGTCGCCGACAGCGGCTCATCCGACCGAACGGTCGAGATTGCCGCGCAATATCCCGTCGTCATCGCCCAGATCAGCCCGCCGGCGCGGCCAAGCTGCGGCATTGGCCCGCAGCTCGGCTTTCAATACTCCAAAGGCGACCATCTCTGTCTGCTTGACGGAGACATGTTGCTCGACCGTGATTTTCTCGCCGTCGCCGTGGCGTTTCTCGCCGACAATCCTGAGGTTGCCGGCGTTACCGGCCATGTCCAGGAGATGCTGACGTCCAATCTCGAGTTCTCGCGTCGCGTCAATCGCAACTCGCCGGAAAACCGGATCGGATCGATCGACCGGATGAACGGCGGTGGGCTCTACCGGCGCGATGCGATCGAAGCGGTCGGTTACCTCTCCGATCGCAACCTGCACGGATACGAAGAATTCGATCTCGGCATCCGGCTGCGAAGCGCCGGATGGGGGTTGCATCGCCTTGACCGGCGTTTCGTTCAGCACTTCGGACATACTGTCAATTCCTATCGCCTGCTGGTTCGACGCTGGAAAAGCAAATATCTCTTCGGTATCGGCGAACTTCTGCGCGCGTCGCTCGGTCGGCCGTATTTCTTCCAGCTGCTGCGTGAGCTGCCGGAGCTGAAGCTCTGGTGTCTCGTCTATCTGTGGTGGGCGCTCTCGCTCTGTGTGCTTTTGTTCTCGCCGAGCCTGGCTGTCGGCCTGGGCATCGTCTTCGCTGTCCTCGCCGCAGTCATCGTGTTGATGAGCATTCGCAAAGGCAGCTTGAACATGGGGCTGTACACGGTCGTCGCCTGGTTCTTCCACGCCGCTGCACTGCCTGTCGGTTTTTTCGGGCGGCGGCGAAGACCGGAGGTTCCGATCGAGAGCAAGTTGCTTGGAGCGGTAGCTTGATGCGCCAGAGATGTCTGGCTACGGTGCTGGCGCTTGCGGTGATGTGCGTGCCTGCGCGCGCCGCGGATCAATGGGTTCCGGTGAAGGAGATCTCCCTCGAATTGCGACCAGGCAGCCCGCTCGACTTCTCGTCCATCCTGCCCAACGGCCGGATCGATGGCGGTCATAGACTGGTTGTCGGCAAGGAGGGACGTCTCGCCTATGCGAAAGCGCCGGATACGCCGGTCAGGATGTTGTGCGCCTCGCTTGCCTGGAGCCCTGCGTCCGGCGGCTCCCCCGATCATGAAGGCGCGGACCGTTATGCGCGCCAGCTGGCGATGCATGGCTACAACATCGCGCGCCTGCATTTCGTCGACGCAAGTCTGATGTTCGGGCGTGATCGGGATCTCGATTTCGACCCGGAAACGCTCGATCGGATCCAGTATCTGCTTGCGGCCCTGAAGCGCAACGGCATCCACTGGATTATCGACGGCCTGTCGTCGCCGCGTGGCGCCTATGGCGGTTTCGATGACCGCTGGGACACCGGCGGCGATGTAAAACTCATGCTACATCTGGACGATCGGACCTTTGAGCATTGGAGGCGGTTGCAGCAGGCGGTCCTCGGGCGCGTGAACCCTTACACAGGCGAAGCTCCGATCCGCGACGAGGCCCTGGCCCTGGTCATTCTGGCCAATGAGAATGGCCTGGAGTTTGAGGCGGTGGTTCATGATCGGCCCGGCCGGGCTCCCTATGACGACCGGTTGGCTCAGCCGTTCAATCTCTGGCTGAAGAAGCGTTACGGCACGACGGCGAGCCTGGCGAAGGTCTGGGGCGTGCTTGATTCCGGGGAAGTGCTTGAAACCGGCGGGATCAGGTTGCCTCGGGACCGCTATAACGACAGCCCGCGTCTGCGCGATCTTCAGGCATTCTTTGTCGAAACCGAGCGTGCCTCCACCGCACGCATGAGCAAGGTTCTGCGCGACCTTGGCTACACGGGCCTGATCACCAACTACAACAACTGGCCGTCGAGCCAGATGGCCCTCAGCAGGCGCGACCTCCAAGTCATCACGGCGAACACCTACCACGATTGGGTCGGCGGCTACACGCCGGGCAGCGAACTCCTTCAAACCAGCTCAATTGCCGATAGCGTCAACTACATCAGGATGATCGCTGCATCGCGCTGGCTCGGAAAACCGTTTGTCGTCAGCGAATACGACCACCTGTTCTGGAACCGCTACCGCTACGAGGGTGGTCTTGCCATGCCGGCCTATGCCGCCCTTCAGGGCTGGGACGCCCTTTGCCGCCACGGCCATGGACCGATCGCGCTCGCCTATGGTGAGCCGTTTCCGCATAAGCAAGCGATGCTGCCCTACGCGATCGCCCTCGATCCGGTTGCGCGCGCGGGCGAAACCCTGGCCGCCTTGCTCTATCGGCGCGGCGATGTCGCGACCTCGGATGTGACGATCCCATTTTCCGTGCGCGGCGAGGAGGATCTGACGGACGACATGCAGGCGCGCGAGCCGGAGTCTCTGACCGATCTTGCCCTGGTCGGTCGTATCGGTCTGGAACGCGCCGAGCGATTGGGTGATGCGATCGCGGTTACCCAGCCGCGGCGGGAAAGCAGCGACAATGTGCTGGCGCTGCTGCGTGCGAGCAGTAGGTTGAAGCCGGACAACGCAACGACCGTCGATGCCGGCATCTATCAAAGCAGCACCGGTGAAATCGTTCTCGATCGTTTCGCCAGGCAGCTGCGCGTAGCGACGCCGGCGACGGAAGCGATGGCGTTTGCGTCCCTGCGCGAACCGGTCGACCTCGGTGTGCTGCGGGTGGAGCGCGCCGACGGCAACGGTCTTGTCGCTCTCTCGGCGCTCGATCCTCCGGCAACCCTGTCCGACAGCCGGCGTTTCCTGTTGATCTTTGCAACCGACGCCCAGAACACGGACATGACGTTCCGTGACAGTGAAGAGAAGGTCATCGAGAGTTTTGGCCGGTTGCCGGTGTTGATCCGGCAGGGGACTGTCGATCTCTCCCTGTCGAAGACGGCGGCCAAGTGGCGCATTTCACCGGTGGGTCTTGACGGAACAGTTCACCCACCGGTCGTCGATGGCGCCGGTGCGGTTAAATTTCGCCTGAGCAACGACGGCCCGTCCGGCCCGACGACCTACTTCCTGCTGGAGTTGCGATAAGCGACGTTCGGCGAACAAGTCGGCCGTCAGGATCAATGATTGGCCACGATCTTCGGCTATCGTCATTCCTCCAAACCGTAGGAGGATGCAATGAGAACGTGGGAAGCGATGCACCCCGGCGCGCGCTGGATAGCGCCTGAAACGGACTTGCGCACCGTGGCAAGGATTATGCGTGACGAAGACATCGGCGCTCTGCCGGTCGGCGAAAACGATCGCCTCATCGGCATGGTGACGGACAGGGACATTGCGTTGCGGGCATGGGCAAACGGGCACGACGACGCTGCGTTGCTGACTGCGCGCGATGTCATGACAAGGGATATCGTCTACTGCCGCACCAGCGAAACGATCGAGGAGGCTGTTCGCCTGATGGAGAGCAAGAAGATACGGCGCCTGCCGGTGATCGATGACGAAAAGCGAATGGTCGGCATGTTGTCGCTCGGCGATATTTCGCATGCGAGCAGCCGTGAATTGACGACCGGATTGGTCAAGGCCGTCACCGCCCATCACGCATGACGTACGACTGTCCGTTTGGTTGCTGCCCTCGCCGTGTAACGGCGAGGGCGGAGATTTTCCACTGCATGTTTCCTTAAATCCTATTCGATTCAAGGATAAAAACATGCAGCCATTCAAAGCGCTACAGCAACCTTTGCGCGTCTAATATGGCGCGCGGCGCTATAGACCTGAAGCGGTGTCATCCGCTGGCGAAAAACGTCAGAAGCGGTAGGTAATGCCTGTGCCGATCAGCCAGGGATCGAGTTTGACCTTGCCCGTCACCGTGCCGGCGCCCGGCAGGGTCGCGTTGACCTCTGGCTCGAGAAACAGTTTCTTCACGTCGAAGTTGATACCCCAGTGATCGTCGAGCTTGATGTCGACACCGGCCTGCAGGGCCACGCCGAAGGTATTCTTGAGGTTGAAGCTGGAGAAGTCGCCCTGGGCTTTTTCATTGTAGAAGATGGTGTAGTTCACGCCGGCGCCGACATAGGGCTTGATCGTGTCGGTGAGATTGACGTGGTACTGCAGCGTCAGTGTCGGCGGCAGCAACCAGGCCTTGCCGATCTCGCCGAGACCGGCGATCGAACCGCTGCCCCTTGCGCTGTGCGGGGTCGTGCCCAGGACCAGTTCCGCCGCAAGATTGTCGGTGAAGAAGTAGGTGATATCGAGTTCGGGCACGACCGAGTTGCTGACGCCGACTTTTTCGCCGTCAAGTGACGTGCCATTCAACTGCAGCGATGCCTTGTCTTGGGGTAAAACGGCAAGCGCGCGGGCGCGGATCATCCATGGGCTCTGCTCGCTTGCAGCCGGTAGCTGAGCGGCGGCCTCGCTCGGCGCGGTAAGGTCCGAGGCTTGAGCCGCAGTGACCGAGGCCGCCAGCAAAACGAGTGCGGCGGCGGTTGGAAGGATGGAGCGAGTAGACATGATTCCGGACCCCCAGAAGAAGTTGAAAATTGCCATTCAGGGCATGCGGCGGCAGGGAATCTGCGGCCGGCGGCACTATGGGCAACTCCGCTCGACGGGGGGTTGTTCTAGATCAAGGTACTTTGTTCGTTGGTGAGGGGGTCGCTAACGGTAGATTCGTGAGTGACCGAAGCGCTCAGGCCGGCATGCGCGGAATGCTGGCAAGCAACCGCTGTGTATAGGGATGCTGGGGCCCCGTCAGGATATCGCGCGTCTTGCCGCTCTCGACCACCTGTCCCTTTTCGAGGATGACCATCTCTTCGCAAAGCGATGCGACGACACCAAGGTCGTGCGAAACGAACACCAGCGTCAGCGTTGCCGACAGCGTCTTGAACAGTTCGACGATCCGGATGCGGGTCGACAGGTCGAGAGCGCTGACGGCTTCGTCGGCAAGAATGATCTGTGGACGGGCGACGATTGCGCGCGCAATCGCGATGCGCTGGCGCTGTCCGCCGGAAAATTCGTGCGGGTAGCGTTGCATGGCATCGAGCGGCAGGCCCACAGCCTCCAGGGCTTGCGCCACCGCATCCTTGCGTGGACCGGCGATGCGCAGCGATTGCAGCGGCTCAGCGATGATGTCGAGCACCTTCTGGCGAGGATCGAGCGACGAATAGGGGTCCTGGAACACCGGCTGCACCGCGCGCCGGTAACGGCGCATGAACGCGCCATCGGCCGGATCGAGTGCATCGTCGCCGAAGCGGATCGTGCCGCTCGTGGGCCGCTCCAGACCGAGCAGCAGCCGCAGCAGTGTCGTCTTGCCCGAACCGGACTCGCCCACCAGTCCAACGCTGGCGCCGGCGCGCACGCTGAACGACACGTCGCTCAAAATCTTGCGGTGACGGGAATAGCCGAAGTTCACATTCTGCAGGTCCAGCATCACGATCCCGTCCGTCCAAGGGCCTCGTCGAACATGCGCGCGGCATCGACAAGCGTCTGCGTATAGTCGTGCGACGGGTTGCTAAACACGTCGACAACGGCGCCCTCTTCAAGCGCGATGCCGTCGCGCAGCACCATCACACGCTCGACCACTTCGGCAACAACAGGCAGGTCATGGCTGATGAAGAGCAGCGCCATTCCCGTTTCACGCACAAGCCCGTCGAGCAGCTTGAGGATTTCGGCCTGGGTGGTGACGTCGAGCGCGGTCGTCGGCTCGTCGGCGATCAGAAGTTTTGGGCGGCAGGCAAGCGCCATGGCGATCGCAACACGTTGGCGCTGGCCGCCCGACACTTCGTGCGGATAGGCGTTGGCAATGCGCTCCGGTTGCGGCAGGGCGACCTTGTCGAGCAGGTCGAGCACTTCGCGGTCGACCGCTGAACGCGTCGCGCGTCCCTGTTCGCGCACGAGCCTGCGGCGCACCGGCTCGGCGATCTGCTTGCCGATTCTCATCAGCGGATCGAGGGCTGTCAGCGGCTCCTGAAAGACGACGGCGGTTGCGACCCCGCGCAGCCGGTTCAGGCGCTTGTCTTCAGTGCCGACCACCTCCTGGCCATCGAGCACGATCGAGCCGGTGACGGAGATGTTCGCCGGCAAAAGGCCGGTAATGGCCATAGCGGTCATCGACTTGCCCGAGCCGGATTCGCCGATCAGTCCCATTCGCTCGCCGGAGCCGATGGAGAACGACAGGTCCGAGACCAATGTCTTGCCGCTAGCGCGGACGGTCAGGCCCTGAACGGAAAGCAAGGCGCTCATCGCGATCTCCCGCGTGTCGGGTCGCCGACGTCCCGCAGGCCGTCGGCAAGCAGGTTCATGCCAATGACCAGTGCGACGAGGGCAATGCCGGGTGCAATCGCGCCGACGGGGGCGGTATAGACCGTGCCCTGTGCCTCCTGCAGCAGCCTGCCCCAGGATGCGTTCGGCGGCGGTGCGCCCAGGCCGAGATAGGAGAGCGACGCTTCCGCGATCACTGCCAGGCCGAATTGCAAGGCGAAGTTCACCGAGAGCGTCGGCCAGATGTTGGGCAGTACATGGCGCACGACGACGCCGGGCCACGAGGTGCCGGAGGTCCGGGATGCGACGATGTAGTCCTGGCGCAGCACACGCTTGGCAAGGATCCGCGTCAAGCGGGCGACGATCGCCGAAATCGCCAGGCCAAGTGCCAGGGTCGCCGACCACAGGCTAGCACTGTCGCTGGCCGCGACCACCAGCATCGCCAGCAGCAGCGTCGGGAACGCGATCAGAATATCCAGGGTGGCGGCCATGACATCGTCGAGCAGGCGCGTCGCGAAAGCGGCGAGGATGCCGAGCGTCACGCCGATCGAGGCGCCGATCGCAACAGCGCCAGTACCGACGATCAACGCCGTGCGCGCGCCGATCATGATTTGCGTCAGGTAATCGCGGCCGAGCCGATCCGTTCCGACCCAATGCAGCAGCGACGGCGCTTCGAGCCGGCCGCCGGAGGCATTGAGCGGGTCATAGGGTGTCCAGAACAGGGTGAGGAGTGCAACCGCGACATTGAGGCCGACAAGGGCAAGCCCGATGGAAAGCGACAGCGAGTGTCTGCGGGCGGGTCTACCCGTCGAAAGGTCAAGCGCGGTCATGGCGCAGCTCCTGTCGCCCGTTCGCGCAAGCGGGGATCGATCAGCCGCTGAAGCAGATCGGCGGCAAAGCCGATCAGCAGCACCAGCAGGGTGGAGATGAACAACACGCCCTGGACGTTGGGGTAATCGCGCTGTTCGATCGCCAGCAGCAGCATCGAGCCAAGGCCGGGCAGGGCGAACACCCGCTCGACCACGACCGCGCCAAGCAGGGTCGTTGCAAGCTCGATGCCCAGGATCGAGACGATCGGCACGGCGCCGTTGCGAATGCCGTGCCGGATCAGCGCCTGCGAGAAACTGGCGCCGAGCGCACGCGCCGTCCGCAGATAGTCGCTGCCGAGAACATCTTGGGTTGCGGATCGGATGTAGCGGATCAGCGAGGCGGCCATGACCAGCCCGATCGTCAGCACCGGCAGCGCGAGCGCATAGAGAACCTGGCCCTCGTTCTGCCAGCCGCGCCGGGGATAACCGCCCGACGGAAAGAGCCGAAGATTGACCGCAAAGACGGTGACAAGCAGGATTCCGACCCAGAAGACCGGGATGGCGATGCCAAGCTGCGACACGGTCGATATGGCCGCGCCGTACCAGCGGTTGGCCTTGACTGCCGAAACGATCCCGAGCGGCACGGCGATCATAACGGCGAGCCCAAAGCCCAGCAGCGCCAGCGGCACCGTTACGGTTAGACGGGCGGCGATTTCCTCGATAACGGGCTTGCCGCTGACGAAGGACGTTCCGAGATCGAAGCGCGCAAGGCTGCCGACGAAGCGCAGGAACTGCTCCCAGAGCGGTAAGTTGGAGCCGACCTGTTCGCGCGCTGCCTCGATCTGCTGTTGATCGGCGCCGACGGAAAGCAGGGCGTTCGCCGGGTCGCCCGGCAGCAGGCGCAACAGCACAAACAGCACCACCGCCGCAATCAGCAGCGACAGGATCAGGATGGCGAGGCGGCGCAGGACATAGGCGAGAATGGTAGGCTTCCTTTCGTCCGACGGGTGTAATACCCGGGGCCGGAGCGCTGGCTTTTGCACAAAATCAACGAGGAGGCTACTGCATAATCCCTTATACCCTCATCGATTTCACGGGAATGATGCAGCACGTTTCGAACGCTGATGCGTCCTTGGCGCGCCATGACTGTCGTGTTGCTTGGAAAAGATCTGACGTAGCGTTGTCGACGCAATGAATCGCCGTCAGCTGCAAGGCAAAGGGAGCCCCCAACTCGCTCGGGGGCTCCTTACATGTACGCGACTATAACGGATCGCTTGGGAAACGAGCGATCAGTTCCCGCTCTTCTTGATGTTGTAGGCGAAGAACTGTGAGTTCAGGCCGTTGACGGGGTAACCGGTGACGGCGGAACTCGAAACCACGATCTGCGGATAGAGATAAAGCCAGTTGCTTGCCGCGTCCTCGGCGATGATGCGGTTTGCCTCCGTCAGCTTGGCCGCCTGCTCGTCGGTGTTGGCCGCAGCTTCCGATTCCTTGATCAGGTCGACAACCTTCGGGTTGTTGTATCCCCAGTAGAAGTCGGGATTGCCGTAGAACACGATGTCGCGGTGGTTGACGTGTTCCTGCAGCGTCGCCTGGAAGTCATGCGCCTTATAGACCTTGGTGTACCACTCGTTGGCGGTGATGATGTTGATTTCGACCTTGATGCCGACCTTCGCCAGTTCGCTCTGCAGGAACTGGGCAACGATCGGATGCGGATCATAGTTGGGCGTGTCGAGCTTGAACGAGAAGCCATCGGCAAAACCGGCTTCCTTCAAAAGCGCCTTGGCGCTTTCGACGTCATAGGCATCGACGCCGGTCAGGTCGACGTACCACGGATCGGTCGGCGGCACGAAGGAACCGATCAGCGTGCCGTATTCACCCCAGATCGACTGCAGAAGCTTCTTGTCGTCGACCGCGCGGGCGATGGCCTTGCGAACCTTGACGTTGTTGAACGGCTCGACCCTGTCGTTGAACGCCAGAAGCTCCTTGGTGGTCGACTGGCCGGCGGTCACCGTGAAATCAGGATTGTCCTTGAACTGGGCGATCGAATCCGGGCTCTGGACACTGGTGATGACATCGACGGCACCGGTCAGGAGCGCATTGTTCAGCGCAGTGGCATCGGTGAAGTACTGGAAGACGACTTCGCCATTGGTCGGCGCCGTGCCCCAGTACTTGTCGTTGCGGGTCAGCGCCAGCGACGAGCCGCGGCGCCATTCGTCCAGGCGGTAAGGGCCTGTGCCATCTTCACTGGCGTTCAGATCCTTCGCCGCGTCGTTGACGATCCAGACGTAGCTGAGGTTATAGGGCAGCGAGATGGAGCGGGCGGAGAGCTTGACCACCACCGTCTGGTCGTCGGGCGTCTGGATCTCGCTGATCGTCGCCAGGCTCTTCTTGCGCGAGCTCTTGGAATCCGGTGCCACGACGCGCTCGATGCTGTGCTTCACATCCTGCGCCGTCAGCGGGTCGCCGGAATGGAAGGTCACGTTCGGCCGAAGCTTGAACGTATAGGTCAGGCCGTCCTCGCTGATGGTCTGCTCGGCCACGAGGCCGGGAGCGACGTCACCCGCGTCGGTCAGCGTGAATAGCGCCTCGTAGACGTTGCCGTTGAAGGCTTCGTTGATGCCCTGGCCGGCGCCGGCGGTGTTGTCCAGATTCTGCGGTTCATAGAGCGAGCCGATGACGATGGAGGCATCCGGATCGAAGTTTGCGTCCTGCGCGAGCGCTACCGTGCTCGTCGACAGAACCATGGCCAAGGCCGCGGTGGCGAGGATAGAACGCCTTCCTTTCCGGCCCTGTCCTGAAAGTCTGCCAAAGTCGATCGTGTTGCCAGTCATTTCCCTAACTCCTGCATATATGCTCATTACGCGAGGTCGCGCTTGCCATCCGAATGTACACATCGGGCGGTTGCGGCGCATCATACAAATTCCCCACCAATTTAGTGGGAATTTTGGTTCGTTTTGTTTGGCGAAGTTGAAATTTGCACCCGCTGTTGGCATCGGCAAGCGAAGGGCGTTCCTAAAACCGGAGGGCCGCTCCCGCCGGTTCAGCGCTGCGCATATCGCTGCGACCACCGCCGCGGAATCATCAACACCAGCGTGAACAACAGACCGGAGAGGATTGTCGGGGCCCAGAGCGAGAGCTGTCCGAAGCGGTACTCGAGCATGGCGCCGACGATCGCCCCGCCAAGCATGCCGATCCAGGGCACGATCTGGATCGTCCATTGTATGTTGCCTGTGCCGATGATCCACCGGCCCAAGCCACGGCCGAAGCGGGACAGGGCGCCCGTTACATAGGTGAGACTGATCGGCAGGCCCTCGATATGCTCGACAGAGGCGTTCACGACGCCCATGGCAAGGACGATGAAATAGAAGCGCAGTTCGTTCGGCAGGTGGTCGCCACCTGCGGCGGTAAGGGCGAGGGTGACGGTGACGCCGAAAAGAACGCCGCCCGCACGAAACCTGCTTGAAACGATCGTTCCCATGGCATTGCCGACAACGAAGACCGCGAGCGAGCCGAGAAGGATGAGCGACCGCAGGATGTTGCCTTCGGCGACGGCTGTCGCGGCTCGTGTCGTGTTGCCGCTCATGAAAGAGACGAAGTCGCCGACTGTCAGCAGGCCGATGGCGTCGGTCATTCCGGCCAGAAAGGAAATGAGCGCGACCACAAGAAGCGCGGTCCCGGTTCGCTGGCGCCGCACGATCCGGCGCCTCCGCTGAAACGTCATGATGGTATCCTGCAGGGTTTTGCTGGGGCCGTTAAGTGATGTCGGTGAACAGGTGGCATTTGACCGCTTCGCTTTACTGTCAGCATTTCAGACTGAACCAATGGACGCGAGTCGGTGGCCGCTTGTCCACAGTCCACGGTCCGATTGGATCCACAATTTCATCCTGTGCCGGCAAAAGGATTCGACAGTTGCGGCATTCTGATATATCGCATGATTAATCGTTTAATCATCGATAACGGAAACCACGGCCTTGGCGCGTTCCGGACCAAAACTGACGAGGATTGCCAGAGCACTGGGCGTCTCCGCGGCGACGGTCTCCAACGCGCTCTCCGGTAAGGGGCGTGTCTCTGCCGAAATGGCCGAGAAGATCCGCGCGACGGCCGCCGAACTCGGTTATGTCCCGAGCCTTGCGGGCAGGGCGCTCCGCACCGGCCGAACCGCCGTCATCGGGCTCGTGCTTCCCGATATCGCCAATCCTCTCTTCCCGCAGATCGCACAGGCAATCGAGCTGGCTGCGTCGTCAGCCGGTTACGGCGTTCTGATCGCCGACTCCCGTGGGGACGTCACCACCCAGACCAAGGCCATCGAGCGGCTGATCGATCGCGATGTCGACGGCATGGTCATCGTGCCGCGGCGAGGGACCCGCATCGCCGATGTCGGCTGTCCCGTGGCGGTCATCGATACGCCGTCCACGCCAGGCAATACTGTTGCCGCCGACCATTGGGGCGGGGGCCGCCAGATCGCCGAGCATCTGAAAGCGCTCGGACACCAGCGTGTTCTCATCATCGGCAACAATCCCGCCTCCAACGTGCAGAACGACCGCATCGGCGGCATTCGCTCGGCGCTTGCCGAGGGCGCATTCGTCGAAACCCTGTGGATCGAACCGCTCGAGCGCGAGCAGGGCAAGGGCTGTCCGCTCGGCCTTGCCGAGAAGGTCGCGCAAGGTTTTACCGCCTTTGCCTGCGTCTCCGATCTTCATGCGCTCAGGGCGCTGACCGAACTGCAGCGCGCCGGCATCAACGTGCCGGAGAGAGCAAGTGTTACCGGCTTTGACGATCTCATTTGGTCGCCGGTGGTAACGCCGGCACTGACCACGGCGCGCATGGACATGACGCGGATCGCCGCGATTGCCGTCGAAGCACTTGTAAAAGCGATCGGCGAGCGCGACCCGACCGATGCCGCCATCGGCGCACCGGTGACCGCCGACAACGCCGAAGTGCCGATGCAGCTGGTCGTGCGCCAGTCGAGCGCCGCGCCGCCCAGAACACAGTTCCAGCCTGCCCAGACGATCGCCAACGCAAGTACGATTGCCGACGCCAGAACCTCAGCCCCCGAAGGAGAACACCAGCCATGAAGAAGATCCTGCTCGCCTCCAGCGCGCTTTTGCTCGTCGCTGCACATGCCGCTTCCGCCCAGGAAAAGACGCTGACCATTTCCGTCTACGGTTTTGCCCAGGACGCTTTCAAGGAACTGGTCTACACGCCCTTCGAAGCCAAGTGTGGCTGCAAACTGGTGGTCGAGACCGGCAACAGCGTTGAGCGCCTCGCAAAGATGGAGGCCAACAAGGCAAGCCCGGTCGTCGATATGGCCGTCGTCTCCATGGCTGACGCTCTCTCGGCCTCGCGCGCCGGCCTGATCGAAAAGATCGACAACACGAAGCTCACGAATTTCAACAAGCTCTACGATCTCGCCAAGGATCCGAACGGCGACGGCATGAGCGTCGGCTACACCTTCTACGCAACGTCGATCGTCTACCGCTCCGACAAGATGGAAGTGAACTCCTGGGCTGATCTGCTCGACGAGAAGAACGCCAGCCATGTCGCCTTCCCGAACGTCACCACAAATCAGGGCCCGCCGGCGCTCTACATGGTCGGTGAGGCGATCGGCAAGAATACGCCGGATCTGAAGGAAGCCATCGCCGCCGTCGGCGCCAAGAAGGACGAAATCGTCACCTTCTACGTCAAGTCTTCGCAGCTCGTGCAACTGATGCAGCAGGAAGAGATCTGGGCCGCCCCGATCGGGCGTTTCTCCTGGGAGGGCTTCACCAAGCTCGGCCTGCCGATCAAGTGGGCGACGCCGAAGGAAGGCCAGACCGGCGGCATGAACGTCATGGTTCTGACCAAGGGCGCCAAAAACCAGGACCTGGCGCTGGAATTCATGGACTTCTGGCTCTCGACCGAAATCCAGACGGCACTTGCAGAAAAGCTGGTCGACAGCCCGGCCAACAAGGACGTCAAGGTCGCGCCGGAAATCGCTGAAAACCTCACCTATGGCGAGGAAACCGTGAAGAGCCTCAAGCTCATTCCGTCGGCCGTCGCTCTCGACAACCGCGAAGCCTGGCTTTCCGAGTGGAACGCCCAGGTCGGACAGTAACAGCCATCGACAAACGCCCCCATCGCCGTGATGGGGGCAATTTTGCGGGTCGGCCGGCAACCTTTGAGCCGATCCCGCAGTGAATGAACGCGACGAAAGGAAGACCAGGGATGTTTCAGAACCGCGCCGAGGCACTGGCGCTCGCTTTGCCGGCGGCGGTCTTTGCGGCGATCGTCTTTCTGGCGCCCGTCGTCATTCTGCTCGCCGAAGGCTTTCGTAGCGCCGACAGCTGGTCGCTGACCGCTTATGTCGATTTCTTCACCGACCCGCTGAACCGCACGGTCTTCCTGCGCACGTTCCGGCTCGGTCTGATGGTGACTGCCGTCTCGGCCGTGCTCGGCTATGCCGCTGCCTTTGCGATCGTCAATCTTTCGCCGCGCAGCAAGGGGCAGATGATCGGCCTTGTCGTGCTGCCGCTGATGATTTCGTCGGTCGCCCGCACCTATGCCTGGATCGTCATTCTCGGGCGCACCGGCATTGTCAACCAGGCGCTGCAGCTCATCGGCCTTTCGGACGAACCGATCCGCTTTCTCTTCACCGAGACAGCCGTGTTTATCGGCCTGTTGCAGCTGTTCCTGCCGCTGATGATCCTGTCGCTGATCAGCGCGCTCGAGAACATGCCGAAGGATGCCATTCCGGCGGCGCGCGTGCTGGGTGCCAACTGGTTCCAGGTGTTCTGGAAGGTCATTCTTCCGCTCACAAAGGAAGGTCTCGTCATTGGCGGTACCCTGGTCTTCACCGGTTCGCTGACTGCCTATATCACCCCGGCAATCCTCGGCGGCTCCAAGGTGCTGATGCTCGAGACGCTGCTCTACCAGCGCGTCACCGTCGCCAATGATTTCGTCTCGGCGAGCGTCATTGCCTTCATCCTGATCGTCATGAGCTTTGCCGCCAATCTACTCCTGAAACGGCTCGCCACCGCGAGGAACAAGCGATGACCCCCCGCGTCTTTTCTCCCCTCGTCCTGTTTCTGGTGATCGCCTTCCTGATCGGGCCGTTCTTCATCATCGTCGCGGCATCGCTGTCGGGCGGCGAGACCCTGGCTTTCCCGCCGCAAGGCTTCTCGCTGAAATGGGTCGCCAAGGTCTTCACCGTCGAAAGCTTCCGTGAAAGCTTCGCCGTGTCGATGTTCCTTGCCATCGGCGGTACCGCAATGGCGCTGGTGCTTGGCATTCCCGCTTCATACGCGCTTTCGCGCTACAAGCTGCCCTTCGGCGAAACCATCCGCACGATCGTGTCGTTGCCGATCATCGTGCCGGGTATCATCGTCGGCCTGGCGCTGCTGCGCTATATCGTCGTACCGTTCGGATTCAACATCACGCTCGCGCTCTTCCTTGCGCATACGGCGCTGGTGCTGCCCTATGCTGTGCGTGTCGTCTCGGCGAGCCTCAACAATCTGCGCTCCGACATCGAGGAGGCAGCGGTGCTGCTCGGCTCCTCGCGCGCCGGAGCCTTCTTCCGGGTGGTGATACCGAATATCCGCAGCGGCATTCTCGCTGCCTTCATCCTCGGCTTTGTGACGAGCTTCAACCAGGTGCCGGTCTCGCTGTTCCTGTCCGGTCCTGGCGTTCGCACGCTGCCGATCGACATGCTCTCCTATATGGAGATCACCTACGACCCGTCGGTGGCCGCTCTTTCAGCGCTGCTCGCCTTCATGTCCATCGGCATCGTTTTCCTTGCCGAACGCTTCCTAGGATTTTCCCGCTATGTCTGACGCTTCCTTCCTCAGCCTCGAAAAACTCACGCTCGCCTATGGCGATACCGTTGCGGTGAAGGATCTCGACCTGTCGATCCGCAAGGGCGAACTGGTGGCGTTCCTCGGTCCATCCGGCTGCGGTAAGACGACGACGATGCGCTCGATTGCCGGGCTGCTGACGCCCGCCTCGGGCCGCATTAGCCTCGACGGTGTCGACATCACGCGGGTTTCCGCCAACAAGCGTTCGGTCGGGCTCGTCTTCCAGTCCTATGCGCTCTTTCCGCATCTGTCGGTTTTCGAAAACGTCGCCTTCGGCCTGCGGCTGAAGAAGCTGCCGGCAAACGACATCGAGAGGCGTGTGACCGCCGGCCTCAAATCCGTCGGCTTGTCGAAGTTCGCCACGCGCAAGCCGGCAGAGCTTTCCGGCGGCCAGCAGCAGCGCGTCGCGCTTGCCCGTTCGATGGTGATGGAGCCGAAGGTCCTGCTGCTCGACGAGCCGCTGTCGAACCTCGACGCCCGGCTTCGTTTGGAGATGCGCACCGAGCTGCAGCGCGTGCAGAAGGAAACCGGCGTGACGATGATCTTCGTCACCCACGACCAGGGCGAGGCGCTGTCGCTTGCCGACCGGATCGTGGTGATGCTCAACGGCGCCATCGAGCAGATCGGCACGCCCGAGGATATCTACAACCGCCCGGTTTCCCGCTTCGTTGCCGACTTCGTCGGCTTCGAGAACATTTTTGCAGCCGAAGGCGGCAAGCTCAAAGCCGCAAACGGCCCGATTTCTCTTTCCGAATCCCTGCCGCCTGACACGGCAGGGCTTGCGTGGCGTCCGCGCATGGTGACCCTTGGTTCAGGTCCTTTCCAAGGCACTGTGCGCGGAGCCTCTTTCTCAGGCAGCACACGCGAATACCTGCTCGATACGCCGCTCGGCGCGATCAAAGCCGAAGAGGATGCGGGCCTGGTTGCGCACCAGCCGGGCACGGAACTTACCTTCGATCTGCCGGTCGCCAAGGCGGCCCGGCTTGAGCGGTTCGGGTAACCAACTATGGGCATCTGGATCGATACGGATATGGGTTTCGACGACATCGCTGCGGTGCTCGTCGTTCTCCATGCCAATGAAACGATTGACGGCATCTCGCTCGTGTTCGGCAACACGCCGCTCGAGCAGGTCAAGCGCAATGCGGCGAGTGCGGCCATGGCATTCGGCTGGTCGTTTCCCATCCATGAGGGCCGCGCCTTGCCGGTGCTCGGCAGGCTCGAAACCGCGGAGCGGATCCTCGGGCAAACCGGCATGCCGACCGCCGGCCAGACGCTTCCGGCGGCCCCACCGCTGCCGACGGGCGACGCCTTCGCCGCGCTCTGCCGCTGGTTGGAGGAGGAGACCGAGGAGCCGCGCCGTATCCTGGCGCTCGGGCCGCTGACCAACCTCGCCGCGCTCTGCCTTGCTCGCCCGGATCTGGCCGCGAAGATCACCGACCTGACCTGGATGGGCGGTGGCGTGACCAGCGGCAACCATACGGCCTCCGCCGAATTCAACGCTTTCGCCGACCCGGAAGCACTGGCGATCGTGCTGGCGCACGAATTGCCGCTACGCATGGTCGACCTCGACCTTTGCCGCAAGGTCTTCGCCTATCCCGATGATATTGCACCCATTCGTGCCACGGGCGGTGTCAATGCCACGCTGATCGCCGATCTCTTGTCCGGCTACGTTTCCATCGGCACCAGCCGCGGGCGGCCGGGCATGGCGATCTACGATCCGACGGCCGCAGTCGCGTTCGTCAATGCCGGCGCGGTCTCCTTCCGCAAGGCGCGCATCGATGCTGAGCTTGCAGGATCGCTGACCCGTGGGCGTACAGTGGTCGAGACGCGAGAAAGCCATGCGGCCTTCAACGCCGAATACGCGACCGACGTGCATGCGGAAACGGCACGCGCCCAGATCCTCGGCGCGTTGATGAAGGAAGCCGCCAAGTGAGCCGTGTGCAGGAGCCGATGGACCTGATGGATGCCGAACTGCGCGCGCGTGCCGTTGCAGCCGCGCGTGGCGTGGCGGCGTTCGACGTACTCATCTCCGGCGGCGTTGTCGTCGACATGGTCACCGGTGAAAGGCGGGCTGCCGATGTGGGCCTCGTCGGTTCGCTGATTGCCAGCGTGCATGCCCCCGGCAGCCGCAGCGATGCCGCCTCGTTCGTCGATGCCTCCGGCGCCTTCCTGTCGCCGGGCTTGATCGACACGCACATGCATGTCGAAAGCTCGATGGTGACGCCCGCGACCTATGCCGATGCGGTGCTGCCGCGCGGCGTCACGACTGTTGTCTGGGATCCGCACGAGTTCGGCAACGTCAGCGGCATCGCCGGGGTGCGCTGGGCTGCCGATGCCATCGCTGACTTGCCGCTGCGTTGTGTTCTGCTGGCGCCGTCGAGCGTACCATCTGCGCCGGGCCTGGAACTGGCGGGCGCCGACTTCGATGCCGATGTCATCGCCACGATGCTTTCCTGGCCGGAAATCGGCGGCATCGCCGAGATGATGAACATGCGCGGCGTTATCGATGGCGATCCGCGTATGCAGGCGATCGTCCAGGCGGGGCTTGCCGCGGGCAAGCCGGTCAACGGCCATGCGCGCGGCCTTGCCGGCGCGGACCTGCAGGCTTTCGTGACCGCGGGCGTCAGCTCGGACCATGAACTGGTTTCCTCTGACGACCTGATGGCCAAGCTTCGCGCCGGGCTCTCGATCGAACTGCGCGGCTCGCACGATCACCTATTGCCCGAGTTCGTCGAGGCGCTGAATACACTCGGCCATCTGCCGCAAACCGTGACGCTTTGCACTGACGATGTCTTTCCTGATGATCTCGATCGCTCGGGTGGGCTCGACGACGTCGTGCGGCGGCTCGTGCGCTATGGCCTAAGGCCCGAATGGGCGCTTCGCGCCGCGACGCTGAACGCCGCGACCCGCCTCGGCCGTGCCGACCTCGGCCTCATCGCCCCCGGACGGCGCGCCGATATCGTGATCTTCGAGGATCTTGCCGATCTCGCGGCCCGTGCCGTGATCGCCGGCGGCAAACAGGTCGCCGATGCCGGACGGATGATCGATGCCCTGCCGAGGACCAATGTAGAAGCGCTCGCTGGCACGATGAAAATCGAGCCATTGAGCGAGACCGATTTCGCCATTGCGTCGACCGGTTCAAAGGTGAGGGTCGCTACGGTCGATCGCCCGCGCTTCACGCAGTGGGGCGAGGTTCTGGCCGCGGTCGAGAATGGCTTCGTCGTTCCGCCGCAAGGCGCAACGTTGATCGCCGTCGCTCATCGCCACGGCCGCGCCGACAGCAAGCCGCGCGTCGGCCTGCTTACCGGTTGGGGAGAGTGGCGCGGTGCATTCGCGACCACCGTTTCACACGACAGCCACAACCTGACAGTCTTCGGCGGCAATGCCCGCGACATCATGGAGGCGGCCAATGCCGTCATCGCCGCCGGTGGCGGCATGGCTGTCGCATCGGCGGGCAAGATCGACGCGGTCCTGCCGTTGCCGCTCTGCGGCCTCGTCTCCGATGCACCGTTGGCCGATGTGTCTGCCGGCTTTGCCGCCCTGCGCGATGCTGTCGGGCGGATCGTCGATTGGCAGCCGCCTTACCTCGTCTTCAAGGCCTGCTTCGGGGCAACGCTTGCCTGCAATGCAGGGCCGCACCAGACCGATCGCGGCATCGCCGATGTGCTAACCGGAAAGCTTCTCGAAAATCCGGTGCTCGAAGTCCTCTGAGGCATCAAGCACGGCGACGATTGTCGCCCTCAGACTGCTGACAACGTCAGTACGAGGAGTAAGGAAGGCTCGGCGTTAGCCAAATTCTCCTTCATTCCTGTGCCTGTCACAGGAATCTGGCCAGCCCAAGTCCTTGGGCTGAACGGTCTTTTGACCTGACGGACGTCAGCTCGCTGGATTCCGGCACGGGGCAGGAATGAGGCAGAACTGAGCGAGCCTTTCGTCAACCAGGCATTCTCAAGCTTTGTCATCATGCTCAGGCGTCGATTGACGCCCCGCTGATCCCTTCGGCAACCACCGGCCTCTACCGAAGGGGCGCGACGTTTCGGAGCAGCGGACATTCTGAGCGACGGCGATACATGTTCAGAGGCCGGCCGAAGCACTCAGTTCCTGTTCCACCAATGTCGTCCAGAAGGTGGTGCCCGGACCAATCGCGTCGTCGTTGAAGTCATAGGCCGTGTTGTGGTGCAGTGCGCCGTCGACGGCGGGTCCGTTGCCGAGCCAGACGTAGCAGCCGGGAGCTTCGAGACCAAAGAAGGCGAAGTCGTCGCCGGCGGTCGATGGCGGAAACTGCGTGCGGGTCTTTTCGCCGAAGACGGCACGGGCTGCCGAAAGGGCGCGTTCGCTGGCGCCGGCGTCATTGACCACGGGCGGAATGCGACGCTCGAACGCGTAGTCGACCTTGATGCCATACATCTCGGCCGTACCGCGCGCCAGCCGGCCGATCTCTTCCTCGAGCTGATCGCGAACATGAGGCGTGTAGGCGCGCGCCGTGCCGCCGATCTCGACCGTATCGGGAATGACGTTGAGCGCCTTCGGGTCGCCGGCGCGAACGGAGCAGGCGCTGACGACGGCCGGCTGTAGCGGATCGACGACGCGGCCGACGATCGATTGCAGTGAGGCGAGGAACGTGCCGGCTGCCGTCACCGGGTCGCGGCCGAGATGCGGCTTGGCGCCGTGGGTGCCGACGCCGCGGAAAGTCAACCGCCAGCTGTCGGACGAGGCGAGCTGCGGTCCGGCGACGACGGCCATCTCGTCGGGGGCAAGGCCAGGCATGTTGTGCAGGCCGTAAACCGCGTCGCAGGGGAAGAGCCGGAAGAGGCCATCCTCGACCATGCGCTTGGCACCGCCACGACCTTCTTCGGCCGGCTGGAAGATGAAATGCACCGTGCCGGAAAAATTGCGCGTCCTGGCGAGATGGCGGGCGGCGCCAAGCAGCATGGCGGTGTGGCCGTCATGGCCGCAGGCATGCATCTTGCCGGCTTCCTTCGATTTGTATGGCCGCTCGGCCAACTCCGGCATGGCGAGGGCATCCATATCGGCGCGAAGGCCGATGGAGCGGGTGCCGTTGCCGATCTGCAGCGTGCCGACGACACCGGTTTTTCCAAGGCCCCGGTGGATTTTAAGCCCGGCTTCTTCAAGCAGTTTCGCGACCAGATCGCTTGTGCGAACCTCCTCGAAGCCAAGCTCCGGATGGGCGTGGAGATCACGACGGAATTCGGTGAGGAAGGGCAGATCGTTGGTGATCCCATCTGGCACGCGCATTGTCTGGCAGTTCCTTGCATGTCTGTCGGAGAAGGGCCGTCGAATTCCCCAGATTTGCGTCTGCCGGGGCGCCCTTTCGGTTTGATCGAAGTGGTAAACGGTATAGACGAAAACCGCCGGAACCAGAACAGTGCGCCGGCGTTTTCATTGCCTTTCGTTCGAAGCCTTGGTGGCGCAGAAGAGGACAGTACCGATGCAGCCGCATGAATTCTGGCAGGATGTGTTCCCGCCGAAAAGTTTCGATACTGGAAGCGGTTATCGGGATTTCTTCCCGGCAACTCTCGAAGACGGTCGCCAGATCCTGTTGCCGATCCGGCAGCTCTCCGATGGCAAACACGCGCTGGCCTCGCTGATCATCAACCAGGCGAGTTTTGCGGTCGAAGAAGCGCTGGCAACGGAACTGGCCACCAGGCTCGCGCCGTTAAAACCGGATGTCATCGCCGGTCTGCCGACGCTGGGGCTGACCCTCGCAGCTGCCGTCGCCCGCAAGCTCGGCCATGCCCGTTACGTGCCGCTCGGAACGTCGCGCAAATTCTGGTATGTCGACGATCTCTCTGTGCCGCTGTCGTCGATCACCACGCCCGACCAGAAGAAACGGCTCTACGTCGATCCGCGCATGCTGCCGCTGCTTGAGGGCAAGCGCGTTGTGCTCGTCGACGACGTCATCTCCAGCGGCACGTCGATCGTTGCCGGCTTGACGCTGATGGAGACTTGCGGCGTCGAGCCGATCGCAATCGGTGCAGCCATGCTGCAGACCGAGCGTTGGCGACAGCCTCTGGCCGATCTTGCGCCGCGTTGGCCGGAGTGCGTGGTCGGTGTGTTCCGCACGCCGTTGCTGGCCCGAGGGGAAGACGGCGCCTGGCGCGCCGCCTGAGCCTTATCGCCGATAAAGTGCCCGCGCTATTGCGCCGGCCGGACCTCGTAATAGACGGTCGCAGCAGTGCCGGCGGTCTTGGCGATGGTGTAGACGTCGTAGGACGCCTGCGGATCGTTGCCCATGCCAAGCGAACCTGCGGGCATGCCGGGCACGGCAATGCCAGCAATGTCCGGCTTTTCGGACACAAGCTTCTGTACTGCCTCAAGCGGCACATGCCCTTCTACGACATAACCGTCGATGACGGCGGTGTGGCACCCCTCCATGTCGGCCGGCACGCCGAGCCGGGACTTGATCGGCGTCATGTCGGCTTCGTCGCGGATATCGACCTTGAAGCCTGCTGCCTCCATGGCTTCCGCCCATTGTTCGCAGCAGCCGCATTGCGGATCCTTGTAGATCGTCATCGGGCCTGCTGCGATCGCCACACCGGCCGTGAGCATCGTCATGCCCATGATCGCACCGGCGATGAAATGTCTGCGGTTGAGGTCCATCATCGGACGCTCCTTTCTTTTCAGTTCGGCCTCGTCGTCCAAGGCCCGGAATTGTCGTTATACCGGGCCTTGGACATTGGATTACTTGATCTCGGTCACAGTGAGCTTGCCATCGACCCGGTCGGCGACGAATTCGATCGCAGTGCCTTCCTTGAGCTTGGCCAGTATCGCATCATCCTTGACCCGGAACACCATGGTCATCGCAGGCATGTCGAGGTTCTTGAGATCTTCATGGGCGATGGTCACCTTCTTGGCCGAGGCGTCGAGCTTCTTGACTGTTCCCTTGGTGAATTCCGCAGCTTGGGCGGAAGCGGCGATGGCGAGCGCGGCAAACAATGTGATGAGCGTTTTCATAGTGTCATCCTTTCAGTGGGTTACAGTCACTTCTTCACGACTTCGAGCGGCCCATGCATGCCGGCGTCGTAGTGGCCGGGGACCAGGCAGGCGAACTGGAACGTGCCATTGTTGGTGAAGGTCCAGACGATCTCGCCGGATTTGCCGGGCTCGAGCCGGATGGCGTTCGGATCAGCGTGTTCCATGTCCGGAAACTTCTCCATCGCGGCCTTGTGCTCCTGGATCTGCGCCTTGTCGTCGAGCACGAACTCATGTTCGAGTTCGCCGACATTCTTGATGGCGAAGCGCACGGTCTGCCCCTGGCGGACCTTGATGCTTGCCGGCGTGAAGATCATCTTGCCGTCGTCGGTTTCCTTCATCGTCACGCGTACGGTCTGGGTCGCCTTCTTGGCGTCGCCCGGTTTGCCGACCGACATGACATCATGACCGCCGGCGTGAGAGCCGCTGGCCAGCATCGGCGAGGCGAGCGAGGAAGCGGCGAGGAACGCCAGCGCGAAAAGTGTCGTCTTCATCTTTGTTTCCTTGGTTGCATTGGAAGAGGTCATTGCGGTCAGCCCTTTTTTGCGGGAGGCGGCGTAATCACTGTCTTGGCATCGGTTGCCCGGTTGGTTTCCGGCAACGCGCCGGTCCATTCCCAGGCCTGCGTTCCCGGCGGGTTTTCGTACCAGCCGGGGTCGCTGTAATCGCCGGCGGAGATGCCTTCGCGCACCTTCACCACCGAGAACATGCCGCCCATCTCCAACGCGCCGTGCGGGCCCCAGCCCGTCATCATCGGGATGGTGTTGTCGGGAAGCGGCATTTCCATTTCGCCCATGTCGGCCATCCCGGCCGTGCCCATGGGCATGTAGTCGGGCTTGATCTTGCGGATCTTGGCCGCGACCTGGGTCTTGTCGGCGCCGATGAAGGTCGGGATGTCGTGGCCCATCGCATTCATCGTGTGGTGCGATTTGTGGCAATGGATCGCCCAATCGCCTTCGTACTTGGCGTCGAACTCGTAGGCGCGCATGGCGCCGACGGGGATGTCGATCGAGACCTCCGGCCACCGGGCTTCCGGGCGAACCCAGCCGCCATCGGTGCAGGTCACTTCGAAATCGTAGCCGTGCATGTGGATCGGATGGTTGGTCATCGTCAGGTTGCCGACGCGCACCCGCACCCGGTCGTTCTTGGCAACAACCAACGGATCGATGTCCGGGAAGATGCGGCTGTTCCAGCACCACATGTTGAAGTCCGTCATCTCCATGATGCGCGGAACATAGGTGCCGGGGTCGATGTCATAGGCGTTGAGTAGGAAGACGAAGTCGCGGTCGACCCGCATGAAGGCCGGATCCTTCGGGTGAATGACGAAGAAGCCCATCATGCCCATGGCCATCTGCACCATCTCGTCGGCGTGCGGGTGGTACATGAAGGTTCCGGACTTCACGAGATCGAACTCGTAGACGAACGTCTTGCCCGCAGGGATATGCGGCTGAGACAGTCCACCGACGCCATCCATCCCCGAAGGCAGGATCATGCCGTGCCAATGGATCGTCGTGTGCTCCGGCAGCTTGTTGGTGACGAAGATGCGCACCCGGTCGCCTTCGACCGCCTCGATCGTCGGCCCGGGGGACTGGCCGTTATAGCCCCAGAGATAGGCGGTCATGCCGTCGGCCATCTCGCGTTCCACCGGTTCGGCGACGAGATGGAATTCCTTGACGCCGTTGTTCATCCGGTGCGGCAGCGTCCAGCCGTTGAGCGTAACGACCGGGTTGTAGTCCGGCCCGCTCGTCGGCACGAGCGGCTTCTGGGTGGCGGCGTTGTCCATGCCTGCCGCCTCCGGCAGGCCGGATGTCGAGGTTTGCGCCCAGGCGGTGGTAGAAACGAGTGCCGCGCCGGCACCGAGGATTTGTCGTCTGTTGAACATGGTCATCGTTCCTTTCAATCCGCATCCGCTGCGGCAGGAGCGGCGGTCTCGACCGCAGTGCCTTCTTCCCCGCCGCCATGGATGGCCGTCATCAGATCGGCGTCCGCCAGCCAGAAATCGCGTTTGGCGTTGATGGAGAGGATCACCGAGTCCACCTTGGCGCGCGTGTCGGCGAGCATTTCGAAGGTGCTGGTGATCATGCCGTTGTAGCTGAGGGTGGCCTCTTCCTCGATCTTGCTGCGCAAGGGCACGACGTTGTTGCGATAATGTCTGGCGATATCGTAGCGCGATCGATAGGCCTGATAGGCCGAGCGAGCTTCCGAGCGGACGTTGACGGCCTTCTCGGCAAGCAGGTTGGCAGCGCGCATATGCGCCAGTTCCGCCTTGCGCAAGCGCGCCTGGCCGGTGTCGAAGATCGGGATGGAGAACTCCAACTCACCCTGGCCGGTGGTCTCGACCTTGGTGTCCCCGTCTTCGCGTTCGCGCTCGGCTTCTGCCCCTGCGACGAGCGTGAGTTCGCTGACGAAGCGTGTCGCGTCGGTCAACCGATAGGACTTTGCCACGGCCTCAAGCTCGAGGCGGGCCATCTGCAGGTCGACACGGCGCTTGAGCGCTTCGCCCTCGATGCTGTTCCGGTGGGCGAGGGTCTTCGGCAGGTCGGGCAGTCGGTTCGGGACCTGGTAGTCGGCGTCCGCTCCCCAGAGACCCATTTTCCGGGTGAGGCTTTCCTTGGCAAGTCGTGCCGCAAGCCGGGCTTGCGCCACCTGGCCGGCGAGTTCGGCATTGAAGACGTGCTCGCGTGCCTGGTCACCCTTGCCCATAGAACCGGTTTCGCCCAGCTTGGCGGCGAGTTCGGAGGATGCGTCGGCTGCGGCCTGCGCCCGGTTGAGCTGCCCGACCGTTTCCCAGGCCGAAACCGTCTCGACCCATGCGCGCCGGGTTTCTGCCGCAAGCGCAAGCGTTCGAAGGGCCGCCGCAAGTTGCGCCTGGCGAAAGCGGGTGTCGGCAACGGCGATGGTCTTCTCCCGCGTCATGAGCGCCAGGATATTGGTGGTGATCAGCCCCTCAATGGCGCGATAGGCTTGAAGCTCCGGCGCCCCGATCCCGGTGGTACCGATCGAAACAGTCGGGTTGAGGAGCATCGTTGCCTGCCAGGCATCCGCCGACGCATCGCCCAGATCCGCATAGGCGGCCTGCAGGCCCCTGTTGTTGAGAAGCGCGATCTGCACGGCGGTGTCGGCATCGACCGATTTGCGTGCCAGCAGGGCTTTCACCTGTGCTTCAGCCTTTGCGGCCTGCTCGCGGTTCTGGATCCAGACGCTTCTCTTCGCAGTGCCTGCGCTGACCTTGGCCTCGACCGCGGTAAAGCCGGCGTCCTTTGCCGAATATTCTGCGGTTGTGGTGCAGCCGGCAAGCGCCAGCGGCAAGCCGATGATCGCGGCGAGCTTGAACCTTTGCCTGCTCATGATGCGCCTCCCTTGGCGGGAGACTGGGCGTCGTTGAGCGGCACCCAGCGTTTTGGACCGACAGGCTCACGGTGGACATAGCCGGCAACAGGGCTTCGGTAAGCCTGACCGCCGGCGCCAGTGGAACTTTGCGAGGGATCGGCGAGGCTTGTGACCTCGGCAGGCATCGTGGTGGCGCATCCGCCCAAAAGGATGGGCAGGAGCGCCATGGGAAACAGACGTTTCATGGTTCAACCTGAAATGTGAATGATGGATATCGGCGTCCGACCGGCAAAGCCGGGCAGGCCAAGACCGCGCGTGCGGTCAGCTGTTCACGAAATCAGGCTCTTGGAGGGCGATGCAGACCAGCGGGCTCGCCTGGGCTGAGTTGCGACTGCAGGCCGAAGCTTAAAGCGGAGCGTGGAAGACCGAAGCGGGCTTCACCGGCGTCGGCAAGAACGGCAACGGACGCACAGAAGGTCTTGCAGCAATCCTTCTTGTCGGCCTTGCTGCTATCGCCGATGGGTTTTGCCTTGCCGCTTTCGGCACTTGGGCAATGCTCGTTCAGCGCTGAGGCACTGATATCGACCGAGGCATCTGTCTGCATCGCCGCGTGCTTTTGCATCGCCGCGTGCATCTGCATGGCTGTGTGTGATGCGACATGGGTCATGCCGGCGGCGCTGGAAAAGGGCAGCACAGCCAGCGACAGCATCGTCACCAGCTTGAGCATCGTCAGCAGACGCTGATATGCAGTTCGTACCTTTTCCATCATCAATCCGTAGAAACGCTGTCGATTCCTGTCAATGCTACCGGCGGGACCGAGGCTCACGAATGCGTGAGCCTCGGTCAGTTTCGGTCTTCAGGCCTGTCGGCGATTGCGGACCGGGTCGATGCCGGCCGGGCCGAAGCGCGCGGGCTCGAGGGCCTTGCCCGGTTCGTTGGCCATGTCGGCGAGATCGTCGAGGATCGGGCAATCCGGTCGTCCGTCGCCGTGGCAGTTGGCGGCCAGATGCTTGAGCGTCCGGCTCATAGCCTTCAACTCCTCCGCCTTGCGCTCGAGGATATCGACGTGTTCGAGCGCGATCTTCTTCACCTCACTGCTGGCGCGCGAACGATCGCGCCAGAGTGTCAAGAGGTCGGTCATCTGCTCGACGGTGAAACCGAGATCGCGGGAGCGGCGGATGAAGCGCAGGGTGTGGACGTCGTTGTCGCCGTAGTTGCGATAGCCGGCCTCGCTGCGATCGGCCGGAGGAATGAGGCCGATCGTTTCGTAATAGCGGATCATCTTCGTCGAGACGCCGGAGGCGCGTGCGACTTCGCCGATGTTCATGGCTTCACCTTTCAAGAGGCGCGCAGAGCGCGGGCATTCATGTCGAATATAGGAACTCTCCCCGGCGGACGCCATGCGGGCGTGTCCCGCCGGGGAGAGGCTTTGATGTTATCGCGCCGCTGGCGTTTGCGCGACGACGCCGCGAAAACCCCTCAGCCGAAGCGCGTTTCCGAGCACGAAGACGCTGGAAAGCGCCATGGCACCGGCGGCGAAGATCGGCGACAGCAACAGGCCATAGGGCGGATAAAGCGCGCCCGCTGCAACCGGGATCAGGACCGCGTTATAGGCAAAGGCCCAGAACAGGTTTTCTTTGATGTTGCGGATCGTTGCCTTCGACAGCGCGATCGCGTTGGGCACGCCCAGGAGATCGCCGGACATCAGCACAACATCGGCGCTTTCGATCGCGACATCGGTGCCGGTACCGATCGCAAGTCCGACATCGGCTTCGGCAAGAGCAGGCGCATCGTTGATACCGTCGCCGACGAAGGCGACGGCGCAGCCGTCAGCCTTCAGGCGCTTCAGAGCGGCAACCTTGCCGTCGGGCAGCACCTCGGCGATGACTTCGTCGATCCCGAGCTTGGCGGCGATCGCTTCGGCCGTCCGGCGGTTGTCGCCGGTAATCATCGCCACCTTGAGACCGAGATCGTGCAACATGCGGATCGCCTGCGGCGTCGTTTCCTTGATCGGGTCGGCAACGGCGATGATGGCGGCAAGCTTGCCGTCGATTGCTGCATAGAGCGGGCTCTTGCCTTCCGACCCGAGGCGGGCTGCCTGGTCGGCAAACACCGAGACGTCGAGCTTCAGCCGGGTCATCAGCCGATCGGCGCCGACATGGATGCTCCGCCCATTCACCGTGGCGCTCGCGCCGAATCCGGGAACAGCCTCGAAGTTCGCGGCGGTCG
Source organism: Ensifer sp. NM-2 (assembly GCF_003024455.1). Lineage (NCBI taxonomy): Bacteria > Pseudomonadati > Pseudomonadota > Alphaproteobacteria > Hyphomicrobiales > Rhizobiaceae > Ensifer > Ensifer sp. NM-2. The sequence goes on from NZ_PVZR01000004.1 coordinate 198,300, forward strand.
GAATGGCGATGCCTTCGGACTTCGCCGCTTCGACGATTGCCTCGGCGATCGGGTGTTCCGATCGGGTTTCGACGGCGGCGACGAGTGCAAGCACCTCGCTGCGCTCAAAACCGGCTGACGTGTCGAGATCGGTCAGTTCCGGGCGACCCTTGGTGAGCGTGCCCGTCTTATCGACGGCAATGATCTCGGCATTGCGCAGTGTCTGCAACGCCTCTCCCTTGCGGAACAGCACACCCATCTCGGCGGCACGACCGGTGCCGACCATGATGGAGGTCGGGGTCGCTAGGCCCATCGCGCAGGGGCAGGCGATGATCAGCACCGCGACGGCGTTGACGAGCGCGAAGGTCAGCGCGGGATCCGGGCCGAAGACGAGCCAGATCGCGAAAGTAAGGACTGCCATGGCGATGACGGCCGGAACGAACCAGGCCGTCACCTTGTCGACCAGCGACTGGATCGGCAGCTTGGCGCCCTGGGCCTGTTCGACCATGCGAATGATCTGGGCAAGCACAGTGTCGGCACCGACCTTGGTGGCGCGGAAGGTGAAGGAGCCTGTTTTGTTGATGGTGCCGCCGACGACGTCGGCGCCGGCGATCTTCTCGACGGGAACCGGCTCGCCGGTGATCATCGATTCGTCGACGTAGGAATTGCCATCGACAACGGTACCGTCGACTGGCACGCGGTCGCCGGGGCGCACCAGCACGGTGTCGCCGGCATGCACGTCGGCGAGCGGAATCTCGATCGTTTCCCCATCGCGAACGACGCGCGCCGTCTTTGCCTGCAGGCCCATCAGGTGCTTGATCGCTTCCGAGGTGCGGCCCTTGGCGCGGGCTTCAAGCACCCGACCGAGCAGGATCAGCGTCACGATGACGGCCGCGGCTTCATAATAGACGTTGGCCGTGCCCTCGGGCAAAAGCCCAGATGCGAAGGTGGCAACGACCGAATAGCCCCAGGCGGCGGCCGTGCCGATGGCGACGAGCGAATTCATGTCGGGCGCGAGACGCAACAGGGCCGGTATGCCCTTCTGGTAGAAGCGCAAGCCCGGGCCGAAGAGCACGAGCGTCGTCAACACGAACTGCAGATACCAGCTCTCCTGCATGCCGATATTGATCATGACGAAGTCGTGCACGGCCGGGATGAAGTGCGAGCCCATTTCCAGGACGAAGATCGGCAGCGTCAAGGCTGCGGCAACCAGCAACGCGCGGCTGAGACGCCGGCTTTCGCGCTCGCGCTTTTCGGCCTCCTCATCGGTGTTCGCATCGCCGGTGATGCGCTTGGCGTCATAACCGGCGGCGCGCACGGCCTCTTCGAGACTGGCGACTGTTGCAATGCCCTTGGTGAGGCGCACCGAGGCGCGCTCGGTCGCCAGGTTGACGCTGGCGTCAGCGACGCCGGGCACCGCTTTCAATGCCTTTTCGATACGGGCGACACAGGAGGCGCAGGTCATACCTTCGATTGCCAGCTCGATCGATTCCTCAGCGGCGCCATAGCCGCTGTTTTCGATTGCCTTGACGATGTCGGCGGTCTTGGTCGATCCATCGAACCTGACATCGGCCCGTTCCGTTGCAAGGTTGACAGAGGCGGATGTCACCCCTGGGACTGCTCGGATGGCATTCTCGACGCGCGCGACGCACGAGGCACAGGTCATTCCCTCGACCGGTATGCTGGCCGTCAGGGCGTTGCCGGCGATTGCTACGGCGCTCTTCGTTTCGATGGTGGTCACGGATCCCATGATCGTGCTCCTTTTCCTTTTCTTTTATCGGAAGATGGGGCTTCCAACGATGGGAAGGTCAAGGGCGGTTTGAAACATTTCTTCATGCAGCAAGGCATCGCATTCAAATGCTCAGTGCTGGTGATGCGAATGCACGACGGCGTGACCCTTGCCACGTGCAATCAGCCAGCGATTGACGGGAAACGCGGCGGCCCCGGCAACAAGGAGCGCGACCGCAAGGCTCGCCCAGAAGAGGAGAGACGTTACGCCTGCATCCATCGCTCCGGGGATGAACAGCATCAGGGCGTTGTCGACGATTTCCATGATGACGATGGACGCCGTGTCGGCGGCAAGCGCCAGCTTCAGGACCACCGCGAACGGCATGCCTGCCTTCAGCAGCGGAAACATGGTCAGGCCGTAGCCGAAGACAAAGGCAAGGAAGACGGCGAGTGCAATGGTCTGGACATTGCCCCAACCAAGCGCCGAGCCGATGACCATGCCGAGCACCTCGCCGATGGCGCATCCTGTCAGGCAATGCACCGTGGCAGAGAGCGCGAGACAGTTGAGTGACATGCTTTCGGGTTTCGAGGGACTGGCGGTCACGCTGCGGTGATCATGTCGGTGCCCGTCGTGTTCGTCGTGTTGCATGCTCGGTCTCCGTGAAGATGCGGAGCCGGCAAGCTAGAGCTTCCCACCGTTGTAGGGTCAAGGCGTGCGGCGGCGTCAAACGACAAACGCCCCGGCTTTGGGAGCCGAGGCGCGCCAACCGGTGACTGGAGGCACCGTTGCGATCTTGATTTAGAGCTGGCGGCCCTCATAGCCTGCCGTCTTCAGCGCGTCGGCAATCGGGCCGGATGCGGCGGCGGTGCAGACGCTGATTTCGCGCGCGCCGAGATCGATCTTGACGGTTGCCTGCGGATCAACGCTCAGGATCGCCTTTTGCACGACGCCGGCGCAATGTCCGCAGGTCATGTTGTCGATCTTGTAATTCTGCATCGCTTGTCTCCTTCTTTTCGATGTGAGACAAACATGAGGTTTCCCACCGTTGGAAGGTCAAGAGGCCATTCCACTATATTTATTCGGCGTGCTTCGGCCGCCGAACCCGGTGGCGAAAGTGCCAGGAATCGGCCTGCCAATCGGCCGCAACTGCTCCGAAAAATTTGAAAGTCTTTCCTTGTCGAACCCTGGAATAGACGGCTAGCAGTCGGCCGCCGGACGACGCACAATCCGAAGGCTGTGCACAAGGGCATTCGCGTCGTCTCAAGGGGGCGGACGATCGCCCGCCCGGCACGGACCGGAAATGGTCCGTGATGCGATCGCACCGGATAATTCGGGGATGATCGAAATGCACTGGTCGGGTACTGGAGGAGACTGTGGCCCGATCTCTGTCGTTCGGCTGCGTCGTCGCGACGCCGCCAAGGGAGGAAATATGTTTGAACGACTATTCAAGTTAAACGAGCATGGGACGTCCGTGCGCACTGAGGTGATCGCCGGCGTCACGACATTCCTGACGATGTCCTACATCATCTTCGTCAACCCCGACATTCTGTCGTCCACGGGCATGGATAGGGATGCCGTCTTCGTCGCGACCTGTATTGCCGCGGCGCTCGGCTCGGCCGTCATGGCGCTCGTCGCCAACTGGCCGATCGGCATGGCGCCAGGCATGGGCCTCAACGCCTTCTTTGCGTTTACCGTCGTCGCAGCCCTCGGCTTTACCTGGCAGCAGGCGCTGGGTGCCGTGTTCATCTCGGGCATGATCTTCCTGATCCTGACGGTAACAGGGGTCAGAAGCTGGTTGATCGCCGGTATCCCGCATTCGCTCAGAAGCGCGATTGCGACCGGTATCGGTCTTTTCCTCGGCATCATCGCGCTGAAGAATGCCGGCATCGTCGTCGACAATCCGGCGACGCTGGTCGGTCTCGGCGACCTGAAGCAGACCGGACCGCTGCTGGCGATCCTTGGCTTCTTCGTCATTGCAGTGCTCGATTCGCTCAAGGTCCGCGGCTCGATCCTGATCGGCATCCTCGTCGTCACCATTCTGTCGATGCTACTGGGGGTGAGTGAGTTCAAGGGCATTGTTTCCGCGCCGCCGAGCATCGCGCCCACCTTCATGCAGCTCGATATCATGGGCGCGCTCCATGGCGGCTTGCTCCACGTGATCCTCGTCTTCGTGCTCGTCGAAGTCTTCGATGCCACGGGTACGCTGATCGGTGTGGCCAAGCGCGCCAAGCTGGTGGAAGAAGGAAAGCCAAGCCGCCTCGGCCGGGCGCTTCTGGCCGACAGCACCGCCATCGTTGCCGGCTCGCTGATCGGCACCAGCAGCACCACCGCCTATGTCGAAAGCGCCTCCGGCGTCCAGGCAGGCGGTCGCACGGGCCTGACGGCGCTGACCGTCAGCGTGCTCTTCCTTGCCGCCCTGTTCTTCTCGCCGCTGGCAGCGGCCGTTCCGTCCTATGCGACGGCACCGGCTCTGCTCTATGTTGCCGGCCTGATGATGCGCGAACTGACGGAAGTTGACTGGGACGACCTGACGGAAGCGGCGCCTGCCGCACTCACGGCACTGGCCATGCCCTTCACCTACTCGATCGCCAACGGCCTTGCCTTCGGCTTCGTGAGCTATGTCGTGCTCAAAGTGTTCACCGGCAAGTGGAGCGTCATCCATCCGGCAACGCAGCTGGTCGCAGCGCTCTTCATCGTGCGCTTCGCCTTCTTCGCCGAATAGGAAAAAGGCCGGGGCAGACAACGCCCCGGCCTCACATAACTTCCCCCGCGAAGCTGGCCGGACTGCAGGCGTTTCCTGCGGCTCCGGTCTTTTTGCGTTTGGCGGTGGTTGGTGGCGCGAGCGCTCCTCAATCAGTATTGCCCGGCCGGCAGATGCACCACGAGGCCGTCAAGCGCGTCGGAAACAGTGATCTGACAGCTGAGCCGGCTTCTTTCGTCCGGATTGACGACGCAATCCAGCATATCCTGCTCCTGATAGTCGGGCGATGGCAGCCGGCCGGCCCATGTCCCGTCGATATAGCAGTGGCAAGTGCCGCAAGCGCAGGAACCGCCGCATTCGGCGGCGATGGCATCTATGCCGTTCTGCACGGCTGCCGACATCACCGACTGGCCGATTTCGGCCTCAACCTCGGTCGATTTCCCCTCGGCATCCACAAAGACAATTCTGGGCATTGCATGGTCTCCACTCAAATCTGAAATCGTGCGAATTGCTTCGCGCTGGAGGGCGCATCTGTTGGCGTTCAGGCCGGCTTGATGGCGATCTGCAGCCGCTTGGGGCCGCGCACCGAAAGGCCTCGCTTGTATTCGGGCTCTTCGTCGACAAGCTCGATCGTCGGGAAGCGCCGCAGCAAGGTGCTGAAGATGATGTCCATGTCGAGCCGGGCGAGATGGTTGCCGAGACAGAAATGCACGCCACCGCCAAAGGCCAGATGCCTGTTGGGGGTGCGACCGATGTCGAACGCATCGGCGTTTTCGAACTGCTTGGGATCGCGGTTGGCAGCGCCATAAAGCACTCCGAACTTCGTGCCGCGCGCGAAAGTCCGCCCGCCGATTTCCACGTCCTCGATGCAGTGGCGATGGAAGAACGGCAGCGGTGACTCGTAGCGGAACATCTCCTGCACGGCCGTCTGGATCAATGCAGGGTCCTTTCGCAGCCGCGCCATCTGTTCGGGAAACCGCAGCAGCGCATGCATGCCGCTTCCAAGCACGTCGATGGTCGATCCATGGCCGGCCATCAGGATCAGCATGCAGGTCGAGATGAACTCGTCTGAATTCATCGCGCCGGCACGTTCGGCCTCGATCAGGACCGAGATGAGGTCGTCCTTGGGGTTTCGCTCGCGCTCGTGTTTCAGAACCGTCAGGTATTCGTAGAATTCGGTGGTGTTGGTCTCGGCGATGCGCTTGCGTTCATCCGACCGGTCGACGTCGAAAAACTGGACGATGTTCTCCGACCAGATGCGCAACTGGGGACAGTCTTCGTCCGGAACGCCGAGCAGTCGGCCGATGATGTGACCGGGCACGTGGGCGGCGAGATCATCGACGAAATCGATCTGGCCGCGATCGGCGAGGCTGTCGATCAGCCTGTCGACATAGGCCTGGATCTGATCGCGTAGCTTGGCAATCATCGCCGGCGTGAACAGTTTGAAGACCTGTCTGCGCAGCCGGTCGTGTACGGCGCCATCGCTGTCAAGCAGGCTAAACTGCACAAAGCGGGAGTGGTGCGGCATGTCGTGCCAGTTGCCGGCGCGCTGGATCCTGGCGATTTCCTCTGATGTCGCGATGTCCTCGAGCGAGCGAACCATACGCTTGTCCATGACGATTGCCGAGACATCCTCGAAGCGCGAGGCCAGCCAGATGTCGAAGTCCTCGTAATAGTGCAGACCGTCCTTGTCGCGCAGCGCCTTGTAGGTCGGATAGGGATCGCGCGCGAAATCGGGGGACAAGGGAGTAAACGCGACCTCCACCTGGCTCTCCGTCGATAAGGTCTCTGCCATTTGCCGCACTCCCTGCAAAAACTGCATGATAGCGTCATCAGGCAGTACTGGGAAATGCAGCAATCTCGCGAGATAATGGACAAAACTCGCATCGCCATGCAGAGTGTCGCGCATGTTGGCTGAGCGCGAAGAGATCTATTTTCACACACCGGCACGTTTTGCAGGCGCGTTCCCCTACAAGGCGCTGGTTGCCGGCGCGCGGGTGGCGTTGCCGGAGGAGTCGCCGATACGCAAGCGCTTCCATCAGCACGTGCTCGTTCACACCACCTCGGGGCAGGGGCTGATAGAAGTGCGCGGGCAGCGGTTCGTCGCCGAGGAGGGCCTGTCGGTCTGGCTCGACACGTCGCAGGCCTATGAACATCGCTGCGCGCCCGACGCCCGTGAATGGCGATATCTCTGGATGGGTGTCGAGGGACATGGGTTGGACGAGGTCTATGCCTTCCTCAATGTGCAGCAGTCGCCGTTGTTCGAGCCGTCGGATCGCGAGGCGGCCCGCGTCGCGTTCCAGGCCGTCATCGGCTATCTCGACGATCGCTCGTCGGCAACGGATGCGCTGGTCAGTGCGGCGATTGCCGGCCTGATCGCCAACCTGAGTGCGCCGCGATTGGTGGGTGCTGCCGCACCCGACGATTCTGCCTCACGCGATCGCATAACCAGTGTGCTTGCCGCAGTCCGAAAAGACCTTGCCAAAGCCTGGACGATCGATGAGCTTGCGGTCCTCGCGCATCTCAGCCCATCGCAACTGTTTCGGAGATTCAAGGACACCATCGGTACGACGCCGATGGACTGGCTGCGCCATGAGCGCATCAACCAGGCAAAACGTCTGCTGGTCGAGCCGGAGGCGAAGGTTTCGGCAGTCGCGGCGCACTGCGGCTATCCCGATCCCTATCATTTCTCCCGCGATTTTCGCCGTTTGACCGGCTACACCCCGACGAGATTCAGGCGTGACGGTGGGTACTAGGGCTCGTGAACGAAAGGATGACGGGACCCACTCCGGTAGAGCGGGTCCGTCCTCTGGTGTCAAACCCGCCGTCAGCGCAGCAGGAATGGTTGCTCGAAGAAATGCTCCTCGAGATTGACGCCTTCGCCGCCGCGGTCGACCACGGCAAAGTCCGAGACGTCTTCCAACGGCGTCAGGATGCCGTGCCAGACATTGCGGGCGATATTGACGCCCTGGCCGGGCGCGGTCCGGAAGGCGATCGGTTCGCTCGGACCTTCAGCCGTCTCCTCCGAAACGACAACCAGGAACGGATTGTCGGTCAGGGGAATGAAGGCCTGACTGCCGAGCGGATGCCGTTCGACCATGGTCAGCTTCAACGGCAGCGGATAGGGCTCGCCGCGCACGAGGCTGATCATCGGCCGGGCCTTTTCGCCGGCGGTTTCGATCTTGGCGAGATCATGGTAGCGGGTGCATTTTCCACCGTTGATGGGAAAGCTGTGGGCGTTTTCAGTCTCGATCACGTCGCCGAATGGCGCGAATGCCTCGCGTGTCAGCGGCTTTATCTCGATCTCCTTCATGTGACGCTCCTCCGTCCTATGTTGGTCGTTTACGGGGTGCCGGCCCTTGCAATGCGCCCGAAGACACGCAGCCGGCTGACGCCGCCATCGGGGTAGATGTTGAGACGAACATGGGTGGCGCAACCGACCTCTTCGATCAGGTCAGGGCCGTACTCATGAATGCTGTCGGCGCTCAGTTTCTGGCGCGGGAGCACGTCCCGCCAATAGAGCGAAGATGCTGTTAGCGCCGCATCGACCGTACAGTCCGTCTCGCCGTGGTCGGCCGCCTGCACCGAACAGGCGTCGGGATAGTTGCCCTTGAAATGGGCGGTATCGACGATGATGCGTTCGATCGACGTGCGTGCGGCCAGCCTGACGATGATCCAGTCGTTGCCGGGTTCGCGCCGCCGTCGCGTCTCCCAGCCGTCGCCCATGTTGATCCCCCGCCCGGGTGCCAGCAGTCGTTGATGGCCGTAGTGGCCGTTGGAGAAGACGACGATCCGGCCGCCGAGCAGCGAGGATGCGAGATCGACCACGTCGTCGCCGATCCGATCCCGGTCGAGGGCGGGCGTGCCATAGACCCGCAACCGGGCAACGCCACCGTCGGGATAGATCCGCAGCCTGATATGGCTCCAGGTCCCATCTGCAAGGGCTGCGAAGTAGTGATGGGCGCTTGGACCAAGCGGGCTCATGCCCAAGAGCTCGGTCCAAGCGGTTGCTTCATCCGGCCCATCAGGCGCCAGACAGGCGTCGATTGCGCAGGCGGAGGGGTAGTTGCCGGTAAAATGCGTCGTATCGACGTCGAAGCCGGCGATCCGGCCGGTGGCGGCAAGCGCGACGATCGCATGGTCGTGGCCGGGACCGCGTCGACGCCGCGTTTCCCAGCCATCCATCCATTTGCCGTGTTCGTCGTAGACGCCGGGATGAAAGACAGCGGGACAATCCTGCAACAGCCGTTCGAGCGGGGCGAAGAACTCGTCGGTGGCAAACACCGGCCTTGCCCCGAGGCCGGCGGAGGCGAGATTGATCGCCTTGCGCGCGAAGTCAGGCAGGCCGACGCTGTCGATCGTCATCGCCTGCACTCAGCTCGGCAGCATGTCTTTGAGGCGGAGAAGAGCAATCCTTTCCACCTGCCGGCAGGCCGTCTCGAGCTCGCTGTCGCGATCGTTCTCGATCCGGGTTTCGAAGGCCGCCAGGATGTCCTCCTTGCTGCGGCCTCTGACCGCGATGATGAAGGGAAAGCCGAATTTTTCGACATAGGCGCTGTTGAGTTCGGTGAAACGCGTGCGTTCAGCATCGGTCAGGGCGTTAAGGCCGGCGGAAGCCTGCTCGCTGGTCGAGCTTTCGGTCAGCCGCTTTGCCTGCGCCAGCTTGCCGGCGAGATCCGGGTGGGCGTTGAGCACGGCAAGACGCTCTTCCGGCCTCGCCTCGCGGAAGACTGCAGTGAGCGCTGCAGCAAGCCCGATCGCCGTGTCGTTGGCGGCCGATAGCTCGCTGGCAAAGGCGCGCCTGGCGATCCAATCGGAATGTTCGAAAACGCCACCGAAGCGAGCGACGAAATCAGCCTCGGAAAGCTGCGATGGACGGTCGTCCCAGGCCTTGAAGGGATAGGTCTTTGCCCAATGCCGTGCGATATCGACGCGACGAGCTAACCAGACCTTTTCGTGGCCCTTCACGTAGTCGATGAAACGCGCAAGCGCTGCGGCGCGACCCGGCCTGCCGACAAGGCGGCAGTGCAGGCCGATGCTGAGCATCTTTGGTGCGCCGGCCGCACCTTCCGCATAGAGCACGTCGAAGCTGTCTTTGAGATAGCTGAAGAACTGGTCACCGCTGTTGAAGCCCTGCGCCGTTGCAAAGCGCATGTCATTGGTGTCGAGCGTGTAGGGAATGACCAGCTGGTGGCGGCCCGCATGTTCATGCCAGTAGGGCAGATCGTCGGCATAACTGTCCGAGACGTAGTCGAAGCCGCCAGTCTCGGTCACCAGATCGAGCGTGTTGTCCGAACAGCGACCGGTGTACCAGCCGCGCGGCGGTTCGCCGGTGACGATCGTGTGCAGCCAGATCGCCTCTGTGATCTCTGTCCGCTCCCGCTCAGGGCTGAATTCCTTGTGCTCGATCCACTTCAGACCGTGCGAGGCGATCTCCCAGCCGGCGTCTTGCATCGCGGCCAGCTGCGCCGGGGAACGCTTCAGCGCTGTTGCGACGCCATAGACTGTCGCGGGCACGCCCTTTTCCGTGAACATGCGATGAAGCCGCCAGAAGCCGGCGCGGGCGCCGTATTCATAGATCGATTCCATATTCCAGTGGCGCTGTCCGGGCCAAGCCTGCGCACCGACGATTTCCGAGAGAAAAGCCTCTGATGCGGCGTCGCCATGCAGCACGCAGTTCTCGCCGCCTTCCTCGTAATTGATCACGAATTGCACGGCAATCCGCGCCTCGTCGGGCCAGACGATGGTGGGGTTCGGGCCATGGCCGTGAAGATCGCGGGGGTATCTCATGCAAGCAGTCCTCCAGACATTTGTCTCTGCACCTCGATTCCTAACGGGATTTTTCCGCCGTCATTCCCCCCAAAAATTTTGAAAGTCTCGAATGATCCGCCCGCTTCTCAATGCACTGGCTCACCGGGATACTGCGAAATGGAAAGATGACTTCGGGAGGAGCAAGACGCATGCAATCTCATGGTGGAAACGACGGCCGTCTGACGACCCATGTACTCGATACGGCCAGTGGCAAACCGGCCAAGGACCTGCGCATCGAGCTGTATCGCATCGAGGGCGAGCGCCAGACGCATCTGCGCTCGGTCAGGACGAATGATGACGGACGCTGCGATCAGCCGCTGTTGAGCGGATCGCTGATGCAGGCCGGCACCTACGAGCTGCATTTCCACGCCGGCGACTATCTTGGGTCCGAAGCTGCGCGCGGCGCCAACCCGTTTCTCGATGTCATCCCGATCCGTTTCGGTATCGACGATCAGGCGGCGCACTATCATGTGCCGCTGCTCTTGTCGCCCTACGGCTATTCGACCTATCGCGGGAGCTGATCAGCAATGACCATTCAGATACGCAACACGATCCGTTTTCTCCTGAACCACCGCCTTGTCGAGCTTTCCGACGTTTCTGCGGTGCAGACATTGCTCGATTTCCTGCGCATCGATCGCAACCTGCGCGGAACCAAGGAAGGCTGTGCCGAGGGAGACTGCGGCGCCTGCACGGTGCTGGTCGGCCGCCTGCTCGGCGGGCAGCTCAAGTATGAATCCGTCAATGCCTGTATCCGCTTTGTCGGTTCGCTCGACGGCTGTCACGTGGTGACGGTGGATTCGCTGGCAACACCGGGTGGTCCACTCCATCCCGTCCAGCAGGCGATGGTCCAGACGCACGCGTCGCAATGCGGCTTCTGCACGCCTGGCTTCGTGATGTCGCTCTACGGGCTTTGGATGGAAAACGCCAAGCCGTCGGTCACCGAAATCGAGAAGGCGCTGCAGGGCAACCTGTGTCGCTGTACTGGCTATGCCGCGATCATTCGCGCGGCCGAGGCGATTTCGACCATCGGCGATCTGGGGAAGGATCCATTGTTTGCCGAACGCGATCGTATCGCCGGCGAACTCGCAGCCCTTCAGGATGGCCGCCGCGTGGTGATCGGCGAGGGAGCGGAACTGTTCATGCTGCCGGCTTCCGTCGATGATTTTGCCGATGTGCTCGAAGCCAATCCGAAAGCGACGATCGTTGCCGGCTCGACCGACGTCGGCCTCTGGGTCACCAAGTTCATGCGCGATATCGCGCCGGTCGTGCATCTCACGCACCTGGAAGAACTTCGTCGCATCACCGTCGACGACAAGGGTGTGACGCTTGGCGCTGGTGTCAGCTATGCCGAAGCCTATCCCGTCATTACCGAACATTTCCCGCAATTGCGCGAGCTTTGGGACCGGATCGGCGGACAGCAGGTCCGCAACATGGGTACGGTCGGTGGCAACATCGCCAACGGATCGCCGATCGGCGACACGCCGCCGGCATTGATTGCGCTCGGCGCGTCGGTGACGCTGCGCAAGGGCGCTCGCCGCCGTACCGTGGCGCTCGAAGATTTCTTCATTGCCTACGGCAAGCAGGATCGCGAGCCCGGTGAATTCGTCGAAGCGGTTCACATTCCTTTCCTCGAAGCTGACACCAGCTTTGCCGTCTACAAGATCACCAAGCGTCTGGATGAAGACATCACCGCCGTCTGCGGCGCATTCCGCCTGACATTCGACGGTGCCGGTGAAGTCGCTGACGCGGTGATCGCCTTTGGCGGCATGGCCGGAACACCGAAGCGGGCTGTTCATGTCGAGGCGGCGCTGAAGGGCAAGGCCTGGCAGGAGCCAACGGTCGAGCAGGCGATCTCCGCCTTCGATCAGGACTTCACGCCGCTTACCGACTGGCGCGCCTCGGCGGAGTATCGCCAACTGGTGGCCAAGAACCTGTTGCGCCGCTTCTATCTTGAAACGCAGGCGACCGGAAACATCCGGATCGACCGCAACATTGCCGTAGCCGTCTAGGAGGTGAGACCCATGAATGTGATGCAGCCCATCGACCGCATCCGCGGTGGCGTCCACGAAAACGAACGGCACGAGTCCGGCCACAAACATGTGTCGGGAACGGCCGAGTATATCGACGATATTCCGGAACCGGCCGGCACATTGCACGGCTATCTCGGTCTGTCCCAGCGCGCCCATGCCGATATCCTGTCGATCGATTTCGACGCGGTCAGCGCCAGCGAGGGCGTCATCGGTATCCTCACAGCTGACGACATCCCGGGTGAAAACGACATCAGCCCCGCCCACAAGCACGACGATCCGGTGTTTGCAACCGGCAAGGTCGAGTTCTACGGCCAGCCGATGTTCGCCGTCATCGCCACGTCGCGTGAAGCCGCGAGGCGTGCAGCCGTCAAGGTCGAGGTCGAATACCGCGATCTGCCGCATGTGACCGACGTGCTTGAGGCTGCTGCCGCGAACTATCCTCTGGTCATCGATCCGCTGAAGCTGGAGCGTGGCGACATCGAAGCCGGTTTTGCCAAGGCGAAGAACATCGTCGAAGGCGAGATGCGCATCGGCGGTCAGGACCACTTCTATCTCGAAAGCCAGATTTCCTTTGCCATTCCCGGCGAGGACGATGAGGTCCTGGTTTATTCGTCGACCCAGCATCCGAGCGAAACCCAGCACATGGTGGCAACCGTGCTTGGCGTGCCGTCCAACGCCGTGACTGTCAATGTGCGCCGCATGGGTGGCGGCTTCGGCGGCAAGGAAACGCAGGCCAACATCTTCGCCGCCGTGGCGGCCCTGGCCGCAAAGAAATACCGTTGCGCCGTCAAGGTCAGACCTGACCGCGACGACGACATGTCGGCAACCGGCAAGCGTCACGACTTCCACGTCGACTACAAGGTCGGCTTCGATGACGAGGGCCGGATCGAGGCGGTCGATGCGGTGTTTGCGGCGCGCTGCGGCTTTTCCGCCGATCTCTCTGGACCCGTGACCGATCGCGCGCTCTTTCATGCCGACAACTGCTACTTCTATCCGAACGTCCGTCTTCGTTCGAAGCCGTTGAAGACCAACACCGTCTCGAACACTGCGTTTCGTGGCTTCGGCGGCCCGCAGGGCATGGTCGGCGGCGAGCGCATGATCGAGGATGTCGCCTATGCTGTCGGCAAGGATCCGCTCGAGATCCGCAAGCTCAACTTCTATGGCGGCGAGGGCCGCAATCTCACGCCCTATCACCAGACGGTCGAAGACAACATCATCGGGCGCATCATCGAGGAGCTCGAAACGTCGGCCGATTACGCTGCGCGTCGAGAGGCCGTGATCGCCTTCAACCGCGAAAACCACATCATCAAGCGCGGCATCGCGCTCACCCCGGTCAAGTTCGGCATCTCCTTCACCAAGACCGAGTACAATCAGGCAGGCGCCCTGGTGCACGTCTATACCGACGGGTCGATCCACCTCAACCATGGTGGTACCGAGATGGGGCAGGGGCTTTACACCAAGGTTGCCCAGGTGGTGGCCGACGAGTTCCAGGTTGATCTCGATCGCGTCAAGGTAACGGCGACGACGACGGGCAAGGTGCCGAATACGTCGGCGACAGCAGCGTCCTCCGGTTCGGATCTCAACGGCATGGCGGCCGCCAATGCGGCGCAGCAGATCAAGGCGCGGCTGGTGCGCTTTGCCGCCGAACGCTGGAATGTTGCCGAGGCCGATGTCGCCTTCGAGCCGAACACAGTGCGGATCGGCGCGGAACGCTTGCCCTTTGGCGAGTTCATCAAGCTTGCCTATGGCGCCCGTATCCAGCTGTCCGCCGCCGGTTTCTACAAGACGCCGAAAATCCACTGGAACCGCTCGGAAGGCCGCGGCCGTCCGTTCTTCTATTATGCCTATGGCGCGTCCTGCTCCGAAGTCAGCGTCGATACGCTGACCGGCGAATATCAGGTCGATCGCACCGACATCCTTCACGATGTCGGCCGATCGCTGAACCCGGCACTGGACCTGGGTCAGGTCGAAGGCGCGTTTGTTCAGGGCATGGGCTGGCTCACGACAGAGGAACTGTGGTGGGACGCCAAGGGTCGGCTGCGCACGCATGCGCCGTCGACCTACAAGATCCCGCTTGCCTCCGATCGACCGCGCGTGTTCAACGTTCGCCTGGCGGAATGGTCGGTCAACCGGGAGGAAACGATCCGGCGGTCAAAGGCCGTCGGGGAACCGCCGTTCATGTTGGGCATTTCGGTTCTGGAGGCGTTGTCGATGGCAGCGGCGAGCGTTGCGGAGTATCGTATTCCCCCGCGCATCGACGCACCGGCGACGCCGGAGCGGGTGCTGATGGCGATCGAGCGGCTGCGAGCCGCCGCAAGGCAAGGGGCTGTAGCACAGGCTTGATGGCGATGGTTGCGAGCCGAGAGGATATCAGGGACTTCCTGCGTCGCGAACCGGACTGCGTTCTGGTCGAGGTGACGGGTGCCGCAGGCTCGACGCCGCGCGACACCGACGCCTGGATGCTGGTGGCGCCGGACGGCCTCTTCGGCACCATCGGCGGCGGCCAGCTCGAATATATGGCGATCGACCACGGTCGTCGCGCGATGAAGCGCGGCGATGGCGCCGACACGATGACGGTCCCGCTTGGCCCCGAGATCGGTCAGTGTTGCGGCGGGCGCGTCGCGCTCGCCTTCACGCGCATCGATCGGGAGAAAGCCGCCATGTTGATTGAACGCAGCGATCTGGAGATTGCCAGCCGCCCCCATGTCTACGTCTTCGGCGCCGGGCATGTCGGTGATGCGCTGGCGATGGCGCTATCGCTTGTGCCGGTGCGCACCATTCTCGTCGACACCCGCGAGGACGAGCTTTCGGCCGCCGATATCCACGGTATCGAGACCTGCCTGACCGCGATGCCCGAGGCGGTGGTCCGCGATGCGCCGCGCGGCAGCGCCTTCGTGATCCTCACCCATGACCACGCGCTCGACTTCCTGATTGCAGCCGAGGCGCTCAGGCGTGACGACGCTTCCTATGTCGGCATGATCGGCTCGAAGACCAAGCGTTCGACCTTCAAGAACTGGCTGTCGCGGGAAATCGGCCGGCCCGATCTTTTCGATCGTCTTATCTGCCCGATCGGCGGCACGGCCGTGAAAGACAAGAGGCCGGCGGTGATAGCGGCCCTGGCCGCAGCCGAGATCATGACCGCCGCGCTCAATCATCATTGGGAGGCGCCGGCTGTCTCCTCGGTCAAGCCAGGCAAGCGCGTCGGCGCCTGACGCTCAGGCGCTTTGGCGCGGCCGGATGATGCAATCGCCGACCTGGTCGAATTCACCCAGTTCTTCGGCGTGACGCTGACCCCATTCGCACAGGGCAAGCAGGACCGGCTCGAGGCTCTGGCCCAGTGCCGTTGCCGAATATTCCACCCTTGGCGGCACTTCGCGAAAGATCTCGCGATGAACGAGGCCGTGTTCTTCCATCTCGCGAAGCTGCTGGATCAGGACTTTCTGGCTGACGGCCGGTACGAGCCGTCGCAACTCAGAGAGGCGCCTCGGACCGTCGAACAGGTGATAGAGGATCACTGCCTTCCATCGCCCGGAGATCACCTTGAGCGCACGCTCGGATGGCAGTGATGGCAGTCTCTTGATGATATCGGCCATGGTTACCAATCGGTCAGTATGGAACAAAAGGGTGTGTAGAGCCAAACGGGAGTCTAAGGCTAATTATGGATCAAGGCCAGTCAAATGAGGTTGAGATCCATGAAAGCAATCCGGTACCGCTCCTTCGGGAGCCCTGAAGTCCTTGAGCTGATCGATATGCCGAAGCCGGTGCCCGCGCACGGCGAAGTGCTGGTGCGGGTCGGGGCGATCGGGCTCAATTTCTTCGAAGTTCTGATGCGGCAGGACCGATACGCGGTGACACCTGGTTTGCCGATGGTGCCGGGTGTCGAGATCGCGGGCATTGTCGAGGCGCAGGGCGAAGGCGTGAAAACGCCGGCGGTCGGCACGCGTGTCGCCGTGCCGATGTTCGCCTTCGGCCGCGGGGCGGGCGGGTGCGCCGAATATGTCGCGATCGACGCTGACGCACTCGTGCCGATCCCCGGCGACGTTTCGTTCGAAGTGGCGACAGCGCTGATGATCCAGGGGCTGACGGCGCTTCATCTCGTTCGGCAAAGCAATCCGCAGGGAAAGACCGTGCTGGTGACTGCTGCGGCCGGCGGTGTCGGCTCGCTGCTCATTCAGCTTGCAAGAGAGGCTGGTGCAAAAGCGGTAATCGCGCTTGCGGGCGGCAGCGAGAAGGTCGCGTTCACACGCTCGCTCGGCGCGGACCTTGCAATCGACTACAAAGCAGCGGATTGGCGGTCGGAGCTTGGACAGCATCAGGCAGGTGGGTCAGTCGAGACGATCTACGACATGGTCGGCGGATCCTTCACCAAATCCGCGCTTGGTGTTCTGGCGCAAGGCGGTGAGCTCGTCTTCGGCGCGATGGGGCGCTTCGAACTCGAAGCCGCTGACGTCGAACAAATGCTTTCGGGCAATCAATCCCTGCGTGGGTTCGCTCTATTGCCGTTGCTCACGCCGTCCGCCCTGAAAACCGATCTCGGCGATCTGTTCCGTCGCGTGGAGGACGGGCGGCTCAAGGTCCATCTGGGTGGTCGGTTTCCGCTGGAACAGGCGGCAGAGGCGCACCGTGCCATGGAAACACGAAGCACGACCGGTAAGATCGTGCTCGTGCCTTAACCGATCAAGCAGAGCGCTGTTTTAGGCGGGGCTGTTAGGCGAGCATCTTGCCGATCAGCCGCTGACAGCGCTCCGCCATATAGTCGATCATCAGCCGAACCTTCGGGTCCTGGAAGCGCTTGTGCGGATAGATCGCCGCCAGTTGCACGCCGAGCGGCGGTGTCGAGGCAAGGATTGGCACCAGCTCGCCGGTGTTGATGTAGCTCTTCACCTCGAAGAGAGGCTTGTTGATGATGCCGCGACCATCGAGCGCCCATTGGGTCAACACATCGCCATCATCCGAATCGTAAGGCCCGGTCACTTCGAGCTTCCTGACACCCTCAGGCGTCTGCAATGTCCAGAAGTACTCCTTGGAACCGGGATAGCGCAGCAGCAGACAGTCATGTTTGTCGGCGATAAGCTCGTCGGGTGTTTGCGGCACGCCGCGCTTCTCGAAATAGGCCGGTGCGCCGCAGACGACGCGCTCGCAGTTCATGATGCCACGCATGCGCAGGTTCGAATCTTCGAGGATGCCGAGCTTGAAGGCGACATCGACGCCTTCCGACAGGATATCGACATTGTGGTCGGAGAGCCTGAGCCGCACCTCGATATCCGGATATTTGTCGTGAAACTCCGGAATGCCCGAGGCGATCAGCCGCCGACCTATCCCCAACGGAGCGGTAATCTTCAGCGCACCCTTCGGATTGTGCGACAGATCCGCGATGGCGTTCTCCGCCTCATTGACAGCTTCGAGAATCTTGACGGCACCGTCGTAGAACACACGGCCGTGCTCCGTCGGGGTCAGCTTGCGCGTCGTCCGATTGAACAGCCGAACGCCCATGTGGCGCTCCAACTCTTTGATTCTATTACTGGCAACCGCCGGCGTTACGCGCTGGTCGCGACCAGCTGCCGACAGGGTTCCAAGCTCTACGACGCGTACGAAGACGCGAACATTGTCCAGATATGACATGCCTCCCGATCTCTCCTCCGGGCACTATCTAACGCATCCATTCCGTCGCGATTTTATAGATTTTTTTGAAAGTGTTGGTGAACCAGCGACGTTCCCGCGGCCTCCAGCAATGACACATAATGCGCCACGGAGAAATGGGAGAATTGCATGTACGAGTATGCCATAGCCTGGGATTGGCTCACCTTTGCCATGAGATGGCTACACGTCATCACCGGTATCGCATGGATCGGTTCGTCGTTTTATTTCGTCGCGCTCGATCTTGGCCTGAAGAAAAGACCCGATCTGCCTGTTGGAGCCTACGGCGAGGAATGGCAGGTCCACGGCGGCGGCTTCTATCATATCCAGAAGTATCTGGTGGCTCCATCAAACATGCCGGAGCACCTGATCTGGTTCAAATGGGAATCCTACGTCACCTGGCTTTCCGGTTTCGGCATGCTGTGCATGGTCTATTACGCCGGCGCTGACCTTTACCTGATCGACCCCAATGTGCTCGACGTATCGAAGACGACGGCGATCGCCATTTCGCTGGCATCGATCGGCTTCGGCTGGCTTGCCTATGATGCGATCTGCAAGTCGCCGGCCGGCCGCGACAACACCAAGCTGATGGTGCTCCTGTATTTCATCCTCGTCGGCATGGCCTGGGGCTATACGCAGCTTTTCACCGGCCGCGCCGCCTTCCTGCATCTGGGCGCCTTCACCGCGACGATCATGTCGGCGAACGTCTTCTTCATCATCATCCCGAACCAGAAGATCGTCGTTGCCGACCTGATCGCCGGCCGCACGCCGGACGCCAAATACGGCGTCATCGCCAAGCAGCGTTCCACGCACAACAACTACCTGACGCTGCCTGTGCTGTTCCTGATGCTGTCGAACCATTATCCGCTGGCCTTCGGCACCCAGTACAACTGGATCATCGCCTCGCTGGTGTTCCTGATGGGCGTCACCATCCGCCACTATTTCAACACCCGTCACGCCGACAAGGGCAATCCGACCTGGACGTGGCTTGCGACCGCGCTGCTCTTCATTGTCATCATGTGGCTGTCGACCGTGCCGAAGATCCTGAGCGGCGACGAGGAGGCGAAGGTTTCGGCGGCGCAGCAGCCGTTCGTTACCGCCGAGGCCTTTCCGAAGGTTCGCGACACCGTGCTTGGCCGCTGTTCCATGTGCCACGCCAAGGAGCCCGGCTGGGAAGGGCTGGTCGTGCCGCCGAAGGGCGTGACGCTGGAGACCGACGGCGAGATCGCCGCCCACGCACGCGAAATCTATCTGCAGGCCGGCCGTTCGCACGCGATGCCGCCGGCCAATGTCACCGGCATATCGGACGAGGAGCGCAAGCTCCTCGTCGCCTGGTATGAGACGGTCGTAAAGGGAGAGAAGGTTCAATGACCGATTTGCTGATCCGCGGCCGCGTGCTGACGTTTGTCGAGGCGCCCAAAGGCATCGACGACCACGCCTCCTATCGCTACTTCGAAGATGGCGCCGTGCTGGTTCGCAACGGCAAGATTGCCGATATCGGCGAGCATTCGGACGTTGCCCGCAGGGCCGGGCCAGCAGTCAAGGTTGCCGATCATCGACCGAACCTGGTGTTGCCGGGCCTGATCGACACGCATCTGCATTTCCCGCAGACGCAGGCTATCGCGTCCTATGGTGCGCAATTGCTCGAATGGCTGAACACCTACATTTTCGTCGAGGAACAAAAGTTCCGCCAGCCGGAGCATGCTCAATTCATTGCCGGCCGGTTCATGGACGAACTGCTTTCCAACGGCACCACCACGGCCGTTGCCTATTGTTCGGTGCATCCGGAGAGTGTCGATGCCTACTTCGGCGCTGCGGAAAGCCGCGGCATGCTGATGATCGGCGGCAAGGTAATGATGGATCGCAATGCGCCCGATGCGCTGCGCGACACGCCTCAACTCGGATATGACGAGACGAAGCAACTGATCGGCAAGTGGCACGGCCGCGGCCGCGCCCACTACGCCATCAGCCCGCGTTTCGCCATCACCTCGACGCCGGAACAGATGGAGATGAGCCGGGCGCTCGTCGCCGAACATCCGGAATGCTACGTCCAGACGCATCTGTCCGAAAACAAGGACGAGATCGCCTTTGCGACGTCGCTCTACCCGGAAGCGAAGGACTATACCGACATCTATGCACGCTACGATCTTTTGACCCGCAAGACGTTGCTCGGGCACTGCATTTACCTCAGCGATCGCGAGATCTCGGTTCTCGCCGAGACCGGCGCCGTCGGCACTTTCTGCCCGACCTCGAACCTGTTCCTCGGTTCGGGCCTCTTTGACCGCGACCGTTTCGACAAACTCGGCGCGCGCTGGTCGGTGGCAACGGACGTCGGCGCCGGCACCAGCTTCTCGATGCTGGAAACCATGGATGAGGCCTACAAGGTTCTTCATCTGCAGGGTCAGCGGCTTTCGCCGTTCAACTCGTTCTACATGATGACGCTCGGCAACGCGCGGGCGCTCGATCTCGACGACCGCATCGGCTCGCTGCATATCGGCGCCGACGCCGATATCGTCGTGCTCGACAGTCGCGCCAAGCCGTCGATGGAGCTGAGAATGCGCGTGGCCAAGACGCTCGCCGAGGAACTCTTCATCCTGCAGACGATGGGCGACGACCGATCGGTGGCCGAAACCTATGTTGCCGGCAAGCCGATGAAACATCTTGCCAGCAACCAGGCAGCCGAGACAGAAGCCACAGGCGGCCGGAAATTCGAGACGGTCTGAACCATCGCGGAAGCGTGGTCTCCCAACGTTCGACGCTGAACGTTCCAATCAACGCCGTACGCAAGCCTCCCCCACAAGGGGAGGCTTTCTTGTCAAAGATCTCCTTATCAGAGATCTTCGGGGCGCTTGCCGCCCATGGCCCGGGTCAAGGCATCGGCGCGCTCGCGCACGACCGGTCCCAGCACCAAGAGCTTGTCGTCATTGACGCGCACGGATGGTCCTGAGATCGAGATCCCGGCGATCGTTTCCCCATATTCGTTGAAGATCGGCGCTGCCACGCAGCGCATGCCGAGCGTGTGTTCCTCGTCGTCGATCGACCAGCCGCGCTGGCGGATCTTCTGGATGTCCTGCAGCAGCGCCGACAGGTTGTCGCGTGTCTTGTCGGTGAAATGCGCCAGGTCGCGTCCAGCCAGCAGATGCGCGACATCCTTGTCGGCCCAGGTCGACAGGATCGCCTTGCCGATTCCGGAGGCATGGATCGGCCCGCGCCGGCCGGGGCGGAAGAAGGCCCGCATCGGGGCATGGCTTTCCACCTGCGAGATGAAGACGACATCGCCGCCTTCTTCGATGCCGATATTGGCAGTCTCACCGCTTTCTTCCATCAGCTGTTTCAGAAACGGACGGCTGATGGTGCCGAGCTTGCGGAAGCGCAGATAGGCGTTGCCGATCTCGAATGCCTTGAGGCCGATCGTCCAGGCGCCGGTGTCGGGGTCGTTCATCACCATGCCGTGGTTGGCCAGAGACGTCAGCAGCCGGTGCACGGTCGATGGCGCCATGCCTGTGACATCGGACAAGTTCGTCAATGTCGAGCCGTCGCTTTCGGCAACGACCGCCAGCAGCGTCAGGCTACGGTCGAGCACCTGCACGGAGCCGGGCGCTGCGTTTTCGCCCGCCTTTCGGCCGCGTTTTCCCTTGCCTGTCGCATCCATGATCCATCCTCCAGCAGCCGAGTCATTCCTATCATCCTCTAGCAGGACCAGGATTGATTGTTTCGAAATTCTTGAAGATGTTTATTTCCATCTGGTGGAAATGAATTCCATTTAAATGTTGAACATTGATGACAATGGGGTATCGTCTCATCAAATAGGAGGAGTTCCCATGGCTAAGATGCGTGCCGTTGATGCGGCTGTTTACGTTCTTGAGAAAGAGGGCATCGATTGTGCTTTCGGCGTGCCCGGTGCGGCAATCAATCCGTTTTATTCCGCTCTGAGGGCGCGCGGCTCGGTTCGCCACATCCTTGCCCGCCACGTAGAGGGCGCCTCGCATATGGCGGAAGGCTACACCCGCGCCAAGCACGGCAACATCGGCGTTTGCATCGGCACGTCAGGCCCGGCCGGCACCGACATGATCACCGGCCTTTACTCGGCTTCCGCCGACTCGATCCCGATCCTCTGCATCACCGGGCAGGCGCCGCGCGCCCGCCTGGACAAGGAGGATTTCCAGGCCGTCGATATCTCCAAGATCGCAGCACCTGTCACCAAGTGGGCTGTCACCGTCATGGAGCCGGCGCTGGTGCCATTCGTCTTCCAGAAGGCTTTTCACCTGATGCGCTCCGGACGACCGGGGCCGGTGCTGATCGACCTGCCGGTCGACGTCCAGCTGGCCGAGATCGAATTCGATCCCGAGACGTATGAGCCGCTCGAGCCCTACAAGCCGAAGGCGACGCGCGCGCAGGCCGAGAAGGTCATTGCGATGCTGAACGAGGCCGAGCGGCCGTTGATCGTCGCCGGTGGCGGCATCATCAATGCCGACGCCTCGGATCTCTTGACCGAATTTGCCGAGATCACCGGCGTTCCTGTCATTCCGACACTGATGGGCTGGGGTACGATCCCGGACGATCATCCGCTGATGGCCGGCATGTGCGGCCTGCAGACGTCGCATCGCTACGGCAATGCCAGCATGCTCGCCTCCGACTTCGTGCTCGGCGTCGGCAACCGTTGGGCAAACCGCCACACCGGCAACATACCGACCTATACCGAGGGTCGAAAGTTCGTTCACGTCGATATCGAACCGACGCAGATCGGACGCGTCTTCGCGCCGGATTTCGGCGTCGTCTCAGACGCGGGGGCAGCGCTGAAGCTCTTCCTTGACGTTGCGACGGAATGGAAGACCGCCGGCAAGCTGCGCGACTGGTCGGGCTGGGCGCAAGAATGCCGCGAGCGCAAGCGGACCATGCTGCGCAAGACCCATTTCGACCAGACGCCGCTAAAGCCGCAGCGCGTCTATGAAGAGATGAACAAGGCCTTCGGCCGCGACACCTGCTATGTGTCGACCATCGGCCTCAGCCAGATCGCCGGCGCGCAGTTCCTGCACGTCTACAAGCCGCGCAACTGGATCAATTGCGGCCAGGCCGGTCCGCTCGGCTGGACCCTGCCGGCTGCCCTTGGCGTGCGTGCCGCCGATCCCGATAGGCCGATCGTCGCACTTTCCGGCGACTATGATTTCCAGTTCATGATCGAGGAACTGGCGGTCGGCGCCCAGCACAAGCTGCCCTACCTGCATGTTGTCGTGAACAATTCCTACCTCGGCCTCATCCGCCAGGCGCAGCGCGGCTTTAACATGGACTTCGAAGTCAGCCTCGCCTTCGACAACATCAATGCGTCTGAAGACGCGGAGAAGGGCTATGGCGTCGACCATGTCGCCGTTGCCGAGGGTCTCGGCTGCAAGGCGATCCGGGTGCGCAGCCCCAACGAGTTCCAGGAAGCGTTCGACCGCGCCCGCGCCCTGATGGATGAGCACCAGGTTCCCGTCGTCATCGAGTTCATCCTCGAGCGCGTCACCAACATCGCCATGGGTGCGGACATCAACTCCGTCGTCGAGTTCGAGGAACTGGCGGCGCGTGGCGAAGATGCACCGACCGCGATCGAAGCGCTTCTCGATTGAAAACTATCACAAGGAGGAAAAATCGCATGGCGAAGTTCGCTGCGAACCTGACAATGCTGTTTACCGAGGCGCCGTTCCTCGATCGCTTTGCCCTTGCTGCAAAAGCCGGCTTCGAAGGCGTCGAGTATCTCTTCCCCTACGAGTTCGAGAAGGTCAGCCTGCGCGCCGAGTTGCAGCGTTACGGTCTGAAACAAGTGCTGCACAACCTGCCGGCCGGCAACTGGGCCGGCGGCGAGCGCGGCATCGCCATCCTGCCCGACCGGATCGACGAGTTCCGCAAGGGCGTGGCGAGCGCCATCGACTATGCGACCACGCTTGATTGCAAGCAGGTCAACTGCCTGGTCGGCATCGCGCCGGACGGGGTCTCGGAAGCCGTGCTGCGCACCACGCTGGTCGCCAACCTCAAGCTGGCCGCGAGCGAACTGGGCAAGCAGGGCATTCGCCTGCTGATCGAGCCGATCAACCACTTCGATATTCCCGGCTTCTACCTCAACACGGTCGAGCAGGCCGCTTCGATCATCGACGAGGTCGGCAGCGACAACCTCTTCATCCAGTACGACCTCTACCATCAGCAGCGCACGCAAGGCGAACTCATCGGTACCTACAGGCGCTTTGCCGGCCGCATCGCCCACGTCCAGCTTGCCGATAACCCGGGCCGCAACGAACCGGGTACGGGCGAGATCAACTATCCCTACGTCTTCGATGCGCTCGAAGAGGCGGGCTACGACGGCTGGATCGGCTGCGAATACAAGCCGCGCACGACCACGGTCGAGGGCCTTGGCTGGCTTGGCACCGAGCGCAAGCGCACGCAATCCGCAGACATCATCAAGATCAGGAGTTAAGCACAATGGCAACGATCGGCTTTATTGGACTGGGCATCATGGGTACGCCGATGGCACGCCATCTGCAGGATGCCGGGCATACGATCATCACTTCGAAATTTGCGATCCCGCCGCGGCAGGAACTGCTCGACAATGGCCTGACGTTTGTCGAGACGCCGAAGGCACTTGCCGAGGCGGTCGACACGATCATCCTGATGCTGCCGGACACGCCTGAAGTGAAGGACGTTCTCTTCGGCGAGAACGGCGTCGCCTACGGCCTTTCCAAGGGCAAGTTGGTCATCGACATGAGCTCGATCTCGCCGATCGAGACCAAGGAATTCGCCAAAAAGGTCCGCGAAACCGGTGCGGAATACGTCGACGCACCAGTCTCCGGCGGCGAAGTCGGTGCCAGGAACGCTTCGCTTTCGATCATGGCCGGCGGCTCTCAGGAGAGCTTCGACCGGGCCTTGCCGTTGTTCCAGCTGATGGGCAAGAACATCACCCTCGTCGGCGATTGTGGCGATGGCCAGGTGACCAAGGTCGCCAACCAGATCATCGTTGCGCTGACGATCGAGGCGGTGTCCGAGGCGCTCGTCTTCGCGTCGAAGGCCGGCGCCGATCCGGCACGGGTTCGCGAAGCGTTGATGGGTGGTTTTGCCTCCTCGCGTATTCTCGAAGTGCATGGCGATCGCATGATCAAGCGCACCTTCGATCCGGGCTTCCGCATCTCGCTGCACCAGAAGGATCTGAACCTGGCGCTGCAGGGCGCAAAATCCCTCGGCATTTCGCTACCGAACACGGCAGCGACGCAGGAGCTGTTCAACAACTGCGCCGCCAATGGTGACAGCGGGCTTGACCATTCCGGCCTGGTGCGTGCCCTTGAGCGCATGGCGAACCATCAGGTCGCCTGAAGCACCGCTACGACAGCATGAAAATACGCATGATCGACCGGCGGCCCGTTCCGTCTGCCGATCGTGCCTCCGGGCGGCGGAAGGAGGAGCCGCCGCCCGAGATCTTGGATGAAGGGGAGAGACATGGCAGCCATTGCCGATCCGCGCACGTTTCTGGAAACGCTGTTCACATCGGCGGTTGCCGCTGCCGACCCGGCACTGGTGATTGCCGCCAACCTGCCGGAGCGGCCGAAGGGCCGGACCGTCGTCGTCGGCGCCGGCAAGGGTGCGGCGCAGATGGCACAGGCCTTCGAGCGACATTGGGATGGTCCGCTTTCCGGCGTCGTCGTCACCCGCTACGGCTACGCAGCCCCTTGCCAGCGTATCGAGGTGCTGGAAGCATCGCATCCGCTGCCGGATGAAAGCGGTCTGCAGGCCTCTCGGCGCCTGATCGCCGAGGTCAGCGGCCTGTCGGAAGACGATCTGGTCGTTGCTCTTGTCTGCGGTGGTGGATCGGCCCTGCTGCCGTCACCACCTCCAGGCCTTTCGCTGGACAATGAAGTCGCCGTCAACCGGGCGCTGCTCGCCTCGGGCGCGCCGATCAGCGCCATGAATGCGGTGCGCAAGCACGTCTCATTGATCAAGGGTGGCCGGCTCGCGGCCGCGGCCTATCCGGCGAAGGTCGTTTCACTCATCGTATCTGATATTCCCGGCGATGACCCGGCGCTGGTCGCCTCCGGTCCGACCCTGCCCGACGCAAGCACTCGTGCCGACGCCCTGAAGATCATCGAGCGCTATGGCCTGCAATTGCCCGAAAAGGTTCTGGCGTGGCTCGCCGATCCGGCTGCCGATGCGCCGTCGCCGTCCGACCCGCGTTTCGCTGCCAACGAAGTACGCCTGATCGCATCCGCTTCCGTCTCGCTCGAGGCGGCTGCCGCCAAGGCGCGGGAGGCCGGCATCGAGGCAATCATTCTCTCCGACGCGATTGAAGGCGAGGCGCGTGACGTCGGCAGTGTTCACGCGGCAATCGCCCGTGAGGTCGCAGGCCGCGGCCGCCCCTTCGCGAAGCCCGTTGTCGTTCTTTCCGGCGGCGAGACGACCGTTACCATGCGCGGGGCAGGCAAGGGCGGACGCAACAGCGAGTTCCTGCTGTCGCTGGCCCTTGGCATTGATGGCGCCGTTGGCGTTGCGGCGCTTGCCGCCGATACCGATGGCATCGACGGTTCCGAGGACAATGCCGGCGCCTTTGCCGACGGAACGACGATCGCCCGGCTCGCCGCACAGCGGCTCGACGCCTCAGCACTCCTGCAGCGGAATGATAGCTGGAGTGCCTTCGACGCGCTCGGTGATATCTTCAAGCCCGGGCCGACCGGCACGAATGTCAATGATTTCCGCGCAATCCTGGTGCAATAGGACGCGAGGATGGGTGCCTAAGACATTGGTGCCGCTGGGTCAGGCGGCGCTTCGGGCGAAGTGGCAGCTGACCGTGCCGTGATTGCCGAAATCCGCAACGAAGGTGTCGCCGCTGCGCGCCTCCACCGCACGCACGAACGAGCCGGAAAGCACGATCTGGCCCGGTTCGATCGCGTCGCCATACTGCGCCAAGCGGTTGGCGAGCCAGGCGATGCCATGGGCGGGATGATTGAGAACGCCCGCCCCCAATCCGGCTTCTTCCACTTCGGCGTTGCGCGAGAGGATGGCGCCCATCCAGCGCATATCAACCGCGTCGGGGCGCATCGGTCGTCCGCCAAGGATCAGCCCGGCATTGGCCGCATTGTCGGCGATCGTATCGGCGATCCCTCGGGCTTGCTGTGTCTCGGGATCGCGTCTGACGATGCGGGTGTCGAGGATCTCAAGCGCGGGGATCACGAAGTCGGTGGCGTTGAGCACGTTCAGGATAGTGACGCGCGGCCCTTTGAGCGGCGCCTTCATCACGAAGGCGATTTCGGCCTCTACGCGAGGCTGGATGAAGCGATCGGCGGGAATGGTTGAACCATCCTCGAACAGCATGTCGTCGAACAGCACGCCGGAATCCGGCGTGTCGATATCAAGCGCCTGCTGCATGGCCTTTGACGTCAGCCCGATCTTGAAGCCGATGATCCGTCGGCCGAGGTCCCGCTTGCGCCGCACCCAGGCGGATTGAACCGCATAGGCGTCGTCTATCGTCATCCCCGGATGTTTGAGGGATAACAGGCCGACCTGGCTGCGATCGATTTCGGCCTGGTGAAGGCTCTCGGCTGCTTGCGAAATCTCGGCAGGGCTGAGCATGCGACCGTTTTCCTCTCGCACGGACGTCATCCATAGCCTTGCGATGGCATCCGAAGGACTTCGAGCTTTGCGCTGACGTTCAAGGCCCGGATATCATCGCCGAAACAATCGGGATAGGAAAGGGTTTGATCGCAAGACCCCTCGTGTCAGACGGACTGCGTTGCCAGCATCATGCCGAGGCCGATGAGGATCGAACCGCATGCCCGCGGGACCAGGCTGCTCTGGCCGGTGAAGCGACCAAGGGTCAGGGATGCGAGTATCACAGCGGCGACATCAGCGGCCGACAACGCCAGATTGACCAGCATGCCGAAGACCAGGAACTGCAGGGAGACCGGCATTGCCGCTGCCGGGTCGACGAATTGCGGCAGGAACGTCACGAAGAACAACGCCGTCTTAGGGTTGAGGATTTCGACGAGGATGCTGTCGCGCAGCACGCCGGGCTTGGCATCGGTCTTATGCGTATCATGCTTGCCGATGCCGAGCAGCATCGTGCCGCCAAGCCAGACCAGATAGACGGCGCCGGCAAGTTTGATTGCCGCATAGACAAACGGTGCATGGCTGAGAAGGGCGGCAAGCCCGAGGGTTGCGGCTGCAATATGCACATAGCAGCCGATATGGATGCCGAATGCGGCCAAAAAACCGGCTTTGCGGCCATGCGCCAAGGTCTGCGCCGTCATGTAGAGAATGGCGGGCCCCGGCATGCAGGCAAAGATCGCCGTAGCGACCGCAAACGAAATCCAGTGCTCGATCGAGGGCATCGCAGTTCCTCCGGTTTGCCGGCTGCCCCTCCGGCAGCGTGGCATTCGGCCCGACCCCGTCGGTGCGGAATCGGGTCGGCAGAGAACTACGCTTGGTTGTAGATCGGCGACATACGGCAGGTGCCGTATTTCGGAGCCTCGAACCTGCGGCCAATGATGTGGTGGTTAAGGGAATGTCACCGCTGGAGCCGGCGCGGCATGCGGATTTCAGCCAATGGGCAGGCCGATGCGCACAGCGTAGGCGGCGAGTTCGGCAGCGCTATGCAGGCTGAGCTTGCGCATCAGGTTTTCGCGGTGCTTGCGCGCGGTGAGCGGGCTGATGCCAAGCCGTTCGGCAATCTCGCGAGCCGTCAGGCCCTGAGCCGCGAGCGAAAGGATCTGCATCTCCCGCCGGGTCAGGGGAATGGGCGAAAGCGCTTCGTCGGTCGCGGACGGCAAGGTCCGTCGCTCCGGGTGGCTGACGGCAAAGCGTATCGATTGTGCGAGGTAGATTTCGTTGGCGCCAAGCGCGTCAACGGCAGAGGCAAGCTCGGCCGGGTCGCCGTTCTTCGTGAGATAACCGCTTGCGCCCGCATCTATGGCGGCGCGGACCGTTCGCGGTTCGATATTGGCGGTCAGCACTAGGATCTTCATTCTCGGAGCCAGTTCCCTGATGTCGGCGATGAACTGGATGCCTGCCACGCCCGGCATGCCGAGATCGAGGGTCAGAAGGTCTGCCGGCTCACTTCTCGCAAGCGCCAACACGGCTTCGCCGTCGGCGGCCTCGGCAACCACGGATATGCCCGCCATCGTCGAAAGTAGCATCTTCAAGCCTTCGCGAACGATGGCATGGTCGTCGGCAACGATGACGTTCATGGCCTTCGACATTTCAGCAATCCTTCATTGATATCAGCAATTGTCCGCAACCATAAACAGGTTCGCGTGCGGAGGCGATGCAAACAGCGTGAGCGACTGCAACCTCTCCTGATAGAACTACTATTTCGTCAATCTTACGCGGTGCTGGTCGCAAATTTGGTCATTCCACTACCGGTTGCCATTGATCCGAAGGAGTGGATGCGGTGAGACCCGTTGGCGGGATGCACCGTAACCCTCCATACGCGGACAGTCGGGCGCCTCGGCGGTATTCTGACCGTTCACGCCGGGTCGAGCGACGTGCGCAAACTGCAGCCGACTGAGGGTCTCATCTATTCGATAAAGACGCGCACGCTGGCGGCCCGACCCACGGCGTCGATGACCGTGAGGGTGGAATAGCCGGCGCCATCGGGCTGCCATTGCGTCGTCCGCCGGCGGGTCGGATCGGGCAACGGCTTGCCATTTGCGAGCCACCGGAAGGGCGCGCGGCCGCCCTGCAGCTTCAAAGTAAGCGGTGACATGGTCTCATGGTCGATGCCAAGTTCGACACGCGCGCCCTCGGGCGGAAAGACGATCTGTGGCGCCGGCTCGCGCGCCGAGGCGTTGACGAGGCCGCTTGCGGTCATCGAGAAGCGGCGCTGGCTGATCGGCAGCTCGATTTGGGAGATGCGCACAGCGCCCGGCGGTGCATCCGGCAGCGGCGTGATCGGCAATCCGGATTTGGCAAAGCCTTCAAAGAGAATGGGCGCGGCCGCGCCATAGCCGGTCAGCCCCGGAACGGCGCCATTGTCCGGCCGCCCGACCCAGACCCCGAGCACATAACGGCCGTCGTAGCCGACCGACCAGGCGTCGCGATAGCCATAGCTGGTGCCGGTCTTGTAGGCGATGCCGCGCTGCCGGCTTCCCGCCGGCGGCAAGACGGCCGAGAGCACATCCGAGACATGCCAGGCGGAAACGGGCGAAAGCAGCGGTTCGCCGTCGATCAGACCGGCCGTGCCGGTGATGCCATCGCCGAGCCGCACCGGGAAGCCGCGATTAGCAAGACCCGCATAGAGCTGCACGAGATCGCGCAGCGTCAGGCCGACCCCGCCAAGGCCGATTGCCAGCCCGGGTGCCTCGCCTGCGGGCAGCACAGGCTTCACCTCGGCGCGGCGGAACCTGACCATCAGCCGGGCAGGGCCGACGACGTCGAGCAGGCGAATGGCCGGAACGTTGAGCGACAGTTGCAACGCCTGGCGCACGCTGACGTCGCCTTGGTAGCTCATGTCGAAATTGCGCGGGCGGTAACCGAAGAAATCGGCCGGTCGATCCTCGATAATGGTTTCCTGGCTGACCAGGCCCTCCTCGAAGGCGAGACCGTAGATGAAGGGTTTTAGCGTCGAACCGGGCGAGCGGGTGATCCGCGTCATATCGATCCAGCCCGAGCGGCTCGCGTCGAAATAATCGGCCGAGCCGACTTCGCCGATGATCTCGCCCGTGCGTGCGTCGGCCATGATCATGGCGACGGACACTCTCGGTCCCAGTTTGGCCGCACCCTCGCGCGCAACCGCTTCGAGGCCGCGCTGGACATTGCGGCGCAGCGTCGTGTGATGCTGCACGGCCGTCGGTTGCTTGCGAAGCGCCGTCTCGGCCAGATGGGCGGCATAGGCCGGCAACTGAAGGCGGCGGTTCGGAATGGCCGTCATCGCGGCCCGTTCAGCTTCGCCTTCGCCGATCACGTCGGCAACCGCCATCCGGGTCAGGACGCGCTTGCGGGCAGCTTCGGCTGCGGCGTGGTTGCGGTCCGGCCGACGCTTTTCCGGCAATTGCGGCAGCGCCACCAGCAGCGCGGCTTCGCCTACAGATAGTCGCTTCGGTTCCTTGCCGAACCAGGCCAGGCTTGCGGCGCGCACCCCCTCAAGATTGCCGCCATAGGGCGCATGGCTGAGATAAAGGTCGAGAATCTGGTCCTTGGACAGCCGACGCTCGATCTGGATCGCGCGCGCAATCTGAAGCAGCTTGGCCGCAATGCTTCGTTGTTCGCGCGGTTCGATCAGCCGCGCCACCTGCATCGAAAGGGTGGAGGCGCCGGAAACGATGCGGCCGTTGGTGACGAACTGCAGCGCGGCGCGGCCGAGCGCCAGGAAGTCGATGCCGGCGTGCTCGCGAAACCGCTGGTCCTCATAGGCAACCAGCATCCGCAGAAACTGCGGGTCGACGTCACCGACAGTCGTGTTCAGCCGCCAGAGACCGTCAGGTGTTGCAAAGGCCCTGAGCAATTGGCCGTCGACGTCGAGAACCTCGCGAGACACGATGCCAGCCGCTCCCAGTGGCGGCGGAAATGCCTGGTCAGCCTTGTCGAGCGCAAAGGCAGACAGCCCCGTCAGCAACAGGCCGACGGGGATCGCGATCAGCAATTTTTGCCTTATCGACATTATCGGGCCTATTGGGCTGCCAGAACCTCCATACGCCCTGTCGCGGTGCGCGCCGAGAACTGCGGCCGGTACATGTCTTCGACGCTTGCGGCAGGATGATCGTAGACACCGGGGTTCACCGCGCGGACGACATAGGCGAGCGTCAGCTCGCGGCTATCGCCGGTAGCGCGGTCGAAGGCGGCGACGAAGCGATCGTTGCGGAACTCGGTATGCGTCGCGGTAATCTCGCCGAGCCATTCGAAGTTCGTCAGCTGGGCGCTGTCGACCAGGCTCGGGTTATCGATCTGGAAACCGGCCGGCAAAAGGTCCGAAACAAGCACGCGGGACGGCCAATCGTTGGTTTCGGTGACCTTCAGCACCACGACATAGCGCTCGTTCTGCCTGGCCTGGCTGACATTAGCTTCGGCACCATCGAGTGTGTAATAAGTGCGCTCGATGGCAAAGCCGTCACCGCCGGCCGACAGTGGCTGAGCCGGGGCGGCAACCGTGGTGACCACGGCGGAGACGGCGTCCGCCCCCTCGTTCTTGATCACCACCGGATGAGACAGAAGCGCATCGCCGGGCATCCGCGCGGCGTAGCCGCCGGTCTTCGACGCGCCATTGACGTCAAGCAGCATGTCCTCGTCGCCGCCCTGAACGGCACGGGCGGCAAGCAGCATCCAGGCCTGTTCCTGCGTGCTGGTATATTTCTTCTGCTCCCATTGCCGTGCCACGATCTTCGACAGTTCCGGAATGATCGGCGGAACCGGACGGCTTTCGGCGGCCAGAGCCAGGACGGCCGCGTCGTCGCGCAGCGAAGAACCGTAGTCGGAACGCGACAGGCCGACATTGACGAGGCCGGTCGACATGTTGGCCGAGGACGCAAAGATTTCCTTTGACCGCTGGGCATCGCCGTAGAGCGCCAGCGCCGCTGCGACCTGAGCCTTGGCCAATGGCGTCGGGAAATCATTGATCAGCGTGTTGGCGTAATAGCGGATGTCGTTGACGGCGGCCTTGCGGTTGCGTGCGAGCACATAGAGCGCATAGGCGATCTCGTTGCCGCGATCCTTGGCATTGGTGTCATAGCCGAGGCCGTTCTGCAGGTTTTCCAGTGCCTGCACCATCGCTGCCTCAGGCACGTCGTACTTCTGTTCACGTGCGCGTGTCAGGAAGTCGGTGACATAGGCGTCGAGCCAGAGGTCCCCATAGCCCGGCCCCCACAGGCCGAAGCTGCCGGACGACGACTGGTTGGAGAGCACGCGGTAGATCGCTTCCTGCACCCGCTTGGTCACTTCGCCGTCATCGGGAAGGCCGGACTGCTTCGCCAATTCACTCATATAGAGAAGCGGCAGCGCCCGGCTCGTCGTCTGCTCGGTGCAGCCATAGGGGTAGCGGTCGAGCGCCATCAGGATGGCGGGAATGTCGAAGGCCGCAGACCGGGTGACGCTCAGCGAAACCGACGCGCCCTGGAGCACGCTGTCTGCCAGCAACTGGCCGTCGATCGTCAGGCTGCTGCCCGCCGCAAGGTTGACCACCTGTCGCTGCGTGACCGGCAGTGTGGCCGGGCGCACCGGAATGTTGAGCGCCTGCTCGAGCGAAAGTCCGGAGGCGCCGGTGAGCTGGACAGTAACGAGCCCGTCGCCTGTGTGTTGGCCGACCAGCGGCAGCGTCAGAACCGATTTGCCGCCCTGTTCGAGGCGTACCGTTTCGCTGGCGCCGGTCTGTTCCACCGTCACCGGTCCGTTGGTGGTCAGTTGTACTTGGTAGTCACCGGCCGGAGCGTCGGTGTTGGCGATGTCGAGCCGCAGTTCGGCGCGGTCTCCCGGCGCAAGGAAGCGCGGCAGGCTCGCCGTCACGACGATCGGGTCGCGGATGACGACGTCGCGGACAGCATGGCCGACGCCGGACTTCGTCCAGGCGACGCTCATGATCCGCGCCGTGCCGTTGAACTGCGGAATATCGAAGCTGACGGTCGCCTTGCCATCGGCGTCGAGCTTCACCGGACCTTCGAAGAACGCCACCAGCTTTTCGGTGGGCGGGCTTCCCTGCAGCGCGACCTGGCCGCCGTCGCCGCCGGTGCGCAATTTGCCGGTCGCCCCAAGCGAGCCATCGATCAAGCGACCGTAGAGATCGCGCATTTCAAGACCAAGCTGGCGCTGGCCGAAATACCAGGCGGCAGGATCCGGAGCTTCATAGCGGGTCAGGTTCAGGATGCCGACGTCGACCGCGGCAATCGTGACATAGGCTTCTTCGTTGGCGCCGGCCCCTGCCACCTGCAGGCTGATATCGAGCGGCTTGCGCGGTTCGGTCTTTTCGGGCGCTTCGATGGCCACGGCAAGCTTGCGCTCAGCCGGATCAACGGTCAGCCATTTGATGCCAATCGCGCGCATAGGCATGCGGCTTTCCTGTGCATCACCAGGCCGATAGAGTGTCGCGGTGACATAGGCGCCGGCCCCCCAATCGGCGGTGACGGGCAAATCGATCTCGCCACCCTCGGCGACAATCGTCGCGCTCTTTGTCGTGATCAGGCCTTCCGTGCCGACGGTTACCAGCAGTTCACCGGCAAAACGCGGTGAAACCTTGAGCTTGGCGGTTTCGCCGACGGCGTAGTTTTCCTTGTCGAGCGCGATTTCGAGGCCATCGGGCGTTTCGGTCGATGTCGATGCGACATACCAGCCGGCATCGAATTCGACGCTCGATGTCGGTCCGTCGAGGGCCGCCGTCTCGACTTCGAGACGGTAGCGGCCCCAGCCGACGGGCACGGCGATCTCGCCTCCATCGGCGGTCACGTCGAGCGTGCCGTTCGCAACCTGCTTGGTGGTGACCACCGGCTCGTATTTCCAGGCGGTTCCGTCTCGGTACCATTGATAGTTGCGCTCGACGCTGATCAACTTCCAGAGCGCACCCGGCATGGCGGCCCTGGCACCGTCGGGGTCGATGGCGATCACGCGGAACTTGCCGACGGAGTTTTCCTGAAGGTCGCCCGAAAACTCGGGTTTGATGCCGATCATCGCGCCTTCCGGCTTTACCGGCAGCGTCAAGGATCCTTCGACGGCGCGACCGCCGGCCTCGCGCATCCGCACGGTGACATTGGCGTTGAGCAGTTGCGTCGTCGACGGCACTTCGCTCAAAGCCACGTCGAAGGTCGACTTGCCGTCGTCATCGAGAGCCGTCAGGTCCTCAAGCGGCAGACGCGTGTCCTCGCTCGCCTCTTCGTCGGCAAGGCCGAAGAAATATCCCTTGAAGGCAGCACTTTCGCGCGTCGGCTTCAGAACCACTTCGCCCTCAAGCTCGAGGCCGGCGGCCGGTGCGCCATAGAGATAGCGTCCATCGACCACGACTTGTACCGGTTCGCCGACAGCGATCTCCTTTGCTTCGCTCGTCAGATCGAACTCCGTGCGGTCCGGCACGAAATCGTCGACTAGAAACTGCTTCTCGCCGATCGGCGAGGCCTTGGGATCAGTGAAGATCTGCATCGTCCAGGTGCCACGCATGGCGTTTTCCTGAACATCGAGATCGAGCGTGTGGCCGCCGAGCTTGCCGCCGTCGCTGATCATCCTGCGGTATTCGACGCCGTCAGGGCGCAGGAACACGAAGGTGAGCGGCAGATTCTCGATGGCCTCGCCATTAACGTCTCGGGCAAGTGCTGACGCGTGCACCGTTTCGCCGACGCGGTAGATGCCGCGCTCCGTCCAGGCGAGGACGTCGATGGCGCCGGGCGCCGCACGGCCGGTGACCCCACGATCCGACAGGTCGAATCCCGCCCTCGTCATGTCGAGGAAAACGAAGTCGTCTTCGCCGCTCTTGGCTGTGATTACGGCCGGGGTCAGGGCGGAGGTGCCGCGGATGAGACCAGCGGTGAAGGTGGCGCGGCCGTCGCCATCCGTCGTTGCCGTGCCGAGGATTTCGTTGTTCTTGGCGACAAGCTGCAGCTCGACACCTTCGATCGGCTTTGCGGTTGCGAGCGATCGGGCAAAGACGTTCAGGCCGTCGGTGCCGGCATAGGTCGACACGCCGATGTCGGAGACGACGAACCATTGGGTAGCGCGGGCGTCCCAATCCTGGCTGAGGCCGGTTTCGGATGCTGCGGTCAGCACGTAGACGCCGGCTTTGCGCTTCGGCAATGCTTCATCGACCGGGAAGCTGGTGACCACTTCCTTGTTGAGGACGCTGTCGATGGCGATCGAACCTTCCCAGACCAGTTCTCCGCTTTCGTCTTGAATGCGCTGGGCGCTGTAGCCGTCGATTTGCGTCAGGAACTGCGAGTTCTGCAGCACCTGCGCCAGGCTGCGATCGCCGATGCGGTAGAGCTTGAGCTTGGCGCTGTCGGTGTTGACGGAAACCAGCGGAATGCCGCGGCGCGCGGTCGAGGGCAGCACGAAGCTGTCGCCGGTAAAGCGCACGACCTGGCCGCGATCCTTGACGTAGACCTCAAGAGTGACCGGCGCCTCAAGCACTTCATCGACCGACGAGGGCAGGCCGGTGCGCAGCGTCAGCTTGTAACGCTGGCCATGCGACAGACCCTCAACGCAGATCTGGTCGCCCTTGGCTTCCACTGCTTTCGGGGCAGCGCCGTCTAGTGTGACGAAGGAGGCATAGTCGGCGCCGCTCTTTAGTAGCTGCTCCGAAAACTGCACGCAGGCGCGCGGCGAGGCGCTATCGGCATCAACGGTGTTTTCGATGACGCGGAAGCGCTTGCGTTCCTTCAGGTCGAGGTAGGCGGTCTCGACCGTTTTTGATTGCACCAGTTCGAGGCTGGCCTTGTAGGCATTGAGGGCGCCGCGGAAATTCTCGGCATTTTCCAGCGCCTTGGCGAGAACGGCCAGCGCATGGGCGCGGCTTTCTGCGGTCCGCGTCAGCTGATAGCCGTTGATCGCCGCAAGGGCGGCTTGCGTCGCGACATCGGTATTGCCGGTGACGCGATTTGCCGTGCGCGCCGTTTCAAGCCACAGCTCGCTGTCATCAGGGGTGATCGCAAGCGCGCCCTGGAACGCCTTCAATGCACCGTCGATAATGCCCGATTCCGCCTGCGCGCGCGCCGTTTCGATCAGGTTGTTGACACCGAAGCCCTGCTGATCGTCGGCAAGTGAAAGGTTCGCCTTGGCGTCGCGCGCGTCCTGAAGGATCTGGTCGGAGAGAAACGAGAGTCGCGGCGGCGCGCCGAGGTCCGGCTGCACGGCCTGCGCCTGGACGATCTTGCCGGCGATGGCGCCGGGGAAGTCGTTCAACTGATTGAAGTCGGACTTCAGGAAGCACCATTTCACCTTGGGATTGTAGGTGAATGCGCGGCAGGATTGGTCCGCGATGCAGGCGGTCTCGCACTGATCCAGCGAGACATTCTGTTCGGTTCGCAGATCGAAGCCGAAATAGTCACCATCCTGGGTGATCTCGACCTGGCGGCCGGTCTCAGCCGAAAAAGCCGGACATCCGGCGGCCAAAACAGAAACAAGAAGAGCGGAAAGGCCGAAAAACGCGCGCACAGACATAAGTCCTCCCAACGCAGCCGGTCTCGATAGGGCTTCACTTTTTCAAGGTTCCTGATGCCTTGTCAACCACGGACGTTCAAGAGTTGGACGACAATTTACGCGAGAGCGAGCAACATGTCCTAGTGAGGCGGCGCCACTGCGAATGGGCGCCTATCTTCTCTGCTCCTTCAGGAAAACGACGAGCGAACGGCCGGCGTCGAGGATGTGATCCCGGGTGAGCGACGATGCCAGATCGGCGTCACCTTTGGCGCAGGCATTGAGGATCGCCTCATGCTCGCGCGCTGCGCGCTTCATGCCATCCGTCAGCGTCAGCTGCGCGCGCAGATAACGATCGATGCGGTCGAGCGAGGCGCGCACGATCTGCAGGTAGTAAGGCCGCCGCGCGGCCTCATAGAGGCTGTAGTGGAAGTTCCGGTTGGTTTCGCCCCACTTCGCCGAATCGGATTCCTTGCCGAACTCGTCGCAATGCCTGCGGGCGAGTTCGAGCGTCCTTCGATCCATATTGGGCACGGCAAGCCGGATCACCTCCGCCTCCAGCAGAGCGCGAAATTCGAAGATCTCTTCGATCTCTTCGATCGAAAGGCCGGCAACGACAGCGCCTTTGTAGCGTTGCGTTGTGATCAACCCGTGCTGTTCAAGGCGCGAAAGCGCTTCGCGCACGGGGATGCGGCTGGTGTTGAACATCTGGGCGATCTGGTCCTGCCGCAGGTTCTCCCCCTCGGCAAGCGCACCCTCGATGATCGCCTTGCGCAATGCCTCGTAGACGATATCGGCTGCGGAAGCGGCTTGCCTGACATCAACGGCATCGAGTTTCATCGCGTCTAAACCCCGGCGGCTTTGTGTCCCTGACAGTGCGGAAACTGCTGTGGTTCTGGTCATAGGTCCATTCTCTTGGTCGGGCAACAGAGGTCGCGGCTTTGCGCAAAAAATCGTATATTTCAGATTGTATATTGGATCCAATCTTTCTATGACTGGTCCCACGTCGGCTGCGGCGGCCGTTTGGTCACCGAAAAGAGAGCCAGTCTCCCGAGTGTCGGCGTACAGATATCAAGGCATGGCATGTGGATGCGGTCCGCATGCATCGCGTGGAGGCGAAAGATGCGCAGCAGCAAGGTCATTCATATTGTTTCCTGCCACGCCGAGGGTGAAGTCGGCGATGTCATCGTCGGCGGCGTTGCGCCACCGCCGGGCAAGACGCTGTGGGAGCAGCGACGCTTCATCGCCGAGGATCAGACCTTGCGCAATTTTGTGCTCAACGAACCGCGTGGCGGTGTTTTCCGCCACATCAACCTGCTGGTGCCGCCAAAGGATCCACGCGCGACTATGGGCTTCATCATCATGGAGCCTGAAGACACGCCGCCGATGTCCGGGTCCAACTCGATCTGCGTTTCGACCGTCCTGCTCGACAGCGGCATCGTGCCGATGCAGGAGCCGGAGACGAGAATGGTGCTGGAGGCGCCCGGCGGGCTCGTCGATGTCGTTGCCACCTGCCGCAACGGCAAGGCCGAGCGCATCACCGTCACCAACGTCCCGTCCTTTGCCGGCAAACTCGATGCCAAGATCGAGGTGGAAGGGCTCGGCACACTCACCGTCGACACCGCCTATGGCGGCGACAGCTTCGTCATCACCGATGCTCGTACATTCGGCTTCTCCGTGACGCCGGATGAAGCGCGCGAGCTTGCCGAGACCGGCATCAAGATCACGCGCGCAGCCAATGAGCAGCTCGGCTTCGCGCATCCGGAAAACCCGGAATGGGCACATATCTCGTTCTGCCAGCTGACGCTGCCGGTGGAAGAGCGCGATGGCGTCCTGCACGGACGCAACACAGTGGTGATCCAGCCGGCAAAGCTCGACCGGTCGCCGACCGGCACCGGCTGCTCCGCGCGGATGGCGGTGCTTCACGCGCGCGGGCAGATCAAGGTTGGCCAGCGTTTTGTCGGCCACTCGATCATCGATTCGACGTTCGATTGCCGCATCGTCGGCGAAACGACGGTTGGCGGGCGCCCAGCGATCGTTCCGGAAATTTCCGGTCGCGCCTGGGTCACCGGCACACATCAGGTGATGCTCGATCCGGCCGACCCGTGGCCATCAGGCTATCGGCTCGCGGATACCTGGCCGCGCAAACAATAGGCCCCCGAGCGGGTTATTCCTCGGCAATGATGCGCGTGGTGCCGACCCAGAGTTCACGAGCCGGCCCTGCGCCGATGTTGCGGGCGCGGTGCGGTAGCGACGAGGGGAAGTGCAGGGTGTCGCCCGCTTTCAGGACATATTCCTTGCCGTCGATCTCGTAGAGCATTTCGCCTTCAATCAGATAGAGGAAATCCTCGCCCTCGTGGCTGGTCAGCTCGGAAGCGTAGCCGGCCGGCATGTGGGTGATGCAGCCGTTGAGTTGGGCGCCGGGAAAGCCGCGCTCGAGCAGTTCATAGACACGCTCCTTCGTCTCGACATTGTAACCGCGGCGTTCGCCGGCGTGAGACACAATGGAATGGGCGTGCTGCGGCGGCTGCGACAGGAACGTATCGACGCTGGTGCCGAGCGCATTGGCGACATTGTAGAGCGAGATCAGCGAGGGGGTTGAAATACCTCTTTCGATCTGGCTGATGAAGCCCTCCGTGAGGCCGGCTTCACGCGCGACCTGCTTCATCGTCTTGCCGATTTCCTTGCGGCGGGCGCGCAGCATCTGGCCGATCGTTGCGGCCACAGGCATGTCGGTGAGGGGGGCGCCGGCGTCTGCCGCTGGCGCCTCATCGGTATCGAGAGGCATGATTTTCTTTCCGCTTGACTCGCGTCTATTGTTGTACTTTAGTCCAGCTAAAGTCGGTTATGCAAGCTGATCAACTCGGCTTAGTACCGCTTTAAAAAGGGGAACAACAAGAATGCCTTCGCTGCAATCCGGACGCAAAGGAAAACGTTCGGAAAAATTGGATCCAATATCCAATTGGTGTGAGGCGTCGTGCAGGCGCTAGCCGGTCGATCAAACAGGAGGAGTGAGAGATGAAACGTTTGTTGCCGATCTTACTGGGTGCCGCCCTTGGGCTGGCCGCGGCCACGTCTGCGCTCGCCATCGAACGTGGCGGTGCGATGACCTTTGCGCGTTATGACGATTCCACGGTCATCGATCCTGTTTATGCCGATCGCAACCCGGACCTCTGGATGGTCACCGGCCTATACGAAACGCTGCTGCGCAACGGCCCGGACGGTTCGATCGTTCCAGGGTTGGCCGAGGGCTATGACGTTGCTGCCGACGGGCTTTCGATCAAGCTCAAGCTGCGCGACGGACTGAAATTCTCCGACGGGTCGGCCCTGACCGGCGCCGACGTGGTGTTTTCCCTTGACCGGGCCCGCAATCCCGAGCTTGGCCCTTGGGCGGGTCTGCTTGGCGCCGTCGACAAAGTCTCCGCCGATGGCAATCAGGTAACGCTGGCGCTCAAGAACCCGGACCCGACCATCGTCTCTATCCTCGCAACCTTCAACACCGGCATCATGCCGCAAGCGGCCTTCGAGAAGGCGGCCGGCGCCAACGATCAGGAAAAGGCGCGTGCCTTCTTCGAGGCCGGCCCGGTCACATCGGGCCCATTCACGATGAAGAGCCGCGTGCAGGGCTCAAGCATGACCTTCGCACGCAATCCCAACTACTGGCGGCCCGGCACGGATGGGCAGCCGCTGCCCTATCTCGATCAGGTCGATTTCGTCATCATCCCAGACGATGCCACCCGCATCCTTAAGCTTCAGGCCGGTGAAGTTGATGCCGCGGAGTTCATTCCTTTCGCTCGCGTTGGCGAACTCAGCGCTGATCCGGCTCTGAAGATGGAGCTCTTTCCCTCGACCCGCATCGTCTACGCACCGATCAATACGCGCGAGACACGCAAGGACGGCTCCAAGAACCCGCTTGCTGATGTAAAAGTGCGGCAGGCGCTGAACTACGCCACCGACAAGAACGTGCTGATCAAGCTCGTCACTTTCGATACCGGCAAACCGATGACGTCGTTGATGTCGGCCGCCACCCAGCTCCATTATGGGCCTGAGCCGCTCTACCCCTACAATCCAGACAAGGCCAAGCAACTGCTTGACGAAGCCGGTCTCGGCGGCGGCTTCGAGGTGAAGTTTACGACGCTTGCCGGCAGCGCCGACGACGCGACCTTGTTCACCGCGCTGCAGCAGATGTGGTCGCCGCTCGGCGTTAATCTCAAGGTCGAACAGGTCGACAATCCGACCCGCGGTGAGAAGAACCGCTCCGGCGACTTCGACATCCACACCTATGGCTGGGCAAACGACGTCAACGACCCGGCGCAGGTGACCGGCTGGCTCGGCTACTACAAGCAGCGCCAGGCCGTGGGCACGGGCTGGAACAATCAGGAGTTCAACACGCTGTTCGAAGCGTCCAACATCGAGGT
This sequence comes from Ensifer sp. NM-2, assembly GCF_003024455.1. Lineage (NCBI taxonomy): Bacteria > Pseudomonadati > Pseudomonadota > Alphaproteobacteria > Hyphomicrobiales > Rhizobiaceae > Ensifer > Ensifer sp. NM-2. Next base: position 239,655 of record NZ_PVZR01000004.1, read on the forward strand.
CGATCCGGCCAAGCGCAAGGACGAGTACAAGCAGATGCAGGAAGTCTATGCAGAGGGCGCGCCGCTGCTCTTCCTGTTCGAGACCCCTTTTGCCGTTGCCGTCTCGAAGTCGATCGAGGGCTACGTGCAGACGCCGCTCGGTGCGAACGACTTCTCCGAGGCCTGGCGGGCCAAGTGACGACAGCCTGAATTCATGATGTTGGGCGGCGAGAGCTGCCCGGCATCGCTTACAAGGTTCAATCCATGCCCTCGTTATCCTATCTTCTGGCGCGGTTGCTGCAGATCATCCCGACCTTTCTTCTGGTGATGATCTTCATCTTCCTGCTCGTCCGGCTGCTGCCGGGCGACCCGGCCATCGCCATGGCCGAAGCCAAGGCAACGGACGCGCAACTTGAGCAGATCCGCCACAATCTCGGCCTCGATCAGCCGCTGCCGATCCAGTTTCTCGTCTTCGTCAAGAACACGCTGACCGGCGATCTCGGGCGTTCGATCATGCTGAAGGCGCCCGTGACCGAGATCATCCTCGCGCGCCTGCCGACCACGGTCTTCCTGGCGCTCTATTCCGTTCTGCTGGCGATCTGTCTCGCAGGGCCGCTGGCGTTCCTTGCCGCGTCGCGGGTCAACGGTCCCGTCGATGTTGCAATCCGCAGCGTCTTCCAGGTCGGGCTGTCCATGCCGGTCTTCTACATCGGCCTCGTGCTGTTGACGGTCCTCGCAGCCCAGCTGCGCTGGTTTCCGGTCGGCGGCTACGGAACGGGCTTTCTCGACAATCTTCATCACCTGATCCTGCCGGCGCTCAGCGTCGCGCTTTACACCTCGGCCATCATTCTTCGCAATCTCAGGGCCTCGCTGATCGAGGTGCTCGATGCCGACTACGTGCAGTTCGCCCGCGCCAAGGGGCTTTCGCGGCGCATCGTCATGACCCGGCATGTGCTGCGCAACGCACTGGTCTCCACCGTGACGCTGCTCGGCCTTTCCATCGGCAACCTGATGAGCGGAACGCTGGTCACCGAGACCGTCTTTGCCGTTCCGGGCGTCGGCCGGCTGATGCTGGAGGCGATCTTCGCGCGTGACTATCCGCTGATCCAGGGGCTCACACTCACCTTCGCCGTGCTGGTTTCCGTCGTCTTCTTGCTGACGGACATCGTGCAATCCTGGCTCGATCCGAGGCTTCGTCAGTCATGAGTATCGTCGTGCAATCTCCCATCCGTAAGGCGGGTCGCGTGCGCGCCTTCCTCGGCCGGGCCTTCTTACGACCGTCCTTCGTCATCGGCTTTGCGATCCTCGCGCTGTCGATCGCGCTGGCGCTGTTCCCTGGGATGTTCGCGCCCTACGATCCGCTTGCCTTCGACCTGAGTGCAATCCAGCAGGGGCCGAGCCTCGCCCATCCCTTCGGCACCGACAATTTCGGGCGCGACGTGCTCTCGCGCGTCATCTGGGCCTATCGCGTCGACATGCAGATGGCCTTCTTCGCCACGATCTTCGCACTTCTGATCGGCATGACGATCGGAGCTTTCGTCGGCTATTACGGTGGCATCGCCGACACCATCTTCGGCCGCTGCGTCGATGCGATCATCACCTTTCCCTTCCTCGTTCTGGTCATCGCCATCGTCGCGGTGCTCGGGCCTGGCCTCGTCAACATGTATGTGGCGATCACCGCGGTGAACTGGGTGTACTACGCCCGTCTCACGCGGGCCGAGATCATGGCGCAAAAGGCCAATGATTATGCCGCGGCCGGCCGCGTGCTCGGTTATTCCGACCGACGCATCATCTTCCGGCATCTGCTTCCCAACGCGATCTCGCCGATCATCGTCTACTGGATGACCGATATGGCGCTCGCCATCCTGCTCGGCTCTTCGCTCGGCTATCTCGGCCTGGGCGCACAGCCACCGGCGGCCGAATGGGGCGTGTTGATCGCCGAAGGCCGCAACTTCCTGCTGACAGCCTGGTGGATGAGCCTGATGCCGGGCATCGCCATCGTGCTCACCGGCCTCGGCTTCAGCCTCGTCGGCGACGCGCTGGCCGATCTGCTTCGACCGAAAGGGCGCTGACATGAACCAACTCGAGAAAGAAACGGTTCTGGACGTCCGGCATCTGCGCACGGAATTCGGCCTGCCAGAGCGCCCTCTTGTTGCCGTCGACGATGTTTCGTTTCAGGTGCGGGCGGGGGAGATCCTTGGGCTTGTCGGCGAATCCGGCTCGGGCAAGAGCATCACCTTGCGCTCGATCCTCGGCATCGTGCGGCCACGCGGCCGCGTCGGCGGCGAAATCCTCTGGAAGGGCCGGGATCTGGTGCCGCTCGACGAGGGCGCGCTCAGACGGGTGCGTGGACGCGAGATCGCGATGATCTTTCAGGAGCCGATGTCGTCACTGAACCCGTTGTTGACCGTCGGTTTGCAGATATCGGAAAACCTTGCCGCCCATACCGATCTGGATGGGAAAGCCAGAAAGGCGCGCGCGATCGAACTGCTCGACATGGTCGGCATTCCCGCGGCGCGCAACAGGCTCGGCGATTACCCGCACGAGTTTTCCGGCGGTATGCGGCAACGGGTGATGATCGCCATCGCCCTTGCGTCCAACCCGAAGCTGCTGCTGGCCGATGAGCCGACGACGGCGCTGGACGTGACCATCCAGGATCAGATCCTACGGCTCATTCAGGCGCTCAGCCGCGACCTCGGCATGGCCGTGATCCTCGTCACCCACGACATGGGCGTGGTGGCGGAGACCTGCGATCGTGTAGCGGTGATGTATGGCGGCCGTCTTTGCGAGACAGGACCGACGGCTGATGTCATCGGCGACGCCCGGCATCCCTATTCCCTGGGACTTCTGCGCTCTATCCCGCGCGATGTCGCACCACGCACGCCGCTCTATTCCATCCCCGGAGCACCGCCGTCACTCAACGCCTTGCCGGCCGGTTGCGCGTTTACGGCACGCTGTCCCGTGGCCGGGCCGGAATGCCGGGATGTTCGCCCGAGCCTCGAAGCGATCGGACGGCTGCGCCAGGTCGCCTGCCACCACCGCGAGGAAGCCCTCGTTCATTTCAGCGCACGGGAGGCGGCGCAATGAGCCAATCGATGCAAGAAGCGGCCACGCCGCTACTTTCCATCCGCGACCTTTTCATGCGGTTCGAGAAGCGTCGCTCGCTGTCGGATACGCTTGCCGGTCGGCCGCGGCAGGTCGTCTCAGCGCTCAACGGCGTCGATCTCGACGTGATGCCGGCCGAAACGCTGGGGATCGTCGGCGAGTCCGGTTGCGGCAAGTCGACGCTTGCGCGCTGTATCGCCGGTCTTCACCGGCCGACATCGGGCGATATCCGTTTCGAAGGCGAGAGTGTCATCGACCTCAAGGGCGCCAGGCGACGCGGCTACAACAAGCGCGTCCAGATGATGTTCCAGGATCCCTATACCTCGCTCAATCCGCGCATGACCGTGCGCGATACTCTGCGCGAGGCGATCACTGTCCATCGCATGCGCGAGGGCGCCGGCGTCGACCGCCGTGTCGACGAACTGCTCGACCTTGTGCGGCTGCCTGATGGCGCAGCCGACAAGTATCCGCACGAGTTTTCCGGCGGCCAGCGCCAACGCATCGGCATCGCGCGGGCACTCTCGCTGGAGCCGACCTGCCTTGTTGCCGATGAGCTCGTCTCCGCGCTCGACGTGTCCGTTCAGGCGCAGGTCGTCAATCTGCTGCTGGAACTGCAGGACAATCTGGGGCTGACGGTGCTCTTTGTTGCCCATGACCTCAGGCTGGTGCGCCATGTCTCCCATCGCGTGGCGGTGATCTATCTCGGCGCCATCGTCGAGATCGGGCCGTCGGAGGCGCTGTTTTCCAAGCCGATGCACCCGTACTCGCAAGCCCTGCTGGCCGCGGCCCCGTCGCTCGACCCGACGGAGCGGCGCAGGGCGCCAGCCCTGTCGGGTGAGTTGCCGAGCCCGCTCGACATTCCGCCCGGCTGCCCCTTCCACGTCCGCTGCCCGCACGCAACCGAGCTTTGCCGCCGGGAAAAGCCGGCACTGCGGCCGGTCGGCAACGGCATGACCGCCTGTCACTTCGCCGAAACGATCGGCGGCGCGTGAAGACAAATATTCAATAGGGAAAGACCACATGACATCGAAAGACAGGCTGGAGGCTTCCGGCCGGATCGAGGCCCTGCGCCGCAAACTCGACGAGCAGGGGCTGGACGGCTACGTCGTCCCGCGGTTCGACGAACATCAGGGCGAGTATTGTGCGCCCCATGACAACAGGCTCGCTTTTGTCACCGGCTTCACCGGTTCTGCCGGCGTTGCGATCGTCATGCGCGACCGCGCGGCAATCTTCGTCGACGGTCGCTATCAGGTGCAGGTTCGCCAAGAGATTGATGCCGACAGCTTCGCCATCGAGCATTTCTACGACGCACCGCTCAAGGACTGGCTGCGGAAGAACCTGCGCAAGGGCGAACGCGTCGGCTTCAATTCGATGCTGCTGCCGTCGACCTGGGACATGGATTGCGGCCAATCGGTTGTCGCCGCTGGCGCCGAGTGGGTCGCCGTAACCGATGATCTCGTCGATGCGATCTGGTCGGACCAGCCCGAACGCCCGCTTGGCAACGTGATGGCCCTGTCGCGCGACTATGCCGGCGAAAGCGTCGCCGACAAGAAGCGCCGCATTGGCCAGATGCTGGCGGAGCAAGGCGCCGACGTGCTGATCGAGGCGCAGCCCGACAACATCGCCTGGTTCCTGAATGTTCGCGGCCGTGACATAGCGTTCAACCCAATGCCGCAATCCTTCATGATCGCCGACAGGGACGGCCGGGTCGAATGGCTCGTCGACCACCGCAAGCTGCCCAATGACCTCTCGGACTTCGAACTCGACGGCGTGACGATGTCCGAGCCGGAGGTGTTGCTCGACCGCGTCCGGACCGCTGCCGCCGGGCGGGTGGCGCTCGTCGATGCCGGCTTTGCCCCATCGGCGGTCGCCCATGCGACGCGCGAGGCTGGCGGCAGCGTGCGCCTTTTGCGCAGCCCGATCACGCTTGCCAAGATGCTGAAGAATCCCGTTGAACTCCAGGGCTTTCGCGATTGCCATCGCCATGATGGTGCTGCGTGGATCAGGTTCTTCGCATGGCTGGAGGCCAATGCGGCCAAGCGCGAGAAGGACGGGCGCCCGGTAACCGAACTGGAGGCGGAGGATCGTATTCTCGCCCTTCGGCAGATGGAGGAGACCTTCGTCGAGCCGAGCTTCCGCTCGATCTCGGCGGCCGCCGGCCATGCCGCCATGTGCCACTATGCGGCCAGCGCCAAGAGCGATGCGCCGATCACCTCGCAAGGCATCTATCTGCTCGATTCAGGTGGGCAGTATTTTACCGGCACGACGGACGCGACGCGCACGACCGCGATCGGAGCTGTCAGCGATGAAGTGCGCCGCACCTATACGGCGGTCCTCAAGGGGCTGATCTCCATGGTCTCGCTCAAATTCCCGAAGGGGACCTACGGCCATCACCTCGACGCCTTCGCGCGCCGGCCGCTTTGGGACCTCGGGCTCGACTATGATCATGGCACCGGTCACGGTGTCGGCCACTTCCTGTCGGTGCACGAGCAGCCGCAGCGTTTCGACCGGCGCGTCAACGAGATCGAATTGCGGCCGGGCATGGTGACGACCATCGAGCCTGGCTATTACAAGGCTGGGGAATACGGCATCCGCATCGAGAACCAGGTGGAAGTGATCGACGACGGCGATGGTTTCATGAGCTTCCGCAGCCTGACGTTGGTGCCGATCGATCTGCGGCTCGCGGATATCAGCCTGCTGAGCGAAACTGAGCGGCAGTGGATCGACACCTACCATTGGCGTGTAGCCAAGACCATGGAAGGGGTGTTCGATCCGGAGACCGCAGCGTGGCTGGCAGCGCGTACCGCGCCGATCGCCAGCTAGCCGAGCGAAAAGCGGCGGCGGGTTTCTTTGATCTACCGCCGTCGGCATTCTCAAAGCGACAATTTTCGACGACGGAGGCTTGCATTGCGGTCTCCGTCGTCTGCTTTTGCCGGGTCGTGTGAAGTTACTTGCCGAATAACGACACTTTGTGATAATTGTCACAAATTGTGTTCGGCCATCTCTGCTGTGATGTTTTGGCTCGAACGACCGGACAGACGGAACGATTATGGCCAGCCGCAAGACAGCCCGCATCATTCAACTCGCCGACGCGCTCTCCGGCCGTCGCGTTCTTCATCTGCGCGATGCCGCTGCCTTGCTCGGGGTTTCCGAGATGACCATCCGGCGGGATGTCGCCGATAATCCCGGGCAATTCACCTTCCTCGGCGGCCACATCGTGCCTGCGGGCGAGATCGATGGCGATATGCCCTATGAGCTGGCGCGCGAGGCCGACAGTCATGCAGCGGCAAAACGCGAGGCCTGTGTCCATGCGGCGCAGCACATTCGTCCGGACGAAACCATCTTTATCGATTGCGGTACGACGCTCGAGTATCTGGTCGATCTCATTCCGGACAATTATTCAATTACTGCAGTCTGTTACTCGTTAAATGTTGCTGACAGGCTGACGCGAAAACCCAATGTCCGCATCGTCATGCTCGGCGGTGTCTATCATCCGGCCTCGGCGTCGTTCTCGGGGAATTCTGGGCTGGAAACGCTCGATTTGCTTGGGATCAATGTCGCCTTTCTCTCGGCCGCAGGCGTGGACCCGGGACGTGGTGCAACCTGCGTGCATTTTCATGAGGTGGCGGTGAAGCAGAAGGTGATCTCGCTCGCGCGCGAAAGCCACCTCGTTGTCGACCTGAGCAAGATCGGCAAGCTGAAGCCCGCATTCTTTGCACCGATGAACGTCTTTCGTTCGGTGATCACCGAGGACGGCGACACGCGCATTCCGGTGATCTGAGACCTCGCCAAAAAATGGCAGCATTTCACCGAAACGCGATAGGTCGCTTGACACGTCGCGTTTCTGGTGGAATGCTAACAAAAATACGATAGAAAAATAACAAAATGAGAATCGCCGCCGACACGGGTAACAGCCGTGCTATCGTGCCGCGATGTCAGGGAGTTCGAGGAGCAATCGCTTGGAAGACCTTGCTGTGAAGAATGTGGCCGCGAAAGCCGTGGCACCTGTGGCCGCTGGCCATAACTGGCCGCGCAACGATGGCATGGAGCTTGATCTCGGCTGGGTTGTCGACCAGCGTGTCAACCTTTCGGCTGCCGAACGACGCGTCTCGACGCTGCCTGGTCGCCGGACGGTGAAGAAGGACGCGCAGGCCGCCTGGCTGCTGAAGGCCGTGACCTGCATCGACCTGACGACGCTCAACGGCGACGACACGACCGAACGCGTCAAGCGGCTCTGTGCCAAGGCGCGCCAGCCGGTTCGCCAGGACATTCTCGATGCGCTTGGCATGGGCAGTCGCGGTATCACCACCGGCGCCGTCTGCGTCTATCATCGTTTCGTTTCGACCGCCGTCGACGCGCTTGAAGGTTCGGGCATTCCGGTTGCCGCCGTCTCCACCGGTTTTCCTGCCGGCCTCATTCCGCATGACGTCAAGCTGCGCGAGATCGAGGCTTCGGTTGCCGATGGCGCCAAGGAAATCGACATCGTCATTACCCGCGAGCATGTGCTGACCGGCAATTGGCAGGCTCTCTATGACGAGATGCGCGACTTCCGCGCCGCCTGCGGCGATGCGCATGTCAAGGCGATCCTGGCGACCGGCGACCTGAAGACGCTGCGCAATGTGGCCCGCGCTTCGCTCGTCTGCATGATGGCGGGCGCCGATTTCATCAAGACCTCCACCGGCAAGGAAGGCGTCAACGCCACCCTTCTGGTGACGCTGGTGATGCTGCGCATGATCCGCGCCTATCAGGAACGCACCGGCATCAAGGTGGGCTACAAGCCGGCCGGCGGCATCTCGGCCGCCAAGGATATCCTCAACTACCAGTTCCTGATGAAGGACGAACTCGGTCGTGAGTGGCTGGAGCCGGACCTTTTCCGCGTCGGCGCATCGAGCCTCCTCGGCGATATCGAACGCCAGCTGGAGCATCACGTGACCGGCGCCTACTCGGCCCTCAACCGACACCCGATTGGATGATCCCGATGACAGTCGCAAGGTATTTTGACGAAATGTCCTATGGTCCCGCACCGGAAGCCGACACCGAAGCTCGCCAGTGGCTGGCGCGCCACAAAGGCGAGTTCGGCCACTTCATCAACGGTGCTTTTGTCGCGTCTTCCTCCGGCAAGGCCTTCGAAACCTTTGAACCCGCAACCGGCGCTCTTCTGGCAAAGGTCGCCCTGGGTAGCGCCAAGGACGTGGACGACGCGGTCGCGGCGGCACGAAAGGCGCAAGGGTCCTGGGCCAAGCTGCCGGGCCATGCACGTGCCCGCCACCTCTATGCCCTTGCCCGCATGATCCAGCGCCATGCGCGGTTGATCGCGGTGGTCGAGGCGATCGACAACGGCAAGCCGATCCGTGAAACGCGCGACATCGACATTCCGCTGGCCGCCCGCCACTTCTACCACCACGCCGGCTGGGCGCAGCTGCAGGAAACCGAGTTTGCCGATCAGGTGCCGGTTGGCGTCGTCGGTCAGGTCATCCCGTGGAATTTTCCGTTCCTGATGCTCGCCTGGAAGGTCGCGCCGGCCCTGGCGCTGGGCAACACGGTCATCCTCAAGCCGGCCGAGTTCACGCCGCTGACGGCCTTGCTTTTCGCGGAACTTGCCGCTGCAGCCGGACTGCCTGCCGGCGTGCTGAACGTCGTGACCGGCGAAGGCGAAACAGGCGCGCTGATCGTCGAGCATGCGGATATCGACAAGATCGCCTTCACCGGCTCGACGGAGGTCGGCCGCCTGATCCGCGAAAAGACGGCTGGTACCGGCAAATCGCTGACGCTTGAGCTCGGCGGCAAGTCGCCTTTCATTGTTTTTGACGACGCTGATATCGATGGCGCCGTTGAAGGTGTGGTAGACGCGATCTGGTTCAACCAGGGCCAGGTCTGCTGTGCCGGTTCCCGACTTCTGGTGCAGGAAGGCGTCGCTCCGTTCTTTTACGAGCGCCTGACGCGGCGCATGCAGACCCTGCGCGTCGGCCATCCGCTCGACAAGGCGATCGATATGGCGGCGATTGTTGCGCCGGTGCAGTTGCAGCGCATCGAGAGCCTGGTCGCCAAGGGCGTCGCCGAAGGCGCGAAGCTTCACCAGCCGAAGATCGAGCTGCCGAAGGGCGGCAGCTTCTATCCGCCGACCTTGCTCACCAACGTGCAGCCGACTTCGATCGTCGCGACCGAGGAAATCTTCGGACCCGTCGCCGTGTCGATGACCTTCCGCACGCCGGAGGAGGCAATCCAGCTCGCCAACCATTCGCGCTACGGCCTGGCCGCAAGCGTTTGGAGCGAAACGATCGGCCTGGCGCTGAACGTCGCAGCCAAGCTTGCGGCCGGCGTCGTCTGGGTCAATGCCACCAATCTCTTTGACGCTGCGGCCGGTTTTGGCGGCAAGCGTGAATCCGGCTTCGGCCGCGAGGGCGGCCGCGAAGGCTGCTACGAATATCTGAAGCCCAAGGCCTGGGTCGGTCGCAAGCTGCGTGCAGCACCGGCAGAACCGGTGTTGAAGCAGGCGTCCGGCGATTTCTCGCTGCCGTCGCTCGATCGCACGGCCAAGCTTTTCATCGGCGGCAAGCAGGCGCGCCCGGATGGCAACTATTCGCGCCCTGTCCTTTCGCCGAAGGGCAAAGTGCTCGGCGAGGTCGGTGAGGGCAACCGCAAGGATATCCGCAACGCCGTCGTTGCGGCGCATGCGGCCTCCGGCTGGGCGTCGGCGACGTCGCATAATCGTGCACAGATCCTCTATTACGTCGCCGAAAACCTGAGCGGCCGGGCGGATGAATTTGCAGACCGTATCGTCGCGATGACCGGCGCCTCGGCAGCCAACGCGAAGGCAGAGGTCGAGGCTTCGATCTCTCGGCTCTTCAGCTACGGCGCCTGGGCCGACAAATACGAGGGCGTGGTCCATCAGCCGCCGCTGCGCGGCGTCGCGCTTGCCATGCCCGAAGCGATCGGTGTCGTCGGTGTCGTCTGCCCGACGGAAGCGCCGCTGCTCGGCTTCATCAGTCTGGTGGCACCGTTGATCGCTACCGGCAACCGCGTCGTTGCGGTTCCAAGCGAACAGCACCCGTTGGCAGCGACGGACTTCTACTCGATCCTCGAGACGTCCGATGTTCCGGCGGGGGTCATCAACATCGTCACGGGCTCGGCGATGGAGCTGGCAAAAACGCTGGCAAGCCACAACGACGTCGACGCGCTCTGGGCCTTCGGCACGCAGGAGCTTTCGACAATGGTCGAAAAGCTCTCGGCAGGGAACCTGAAGCGGACCTTTGTCGACAATGGCAAGGCGACCGACTGGTTCGATCGCTCGGCTGCAGAAGGACAAGCCTATCTGCGCCGCGCCACCGACGTCAAAAACATCTGGATCCCTTACGGCGAGTAAGGGATCCCCATCTCGGGGCGGGGGGAGCCGGCTCGAGAATGCAGCGACTGCAACGTTGCATGGTTAGATTTGGGAGAGCGTGGCGCCGACATGGCGGCACGCAGTTTCACGCCACTCGGGAGCATGCGAGCGGGCGTCTGGAGGAGGGTTGTCTATGCTGAAAAATCTGGACCCGGCGCTCAATGCCGATGTTCTGCACGCGCTTCGTTCCATGGGGCACGGTGATACACTGGTCATCTCCGACACCAATTTCCCATCCGATGCGATCGCCAGGCAGACCACGCTCGGCAAGCTTTTGCGGATCGACAACGTATCTGCTGCACGCGCCGTGAAGGCGGTCCTGTCGGTATTGCCGCTCGACACGCCGTTGCAGCCTTCGGCCGGGCGCATGGAGATCATGGGGGCGCCGACGGAAATTCCCGGCGTGCAACAGGAGGTCCAGGCCGAAATCGACCGCGCCGAGGGCAAGCCTGCGCCGATGTACGGCATCGAACGCTTTGCGTTTTATGAGGAAGCCAAGAAGGCCTATTGCGTCATAACCACCGGCGAGACGCGCTTCTATGGCTGCTTCCTTTTCACCAAGGGCGTCATTCCACCGGAAACGGCCTAGCTGACCATACGTTAGCCTAAGCATCAGCCGCCTGAGCTGATCGTCGTAAGATCTTGAAGTTGTGAAATTTAGCTGGATCTCCGCTTCGTCCTTCGTCGCGGCCTGACCAGGGGAGGCAGGAATGAAGGTTGGTGTTTCGATCCTGGGGATCTTCGTGGCCGATACGGCCTATCTGGCGCGGCGCATGCCCGTTGTCGGCGAAACGATTACCGGCAGCGGCTTTTCGGTCGGGCCGGGTGGCAAGGGGTCGAACCAGGCCGTCGCCGCAGCGCGGGCGGGCAGTCAGGTTTCCTTCATCTCGAAAATCGGGCGCGATACCTTCGGCGAGATGGCGCTTCGTACCTATGCCGAGGCAGGCGTGACACCCAAGATCGTCCAGATGGACGACCTTCCGACCGGTGCGGCCTTCATCTACGTCAACGACCAGAATGGCGAGAACGCGATCATCGTCTATCCCGGTGCGGCCGGGTCGATCGGTATCGACGATGTCGAGGCGGCGCGAGAAACGATCGAAGGATCGCGCATCTTCGTCACGCAGCTGGAGCAGCCTGCGGCTGCCGCCCAGCGAGCGCTCGAAATCGCACATGCGGCAGGTGTCGTCACCGTCTTCAATCCGGCGCCGGCGGAACCCTTCCCGGATGCGATCTACCCGCTTTGCGATTACATCGTGCCGAACGAGACCGAAGCGGCAGCGCTGGTCGGATTTGCTCTTGCCACGGCCGACGATGCGCGGCGGGCAGGTGACGCCCTTCTGAAGAAGGGCGCAAAGTCCGCGTTGATCACTCTCGGCGAACGGGGCGTCCTTCTCCACAGTGAGAGCCAGTCCGTTTTCGTCCCGGCGATGGCAAGCGGCGCGGTTATCGACACGACCGGTGCGGGCGATGCCTTCGTCGGCGGGTTCTCGGCGGCACTGGCGCGGGGATTGGCCCCGGTTGAGGCAGCACGCTTCGGCTGCGCGACGGCCGGAATCTCGGTTACCCGCCGCGGCACAGCACCTGCCATGCCGACCCTTGCGGAGATAGAGGCTCTACTTGGGCGAGGGGCGGCCGCATGACCACGCGCAACGACCCGATCAAGCACTTTTTCATCTGGCCGGCTCTCATCATCGTCCTGGTGATTTCCATCTTTCCGTTGATCTATTCGCTGACCACCAGTTTCATGAGCATGCGTCTGGTGCCGCCGATGCCGGCGCGTTTCGTCGGTTTTGGCAACTATGCGGATCTCTTACAGAACCCACGCTTCTGGCATGTTGCGGGCACGACCACGCTGATCGCGTTCATCTCCGTCGGCCTGCAATATGTGATCGGCCTTTCCGTCGCGCTTGCGCTTAATTCCCGTGTGCCGGGCGAGGGCATCTTTCGCGTCAGCTTTCTATTGCCGATGCTGGTGGCCCCGGTTGCTGTGGCGCTGATCGCCCGTCAGGTTCTCAATCCGACGATGGGTCCGCTCAACGAGTTGATGAGTGCTCTCGGTTTTCCCAATTTGCCGTTCCTGACGCAGACGAGTTGGGCGCTCGGGTCGATTATCGCCGTCGAGGTCTGGCAATGGACGCCTTTTGTCATTCTGATGCTGCTGGCCGGGCTGCAGACGCTGCCCGATGACGTCTACGAGGCCGCGGCGCTGGAGAACGCGACACCCTGGCAACAGTTCCGCGACATCACCTTTCCGATGCTGCTGCCGATCTCTGTTGCTGTCGTCTTCATCCGGCTGATCGAAAGCTACAAGATTATCGACACGGTCTTCGTGATGACGGGCGGCGGGCCTGGAATCTCGACCGAAACGCTGACGCTCTTTGCCTATCAGGAGGGCTTCAAGAAATTCAATCTCGGCTACACCTCGGCGCTGTCGTTTCTGTTCCTGATCGTCATCACGGTGATCGGCCTCGTCTATCTCGCCATCCTCAAGCCGTATCTGGAGAAGCACAAATGAGCGTGCGCACCCTCAAGGGGAAACGGCGTTGGGCCGCGCTCGGCGGTTGCCTCATCTGGCTCGCCATTACTTTCTTCCCGCTCTATTGGGTCCTGATCACGTCGTTCAAGACGCCGATCGCCGTCGTCGGCGGGCCGACCTATCTGCCCTTCGTCGATTTCGAGCCGAGCCTCACGGCCTGGCGCGAACTTCTGTCCGGCCAGCGCGGCCAGTTCTACAACACCTTCCTGGCCTCGACGATCATCGGCCTTTCAGCGTCTATCCTCGCGACAGGCATCGGCGCGATGGCAGCTTATGCGCTGGTGCGCTTTACCTTCCGCTTCCGGCTGGCCTCCGCCCTAATCTTCGTCGTCATCGCCTTCGGCGGCTTCCTGCTCGGTCGCAATGTGCTCGGCTTCGGGCAGGGGATCTCGCTGATCTACGCCTTCATCGCCGCCTTGGCGCTGGCGGTGTTCTCAAGTCGCTTCCGGTTGCCGGGGCCTGAACTCGGCAACAACGACATCGTCTTCTGGTTCGTCAGCCAGCGCATGTTCCCGCCAATCGTTGCCGCCTTCGCGCTCTATCTGATGTACACCGAAATGGGCAAGCTCGGCTTCAAGCTGGTCGATAGCTATATCGGCCTGACCTTCGCCTATGTCGCCTTCTCGCTGCCGATCGTCATCTGGCTGATGCGCGATTTCTTCGAAGCGCTGCCAGTCGAAGTCGAAGAGGCGGCCATGGTCGACAACGTTCCGTCCTGGCGGATTTTCTTCGGCATCGTTCTGCCGATGTCGAAGCCGGGGTTGATCGCGACATTCATGATCACGCTAGCCTTCGTCTGGAACGAGTTCCTGTTCGCGCTGTTCCTGACCAATTCGAGATGGCAGACGCTGCCGATCCTCGTGGCTGGTCAGAACAGCCAGCGCGGCGACGAGTGGTGGGCAATCTCCGCCGCCGCGCTGGTGGCGATCATTCCGATGATGGTCATGGCCGGGCTGTTGAGCCGGCTCATGCGCTCCGGTCTGCTGCTGGGGGCGATCAAATAACGACCTGTTTTTCGGCAAGAATTCATTCAAGGGAGGAAAGAATGAGGAAACTGCTACTGACATCAGCGTCGCTGGGTGTCCTTGCCATGGCAAGCACCGGCACGGCACTCGCCTGCGACCCCGATTATTCCGGCGTCGAACTGACGGCGACCACGCAGACCGGGCCTTATATCGCGTCCGCGCTGCAACTTGCGGCCAAGGGTTGGGAGGAAAAGACCTGCGGCAAGGTAAAGGTGGTCGAGTTTCCGTGGTCGGAACTCTATCCGAAAATCGTTACGTCGTTGACATCGGGCGAAGATGCCTTTGACGTCATCGCCTTTGCGCCGGCTTGGGCGCCGGACTTTACCGATTTCCTGTCGGAAATGCCCGCCGACATGCAGAAAGGCGCCGACTGGGAGGATATCGCACCGGTCTATCGCGAACAGTTGATGGTCTGGAACGGCAAGATCCTGTCACAGACGATGGATGGTGACGCCCATACTTACAGCTATCGTATCGACCTGTTCGAGAATGCCGACAACCAGAAGGCCTTCAAGGCGAAATACGGCTACGATCTGGCGCCGCCGAAGACCTGGAAGCAGTATCTCGACATCGCCGAATATTTCAACCAGCCCTCCAACAACCTGTGGGGAACGGCCGAAGCCTTCCGCCGCGGCGGCCAGCAGTTCTGGTTCCTCTTCAGCCACGTTGCCGGCTACACCAGCCATCCCGACAATCCAGGCGGCATGTTCTTCGATCCGGACACGATGGATGCGCAGGTCAACAATCCCGGCTGGGTCCGCGGCCTCGAGGAATATATCCGCGCCTCGAAGCTCGCTCCGCCGAATGCCCTGAACTTCTCTTTCGGCGAAGTGAACGCGGCGTTTGCCGGCGGCCAGGTTGCCGAGTCGATCGGCTGGGGCGATACCGGCGTTATCGGCGCCGACCCGAAGCAGTCGAAGGTGGCAGGCAATGTCGGCTCGGCGTCCTTGCCGGGTTCGGACGAGGTCTGGAACTACAAGACCAAGAAGTGGGACAAGTTCGACCACGTCGTGCAGACCTCCTTCATGGCGTTCGGCGGCTGGCAGGCGGCGGTACCCGCATCGTCGACCAAGCAGGAAGCGGCCTGGAACTACATTCAGTATCTGTCGAGCCCTGCCGTCTCCGGCCAGGCGGCGATCACCGGCGGTACCGGCGTCAATCCCTATCGCATCTCCCACACGACCAATGTCGATCTCTGGTCGAAGATCTTCTCCGAGCGTGAAGCCAAGGAGTACCTGGGCGCGCAGAAGGAGGCGGTGACCGCGAAGAACATCGCGCTCGACATGCGTTTGCCGGGCTATTTCTCCTACACCGAAGTGCTTGAAATCGAACTTTCCAAGGCACTTGCCGGCGAAGTCACACCGCAACAGGCGCTTGATAGCGTCGCTGAGCAGTGGAACAAGCTGACGGACGAATTCGGTCGTGACAAGCAGCTTGCTGCCTATCGCGCATCGATGGGCCTGCCACAGAAATAGGATGAGCCAGCGCCCGCTCCGAAGTGACCGGGGCGGGTTTCTCGATATCTGCGGCCGGGGCGCACCGTCCCGGTTGCAGCTACGCTACAGCGCCGCGCGTCAGATATGGCGCACTAAAGACGCTGTGGCGCTTGAAACCTGCTGCATAAAGTTCTCCTCAGATCGATGTCGATTTGAGGGATTATGCAGTATCCCGGTCGCTTTTCGCGCCGGCTATCGTCAGCAGAAAAGGCGTCAGCATGTCCCAGGTCCGGTTGGAGCAGATCACCAAGTCCTTCGGTAACATCACCGTCATCCCGCCGCTCGATCTTGAAATCGCCGACCGGGAGTTCGTCGTTCTCGTCGGGCCGTCCGGTTGCGGCAAGACGACCACCCTGCGCATGATTGCCGGCCTTGAGACGGCATCTTCGGGCACGGTGCGGATCGGCGAGCGTGACGTCACCGATTTACGCCCGGGCCTGCGCAATTGCTCGATGGTGTTCCAGAATTACGCGCTCTACCCGCATATGACGGTGGCCGAGAACATCGGCTACGGCATGAAGGTGCGGGGCACTTCGAAGGCCGACATCGAAAAATCCGTCGCCGAGGCGGCCCGTATTCTCAATCTCGGCGCCTACCTCAATCGCAAGCCGAGCGCCCTTTCCGGTGGCCAGCGCCAGCGCGTCGCCATCGGTCGCGCGATCGTCCGCCAGCCCGATGTTTTCCTGTTCGATGAGCCGCTGTCGAACCTCGACGCCAAGCTGCGCATTGAAATGCGCACGGAAATCAAGCTGTTGCATCGACGTCTTCAGACGACTGCCGTCTACGTGACCCACGATCAGGTCGAGGCCATGACCATGGCCGACCGCGTCGTCGTCATGAATCAGGGACGCATCGAACAGGCCGCCGATCCGATCACCCTCTACGAGGCGCCGAGCAATCTGTTCGTCGCGGCATTCATCGGCGCGCCGAGCATGAATTTCGTCGAGGGAACGCTCGAGCGCGGCGACGGCGGGCTATGGTTCAAGGCGGATGGTGGCATCGCAGCCAGGATACCAGACACACGAGCCGAGAAACTCGGCGCTTTCATCGGTCAGGCCGTCGTGCTTGGCATTCGCCCGGAGCACACGATGGCGTCGGACGTCGATGCGCCGAAGCTCTCCGTGCAGGTACGCGATATCGAGCCCCTGGGGCCGCACACACTGGCGCTCGGCAAGGTCGGTCAGGCAGCGTTCACCGCACAGATCCACGCGGCATCGCGGGTCAGGCCGGACGACACGATCGAGGTCCCGATCGAGACGCAGAAGATGCACTTCTTCCTGAAGCAGACCGGCATGGCGATCGGTCGCTGAGGCAAAGGCGTGGCCGAGGGCAATCGATGCCCCCGGCCACGACATGTCAGTTCTTGGCCGAGCGAGCGGCGGCGAGGAAAGCCAGCTTGGCCGGCAGTTCCAGATGCTTCGACAGGGCAACGCGCTCGGGCGTGTAATGATGTTCGACGTCGAGGCAGTTGACGGTTCCGAGCAGTTCGCCACCGACAACGACGGGGATGTTGGCGACCGATCCGCAGCCGAGTGCCCAGATCGTTTCGTGGTCGCCGAATACCTTGGAGATGTCGACAATCGTATTGGCGACGAAGGTCTGATGCGCCTTGTGCACGATGTCGAACCAGCTGTCGTAGCGGATCGGCTTGGTGCCGGAGGTCGGGTATTCCTCCGGATGCGAGGTATAGGCGCGACGGGCGACTTCGTTGACCATGTCGACGGTCATGATCGTGAAGAGCTTGGCGCCGATCACCTGGCGGCAAAGCGTCTGAAGCGCGCCCCATACGGCGTCCGCGTCGATGTCCTTGGCAATCGCCGCGTCGAATTCAGCCAACGCGGCAGCGATCTGTTCACTGTTCATCATAAGTCCTTGGAATGTTGATTAGTTCGCGTGCGCTGCGCTGATGTGCATCAGTTCGCGCGAATAGGGGTCCTTGAGGTCGCCACGCTTGAGGTCGGCGACATCGGCCACTTCGACGATGCGGCCCTGCCGCATCACTGCCAGCCGGTCGCAAAGGAAGGAAACGACTGGAAGGTTGTGGGTGACCATGAGGAAAGTCAGGTTCTGTTCCTGCCGCAAACGCTTGAGCAGGTTCAGGATTTCCGCCTGTACCGACACGTCGAGTGCCGAGGTAGGCTCGTCGAGCAACAGCACCTTCGGCTTCAGCATCAGTGCACGCGCAATGGCGACGCGCTGGCGCTGGCCGCCGGAGAGCTGGTGCGGAAAGCGGAAGCGGAATTTCCGGTCGAGGCCGACGGAGGACATCACTTCTTCAATACGCGCGCTGCGATTTCCGATGCCGTGAATGGTCAACGCTTCGCCGAGCGTGGCATCGACGGTCTTGCGCGGATGCAGCGAACCGTAGGGATCCTGAAACACCATCTGGCACTGACGGGAGAAGGCCCGGTCGATACCGTGGCTGCGCGGCTTGCCGAAGACGTTGATCTCTCCGGTCCACTCGGGAGCAAGGCCGGCGATTGCCTTCAGCACCGTCGACTTGCCCGAGCCGCTCTCGCCGACGAGCGCAAAGCTTTCGCCATCGGCAATCTCGAGATTGACGTCGTGCGTGATGTGCGCGTCGCCGTAGAAGATGTCGAGGTTCTTGAGGGAAAGCGCCGTCATTTCTTTGCCCATGCGCTGCGGTCGAGCACGGGAAGCTCGGTCCGGGTTTCGTCGAGACGCGGGATCGAAGCGATCAGACCACGGGTATAGGGGTGTTTGGCATTCATCAATTCGCCCGCCTTGCACTCTTCCACGACCTCGCCGGTGTTCATCACCAGGATCCGGTCGCAGTAGCTCGAAACAAGGTTGAGGTCGTGGCTGATGAAGATCAGGCCCATGCCCTTGCGCTTGACCAGTTCGTCGATGATGTCGAGGACCTGTGCCTGCACCGAGACGTCGAGCGCCGAAGTCGGTTCGTCGGCGATCAGGAGGTCGGGTTCCGGGATCAGCATCATTGCGATCATGACGCGCTGGCCCATGCCGCCGGAAACTTCGTGCGGGTAAAGTTTCGCAACGCGCTCCGGGTCGGCGATCCGGACCGATTCCAGCATGGTCAGAACGCGGTTGTTCACTTCGCGGCGCGGCATACGCTGATGCGTCAGCAAGGCCTCGGCGATCTGTTCGCCGATCGTCATCACCGGGTTCAGCGAGAACTTCGGGTCCTGCATCACCATCGAGATGCGGGCGCCGCGGATCGGGCGCATCTGCCGTTCGGAGCGTGTCAGCAGGTCGATGCCGTCGAAGGTCAGCTTGTCTGCCGTTACCCGGCCCGGTGCGCGCACCAGTTTCAGGATCGAGCGGCCGGTCATCGACTTTCCCGAACCGCTCTCGCCGACGATCCCAAGGCGTTCGCGGCCGAGCGTGAAGGAGAGGCCACGGACGACCTCAAGGTCGCCGCGCGGCGTCGGGAAGGTGACGCGCAGGTTTTCGATTTCGAGAAGCGGGTTCATCAGCGTTGCTCCCCGCTCTTCGGATCGAGCACATCGCGCAGACCGTCTCCAAGGAAGCAGAAGCCGAGGCTGACGAGGATGATGGCAAAGCCTGGCATGGTTGCCACCCACCACTGGTCGAGAATGAAGGAACGGCCGCGCGAGATCATCGCACCCCATTCGGGAAGCGGCGGCTGGGCGCCCAGCCCGATAAAGCCGAGGCCGGCTGCCGTCAGGATGATGCCGGCCATGTCCAGCGTGACGCGCACGATCATCGAAGAGGTGCAGAGCGGCAGGACGTGACCGAGATTGACCCGGAGGCTCGACGCACCGAGCAGCCGCACGGCCGAGATGAATTCCGAGTTCTTGAAGGTCATCGTCTCGGCACGGGCGACACGGGCGTAACCCGGCCAGGAGGTGATGGCGATGGCGATGATCGCATTTTCGATGCCGGGACCAAGCGCCGCGACAAAGGCAAGCGCCAGGATCAGCTTGGGCAGCGACAGGAAAATGTCGGTGATGCCCATGAGGATGCGATCGACCCAGCCGCCGAAATAGCCGGCGGCAACACCGATCACCAGGCCGGCGGGCGCTGCGAGCACCGCCACCAGCGTCACAATCGCCAGCGTGATGCGTGCACCGTAGACGACGCGCGACCAGATATCGCGGCCGAGTTCGTCGGTTCCCATCCAATGCTCGGCACTTGGCGGCAGCAGGCGCTCGCCGAGTGCCTGGCGAAGCGGATCATGCGTCGCGATCCAGGGTGCGAACAGTGCGGTCAACACGAGCACCAGGATGATGATCGCGCCGACCACGGCGAGCGGATTGTGCATCAGCGCGCCGAAAATCCGGTAGAACCTGCCAAGGCGCGCTTGCATCGGCGAGGCGGGGCTGTCGTCGATCAGCCAGTCGCGAAGTGTTGTCATGTCCGCTTCTCCCTAGCGCGCACGCGGATCGAGCACGCGATAGAGCACGTCCGATATCTTGTTGATGCCGATGAAGACCGCGCCGATCACCAGGGTCGAGCCGAGGACGGCCGCCATGTCGGCGTTGAGCAGGGCGACGGTCAGGTAGTTGCCGATGCCGGGCCACGAAAAGATCGTCTCGATCATCACGGAGCCTTCGAGCAGGCCGGCATAGGAAAGCCCTATGACGGTGATCAGCGGCACGCGGATCGGGCGGAAGGCATGGCGCCAGATCACGAGCCGTTCCGGAACGCCCTTGACCCGCGCCGTCGTCACATATTCCTGGCTCAACTGATCGAGCATGAAGGACCGTGTCATGCGGGCGATATAGGCAAGCGAGAAGAAGCCGAGGCAGGACGCCGGCAGGATGAGATGCCAGACCGCGTTGCGGAAGATCTCCCAGTCGCCGGCGATGATGCTGTCGACGAGGATAAGGCCGGTGATCGGGGTGACGACGCCGTCGTAGAAGATATCGACCCGACCAGGGCCGCCGACCCATTTCAGCTTCGCGTAGAAGACGGCGAGCCCGACGAGGCCGAGCCAGAAGGCCGGCACCGAATAACCGAGCAGGCCGACGACGCGGATGCCCTGATCGAGCCAGGAGCCGCGGCGGCTTGCGGCGACGACGCCGAGCGGCACGCCGATCAGTACGCCGAGGATGATGCCGAGCGTCGCCATCTCCAGCGTCGCCGGGAAGACCCGGGCGAGATCCTCGATCACCGGCTTGCCGGTTGATACTGCCGTGCCGAAGTTGCCGGTGACCACATCGCCGACATAGCTGACGAACTGGGCGGCCAGCGGTCGATCGAGACCCATTTCCTCGCGGACGCGCTCATAGACGGCGACGGGGGCACGGTCGCCGACGACGGCGAGCACTGGGTCGATCGGCACGATGCGGCCGATGAAGAAGGTGATTGCGAGCAGCCCGATGAAGGTCACGCCAAGCGTGACGAGAAAGCCAAGCAGCGAAAAAAGGCGCCGTCTGCCCGGGCTTTGTGCCCCGGCGCGGCGCGTCGGCGCGGGCGCTGTAGTCGTGTTGTTGTTTGCCACGTGGCGATTCCATCCCTCGTTCGCTTGCGGTCGCGGCTGTCGATAGCGCAAGAATTCGCTTGGAGTATATAAATAAGTTTGCTTAAATCAAAAAAATTTTACTGGTGAGGAGAATCCATTGTGACCGTGCCATCTGAGGATGCAGAGACCGCATCCGCCAGGGCCGCGACTGCGGGCCAGCCGCGGATCGGCGCGCTGTTGCGTGCGCGCCGGCGGCAGATGCATATGACGCTGCAGGCGCTGAGCGATGCTGCGGGGGTATCGGTTGGCTATCTCAGCCAGATCGAGCGCGATCTCGCCATGCCTTCCCTCGGCACGCTTGCGCAGATCGCCCAGGGGCTGAACGCCGAGCTCAACCACTTCATCCTGGCACCGGCGATCGATACCGGTCTGTCACGCGCCAGCGAGCGCATGGTCTTTTCCGTCGGCGGCTCGCCGGTGTCCTATGAGCGGATCGGTGCGGACTTTGCCGGGAACCAGCTATCCAGCTTCGTCATCACCATCCCCGCCGGACACCGCTCGGAGGAGTTCAGCCATGAGGGCGAGGAACTGGTGTACGTCCTGCAGGGCGAAATCCTGTTCGGTCTCGATGACGACGAGACCACACTTACCCCCGGCGACGGCCTGCATTTTCGGGGTATCCAGCCACACTACTGGTGGAACAAGACGGATCGGCCCGTCCGGCTGATCTGGACCGGCACCCTGCCTCTGTTCCGATCCCGTACACCCTTGCCCAACGAGACCGGTATGCCTCAGGCAACCCCCAAGCCGGCGACGACAACAAAAACCAAACCTCATCGAAAATAGGAGAGCGATGATGAGAATGTTCAAGGCCGCGGTTTTCGCGGCATCCCTTATGCTGAGCGTGGCTCCGGCAGCTTTGGCGGAGACCCCGGCCGAAGTGCTGGTGGTTGCCCAGAACATCGACGATATCGTCAGCATCGATCCGGCCGAAGCCTACGAGTTTTCGTCCGGCGAATATGTGACGCAGACCTATGACCGTTTGGTGCAATATGATGCGCCCGACGTCCTGAAGCTTTCGCCTGGTCTTGCCAGCGAATGGACCGCCGACGATGCGGCAAAGACGATCACCTTCACCCTGCGAGATGGCGTCACCTTCTCCTCCGGCAACCCGCTGCGTGGCGAAGATGTTGTCTACTCCTTCAAGCGCGTCGTCGCGCTCAACAAGGCGCCTGCCTTCATCCTGACGCAGCTCGGCTGGACACCTGAAAATATCGACAAGATGGTGACTGCCGACGGCAACAAGGTCACGATCAAGTATGAAGGCGACTTCTCGTCGGCGTTCGTACTCAACGTTCTGGCGGCACGTCCGGCCTCGGTCGTCGACGCGGAAGCCGTCAAGGCGAACGAAGCCGACGGCGACTACGGCAATGCCTGGCTCAAGGCGAACTCGGCCGGTTCCGGCCCGTTCGTGCTCAAGGCTTTCCGCGCCGGGGAACTTCTGAACCTGCAGAGCAACCCGAACTATTTCGGCGGCGCTCCGGCCATCAAGGGCGTGATCATCCGTCACGTTGCGGAAGCCGCAACCCAGCAGCTGATGCTTGAAACCGGCGACGTCGACATGGCGAAGAACCTGACGCCCGACCAGGTCGCAAGCCTTGGGGCCAAGAGCGGCATGAAGGTCGAATCCTACCCACAGGCGGCCGTCCACTTCCTGTCGTTCAACCAGAAGGCCGCAGCCCTGCAGCCGCCAGCCGTCTGGGAAGCAGCCCGTTATCTCGTCGACTACAAGGGCATGACTGACAGCTTCCTGAAGGGCCAGATGGAGGTCCACCAGGCCTTCTGGCCGAAGGGCTTCCCGGGCTCGCTCGACGAAACGCCTTATACCTACGATGTCGAAAAGGCGAAGAAGATCCTTGCCGATGCCGGCATCCAGACGCCGATCAAGGTGACGCTCGATGTTATCAACTCGACGCCGTTCACCGACATGGCACAGTCGCTGCAGGCTTCCTTCGCCGAAGCCGGCATCAACTTCGACATCATCCCGGGAACCGGCAGCCAGGTCATCACCAAATACCGTGCCCGTACGCATGAGGCCATGCTGCTCTATTGGGGCCCTGATTTCATGGACCCGCACTCGAACGCAAAGGCCTTCGCCTATAACGAAGACAATGCGGACGACAAGTATCAGTCGACGACCACATGGCGTAACGGCTGGGCAGTCCCGGCAGAGCTCAACGAAGCGACGAAAGCTGCGTTGAAGGAAGCCGATCCGGCCAAGCGTTCGGCGCTCTATGTCGACCTGCAGCGCAAGGTGCAGGAAACGTCACCGATCGTGGTCATGTTCCAGGCCGCAACTCAGGTTGCGATGAAGGACAAGGTCGAAGGTTACGTCAACGGCGCTACCTCCGACTTCGTCTTCTACCGCCTCGTCAAAAAGAACTGATTCCTGTGCGCGCTCACTTGCACCTGCAACTGAGCGCGGACATATCAGAGCCGCGGGCCACTTGTGACCCGCGGCACCACGGCCGAATCGGGACTTCTGCGTAGTGGCTGAACCCGATTCTGCGAACATTGGAGAAGGCGAGTAAAATGGCAGACGTGAAGGTAAGGACGCGAGAAACAGGCGCCACGGCAGTGGTGGGCAGGACCGGCTTTCCGCACGTGACTTCGGTTACCGGCGGCGAACTGGATATCGTGACGGGCCCGTCGCAGCCGGGCTACGGACCGCTTGACCTGCTCTATGCTTCGCTCGCCAGCTGCCTGGTATTGAGCGCCCGCATTGCCGCCAGCCGTTTTGGCGTCCTCGACCGGTTGACCGAAGTCAGCGCCAGGGTGACGGGCGAGAAGGCCCATGACGAACCGTCACGGATCGGGAAATTCGAGATCGTCTTCGACATCAAAGGCGATTTTGACGACGCGACCCGGCATGCCATTGCCGAGGCTGCCGAAAATGAAATCTGCACCGTCAGCAACACCTTGCGCGGCAACCCGGAATTTGTGACCCGATACGCAGATTGACCCTCTTTGTATGAGTGGCCCGACCGTCTCGGGCCACGGCCCGCTCAATCCATGAACGGCGCCAATTCCCTATCGAATTCGACTTCGACCACGTTGTTGAACAGCGCGGTTGCGACCATGATCCCCGCAAATGCCACGAGGTTGACGAGCGCCGCATTGTCATAGCGCGCTTTCAACCCGTCCCAGATCTCTGCCGGCACCGCATTCGAATTGGCGACGATCGCCCGGCCGAAATCGATCAGCCGCTGTTCGTCCTCGGTCGGCACGAGGGAATGGAAGTCGGCGCCGGAATTGGCGAAGGCGCGGCGGAAAAAGCCCATCGCGATCGGCGATTTCATCGCCTCGGAGATTGCATGCGAGAGCAGCCAGATCGCCCGGTCGTCGAGAACAGGCCGCAACTCCTCCCGCAGCGTGAACCACTCGGCATAGATCCGGTGCGCCGTCGGCGAATGCAAGAGGGTACGCTTCATATTGGTCATGCGGCCACGGACTTGGACCTCCTCGTCGTGGGCGGCACGGATAGCGTCGGAAGCGGTGTCGTAATCGATCTGGGGAATGTGGCTCACGGTCATGCCTGTATTGGTGATGGCGGGGGGACGCGCAGATGTCAGATGGTGCTGAGAAGTATGCTCGTCTCGCTGTTGAGCACGCCTTCGACGTCGCGGACCTCGCGCAGGATGCGGTCGAAGTCGCTGAGGCTGTTGGCGCGAATTTCGGCCACCATGTCCCAGGCGCCATTGGTGGTGTGGAGAGCATAGAGTTCGGGCAGGCCGCGAAGGAATTTGATCACCTTTGTGGTCGTGCGCCCGCTGACCTCGATCATCATGATTGCCCGAATGGCGCGCTGGTCATAGTCCTGGCGGACGCGCAATGTGAAGCCCAGCACCGCCCCGGTTTCCAGCAGCCGGTCGATGCGCGTCTGTACGGTTGCACGCGATATGCCGAGAACCGAGGCGACCTTGGAGTAGGGCGCGCGGCCGTCTTCTCGCAGAAGCGAGATAAGCTGGTGATCGAGGTCATCGAAGATATGCATAAAAATCTTATAGATGAGTTGTACAATTTGCGCAATCTTTTGCAAGATTTTGCGCAAGTTTAAAATTTCAACTCGCTTCTTGCGTGCCTACGCTGACCTCATCGAATTTCCCGATGGA
Organism: Ensifer sp. NM-2; assembly: GCF_003024455.1. NCBI lineage: Bacteria > Pseudomonadati > Pseudomonadota > Alphaproteobacteria > Hyphomicrobiales > Rhizobiaceae > Ensifer > Ensifer sp. NM-2. The sequence continues at coordinate 264,765 of NZ_PVZR01000004.1, forward strand.
GATGAAATCGTGGTTCAGTATGTCGGTGTCGGCAACGTAATCGAGCTGGTCAAATCGATCGGCATTGAAACGTTCCTGTTGGGTCTTGCGGAATATATCGAAGACGATTTCCGCAGGTGGAACGCTTTTGAGAAAACCCCGCGGCTGGCGAGCCATTCGAAGACGGGGGTCATCGAATTGATGCCGACGTCCGACGGCGAGCATTACGGCTTCAAATACGTCAACGGCCACCCGAAGAATCCGAATGTTGGCTTGCAGACTGTGACGGCCTTCGGTGTTCTCTCGGACGTCAGCACTGGTTATCCCTGCCTCGTCTCCGAGATGACGATCATGACGGGTCTGCGCACGGCGGCGACCTCTGCATTGGCCGCAAAGTACCTGGCTCGCCCCGATGCCCGCTCGATGGCGATCATCGGGCTTGGCGCGCAGTCGGAATTCCAGGCGCTCGCCTTCCGGGCCCTGCTCGGGATCAAGCGCCTGCAGGTGTTCGATATCGACATCGAAGCGGCGGACAAGTTCCTGAAGAACCTCGCCGACATGGATTTCGATATCGTTGTCGCCAAGACCGCAGAAGAGGCCGTTGCTGGCGCCGACATCATCACGACGGTGACGGCCGACAAGCGCAACGCGACGATCCTCTCCGACAATATGGTCGGCGCCGGCGTGCACATCAACGCCGTAGGGGGCGACTGCCCCGGCAAGACCGAACTGCAGGGCGATATCCTGCGCCGTGCCGATGTCTTCGTCGAATATCCGGAGCAGACGCGGATCGAAGGAGAAATCCAGCAGATGGCGCCGGACTTCCCGGTGATCGAACTCTGGCGCGTGATTGCCGGCGAGGCTGAAGGCCGCCGGTCGGGCTCGCAGATCACCATCTTTGATTCCGTCGGCTTTGCCACGGAAGACTTTTCGGCGCTGCGCTTCCTTCGTGACAGGATCCAGGGCACGGCCTTCTACACCGAGCTCGACCTGACGACGCAGCCGGAGCATCCGCGTGATCTCTACGGACTGTTCAAGCAGCCGGCGGCCGCTGTCATTGCCGAGCGGAGCGTTGCCTGAGATGAAGAGACTGTCCGTACAGGCGCCGAAGGGTGTCGTGATGATCCGTCCGCACCATTTCGGCCCGAACCCGATGACGGCCAAGGACAATGCCTTCCAGTCGACTGACGAGGCGCGCAAGCCCTCGGCGATCGCAACTGCCGCTTTTGATGAAGTGACGCGCATGGCTGATGGCCTGTCGGCCGCCGGCGTCGCCGTCCACCTGTTCGAAGACGAGACGATGACCCGTCCGGACTCGGTGTTCCCGAACAACTGGTTCTCCACCCATTCGGGCGGACATGTGGCCATCTATCCGATGTATTCGGAAAGCCGTCAGAGCGAACGCCGCGCCGACATCATCGAGATGCTCAAGAACGAGTATCGCGTCCAGGACGTGATCGACTACTCAGGCCTCGAAAAGGACGGCGTCTATCTTGAAGGCACCGGCGCCATGGTGCTCGACCATATCGGTCGCGTGGCCTATGCGGCCCGGTCGAACCGCACCAACGAGGTGGCGCTGGAGCGCTTCTGCACCCACTTCAACTTCGAGCCGATGGTGTTTGGTGCGGTCGACCGCAACGGCAACTCGATCTACCATACCAATGTGCTGATGTGCATCGGTACGGATTTCGCGCTGATCGGCACCAGCATGATCCCCGACGCGGCAAGGCGACAGGAAATTTGCGCGCGGCTGGAGGAAACGGGCCGGCAGGTCATCGATCTCACGATCGATCAGATCGAGAATTTTGCCGGCAACGCGATCGAACTCGACGGCGCCGATGGCCGTGTCGTCGTGATGTCGGCGCGTGCGCTTGCGTCGCTTCGGCCGGACCAGGTCAAGGCGATCGAGGTTTCGGCGCGCGTGCTCGCCTTCGACGTGCCGACCATCGAGCTTGCCGGCGGCTCCGTGCGCTGCATGCTTGCCGGCGTGCATTTGTCACGCAGAGAACCCGCCGGTACGCAAAAGCTTTACGCCGCCACATCCGATCGATAGAAGCACCTCATCCAAGCCAAAGGTACTACAAATGTCGCAAGCACGCCCCGTCTACAATTTCAACAACATCATCGTCCGCACGCCCTCGACCACCGTCGTCAACGGCCTGCGTGCCGATGACCGTGGCAATCCGACCTATGAGGGCGTGAAGGCCGAGCACGATACCTACATCGCTGCGATGAAGGATGCGGGCGTCAAGGTCACCGTGCTTCCGGCGCTCGAAGCCTTCCCGGATTCGATCTTCGTCGAAGATCCGGCGCTGGTGTTCACCGAAGGCGCGATCCTCCTGCGTCCGGGTGCTGCCACCCGCGTCAAGGAAACCATCGAGATCGAGCCGACGCTTCGCGCGATGTTCGAGACGGTTCTCGATCTGCCGGGCACCGGCCTTGCCGATGGCGGCGACGTGCTGACGACCCGCGAAAGCGTGATGATCGGTCTTTCCGCCCGCACCGACAAGGTCGGCGCCGAAGCGCTGCAGGCGTGCCTCGACAAGCTCGGCCGCAAGAGCGAGATCGTCACCACACCGGAAGGCGTATTGCACTTCAAGACCGATTGCTCGCTGCTCGATGAGGAAACCGTGCTCTCGACCGCTCGTCTTGCCAAGTCCGGCGTGTTCGACCGCTTCAAGCAGGTCATTATTCCCGAAGGCGAAGAGCCGGCGGCCAATGCGCTGCGCGTCAACGACGTCGTCATGGTTGGCTCCGACTTCCCGCGCACGATCGAGATGCTCGACAAGCTCGGCTACAAGGTCGTGCCGATGAAGACGACTGAAATCGGCAAGATCGACGCCGGCCTGTCCTGCATGTCGCTGCGCTGGTTCAGCAACACGCTCTGATCCAGACATAATATTCGCGGAGGAAACATCATGAGAACTTTCAAGTCGGCCCTGTTCGCGGGGATCGCCCTCACCATGGCGGCAAGCGCTGCTTTCGCTGAGGACACGCTGCGTCTGGGCATGACGCCCGAGCCCTACATGCCGTTCACGCAGGTCAACGCCGGCGGCGAATGGGAAGGCCTTGAAGCCGACCTGTCGCGTGCCCTCTGCGAAAAGATGGCCGTGAAGTGCGACATCAACCAGATGGCGTGGGATGGCCTCATCCCGTCGCTGAAGGAAAACAAGGTCGATTTCATCATCGGTGCGTTCTCGATCACCGATGAGCGCCGCAAGGTCGTCGACTTCTCGACGCCTTACTACACCGAAGGCACGTCCTTCGTCGGCGCCAAGTCCGACACCAGCGAGATCAAGACGACCGACGCCGCCGACGGCGGTGGCCAGATCATCGATCCGGCCAGCGTCGAGGGCAAGATCATCGGCGTTCAGACGTCGAGCGTGCAATCGGCCTACGTCGCCAAGTATCTGCCGGGCGCCGAGGCCAAGAGCTACGATACCGCCGACAACTCCGTCGCCGATCTCGTCGCCGGCCGCGTCGACTACGTTCTGATCCCGGACCTCTACATCCAGACGTTCCTGAAGTCGCCTGACGGCGCCGACTACGAAGTCAAGGTCGAGGTTCCCAAGAACGCCGTACTCGGCGAAGGTGTTGCCTATGCGGTGCGCAAGGGCGACGCTGCGAACCTCGAGAAGGTCAATGCCGGCCTCGCCGCTCTCGAAAAGGATGGGCAGATCAAGACGCTCGTCGACAAGTGGATCTTCGGCAAGAAGTGATAACGGACGTTTTCGAGGGCGACGGGCCGAGGCCCTTCGCCCTCGATCGCCAAACGGACCGCAGCGTCCGGGGCATCATCGCAGCCTTTGGCTGACGACACCAATCGGGAACAGGTAGCGACGGATGGAGTATTACTGGCAATTGCTTGCCTGGGGCGGCGAGGGCTGGGGCGATGATTTCGCCTGGGGCCTGGTGATGACGCTGCAGGTATCCGTGGTCGCCTATGCAGTCGCGGTCGTCTTCGGGCTGCTGGGCGCTGCCGGCAAGCTGTCGAAGCACCGCTTGCCACGTCTTCTGGCCGATATCTACACGACCGTCGTGCGTTCGCTTCCCGAACTCCTGGTTATCCTGCTTCTGTATTTCTCGGTGGCAAGCGGCGCTGAGCGGCTGCTGAAGCATTTTGGTCTCGTCGCCGAGACGTTTCAGTTCAGCTCGTTCTGGGCGGCAATCATCGCGCTTGCCTTCGTCTCCGGCGCGTTCATGACAGAAGTGCTGCGTTCGGCCTTCCTCGCCGTTCCGCCCGGGCAGATCGAGGCTGCGGTTTCGATCGGCATGCGGCCACGCAAGGTCTTCACCCGTATCGTGCTGCCGCAGATGATGCGCCACGCCGTGCCCGGCATGGGCAATCTCTGGCTTTCCATCACCAAGGAAAGCGCCATCATCAGCGTGCTCGGCTCGTTCAGCGAGTTGCTCTATACCGGCTACCGCGCTGCCGCGGGCACCAAGCAATACATTTTCTTCTACGGGCTGACGGCCGTCCTGTTCCTGCTGATTACGCTTGTCTCAGCCTTGGTGATCGCGCAGATCGAACGCCGCCTTAACCGGGGGCACAATTGATGGAAACGATCTCCAACGTTGTCGGCTTCTTGCCGGCGCTCATCAAGGCGACCCCGCTGACGCTGCTGTTGACCGCCGTTGCCGGCGTCTTCGGTCTGGTCATAGGCACGTTTGTCGCGCTCGCCCGGCTTTCGACCCGACGCATCCTATCGATGCCGGCCTATGTCTTCACCTTCGCGTTTCGCGGTACGCCGCTACTCGTGCAGATTTATCTCATCTATTACGGCCTCGGGCAGGTCCTGCCGGGAACCTGGGTTCGCCACAGCTTCCTGTGGCCGTATCTTCGCGACGGCCTGTGGTACGCGATCTTCGCGCTCAGCCTCAACCAGGCGGCCTACAATGCCGAAGTCATCCGCGGCGCGATCAAGGCGATCCCGCGTGGGCAGATCGAGGCCGCAAAATCGATCGGCATGCGATCGTCGATGATACTCAGGCGGATCACGCTGCCGCAGGCGCTGCGATCCTGCTTGCCGGTTCTGACGGGCGATCTGATCATCCTTTTGAAGACGACCTCGCTCGCCTCGACGATCACCATTCTCGAGGTGATGGGCACCGCGCGCATGCTGCAGCGTCAGTCGCTGTTGATCTTCGAGCCGTTGATCGCGGCCGGCATCATCTATTTCACCGTCGTCTTCATTCTGACGCGAGTGATGAACGTCGTCGAAAAGCGGCTGACCCGCTACCGCACGGCGAAGGCATAGGTACACGGCGCGCAGAGGCGCCACGGGAGGAACGATGATGGTCGCAACCGCACTGTCAGTGAAGAACATCCACAAGAGCTTCGGCTCGGTCGAGGTACTCAAGGGTGTTTCGTTCGAAGCGAAATCCGGCGACGTCATTTCGCTGATCGGCAGCAGCGGCTCTGGCAAAAGCACGCTGCTGCGCTGCATCAACTATCTCGAGACGCCCGACGAGGGCGAAATCTCGGTATCGGGCGAAGTGATCAGGACGTTGAAGGGCAAGGACGGCAAGCTCGTTGCCGCCGACAAGCGTCAGCTCGAGCATATCCGCACCCGCCTCGGCATGGTGTTCCAGAGCTTCAATCTCTGGTCCCACAAGACCATCCTCGAAAACATCATCGAGGGGCCGATGCATGTGCTTGGCATGACGCGCAAGGACGCCGTCGGCGAGGCCGAGGTGCTGATGGAGAAGGTCGGCATCACGCCGAAGCGCGACCACTATCCCAACCAGCTTTCGGGCGGCCAGCAGCAACGCGCAGCGATCGCGCGGGCTTTGGCGATGAAACCCGATGTGATGCTCTTCGACGAGCCGACATCGGCGCTGGACCCGGAACTCGTCAACGAGGTGCTGCTGGTCATCAAGAAACTGGCGGAGGAGGGGCGCACCATGGTGATGGTGACGCATGAAATGTCGCTGGCGCGCGACATCTCCAGCGAAGTCATCTTCCTTCACAAGGGGCTCGTTGAAGAACGCGGCGCCCCGTCGCAGGTCATGCGTGACCCGAAGTCGGCGCGCCTGCGCCAGTTCCTGCAGATGGCTTGAGGAGAACACCATGCGCGACGTGATCCTGTCGAAATTCCTGCCTGAACTCGTCAATATCCGCCACAAGCTGCACGAGATGCCGGAGATCGGCCTGTCTGAAGTGAAGACCTCGGAATTCGTCGCCGGCCTGCTGCAGTCCTGGGGCTTCGAGGTGACGCGCGGGCTTGCAACGACCGGCATCGTCGCGACACTGAAGCGCGGCAACAGCAACCGGTCGATCGGCTTTCGTGCCGACATGGATGCGCTGCCGATGCAGGAAGAAACAGGACTCGCCTATCAGAGCCAGCATCCCGGCGCGATGCATGCCTGCGGCCATGACGGTCACACGAGCATGCTGCTGGGCGCCGCCTGGGCGCTGTCGCAGGATGCGAGTTTCAACGGAACCGTGCATCTGATCTTCCAGCCCGCCGAGGAGAATTTCGGCGGCGGCAAGCTGATGATCGAGGACGGCCTGTTCAAGCGCTTTCCCTGCGAGCGCGTCTTTGCGCTTCACAACTGGCCAGGTCTGCCGGCCGGTACCTTCTCGACGCGCGCCGGTGCCATGGCCGCCTCGATCGATGTGCTGACGCTGACGATCAGGGGCAAAGGCGGCCATGGGGCGCAGCCGGAACTGACGGTCGATCCGGTGGTCGTCGGCTCAAGCGTCGTCATGGCGCTGCAGACGCTCGTGTCGCGCAACGTCTCGCCGCATCAGCCCTCGGTCGTGACCGTCGGTTCGTTCCAATCGGGCTCGGCGTCCAACATCATTCCCGACACCGCAGTGCTGGAGATCAGCATGCGGGCAACCGATCCTGCCGTGCGAAAGCAGTTGCAGGAGCGCGTCGAGCAGATTGCGCGTTTCCAGGCGCAGAGCTTCAATGCCGATGTTACTTTCGGCTGGCAGGTCGGTTATCCCGCGACCATCAACGACGCGGAGGCGGTCGCAGAGGCGCGCGCCGTGATCAGCGAGAAATTCGGTGAAGGCGCGTTCGTCGAACTCGCCCAGCCGTTGATGGGCAGCGAGGACTTTTCCTTCCTGCTCGAAGAGGTTCCCGGCGCCTACGTGCTGATTGGCAATGGTGAGAGCAGCGGGCTCCACACCACGCGCTACGACTTCAACGACGAAATCCTCGAACGTGGCGCGATGTATTTCTACCATCTCGCACGCTCTGCGCTGGTCTGAACCAACACCTGACGGTCGGCTTGCCGACCGTCAGTTTGCCGGCGCGAGATCCCCGAAGACCGTCGGGATAAGCTCCGAAACCGTCGGGTGAATGTGCACCGCATGGGTGATCGTGGTGTAGGGCTTCTTGGCGTACATGACGTCGAGAATGCTCTGAACCGCTTCGTCGCCGCCGGTGCCCAGGATCGATGCGCCGAGGATCTCCTTGCTGTCGGCGTCGACGACAACCTTCATGAATCCCTCGGTCTCGCCTTTTTCGACCGCCCGGCCGACCCGGGTCATCGGCCTCCTACCGACGGCAATCTTGCGGCCGGTCTTGCGCGCCTCGGTCTCGCTCATGCCGGCGCGCCCGAGCGGCGGGTCGATATAGAGCGCATAGGTGGAGATGCGGTCGCTGACGCGCCGCTGCTCGCCGTCGAGCAGGTTGGCGGCGACGATCTCGAAGTCGTTATAGGCAGTGTGGGTGAAGGCGCCGCGGCCGTTGCAATCTCCCATGGCGAAGATGTGCGGCACGTTGGTCCGCAAGGCGTCATCGACCTCAATATAGCCGTGCGCGTCGGTCTTTACGGCCGCCCTGTCGAGCCCGAGATCGTCGGTGTTCGGCCGGCGGCCCGTCGCAAGCAGCAGATGTGAGCCGGTGACCTCCGGCGCGCCCGAGGTGCAATCGACGCCGGCGACGACATCGTCGCCTCGCCTGGCGAAACGAATGCATTCGGCGTTGAGCCGAAACCGGATGCCCTCCTTCTCCAGGATCGCAAGGACCGCATCTGAGACATCTGGGTCTTCGCGGGCAATCAGCTTCGGGCCCTTCTCGATCACCGTTACCTCGGAGCCAAAGCGGCGGAACATCTGGGCGAATTCAAGGCCGATATAACTGCCGCCGACGATGATCAGATGCCTTGGAAGAACATCCTGGTCCATCATCGACACATTGGTGAGAAAAGGCACGTCGTCGACACCGGGAAAATCCGGTACTGCCGCCCGACCGCCGGTGTTCAGGAAAATCTGGTCGGCAGTGAGGATTTCTTCGCCCACCCGGATCGTGTGCGGGTCCTCAAATTGGGCATGACCTTCGATGACGGTGCAGTTTTCCATCCCCTTGAGCCAGTTTTCAACGCCCGTGCGGGCGTCGGTCCTCACCTTGTCCTTGCGCGCCATGACGCGCTTGAAATCGACCGAAACCGGGCCGGTTGTCACGCCGAAATCGGCACCGCGACGCGCCATGTGCACGGCGTAGGCGCTGGCGACCATCGCCTTGGTCGGCATGCAGCCGGTGTTGACGCAGGTGCCGCCGAAGAGCTTGCGCTCGATAAGCGCCACGGCCTTGCCGGCCGCGGCCAGACGACCGGCCAATGATGGTCCCGCCTGGCCTGCGCCGATGATGATGGCGTCGAAATGTTTTGTCATAGGACCGAGGACACCACCCAGAGCGCGAGCAGCACTGCAACGACGTCTTCCAGCAGGGCAATCGGCAGGTCCTTACCGCCGGTGGCTGCGACCAGGCGTTTGCGCGCCTCATAGCCACCAAGCGTGCCGATCACGGCGCCGATGACGCCGGCAATCAGGCCGCCGACCAACGAACCGCCGGCAGTGCCCAGCACCGCACCGCAGAATCCGCCGCTGACGATGCGTGCGCCGAACTGTTGCGGCACCTTGCGGCTCGGTGTGCTCGGCAACTGGTCGGTGACGAATTCAACGAGCGCGAGGAGCCCGAAAATGTAAGGCGTAAAGCGGAAGCCCATGAAGGCTGCCCAGGTGCCGGAAAGCGGCAACCAGCCGGCGGCCGCACCAATGCTGACGGCGGCAGGTGCAGTCATGACGCGAAGGCCGGCGACCACGCCGATGAGAAGCGCGAGAAGATAGATTGACATCAATTCCCCGAACGTTCGCCGGGCGAACCCGCGCCGCCAGCCCCCAAGCGGTTCGGATCGAGCGGCATCGCAACCAAGAGTGAAAGCGGATGTTTCCGGCGGGCCTCAATCAGAGTGACCGACAACGCTGTTGATTGCAACGTCCAATCCTACGCTGCCCCATGCGGTAGTTGATGCTTTCGATCGCGTTACTTGATGTTGGAATTTTTCGCGCGCCGCACTTCCTGCGTGCAGCTCTATTTTTCGTCGAAGACTGACATATATGGAATGGCTTGCCCGGACGACGCGAATATTCCGTGATCAAACTGCGGGACTGAATTTCGAGGGAGATCTCCATGCGCCTGACCAAACTGCTTATCGGGACAGCCTTTGCCTTGACACTCACTGCAGCCGCCGCCAACGCCGACGTCGTGGTGTCCTCCAAGATCGATACAGAAGGCGGTGTGCTCGGCAACATCATCCTTGCTGTGTTGAATGCCAATAATATCAAAACTGTAGACCGCGTACAGCTCGGTGCTACACCGGTGGTGCGCAAGGCGATCACCGCCGGCGAGATCGACATCTACCCGGAGTACACCGGCAATGCCGCCTTCTTCTTCGAGAAGGCCGATGACCCGGTCTGGAAGGACGCGGCGAAGGCCTACGAGTCCGCCAAGAAGCTCGACTACGACGCCAACAAGATTGTCTGGCTGACGCCATCGCCGGCCAACAACACCTGGGCAATCGGGCTGCGCAAGGACGTCGCTGAAGCCAACAAGCTGGCGACGTTGTCCGATTTCGGCAAGTATGTTGCCGGCGGCGGAAACATCGTGCTCGCCGCATCGTCCGAATTCGTCAACTCGGCAGCAGCGCTTCCCGCATTCCAGACGACCTACGCCTTCACGTTGAAGCCGGAGCAGCTGATCACGCTTTCGGGTGGCGATACGGCAGCGACAATCGCTGCGGCTGCTAACCAGACGAATGGTGCCAATGCCGCGATGGTCTACGGCACCGATGGCGGCATCGCCCCCTCCGGCCTCGTGGTGTTGGAAGACGACAAGGCAGTCCAGCCGATCTACCAGCCGGCTCCGATCATTCGCGAGGCAGTGCTGAAGGAAAATCCTCAGATCGAGTCCCTGCTGAAGCCGGTCTTCGAGAAACTCGATCTGGTGACACTGCAGGAGTTGAATGGCCGCGTCCAAGTCGGTGGTGAACCGGCCAAGACGGTTGCCGAAGACTTCCTGAAGAAGAACGGCTTTCTGAAATAGGTTGACGCAAATGCGCGACGCTGGTCGGATGCACGCATCCGACCAGCGTTTTGTTTTCTAGGCGTAGAACGACCAAGGTCCGTCGAGCGGAAGCCGGGCGAGAAAAAGGGATCTGATGCAGCTCCGCGTGGACAAGCTTGGCGTGATCATTGCCGTGCTTACCGCCTACGGCGCCTTGCTGGCGCCCTTTGCGACTTTTCGTGCCAACCGCATCGTCGCCGGCGAGGCGAGATCGCTCGGCGAGGCGTTGCCTCCGGCGTGGGCTGCCATCATCCTTATCCTCGTGATCGCCACGGCGGTTGTCGCCCTCCTGAAAACGCCAAGCCCGCTACGCCTTGCCATCGCCTTTTCGACGATCGCGGCATTGGCGCTCGGTATCGGTGCTGCAGCCGGCCACCTGACGCCGCCTGAAAATACCTACGCCCGCGTTTCGCCAGCATCAGGGTTCTGGATTCTTTTGTTTGCGCTCGGTCTTCTAGCGGCCGACGCATTGACCCGGATGCGTCCATCCCCGCTGGTGCGAGTGCTGTTCCTTGCCGCCGTCCTTGGTTTTATTGCCGCGCTCCTGTGGTCCGGCACCTGGGACGGTCTGTCGCTTCTGAAAGAATATGCCAGCCGCGCCGACACCTTCTGGGCCGAGGCAGGCAAGCATGTGATGCTCGCCTTGGGTTCGCTTGCCGCCGCCACCATTGTCGGCATTCCGCTCGGCGTTCTCTGCCATCGTGTCACGCGCCTGCGCGATGGCCTTTTGGGTGTCCTGAATGCGATCCAGACGATCCCGTCGATTGCACTTTTCGGCATTCTGATAGCGCCGCTTGGCTGGATTGCGATCCATGTTCCGGGTGCTGCCGCCATCGGCATCCGTGGGATCGGGGCGGCACCGGCATTCGTTGCCCTTTTCCTCTATTCGCTGCTGCCTGTCGTCGCCAATACAGTGGTGGGGCTTGCCGGCGTGCCGCGAGAAGCCAACGACGCGGCACGCGGCATCGGCATGACCGACTTCCAACGCCTTGCCGGTATCGAGTTTCCGCTGGCTTTTCCGGTCGTTCTCACCGGCATTCGCATCGTGCTCGTTCAGAACATCGGGTTGGCGACGATCGCGGCGCTGATCGGCGGCGGCGGTTTCGGCGTCTTCGTCTTCCAGGGGGTGGGGCAGACGGCGATGGATCTGGTGCTGCTCGGGGCAGTGCCGACCGTTATCCTTGCCTTCACGGCCGCAATCGTCCTCGACGCCGTGATCGAGGCGGCTACTCCGAACCGCAACCAGGTGCAAAGCGCATGATCGAGATCGAAGGCATTACCAAGCGCTATGGCGAAACCACTGTCGTCAGGGATGTCCGCCTGACGATCGCGCCGCGCACGGTTACCGTTATCGTCGGCACGTCCGGTTCCGGCAAGACGACGCTGCTTAGGATGATCAATCGTCTGGTCGAACCGACATCGGGCACGATCAGGCTCGATGGCGAGGATAACCGCTCGTTGCCGGGCTACGAGCTGCGTCGCCGGATCGGCTATGCGATCCAGGGGCACGGGTTGTTTCCACATCGCACGGTCGCTCAGAACATCGCCACCGTGCCGACGCTGCTCGGCTGGGATCGCGCCCGCATAGACGCGAAGGTCGCCGAGCTGCTGACGCTTTTTCAGCTCGACCCCGCGGCGTTCGGCCCGCGCTATCCGCACGAACTCTCCGGCGGCCAGCAGCAGCGCGTCGGCGTTGCCCGCGCGCTTGCGGCAGAGCCGAAGGTGCTGCTGATGGACGAGCCCTTCGGCGCGCTCGACCCGATCATTCGCGCCAAGGCCCAGGACGACCTGCTGGCGATCCAGAAACATTTCGAAACGACTGTTGTCCTCGTCACGCACGACATGGAGGAGGCTTTCCATCTGGCCGACCGGATTGCGGTCATGGACAAGGGCGAGGTGGTGCAATACGCAACGCCGGCCGAAATGCTCGTCAAACCGGCGACCGCTTTCGTCGAGAGCCTGATCGGGGCCGGTGAGCGCCCGTTTCGCCTGCTGGCGATCGAGCCGGTGTCATCAGCCGTTGAACCGGGTACCGCTGAGGGAGAGGCGATCTCAAGCGCTGCCAGTCAACGCGAGGCCCTGTCGACGCTTCTCTGGTCCGGCCGCAAGGCTCTTCCCGTCGTCGGCCCCGATGGTGTCCTCATCGGCAAGGTCAGTCTTGAAAGCTTGGCGCAGCGTGCCGCGGGGCCATCGTGATGCTGCGTCTTCCCAACCTGTTCCGGCTGCTTGCTCTAGCCCTTCTGATCGCGTTTCTGGTCCAGCCGCAGTGGTTCGAGCCGCTGTTGCGACCGCTTGTGCAGGAGAATGCGCCGGCCATCTATAACCAGGGCAGCCTGCTGCAACTGACGTTTCTGCATCTGCGCACTGTCGCGATTGCAACGGCTGGCGCGACGGTGGTCGCGCTGGCTCTGGCGATCCTGGTGACACGCACTTCCGGAGCAGAATTCCTGCCGCTTTCGCGCAGCCTTGTGAACATCGGCCAGACGTTTCCGCCGGTTGCGGTGCTGGCGCTCGCCGTGCCGATCTTCGGCTTCGGCGAGAAGCCGACGCTGATTGCGCTCTTCCTCTACGGCCTGCTGCCGATCTTCGAGAATGCTCTGACTGGGCTTACGACCTTGCCGCCTTCGATCATGGAGGCGGCGCGGGGCACCGGCATGACCGGGCGCCAGCGGCTGATGAAAATCGAACTGCCGCTGGCGATGCCGGTCATCCTCGCCGGCATCCGGCTCTCCGTGGTGATCAGTCTGGCGACGGCGACGATCGGCTCGACGGTCGCGGCAAGGACGCTCGGCGAGGTGATCATCGCCGGCCTCCAGTCGAACAATCTCGCCTTCGTCGTACAAGGCGGCCTCATCGTCGCGGTGCTCGCGGTGTTGATCCACGACGCCTTGCAGGCAGCCGAACGAAGCATCAGTTCTCGAATGGGACGGTAGTTTCGTCAACAATTCGTTCTGGCGCGATGGAGATGCACTGCGCGGCGAGCCCCATTGGTCTGGACCGCTTTCCCTCTGTTGTGGCGTGAAGGGGTTGCCTCTCTTATTGGTTGTAGAGGCTATTCCCGCATTTCCGGTATTTTCCGGGTTTATGAAAATGAATTTCACAATTTTACAAAATACGCGGATTTAGGTTGACGACCTGAAAAAACTGTCCCAGTCTGCGAAAATAAATTACGCCATAAGGCAAGGGAACAGTGCGCGCATGAAAGTCGGGATAATCGGACTCGGATTCCGTCTGGGATATCTGGGCTACGTTTTCAAAGCCATGGATGAGAACTTCGAGATCGCGGGATACGTCGATCCGAATCCGGCCGGACTGCCGGGCCTGACCGAAAAAGGCATCTCCGCCGGCACGGCCTATGCGACGCCTGAAGAGCTGATCGCCAATGAAAAGCTCGACCTGCTGATGATCGGTTCGCCCAACCACATGCATCTCGATCATATCCGGATCGGGCTCGAGGCCGGCCTCAAAGTCTTCAGCGAAAAGCCGATCGTGACGACGGTCCAGGAAAGCCTGGAGCTTGCGCAGTTGATGGCGAAATTCGGTCACGAGCGGCTGATGGTCGGCCTCGTGCTGCGCTACGCGCCGATGTATCGCGACCTGCGTGCGGCCCTTGCCGAAGGAAAGCTCGGCCAGGTCGTCTCGATCGAGGCATCCGAACATATCGAACCCTATCACGGCGCCTTCTTCATGCGCGACTGGCGCCGCTACGAGCGCTATTCCGGCAGCTTCATGCTGGAAAAATGCTGCCACGACCTCGACCTTTACAACGGCGTCGTCGGTGCGCGTCCGGAACGTGTCGCCAGCTTCGGCGGCCGCAAGAGCTTCATTCCCGCAAACGACCCCGCACGCGAGGGCATCAACGATCTCGAGCTTTTCCATCGCAAGCCGAGCGGCTGGATGGGATCCGACAAGGTGTTCGACAGCGACGGCGACATCATCGACTATCAGGTCGCCATCGTCGAATATGCCAATGGCGTCGGCATGAACTTCCACACCAATCTCAATGTGCCGGACCAGTTCCGACGCTTCTGCATCATGGGATCGCGGGGCATGGCCGAGGGGGATTTTATCCGCGGCTATTTTGACGTGCACGAGATGCTGAGCGGCAAGAAGGTGGTCGAGAACAAGTACGCGGCCACCGAGCTGTCGCAGCACTACGGCGCCGATGAGCAGATGGCGACCGACATCATCGGCCATGTGCGTGACGGCCGGCCGCTGCCGGTCTCGACGATCGATGCGCTCGAAGCCGGTATCCTCGCCTTGTCGATGGACGAGGCCCGGCGCAAGCGGACCGTGATCGATCTCAGGCCGATCTGGGATCGGTTCGACGAAGCCTTGCACTCGCGCGCGGCTTGAGGGGAGAAGCGGGATGAGTGTTCAACGCAGCACGATCATCTTCGCCTGGATCCTGCTCCTACCAGCCGTGCTCTACGTCACGGTCATCGTCGCCTATCCCCTTGTCGACACCTTCATCCTGTCGTTCACCGACGCGTCGCTGAAGAAGACGACGAAATGGGTCGGCTGGGCCAACTATGACAAGATCTTCAACGAGACCTTCGCCGAGGTCATCTTCCGCACCTTCATTTGGACCTTCTTCTCGGTCTCGATCAAAATGATCATCGGTGTCTTCGGCGCGACCATGCTGAACGCAGCCGTGCCCGGCCGCGCGCTTTTCCGGCTGCTCACCATGCCGCCGTGGATCGTCCCGATGGCCATCGGCATCTTCATGTGGGGCTGGATGTACAACGGCCAGTTCGGCATGATTTCCGGCGTGCTGCAGAACTGGGGTCTCATCGACGGACCGATCGCTTTCCTCGCACGCGGCGAGACGGCCTTCTGGGCGACAATCGTTACCGACGTGTGGATCGGCGTGCCGCTGGTCACGCTCTACATGCTGGCTGCGATGCAGGCGATCCCGCAGGATCTGTATGAGGCGGCCTGGACGGATGGAGCAGGGCGCTTCTATCGATTCCGGCGCATCACGCTGCCGCTGCTGGTGCCGTCGCTGATCACGATGTCGATGTTGTCGCTGATCGCGACCTTTAACTCCTTCGATATCATCTGGATCCTCACGCAGGGTGGTCCGAACGGCGAAACTACCACGATGATCATCGATACCTACCGCACCGCCATAGGGTCGAAGAAATACGGCGAGGGTGCTGCACGCGCGGTGCTGATCTGCATCTTCCTGTCGATCTTCTGCTTTGCCTATTTCCGGGTCACCAGCCGCCTGTCCTCGGGAGAACAGAAATGAGCCAGCCTGCCTTGATCAACCGATATCGCTGGTACGAACTCGTCGCCATCTATGCCGGGATCTTTGTTTTCCTGGCCTTCATTCTGGCGCCATTCGTCGAGGGGTTCCTCGTTTCGCTGAAGCCGCTGGGTCTGCTCTTTTCCTCCCCCTACAAGTTCTGGCCGGAAAACGGATCATTCGCCGCCTATCGGACCATGTGGGACAGCGTGCCCGGTTTCGCTCGGTACATCTTCAATTCCTTCTTCATCTCCACCATCGTCACAGCCATCGTGCTGATACTGGTCATTCCGGCGGCCTATGCCTTTGCCCGCTTCAAATTCCGCGGCAGCGGCGCGCTGCTCGGCGCCTTTCTCGCAGTCAACATGTTCTCCGGCGCCGTGCTGCTCATTCCGCTTTTCCGGCTGATGCGCAGCTTCGGCGTGCTCAACACCTATCTCGCCATGATCATGCCGGGTGTCGCCTTCCTTATCCCGTCGGCGATCTGGCTGTTGCGCACTTACATGATGCGCATTCCGCGTGAGCTCGACGAGGCCGCTTTCGTCGATGGCGCGAGCCATTTCTATACGCTGCGCCGCGTGATCCTGCCGATCGCCATGCCGGGCATCACCGTGGTGGCGATCACCACCTTCATCGGCGCCTATGCCCAGCAGTTCATTTATGCCCTGACCTTCAACTCCAAGAGCGAATACATGCCGCTACCGGTCGGGCTCTTCGCCTATTTCGGTCGCCAAGAGGTGATCTGGAACGAGCTCATGGCGGCGAGTTTCGTCGGCATCGCGCCGGCGGTCGTCGTGATCTTCCTCCTACAACGGTATCTCGTCAGCGGGCTGACCGCAGGCGCGGTGAAACAATAAGACCAACCAACCACCAGAGAACGGGAGCTTGCAACGTGTCAATTCAATTCAAGACAGGGGTACTCGCGCTCGCCCTGCTCGGTTCGACCGCGCTTGGCGCAGTCACCGCCCAGGCGGCCGACCAGGAGATCAGCTGGATCTACTGCGGCGACACCATGGATGCGGTTCACGCCAAATACATCAAGCAGTGGGAAGAAAAGAATCCAGGCTGGAAAGTCACGCCGGAAGTTGTCGGCTGGGCCCAGTGCCAGGATAAGGCAACGACGCTTGCCGCTGCCGGCACGCCGGTCGCCATGGCCTATGTCGGCTCGCGCACGCTGAAGGAGTTCGCCCAGAATGATCTCATCGTTCCCGTGCCGATGACGGACGAGGAAAAGAAGAGCTATTACCCCAACATCGTCGACACGGTGACCTTCGACGACAACCAGTGGGGCGTTCCGATCGCGTTCTCGACCAAGGCGCTCTATTGGAACAAGGACCTGTTCAAGCAGGCCGGCCTTGATCCTGAGAAGCCGCCGAAGACCTGGGCCGAAGAGATCGAGTTCGCCAAGGCGATCAAGGAAAAGACGGGTATCGCCGGTTACGGCCTTCCGGCCAAGACCTTCGACAACACGATGCACCAGTTCATGCACTGGGTGTACACCAACAACGGCAAGGTGATCGATGGCGACAAGATCGTCATCGACAGCCCGGAGGTTCTCGCCGCGCTCCAGGCCTACAAGGACATCACTCCCTATTCCGTCGAAGGGGCGACCGCCTACGAACAGAACGAGGTTCGCGCGATCTTCCTCGACGGCAAGGTCGGCATGATCCAGGGCGGGTCTGGTGCCGCCGTGCGCCTGAAGGACACCAAGGTCAACTGGGGCGTTGCGCCGCTGCCGCTCGGCCCATCGGCCAAGGGCGAGGGGACGCTGCTGATTACCGACAGCCTGGCGATCTTCAAGGGCTCCGGTGTCGAAGAGAAGGCGACCGAATTCGCCAAATTCATCACCTCGCCCGGTCCGCAAGGTGAGTATGAGTTGCAAGGCGCGGCCGGCCTGACGCCGTTGCGTCCGTCGCCGATGGTTGACGAATTCGTCAAGAAGGACCCCTATTGGCAGCCGTTCATCGACGGCATCGCGTTCGGTGGTCCGGAGCCGCTCTTTACCGACTACAAGGGCTTCCAGAACGTCATCATCGCAATGGTCCAGTCGGTGGTGACCGGCAAGGCCGAACCGGCCGACGCCTTGAAGAAGGCGGCCGCCGACCTCGAAGAGTACAAGTAAAATCACCGGGCCGCGGATCTTTGGTCCGCGGCCCAGGCCAATCCGCTTACGAACGTGCCGCTTCTCGCCGGTGGCCGGAGACAGTTTCTTGGGACAGCTCAATCTCAATACGGTTCAGAAATTCTACGGGACATTCGAGGTGCTGAAAGGTATCCAGCTCGAAGTCAGGAACGGTGAGTTCGTCGTTTTCGTCGGACCCTCCGGCTGCGGCAAGTCGACATTGCTCAGGATGATAGCCGGTCTCGATGAGACCAGCTCGGGGGACATCGTGATCGATGGCAAACGCGTCAACGACCTGCCGCCGGTCAAGCGCGGGATCGCGATGGTGTTCCAATCCTATGCGCTCTACCCGCACATGTCTGTCTTCGAGAACATTGCCTTTCCGCTTCGCGTGGAAAACATGCCGGAAGAGAAACTGAAGGCCAAGGTGGAGCATGCAGCGCGCATTCTCCATCTGGACCAGCGGCTACAGCAAAAACCGGGAATGCTCTCCGGCGGCCAGCGCCAACGGGTGGCCATCGGCCGGGCGATCGTGCGCGAACCGAAGATCTTTCTGTTCGACGAGCCGCTCTCTAACCTCGATGCGGCGCTGCGCGCCGACATGCGCATTGAATTGGCGAAGCTGCATCGGCAATTGCGGGCCACGATGATCTACGTCACGCACGACCAGGTCGAAGCGATGACGATGGCGGACCGGATCGTCGTGCTCAATGCCGGTGAAATCGCCCAGACAGGCGCGCCGCTCGAGCTCTACCATAAGCCAGCCAACATTTTCGTCGCCGGTTTCATCGGCAACCCGAAGATGAACTTCCTGCCGGTCACCTGCAAAGGCGTCAGCGATGCCGGCGTAGAGGTCGATTACAAGGGGAAGACGGTTGTCGTCCCGGTCAGGCCGCACGATGGCCTGGTTGGGCGGACATTGACGCTGGGCGTCCGGCCCGAGCACATTTTGCTCGGCGCCGGAGACCTGTCGCTGACAGTCACGCCAACGGTGATCGAGCGCCTGGGCGCCCATACCGTTGCCTATGCCGCCATAAGCGGTGAAGGGGAGAACTATTGCGCGATGCTGCCGGGCACGGTGGCAATCCGCCCGGAGGAACAGGTGTTGACCGGCATACGTGCCGCCGACTGCCATCTGTTCGACGAGGCGGGCATCGCGCTCGAGCGGCGTGTCGAACTCACCGATATCGACATGGGCTTGCTCGACCCGGCGGGGGCCTGAGCGGAGCGTAGCTAGACTAAGACAAGAACGGCCGCTGTCCATGACCAGGACAGCGGCCGTTTTCGTTATTGGTGATGAGAATAGGCCAGATCAGAAGGCCGATCTGCTGACTATCCGCCTCGATCGCGGCCGCCGCATAAACTGCCTTGGTTCACGCCGCTCCCTTTTCGAGACCATGCGGATCGGCGACCTTCGGCCAGATATTCCTGGGTGCGCGCAGATAGGCGGTCTTGGCGGGGTTGTTCGGGTAGGGGGTGCCGGCCGAGCAATATAGGATCTGCGCGGCGATCTTGGAGAACGAGGCGTAGAAGTGGTTGGTCGATTTGATGACCAGAATGCTCTTTGACTGCGGGTCGAGGCCCATCACCGAGAAGAGGCTCGGATCGAAGCTTTGCGCCCGCGTCGAATTCAGGATGATATCGATGCCGCGATAGGAAATGAGGGCTGCATCGCCGAAGGGGGCAAAACTCTCGCCGAACCGCATCTCGGCGTCGCGGACCAGCTTGACCACCTTGACGATGCCATCGACAGGATTGCCGGTTCCCGGAGCCGACTTGGCGCCGAAGCGCAACGGGATTTCGGCGCCTTCGCCGGCGGCCATGCAGATCTGCACGGCCATCGGATCCCAGATCGTTCCGACGGCGGCATTGGTGACACCCTGTGCCAGCAGTTCCTCGAGCAGCACCGTCGCGTCGCCCGCGGTTCCGCCGCCCGGGTTGTCCCAGACATCGGCGATGACGACCGGGCCTTCGGTCGCAGCCTTCGCCTCGGCGACAGCTTGCTTCTCGTCGATCTGCGGCATGATGAAGGTTCCGCGTTTCGAAAAGAGTTCGAGCCCGAGTTCCCGTGCGAGCGCCTCGCCTTTCTCCGGTTTGCCGTTGGTCACGGCGAGCACCTTCGTGCCCATTTCCGGAACATCGCCCGCCATGAAGCCGTGCACCATCGAAAGCGACAGGACATCGGCGTCCTCCGCTTCGATACGCATCAGCTTGTCGACGAAGGAGCGCATTGGCTCGCGCGAAGTTGGGTAGACGTCGATCATGCGGCAGTCGAACACTGACATCACAGGCGTCACGCGACCTTCCAGCGTGTCGATGGCGATCCGCCAGAGATCCTCGGCACGATCGACGAAGTCGGTGTGCGGGAACTCCTTGAAGTAGACGAAGAAGTCTGACGCCGAAACGCGCTTCTGGGTCAAGTGGCTGTGCGGGTCCAACTCGGCGCAGACGAGAACATCAGGGCCAACGATCTCGCGAATGCGAGAAAGAAGATCGCCCTCGGTGTCCTCGTAGCCGGCAGCGACCATCGCGCCGTGCAGTCCCATGACGACGGCATTGACCGGAAGCGCGGCGCGCAACTGGTCGAGGATTTCATCGCGCAGGCTCTCATAGGTCTGGCGGTTGACGAGGCCGGCAGGATCCGCCCAGGTGGCGGTGCCTTCGATCAGCGTCCAGCCTTTTTCCGCCGCAATGCGGCGGCCGACCGTGATCGGCGCCGTACAGAGCGTCGGCGTCTCAGGATGCTCGCCCGGCGGCGCGTAGAGCGACGCCTCGAAGGCGCGGCGATCTATGCAGATGGGCGAGAAGGTATTGGTTTCCGTTGCGAGCGCTGCTGTGAAGATCCGCAATGCCGTTGCCTTTTTGCTTTTTAGGCCGGTCCCATCGGGTTCGGCAGGTAGCCGGTGAAACCGGAGATCTTCCAGCGTCCCTCGTGCAGGCGGCAATAATAGACCGTCTGCCATTTCATCACGTCGAAGCTGCCGTCCGATTTCTTCAACCCGCCGTCGAACTTCTTGCGCGCAAGCGCGAAGTCGCCGTTGACCTCGATGTCCTCAAGCGTCGTCGTCGTGAAGATCGCCGTGCGTGTGTCTTCCGCGAAGGAGAGGCCCGCGAAATCTTTCGCCTGGCGCAGCCACTCATCGCGATAGGCCGAAAGCGAGGGAAAGGTGAGGCGCCAATTGTCGGGATTGGTCTCGCGACGTCCATCGATGCCGATGAAGCCGTCTTGGACAAAGTCACCTGCCACCATCGACCAGTCGGCCGAAAGAAAAGCGTCGATATCGCGCGGCACAAGCATCTCCCAGATGCTATGGCGCGCGATGTCGGAAGAGGGGAACGGATTGAGGAAGGGATCCCGCATGTTTTCGCCCTGGATTGAAATTCTTTTCATGAATGGTGTTTTTCTCTGGTCAAATTCAGCTTTCTATGGTCACTTGTCAACGATCAAAGAAAATAATTTGCACGAAGGCACACATGACCATCAAACGGTATGGCACTGAACAAGTCGGTGCGGGCGGTAAGCCATTACCCTTTGCGCGCGCGGTGGAAGCGGACGGCTGGCTGCATGTTTCCGGTCAGGTCGCCATGGAAAAAGGCGAGATCATCGAGGGCGGTATCATCCCTCAGACGCACAAGGCGATCGCCAATCTTCTGGCCATTCTGGACGAGGCCGGATACGGTACCGAGCACGTGGTGCGTTGCGGCGTTTGGCTCGACGATCCGCGTGATTTCTGGACTTTCAACAAGATCTATCAGGAGTATTTCGGTGCGCATCCACCGGCGAGGGCCTGCGTCCAGTCGGCGATGATGGTTGATTGCAAGGTCGAGATCGACTGCATCGCCTACAAGCCGAAGGAAGGCTGATAGACCCCAAGGACTTCGGCAGCCGATGGATATTTTCGCGACACTTCAGGAAGAAAAGGGCCGGCTCTCGCAATCCGAGAACCGTATCGCCGATATTCTCCTGAACGATTTCGAGTTCGCGGTGAACGCATCGATCATCGAGCTGGCCGGCAAGGCCGATGTCTCTCCTCCCACGGTCACGCGCTTCTGTCGGCGGCTCGGTTGCGATAGCTTCTCCGATTTCAAGGTGCAATTGGCGCGCACGGCCTATATCGGCATGCGTTACCTGAAGCCGGAGCCGAAGAGCCGTGAGACCGGCGACGTCGCCCAGGACATCATCACCAAGGCGCAAAACGCGCTTTTCCTCCTGCATCGTTCGCTGGATCTCGCGGCAATCGAACAGGCGGTCGAGCGCATTGCGACGGCCGAAATGATCTATGCCTTCGGTTCGGGCGGCAATTCCTCGATGATAGCCAGCGAGTTGCAGAACCGGCTCTTTCGCTACGGCCTGCGTGTTACCGCCAGTTCCGACCACAGCATGCAACTGATGATGGCGGCCGCCGCTCGCCCAAGCGACGTTCTGATCGGCTCATCCTTCTCGGGCCGGAACGCCGAACTCGTGCGCGCCTTCACGCTGGCGCGCGAGCTCAAGGTGCCGACGATTGCGCTGACCCAGAGCAACAGCCCGGTCGCGGCCGCGGCGACGATCACGGTTCCTGTCGACCTGCCAGAAGGCAACAACATCTATCGTCCGACCTCCACCCGCATCGCCTATCTGGCGCTGCTCGATATCCTCTCAAGTCTCGTTGCCTACCGGGTTCAGCCGCAGGCGACGGTCACACTTCGGCGCATCAAGCAGCAGCTGGTGACGCACCGCGACGGTGATGACCGCCAGTTGCTGGGAGACTGACGTGCCGCGAAAGGTTTCCGCATGATGCAGTCCGTCGCCATCGTCACCGGTGCAGCCGGCGATATCGGCCGCGCAATCGCCAGACGTCTTGGGGAAGACCATGACGTCGTCCTGCTTGCCGACATCGACAGCCGTGCTGCCGAGAAGGCTGCGCGCGAGATCGGCGACGGCAAGCGCTTCGTTCCGGTCGCCTGTGACGTGACGGATGCGACAAGCGTCGGAAACTTGGCCGCGACGGCCGGCGAGCACGGTACGGTGCGCACGCTCGTCAACAATGCCGGCGCCGCACGCGCCGTCAGCCTGCACGATACGACGCCGGATATCTGGCGCATGGACAATGCGCTGAACCTCGAAGCGGCCTTTCTGTGCTTTCGCGCGGTGGAAGACATGCTGAAGGAAAGCCGCGGCTCGGTGATCAATATCGCCTCCGTCAACGGCATGAATGTCTTCGGTCATCCAGCCTACAGCGTCGCCAAGGCCGGCCTGCTGCACCTGACACGCCTCATCGCCGTCGAGTACGGCAAGTTCGGCATTCGCTCCAACGCCGTTGCGCCGGGCACTGTGCGAACGCAGGCATGGGAAGCGCGTGCCGCCGCCAATCCTGACGTCTTCGAGGAAGCGCGCCGCTGGTATCCACTGCAGCGCATCGTCAATCCTGACGATGTTGCCAACGCCGTACATTTCCTCGCAGGGCCGCTCGCCGCTGCGATCTCGGGCGTGTGCCTGCCTGTCGATTGCGGTCTGACCGCCGGCCAGGCTGAACTGGCGCGAACCTTCTCACAATCTAGCTACTACTGACCGAAAGACTTCTGGGAGGAAAATCATGGCGCCCGTTTCCTATCGTCTCGAAGCGTCCTGGCAGCCTGACGGCGGCGCATTTGGCCGGTTCACCTTCACGCTGTTCAATTTCTCAGCCACACCGCTCACGGGCTTCCGCCTGGTGTACACGTCGCTCACGCGCGTAATCGTGCCGGAGGCCTGCGACAACGCCACTTTCCTGCGCCGCAACGCCAATTTTCATGAATTCGCACCACCCGCCGGGCTGACGCTTGGCCCCGGCGAAAGCTGGACGTTCACGGTGAGCGGCCTGCATCGACAGGCGAAGCACTGCACTGATGGTGCCAAGTCAGCCTATCTGACGTTTTCGAGCGGCGAGCATGTGCCGGTCGCCGTCTCCGATCTGCTCCTGGAAAATGCCATGAGCGAGCCTCCGCCAGCACAACTGCCCGAAGGCAAGCTCGACCTGCCGTTTTCGATGCAGCCATGGCCGGCGCAAATCGACGCCTGGGCAGGCGACAGCTTTCCCGTCGTGCTTTACCCCGCGCCGATGACGGCGCCCGACGACGTGGCAGCGGTCGCGAGCGTGCTTGGGCTTTTTCATCGTCTGTTTTCGGCGGGGCATGCGCCATTCAGCCTGGTTGCCTCCAGTCAAGGGCGGGCAATTGTCTTCTCGAAGAATGCGACGCTTGCTGCCGAGGCCTACGAATTGGCCTTCTCGACCAAGGAGATCCGCCTTGCCTATGGTGGTGCTGCCGGCCGGCAATACGCGCTGACGACCTTGGCGCAGCTGCTGAACGGCGCGCGCACGCATCCGGAAAAATTCCGTTTTCCGGCGCAGGGCACGATCTCCGATGCGCCGCGTTACGGCTGGCGCGGTTGTCATCTCGACGTATCCAGGCAATTCTACCCGACATCGGACATTTCCCGCCTCATCGATATTCTCGCCTGGTTCAAGCTCAACATCTTCCACTGGCATCTGACGGATGACGAGGCCTGGCGGCTTGAAATCAAGGCGTTTCCAACGTTAACGACGATCGGCGTGCTGCGCGGGCCGGACGAACCGTTGTTGCCGCAACTCGGCAACGGTGCGGAACCCGCCGGCGGGTTCTACAGCCAAGAGGATGTGAAAGCCCTGGTGGCCCAGGCGACGGCGCTTCACGTCGAGATCGTTCCGGAGATCGACATTCCCGGCCATAGCACCGCCACGCTTGTCGCCCTGCCTGACCTGACCGATGGCCAAGAAGCGCCGGAAAGCTATCATTCCGTTCAGGGCTACCCGAACAATGCGCTCAATCCGGCGATCGCCTTTACCTATGACTTCCTCGAGAAAGTGCTCGACGAAATGGTCGAGTTGTTCCCGAGTCAGTACATCCATATCGGCGGCGACGAGGTTGCCAACGGTTCCTGGCTTGCCTCGCCGCTGGCGAAGAAGCTGATGGAGAAAGAGGGTCTTTCCGGCACCTTTGCGTTGCAATCCTTCTTCCTGAAGAAGGTCAAGCAGATGCTGACCGTCCGCGGCCGCAAGCTTGCCGGGTGGAACGAGGTCGCCCATGGCGGCGGCGTCGAGACCGAAGGCACGTTGCTGATGGCGTGGGAGCGGCCGGAGGTCGGCATCGAGCTTGCGCGGGAAGGCTATGACGTGGTGATGACGCCCGGTCAGGCCTATTATCTCGACATGGCGCAGGCCGACGCCTGGCAGGAACCGGGCGCCAGCTGGGCCGGGACGGCAACGTCGGCCCATACCTATGGCTACGAGGCCGAAGGCGAATTTCCGGATGAGCTGAAAGCGCGCATGAAGGGCGTTCAGGCCTGCATCTGGTCGGAGCATTTCCTGTCGCGCGGCTACTTCAATCGGCTCGTCTTCCCCAGGCTGTGCGCCATCGCCGAAGCCGCATGGACCCCGAAATCCGCCAAGGACTGGCAGCGCTTTGCTGCGATCGCTCCCTTGAGCCCGAAACTGTGACAGGAGCTTCCATGCGCATTGCCGTCGGCGGTATCCATACGGAGTGCAGCACCTATTCGCCGGTGCTGATGGCGGTCGAGGATTTTCGGGTGCTGCGCGGGGCGGATCTGCTCCAGGCGGAGTATTTCGATTTTCTCGACGCTGAAGGCATCGAGCATCTGCCGCTCCTGCACGCGCGCGCCGTGCCCGGTGGGCCGGTGTCCCGACCGACCTACGACGCCTTCAAGGCGGAGTTTCTCGACCGGCTGCAACAGGCCCTGCCGATCAACGGGCTCTATCTCGCCATGCATGGGGCGATCAAGGTCGACGGCATGGAGGATGCTGAGGGGGACTGGATCTCTGCCGCGAGATCTGTCGTCGGGCCGGACTGCCCGATCGCCACCAGCTACGATCTGCACGGCAATGTCAGCCAGCGTATCATCGACCAGATCGACATCTTCGCGGGCTATCGGACCGCGCCGCACATCGACACGCGTGAAACGATGATCCGCGCCTGGGCGATGCTCATTGAGGCGCTACGCAGCGGGACGCGCCCGGGTGTTGCGTGGGCAAAGATCCCCGTGTTGCTGCCGGGGGAATGCACCTCTACCGAGGACGAGCCGGCCAGGGGCCTCTACCGGCAACTGCCCGACATCGACGCGCGGCCGGGTGTGCTCGATGCCAACCTGATGGTCGGCTATGTCTGGGCCGACGAGCCGCGTGCAACGGCTTGTGCCGTGATTACCGCGACCGATCGGGCCGCGGCAGAGCAGGCAGCCGTCGACATTGCGGCGGCATACTGGGCGGAACGTCGCAATTTCCGTTTCGGTCCTGTGACGGGCCCGCTCGACGCCATGCTCGATGTCGCCGAAAAGGCGACGACAACCCCCATCATCCTTGCCGATTCCGGCGACAACCCGACCGGCGGCGGTGTCGGCGATAGGGCGGATGTGTTGAAGGCCCTGCTTGCGCGGGGGTGGCGCGGCGCACTCATCGCCGGTATCGCCGATCGTCCTGCCGTGGAAGCCTGCTTTGCTGCCGGCGTCGGCGAAAACCTGATGCTGAAGATCGGCGGCAGCCTCGATCCGGCAAGTCCCGTCGCGGAGATGCTGGTGGAAGTCGTACGGCTCGATGATCCTGGTCCTGCAAAGGAGCGCCAGGCGGTTGTCCGCGTTGGGGCGATCGACGTCGTGCTTTCGGCGCGACGTCGACCCTATCACGATATCGCCGACTTCACCCGCCTCGGCCTCGACCCGAGCAATGTCCGGTTGCTCGTGGTCAAGTCAGGCTATCTCTCGCCGGAACTCGCGCCGATTGCCAACCCCAACCTGATGGCGTTGACCGATGGTGTCGTCAACCAGGACATCCCCCATCTGGCAAGCCTGCACCGCTCTCGTCCCGCATTTCCCTTCGATCAGGAATTCGACTTTATGCCCAAGGCGAATCTCTCGGCGCGCTGGTCGGAATCGGTGTAAGCAGCTTCCCGCAATGCAACCGCCGGTGCGACCCGCCGGCGCCAAGCTCCCCTTTTGAAATCGCCTCCTTCGTGGACGTGCATCATCATGACTTCCTCGCTTTTCAGCGCCATGCGCAACCCGTCGATTCGGGTCAGCATGCTGGCGATCTTTCTCTTCGGCTTCGCCGGGGCGGCAACCTCACCCTATCAATCCGTGGTCGGCATCAACGAACTGGGCCTGAGTGACGGGCTCTATTCACTGCTGATTCTGGCCGCCGCGACGGTGAACGTCATCGTCAGCGTTTCCATCGGCATCCTTGCCGATCGGATCGGCAATTATCGCGTGCTGATGTCGACCGCGATCCTGTTCGGCGTGGTCGGCTACGGCATTGTCTATGTCCTGCCCTATCAATCGAGCTTTCTCGTCAGCGTGCTTCTGTTCCTGCCGATCTATGGCGCAGTCTACACGTTGCTCTTTGCCAATGTGCGCAGCGTCGCGCGGCGCATGAGTGGGCAGGACGCCGGCGCTCTGACGACCGGCGCGCGCGCGGCGATTTCGCTTGCCTGGGTATTGGTGCCCGGGCTGGTGGGCTTTGCGCTTGCCGGTGGCGACAGCATGCTGCCCGCCTATCTGCTCGCCAGCCTCGGATGCTCGGCCAACCTGCTTCTGGTCTTCTTCTCCTTGCCGAACGAGCGCGGCGTCGATCCGGGCCTGGGCAAGCGCCTTTCCTATTGGACATCCTTCGGCGAGATCCTTGCGCCGCGCATCTTCGCGCGCGTGGTCGCGGTGGCAATGATCACCTCGACATTGCATATCAACGCGGCCGTCCTGCCGCTGATCATGACCAATGCCGTCGGTGGTAGCGTCACGGATATCGGCATCATCGCCGGCGTTGTCGCTTTTCTAGAGGTGGTCTTCATCTTCGTCTGGGCGCGCATCCAGGTGAGCCTGCTGCCGGCGAAGGCACTGGCGCTCGGGACGGTCATCTATATCGGCTACATGGTCCTGCTCGGACTGTCGTCGGCGCCGTGGCACATCTATGCGCTGACGCTGATCAGCGCCTTCGGCGCTGCCGCGCTGATCACGATCCCCATCACCTACCTGCAGGAATTGATTGCCGACCGGCCGGGGCTCGGAAGCTCGCTGATCTCGGTCAACATCTTCATGAGCGGCGGCCTTTGCGCGGCGCTCTTTGCACTCGGCACCCGCATCAGCGACTATTCGGGAACAGCACTTCTTGGAGGTCTTGGCGGATTGGCGGGCCTTGGGCTACTGCTCTTGCTCGAAGGCGGCAATCGGAAAGCGACCACCCCGTAAGAACAAGGGGTAGGGGCGCCAGACCGGCGCCCCTAAATCTTCGTCAGTTGCCGAGGATGCCCGGCAGGCGCAGGCCCTTGTCCTTGGCGCAGTCGAGCGCGATGTCGTAGCCGGCATCGGCGTGGCGCATGACGCCGGTGGCCGGGTCGTTCCAGAGTACACGCTCAAGTCGCTTGGCGGCATCATCAGTGCCATCGGCGCAGATGACGACGCCCGAATGCTGCGAGAAGCCCATGCCGACGCCGCCGCCATGGTGCAGCGACACCCAGGTGGCGCCGGACGCAGTGTTCAAGAGGGCGTTGAGCAGCGGCCAGTCGGAGACGGCGTCCGAGCCGTCCTTCATCGCTTCCGTTTCGCGGTTCGGCGAGGCGACCGAGCCGGAGTCGAGGTGATCGCGGCCGATGACAACAGGAGCCTTGAGCTCGCCGTTTCTGACCATTTCGTTGAAGGCGAGGCCGAGCCGATGGCGATCACCGAGACCGACCCAGCAGATGCGTGCTGGCAGTCCCTGGAACGAGATGCGCTCGCGCGCCATGTCGAGCCAATTGTGCAGGTGGGTGTTGCCGGGGGTCAGTTCCTTGACCTTGACATCGGTCTTGTAGATGTCTTCCGGATCGCCGGAGAGTGCGGCCCAACGGAACGGGCCGATGCCGCGGCAAAAGAGCGGGCGAATATAGGCCGGCACGAAGCCGGGGAAGGCGAAGGCGTTTTCGAGGCCCTCTTCCTTGGCGACCTGGCGGATGTTGTTGCCGTAGTCGAAGGTCGGGATGCCCATGTCCTGGAAGGCGATCATGGCTTCCACATGTTCACGCATCGAGGCGCGCGCAGCCTTTTCGACAGCCTTCGGGTCGCTCTCGCGCTTGGCCTTCCACTCGGCCATGGTCCAGCCCTTGGGCAGGTAGCCGTTGACCGGATCATGCGCGGAGGTCTGGTCGGTGACCATATCCGGGCGGATGCCGCGGCGAACCATTTCCGGCAGGATTTCGGCGGTGTTGCCGAGCAGGCCGACGGACTTGGCTTCGCCGTTTTTCGTCCAGCGGGCGATCATCTCCATCGCCTCGTCGAGCGTTTCCGCCTTTTCATCGACGTAGCGGGTGCGAAGGCGGAAGTCGATCGAGTCCGGGTTGCACTCGACGGCGAGGCAGGATGCACCGGCCATGACGGCTGCCAGCGGCTGTGCGCCGCCCATGCCGCCCAGACCACCTGTCAGCACCCACTTGCCTTTGAGGCTGCCACCGTAATGCTGGCGGCCGGCCTCGACGAAGGTTTCGTAGGTGCCCTGAACGATGCCCTGCGTGCCGATGTAGATCCACGAGCCGGCCGTCATCTGGCCGTACATCGCCAGACCCTTTTTATCCAGCTCGTTGAAGTGGTCCCAGGTTGCCCAATGCGGCACCAGGTTGGAGTTGGCGATCAGGACGCGCGGCGCATCCTTGTGGGTGCGGAAGACGCCGACCGGCTTGCCGGACTGGACGAGCAGGGTCTCGTCTTCGTTGAGGTCCTTCAGGGTTTCGACGATCTTGTCGAAGTCGGCCCACGTGCGGGCGGCGCGGCCGATACCGCCATAGACGACCAGCTCGTGCGGGTTTTCTGCCACGTTCGGGTCGAGGTTGTTCATCAGCATGCGCAGCGGCGCTTCGGTCATCCAGCTCTTGGCGTTGAGCGTGGTGCCCTGTGGGGCGCGCACGTCGCGAATATTGTGGCGCGGATTGTTCATGGTCATGCCTCGCTCCCTGTCAGCGTTTTAAGGTCGAATGCGGTATTCTCGATGCTTTGAAGAATGGCCCGAAGGGGCGCGCGAAGGCGTTCCTCCTTGCTGGCGTCGAGCACGAAAGGCGGCTCCTCGGTGGCAAGATGGGTCGATTGCGCCAGTTCCATCTGGATGGCGTGCACGCCGGTTTCCGGGCGCCCGTAATGCCGGGTCGTCCAGCCGCCCTTGAAGCGGCCGTTGAGAATGCTCGTGTAACCATCGGCCGAAGCGGCGATATCGACGGCGGCCTTCTCGATAGCAGGCGCGCAGGTGCGGCCCATGTCCGTGCCGATGTTCAGGTCCGGCAGCTTGCCGTCGAACAGGAACGGGATATGCGAGCGGATGGAATGGCAGTCGTAGACGATGGCGATGCCGTGGATGGCCTTGACCCGCTCGATCTCGGCCAGAAATGCGGCGTGATAAGGCGCATGGAATTGGCGCAGGCGCGATGCCGTGTCGGCCTCCGTCGGGGCCTCGCCATCCTTCCAGATCGGCAACCCGTCGAAATCGGTCTCCGGGATAAGCCCGGTGGTGTTCTGCCCGGGATAAAGGCTGACGTTTTCCGGGTCGCGGTTGGCGTCGATTACGTAGCGGTGGAAGGTGGCGCGCACGACGGTAACATCAGGCAACAGGCCTTCATAGAGCTTGTGAATGTGCCAATCGGTGTCTGCGAGCAGGCGACCGGTATCGTTGAGACGGTCCCATATTTCAGCCGGCACATCCGTGCCGGTGTGCGGAAAGCCGAGGATGACGGGCGAGGTGCCCTGGCGGACTTCGAAGACGCTCATCTCAAGCCTCCAGTTTTGGCAGAATGCCGGCAGAAATCGCGGCATTCAGGGTGCCGGATGCGATCAGCTCGCCGGCCGCCTGCAGATCGTCGGCGAGATAGCGGTCCTCTTCGATCGTCGGCGAAACTGCACGTAGGGCTGCGGCGGCTTTTTGAAGTTCGGGGCTCGTTGTCAACGGCGCACGGAATTCGACGCCCTGCACGGCGGTCAGCGCCTCGATGCCGATGATCGAAAACAGGTTGTCGGTCATCTGCAGCAGCCGGCGGGCGCCATGGCAGGCCATTGAAACATGGTCTTCCTGATTGGCCGATGTCGGCGTGGAGTCGACCGAGGCCGGGTGCGAAAGTTGCTTGTTTTCCGACATCAACGCCGCCGACGTCACCTCGGCGATCATCAGGCCGGAGTTGAGGCCAGGCTTCTTGGCGAGAAAGGCCGGCAGTCCGTAGGACAAGGCCGGGTCGACAAGAAGGGCAATGCGCCGCTGGGAGATCGCGCCGATCTCGCAAACCGCGAGCGCGATCTGGTCGGCGGCAAACGCTACCGGTTCTGCGTGGAAGTTGCCGCCGGAGACGACGGAATTGTCGGAAAGGACAAGCGGGTTGTCGGTAACGGCATTCGCTTCGATTTCGAGCACGCGCGCGACCGAGCGCAACAGGTCGAGGCAGGCGCCGTCCACCTGCGGCTGGCAGCGAATGCAATAGGGATCCTGCACCCGCTCGTCGCCCTCGATATGGCTTTCGCGAATGGCGGAACCTGAGAGAAGCGCGCGAAGGGCGGCGGCGGTGTCGATCTGGCCCTGATGGCCGCGAAGTGTGTGAATGTCCGGATGGAAGGGCGCAGACGAACCCATCGCTGCATCGGTCGACATTGCGCCGGTGATGAGCGCTGCCTGGGCGGCGCGGTGGGTGCGGAAGAGGCCGGCGAGCGCGAGTGCGGTCGACGTCTGAGTGCCGTTGATCAGCGCGAGGCCTTCCTTGGCGGCAAGCACCACCGGCGTCAGCCCGGCCTTGGCAAGGGCCTGTGCGCCGGACATGCGGGCGCCTTCGAAGAATGCCTCGCCGTGGCCCATCATGACGGCTGCCATGTGGGCAAGCGGTGCCAGGTCGCCGGACGCACCGACCGAGCCCTTTTCCGGAATGACCGGGATGACGCCCTTGTCGAGCATCGCCTCTATCAGCCGCACCAGTTCGAGCCTGACGCCGGAGGCGCCGCGACCGAGAGAAACGAGCTTCAGGGACAGGATCAGGCGGACGATGTTTTCGGCGAGCGGCTGGCCGACGCCGCAGCAATGCGACAGGATCAGGTTGCGCTGCAGGGTGGCGACGTCAGCGCTGTCGATCTTGATCGAAGCCAGTTTGCCGAAGCCGGTGTTGATGCCATAGACAGGCGCATTGCCGGCGACGATCTCGGCGATGCGCTTGGCCGCCTTCTCGATTCCTGCGTCGAACGACGGATGCAGGCGGGCAGGTTCGCCGCTCCAATAGATGGTCTCGAGATACTCAAGCGGAACCGAGCCTGGATGCAGAATGATGGTCATAGACCGGTCCTTTCGCCCTTAAAGATGCGCAGATGAAGTGGATTGAAGCCGATGCGGTAGACGAGCTCGGCCGGATCTTCGATGTTCCAGAGTGCGAGGTCGGCAGACTTGCCGACTTCGATCGTGCCGGTTTCGGCGAGAAGCCCGAGCGCACGTGCCGCCTCGCGGGTAACGCCGGCGAGGCATTCGGCAATCGTCAACCGGAAGAACGTCGCCGACATGTTCATGGTCAGTAGCAGCGAAGTCAGCGGCGAGGTGCCGGGATTGCAATCCGTTGCGATGGCGATGTGCGCTCCGGCAGCGCGCAGCGCGTCCACCGGCGGAAGCTGCTTTTCGCGCAGCGCGTAAAACGCGCCGGGCAACAGCACGGCTACCGTGCCCGATTTGGCGATTGCCTGCGCTCCATCAGCGTCGAGATATTCGAGATGGTCGGCGGACAACGCACCGTAGGAGGCGGCAAGCTTGGCGCCACCGAGGTTGGAAAGCTGTTCGGCATGCAGTTTGACCGGCAGGCCGAGCGCCTTGGCGCGACCGAAGACGCGGGCGATCTCTGCGGTCGAAAAGGCGATGCCTTCGCAGAAGCCATCGACGGCATCGACCAGGCCCTCGGCGTGGGCGACATCAAGACCCGGAAGCACCACCTCGGAAATGTAGTCG
This sequence comes from Ensifer sp. NM-2, assembly GCF_003024455.1. NCBI lineage: Bacteria > Pseudomonadati > Pseudomonadota > Alphaproteobacteria > Hyphomicrobiales > Rhizobiaceae > Ensifer > Ensifer sp. NM-2. The sequence continues at coordinate 297,459 of NZ_PVZR01000004.1, forward strand.
TCGTTGCGCCCCTTGTAGTCGGCGGGGGTCGCATGCGCTGCGAGATAGCTGGTGACGATGCGGACCGGACGTTTGTCGCCAAGCTTGCGCGCGGCGCGCAGCATGTTGAGTTCGGCGTCGATATTCAGGCCGTAGCCGGACTTGATCTCGACCGTCGAAACACCTTCGGCAATGAGCGTGTCGAGCCGTGGCAGAGCGCTTTCCACGAGCGCGTCGACTGAGAGTGCATTGGTTGCCTTGACCGAGGAGACGATACCGCCACCGGCGCGGGCGATTTCCTCATAGGACGCACCTTCGAGCCGCATCTGGAACTCGCGAGCGCGGTTGCCGCCGTGGACGAGGTGCGTATGGCAATCGATGAAGGCGGGCGTCATCACCCGGCCGTTGCAATTCGTTGCTTCAAGTGTGCGGGATAGATCGGCGGGAAGGTCGCTCTCGGCGCCGGCAAAGGCAATGTGTCCGTCGACGACAGCCACTGCGCCCTTTTCCACCATGCCGAGGCCGTCTTGATCGGGTCGCAACGTCGCAAGGCGAAGATTGCGCCAGATGCCGGACGCGTTTGCGTTGGTCGAAAATTGACTCATCAGCCGATCCCCTCTCGTTGGATATAATGTATATACATAATAATCGTCTCGACAAGAGGAAAATTGACTTGCTGAAGGAAAAGGGAAGGAGACGGCGCACGGAATTGCCGCCGGGCGATGGCATTCAAATGCAAAAGACCCCGGAGCGGTTGCTCCAGGGTCTTAAAAAACGGCGCCTGGGAAAACGCGACACTTAGGCCGGATGGGCGGCACTCATGCGCAATCGCTCGACGAGGTCGACGAAGTGACGCCCGGCACTCTCAAGGCGACCGCTGTTGTCGATGATCGTGACATCCGGTCCCGATGTGACGTCGGGTACCTGTCGCGAGAGCCGGCGCAACACGTCCTCTTCGCTTTCGCGTCCGCGCTCGGCAAGACGCTTGGCGAGCGCGGCGGGCTCGGCCGTGATGACCGCGACGGCGATGTTGCCGAAGGCGGCGCGGAACGCCGGCAGGGCGCTTCGGCTGCCGTTGACGATTGCCGTGGTGCCGTGTTCGACATTGCGGCGAACGTCTTCGGGAATGCCGTATTTCAGGCCGTGCGCGTCCCAGGACACAGCGAAGGCGCCTGCCTGCTCCATGTCGACGAATTCGGCGACTGAAACGCTTTCATGCACCTCGCCTCCGGCGTCCGACGGCCGCGTGATCACGCGGCGAACGAAGTGGACATCGGAGCAGTCGCAGAAGTGTCGGGCGGCAAAGCCCATGACGCTATCCTTGCCGGCCCCGCTCGGGCCGACGACGACGACAAGCGCGCCACGCCTAAGTTCGAGCTGGCTCATGCGACACGCCGACCTTCGCGCCAGACCGAACGCACCACTGGAATACCTTCCTGCCTGTGGACACGCGCGATGTCGGCGCGCAAGCCGACGGCAATCCGGCCACGATCGTCGAGGCCGACGGTGCGGGCAGGGGTGGTGCTGACCATGGCGATCGCCTTCGGCAGGTCGATGGCTTCAAGCTCATCGGCGAGCACGAACGGCGCGTGGATCAGGCTGAAGGGCACATAATCGGACGAAAGCACGTCGAGCACGCCGCGGTCGGCAAGGTCACGGGCGGCGATATTGCCCGAATGCGACTTGCCGCGCACGATGTTGGGCGCGCCCATCAGCACACTAAGACCGGCGCGATGGGAGGCCTCCGCCGCTTCGAAGCTGGTCGGGAACTCGGCGAGCTTGATGCCGTAGCTGATAGATTCGTCGACATGGGCGATCGTGGCGTCGTCGTGGCTGGCGATGGTAATGCCGCGCTCAGCACAGGCCTTGGCGAGCGCATCGCGGTGCGGGCCGGCATACTTCGCCGAAAGCGCCTGCTGACGTTCAACGAATTTTCCGAATTCGGCGTCCGACAGGCCGCGCTTGGATTTGTAGTAGAGCGTGTACTGGTCCATCGTCTGGAACTGGCGCTGCCCCGGCGCGTGGTCCATCAGCGAGACGAGCTTGACCTGCGGATCGTTCTGGAAGTCCTCGTAGTGATCGAGCACGTCCGATGTCGAAACCTCGCAGCGCAGGTGGATCAGATGGTCGGCGCGCAGGCGGCCTTCCTGCTTGGCCTGGGCCAGCGCGTCCGCCATGCTGCGCATTTCGCCCTTCTGGAAACCGCCGTCTTCGTCCGAACCAAGGCGCAGGCAGTCGAATACGGTGGTGATGCCAGACGTGACGACCTGTGCGTCGTGTGCCTGGATCGCGGCGATCTTCAACCAGCGAACGCCGGGCCGCGGCGAGTAATGTGCCTCAAGGTGGTCGGTGTGCAGCTCGATGAGGCCAGGCAGAAGGTAGTCGCCTTCGAAGTCTTCACCAGTGTTGGTCGTGCCATGAGAGATATCGGCGATCTTGCCGTCGCGGATCAGCACCGAGCCGTCGAGGATACTGTCCTCGAGAACGATGCGGGCATTGGTCAGGACTTGTTCTTTGCTCATCTCATGCGATCTTTCGTTGTGTCGCGCCGCGGAGCGGCAGCAGGGAATGGACCAGGAACGGTGCGCCACGGTGCGGCTCGACGAAGAGCGCAACTGACGTGACGTGAAGCGGCTTGCCGATGTGATCAGCAAAGGTGCTCTCAAGCACGGTCCGCATTGGTTTCGCTGTCTCGCCGGGTACCGGCCCGGTCAGCGTCAGGTGAAACTGAAATTCTTCGAAAACATAGGGGTATCCCCACTTTCTCAAGTATTCCCTCTGCCGCTCCGGAAGCTTGTCCGGGTTGCGTCGCGCCATGTCCACGTCCGACAACGGCGCCCGAAACGGCTCGAAGGTTTGCACGGCCTGCGCCGCGAATTCCTGCAACGCCTCGCAGTGGTTCGCGGAAACCAGCGCGAAGAACGGGCCAAGCTGAAGGAGCGTGAGTTGAGGGATCTCGAAGGGTTCAAGGTTGTCGGCAAACGTTTCGAAGGCTGCGACCAGCTCGGCTTCGCTGCGGTCTTCGGCAAGTGTGAAGGGGGCCTTGAGAGTGCCGTGAAAGCCGTAGCGTCGCGGGTCGGCAGTCAGTGCATGTCGCGTGGCGGCATCAAGGCTGCCTAACGCTGAAAGTTCATTGGTCTCGCCGGTAAAGGCATCACGGCCGAGCCAACGGGCCGCCGTCTGCGACAGCCGGTCGTCTGCCGGCGGCGCGAAGTAGATTGCATAACGCACGGTCTTCACTTTCTTGTATCGACCGGCCCGCCGGAACGGCGGGTCGATTGTTCGCGGGATGCGATGCGCAGCTAGCCGATTTCCATGACAACATCATGATGGCCGCGCTGCAAAAATTCTTCTCGTCAATGAGCCTTCTGCCCCATCAGTCGCGAGCGGCAGGCGTTCGAGATGCTGTCGAAAATAAACACGACCAGCAAGATGAGAAGCACCATATAAGCGACATTTTCCCAATCGGAGTTGGTACGCATCGCTTCCCAGAGTTTCAGGCCGATGCCACCGGCGCCGACAGCGCCGATGATCGTTGCCGAACGCGTGTTGGATTCCCAGAAATAGAGCGCCTGGCTGGCGAATACCGGCAGGACCTGCGGCAGGACGCCAAAGCGTTGCACGGCAAGCGGGGTGGCGCCGACGGATTTTACGCCTTCGCGCTGCTTGTCGTCGATGTTCTCCAAAGCCTCGGAGTAGAGCTTGCCCAAGGTGCCTGTATCGGTGAAGAAAATTGCCGACATGCCGGCAAGCGGTCCCGGGCCAAAGGCGCGCGTGAAGAACAATGCCCAGATGAACATGTCCACCGAACGCAGGAAATCGAAGAAGCGCTTGGCGATCTGGTTCGTCAGGAAATTCGGGGTGATGTTGCGCGCCGCCAGGAAGCAGAGCGGGAACGCGACCAGCGAGGCAAAAAGCGTGCCGACGAAGGCCATGACCACGGTCTGCAGCAGTTTGGTCCACACATCCAGATGCTGCCATTCGGCGTTGTAGAGGATGTTGTTCCAGGCAAGCGACAGGTTCGAGCGCGTGGGATCAATGCGCTCGCCGCTCGTGATCAACGAAAATACGTCGCCATAGCTCTTGCCGAAGAACGGTGAGTGGACGTCGAAGAGGAAATTGGCCCAGCCGAAGAAGCGATTGCGGATCGAGACGTCGTCACCTTCGACGTCGGCCCAACCAGTTGCACCAAAGGCGAGCGTGATCTTCTCGCCCGGGCGTTTCTGCGTGGCCCAGGCGGGAAGGGCACCCTGAGGGGTTACCGTGTCCTGGCCATCGACGGCCATCGTCAGCGTCTCGCCACGATGGGTTGCCTTGACGAGTCCGTCGGCAATTTCGATCTTCGTCGACCTGTCATAGGTGATGACGGCCCTGGTGATGATTTCCTCGGTCCGCATTTCGACGCGGTTCTGCTCACTTGGCATATTGGCCGCGCCGAGCGCTGAACCCGGCGCCATGAAGCTGAAGGATGACGTCGTCTTGGGCTTTGCAGTCTGTGCGGTTGCAGCGGGTAACTCGACTTTTCGGGTCACGGTTTCCTTGTCGAGTTCCACCCATGCCGGATTGGGATTTGGCCCAAGTGGCGAGTTGCGCTGGTAATCGAGCGTCATCGTCTTGTCGCGGGCGATCTTGATCTCGGGTCGAACCTCGTAGGAGACCCAATCCGCGAGATAGGTCCCGGCAATGCCCCAATTGGCGTTGCCCAGAACATGCCCGATCGAAAAGAACCACCAGCTGAAGATGAGGTAAGCGACGAGGCCGACACTGATGACAATCGTGCGCAGGCGCTTGTTCGAGGAGCCCTGCAGCAAGTGCGGGTGACGCGATGCGATCGCATCCATTTCGAGAGCGCTTAATCTGGTCGTGGAGGTCATGATGCGCACCTACTGGGCAAGCTGGAAGGCCTGGTCGCCGACGAGGCGACGGCGCAGCCATGCGGAAAACTGGTCGACGGCGAAGATCGTTGCAAACAGCAGCATGACGATCGCCAGTGTCTTTGCCTGATGGCCCTGGCCGATCGACAGACGCAGCAGTTCGCCGATACCGCCGCCGCCAACTGCGCCGATGATGGTCGAGGCCCGCACGTTGATCTCGAGACGCAACAGGAAATAGCTGGCGAAATTGGGCAGCACCTGCGGCACCATGCCGAACCAGACGCGTTCGATCCAGTTGCCACCGGCGGCGCGCAGGCCCTCGTCCGGTTTCATGTCGGCGTTCTCGACCACCTCGAAAAACAGCTTGCCGAGTGCGCCGACCGTGTGGATCGAAACCGCCGCGATCGCGGGTATCGGCCCGAGCGAAAGGATTGCCAGGAAGAAGCCGGCGATGACCACTTCGGGAAAGGCGCGCAGGATCTCCATCAGCCGGCGCACGACACCCCGCACCCACGGATTGGGCATCAGGTTGCGGGCGGCGAGGAAACAGAAGATGAAGCCGAAGAACGTGCCGATGACGGTGGAGAAGATCGCGATGTTCACGGTCTCCAGCATCTTGTGCACATACTCAGGAATGTAGAAGCTCTCGGTCAGGTAGAGCCGACCCTCGGGATAATTGTACTTGAAGCTGCCGTCGTCGTAGGGCGAAGGCAGATCGAACATGGCGCGGAAGATTTCCAGGCCGTCACGCGGCGCGAGATCGCCGACGAAATCGAAGAAGTGCGGCAGGCGGTCGAAGAATTTGCCGGCATTGGAATCGTTGGCAAACCAGAGCGAGCCGGAAAGGGCGAGCAACAGCACGGCGAAGCCGAGCCAGGAGTAAAGCCGGCGACGGGAGTTCAACTCCTGCCAGTGGCGCTCGACCAGCGCGCCGTTTTCACTCAGATGCCTCGGGAGCATGGAAGTTGCCATGAATGTTCCGGCAATGCCGGCCTCTGTCGACAGGCGCTCCAGGCGCCCCAGAAAAAAGGCGAACGCTGGCCGTTTTGGCGGCCAGCGTCCTTGAATGATCAGGAAAATCAGCCGCCGATCGTTGCCTTGCGGGCGTCGATGATCGGCTTGTAGAAGTCGGCGTTGACTTCGGTGAAGCCAGTGAAATCGCCACCCTGGATGGCGGAGAAGCAGGCGGCATCGGTCTTCGGCAGGTCGAGCATGAACTGCTTGAACTTCGCCTTCATGTCGTCGTTCATCGTCGAGCGGACGACGATCGGGCCGTTCGGGATCAACGGCGACTTCCAGAGCTCGACCAGGTCGTTCATGTCGAGGATGCCCTTGTCGACCATCTTCTTCAGATTGCCCGAGGTGTAGCCGTCCTTGAATTCGCCGACGCCCGAACCGAAGGTCGTGCCGGCATCGAACGTGCCCTTGACGACTTCGAGAACCAGGTTTTCGTGACCGCCGCCGAAGCCGGTTTCACCGAAGAATTCCTTGACCGGCGCGCCGATCGATTCCGGCAGGGTGACGAGCGGGATGAGGTAGCCAGAGGTCGAGTCCGGATCTGCAAAGCCGAGCTTCTTGCCCTTCAGATCTTCGAGCTTGGTGATGCCGGAATCCTTGCGGGCGACCATGATCGAGTGGTAGCCGGTCGAACCATCGGTCTGGACGGTCGTCAGGATCGGCTCGACCGCGTCGGCCTTGGCGAGGTAGATCTTGGCAAAGCCCGAAGCGCCGAGTTCGGCGTAGTCGAGCGTACCACCGAGCAGGCCCTGGATGACGCCGTCATAGTCGGCAGCCGGGAACAGCGAAACCTTTTCGACGCCGATTGCGGCCGGCAGCTTGTCGACGATGCACTGGAAGTTGCGCAGGCGGTCGGCTTCGTTTTCGCCGCCGATGATGCCGACGCGGAATTCCTTGAGGTCTTCGGCCTGAGCGTGGCCGACGAGGGCGAGCAGGGCGACGGCGCCCAGAAGAGCTTTCTTCAGCATAAGGTTCTCCCGTTTCTCCGGCTTTGCCGGATGATATTCGGTTTCAAAGAGGTGCCCTTGACGTGGGCCTTCGATCCTGGCGGGCGTCAGATGCCGGCCAGTGCCAGCGGCTGGAGGCCGGCAGATGCCGTTTGTTCCTGCGGAATGGCCGCCGGAATGTTGATGCTTGTCGAGGTCATCGATTCCTCGATGCCCGTGTCGGCGCCGTAGATCTCGGCGACGGCGGCCGCCGTCAGATCCTTCGGCTGGCCGTCGAAGACGATGCGGCCGTGCGCCATACCGATGATCCGCTCGCAGTAGTTGCGCGCCGTGTCGAGCGTGTGGAGATTGGTGATTACGGTGATGCCGTCGCGCTCGTTGATGTCGCGCAGCGCGTCCATGACGATCTTGGCGTTGAGCGGGTCGAGCGAGGCGATCGGCTCGTCAGCGAGCAGAACCTTCGGCTGCTGCATCAATGCGCGGGCGATGGCCACGCGCTGCTGCTGGCCGCCGGAAAGCGTGCCCGCCGCCTGCAGCGCCGTCTGCTCGATGCCGAGGCGCTCCAGCGCGCCGATCGCCATGATGCGCTCTTCGCGGGTAAACATGTTGAGGATGCTCAGAACGGTCGAACGATGGTTCAGGCGACCCAGCAGCACATTGGTCAGAACGTCGAGGCGCGGCACCAGATTGAACTGCTGGAAGATCATCGCGCAGTCGCGCTGCCAGTTGCGCAGTGCGGCACCGCGCAGTGACGAGACTTCCGTGCCGGCAAACTCGATCGAGCCGGACGACAGGTCGACCAGGCGATTGATCATGCGAAGCAGCGTAGACTTGCCAGCGCCGGAGCGGCCGATCACGCCGACCATCTGGCCCTGGGGAATGTCGAAGGTAACCGAGCACACGGCTGTCTTCTTGCCGAACTGGCGGGTTACATTCTTCAACTGAAACATTTCTAGCAGGTCCTCTTTCGGGGAGACCGGTCATCGGTATGACACCTGCCATATCGGCGCTTCATGAAAGCGAAATGTCAGTTTCTTGTAGTTTATGTTACAGTTCACAGCCTCGCCGACATCCTTAACGGAATGTGACAATCGCAGCGGGATGGAGGTGCGTTGTCGCTACCTCAGGAAGCGCTCGGGGTTGAAACCGACGGGGTCAAGGCCGTTTGCGGCGAAGCTTTCGGGCGCCGGTAGGCCAATCAGCAGGTTTGCGGCAAGCGCGCCCAGTGCCGGCGACGTCAGAATGCCGTAGCCGCCCTGGCCGGCAAGCCAGAAGAAATCCGGTCGATCCTTGGCGTGACCGATCACCGGCAATTTGTCCGGTGAAAAGCTGCGCAAGCCGGCCCAGCTCTTGAAGATGCGGCGGACCGGGACGGTCGTCGCCTCTTCCACGTAGTGTGCGGCCCAGGCGACATCGATCTCCTCGGGCTGCACGTCCGTCGGTTCGCACGGCGTGGCGTCGGCGGGAGAGGCAAGCAGCCGTCCGCCTTCGGGCTTCATATAGAAGTCCTCGTCGATCTCGTTGATCTCGGGCATTGTCAGGGCATCGATTTCGGTGGGCAGGTCCACGGTGATCGCGCTGCGGCGATGCGGCACGATGCCGACCGGCGCCACGCCGAAGAGGCTTGCGACCGGATCGGCCCAGCCGCCAGCCGCATTGACGATGACCTGGGCATGGATCTCGCCGGCATTCGTCGAAAGCACCCAGCCATTTGCCTCGCGGCGCGGAGCCACGATGTCGCTGCGCTCAATCACCTCGGCGCCATGGCGACGTGCGCCGCGCAAGTAACCCTGCAGCAGGTTCTCGACCTCGATGTCCCAGAAGTTCGGGTCATAAAATGCGGCCGCCACATAGTCGCGCCGAAGAATCGGTACGCGGGTGATTGCTTCGTCGACGGTCAGCCTTCGCAGGTCGGGATTGACAGCGCTTTCCTCGGCAAACACCGCCTCAAGTCGTGCCGCTTTCTCCGCATTGGCGATCATGACGCCGCCACGCTGCTTCAACAGCGGTACGTCGGAAAAGCCTTCGGGAGGCTGATCGAAGAAAGTCTTGGAGATCGCCGCGAGCTTGCACACTTCAGGGGTGTTGTACCGCAGAACGAATTCGGCCGCGGAGCGCCCGGTGCTGTGATAACCGAGCCCGTCTTCCCGCTCGATGACGGCAACGGAGCGGTGCGGTGCCAGAAAAAAGGCCAGCGAAAGGCCGGCAATGCCGCCACCAACGATTGCCACATCAAATTCACGCATGTCCCAACCCCGCTCCTGATTTGGTGGGACCATAGGCAGCGCGTGTTACGCGTTCAAATTTATAACGGGAAATGTCGCTATCAATTCTGCTGATGATCAAGGCAGTGATCAAGCGGCGCGGTATCGGCCACATGCGTAAGGAAGGCGGCCTCGGCCGGATTGAGAATCGAGTTCGGGTTGGAGATGCGAAACACATCCGTCGTTGGCAGGTTGTGGTAGGGCGGCAGTTGCCAAAGTCGTCCGCCGGCGACGGCGGGCGCTGCCAGATGATCCGGCAGCATGCCGATGCCGACGTTGGAGGCGATCAGCCGCATCACTTCCTCGACATTGCAGGAGACGGCCCGAACCTGCTGGCCAAACGAGCCAATGGCGCGCACTGCCGTCACGGAGTTCATATGCTGTCCGCCGAGCACATCGGCGATGAAGGCGATGTAGGCATTGCCGCGAAGATCGTTGAAATCAACACCCTCGACGCCGAACAGGGGATGCTCGCGGCCGCAGTAAAGCGCATAGCGCTCACGTACGTGGAAGCTCTTGTTCAGCCAGGCGGGGATGTTGCCGTCGCAAAGACCCATCGTCGCGATGTTGCGTTCGACTGCGCTCAGAACGTCCACAGTCGTGGCGACCGTCACCGAAATCGTTACCTTCGGATGCTGGATAAAGAAGCTCTCGAGCTTCCGGTCCCAGGCCGGGTTGTGGGCATGGCTGACGACATGAATGTTGAGGTGGCCGGTGATTTCTTCGCCCACCGTTTCAAGGACGTTGGGAAGCCGGATGACGGCCGCGAAGATGTCGCGGCACTGCGCGTGCAATCGGGCGCCGGCATCGGTCAGGTCGAAGCGGCCCGGGCGGCGGTCGATGAGCTTTTGCCCAACGGTCTGTTCGAGCCGCTTGAGCGCCATGCTGACGGCCGGCTGCTGCAGCAGGAGCCTGTTGGCCGCAGCGGTGATGCTGCCTTCCTCCACCACGACGACGAATGTGCGCAGCAAGTTCCAGTCGAGATTGTGAGCAAAGCGTTCTAAGCGGTCGTTGGCCATTGGCGGGTACGAGCATGGACCTTTAGCGTGGCACTGGCGCGGCGCGGTAACGACGAGCGCCGCCAAGTGAACCCGACCCTTGTCGCTATATTTCGACGGATTTGCAACATGAACGGCACCTGGCGACCGGTGGCGCGCCCAATGTGTAGCGCGCAAGGAGTCCTGCGGCACTTCACAGCCGATTGTGTGGCGCTCAGCGAGGCCATTCCGCAGACGCATGAGGCGGTGCCTCAATTTCGTTTGAAAGCCTTGGTTCTGCTTGCCATAACCGCAAGTGGAAAAATCCGATGGGAGAGAAACATGGCCGGCAAGACGCAATTTCAATGGGACGACGCGTTCCTCCTCGAAGATCAGTTGACCGAGGACGAGCGCATGATCCGCGACACGGCGCGAGCCTATGCACAGGATCGCCTGCAGCCGCGGGTCATCGCTGCCTATCGCGAAGAATCGACTGATCCGGAAATCTTCCGGGAAATGGGCGAACTCGGTCTGCTCGGCGCGACCGTATCGGAGACCTACGGCGGTGTCGGCGCTTCCTATGTCGCCTATGGCCTTGTCGCCCGCGAAGTCGAGCGCGTCGATTCGGGCTACCGATCGATGATGAGCGTGCAATCCTCGCTGGTCATCTACCCGATCTACGCCTACGGCTCGGAGGAGCAGAAGCAGAAGTATCTACCGAAGCTGATCAGCGGCGAATGGATCGGCTGCTTCGGCCTGACGGAGCCTGACGCCGGTTCCGACCCCGGCGGCATGAAGACCCGCGCCATAAAGACGGAGAACGGCTACCGTCTCGTCGGTTCGAAGATGTGGATCTCCAATGCGCCGCTCGCCGATGTCTTTGTCGTCTGGGCAAAGTCCGAAGCCCATGGCAATGCCATTCGTGGCTTCGTGCTCGACAAGGGCATGAAGGGCCTCTCGGCGCCGAAGATTGCCGGCAAGCTGTCGCTGCGCGCCTCGATCACCGGCGAAATCGTCATGGACAATGTCGAGGTCGGCGAAGATGCGCTGCTGCCGAACGTCGAGGGGCTCAAGGGCCCGTTCGGCTGCCTCAACCGCGCCCGCTACGGCATTTCCTGGGGTGCGCTTGGCGCGGCCGAGTTCTGCTGGCACGCCGCTCGTCAATACGGTCTCGACCGCAAGCAGTTCAACCGCCCGCTCGCGCAGACGCAGCTCTTCCAGAAGAAGCTCGCAGACATGCAGACGGAGATCTCGCTCGGACTTCAGGGTTCGCTGCGCGTTGGCCGCCTGATGGATGAGGGCCGGATGGCGCCGGAAATGATTTCGATCGTCAAGCGCAACAATTGCGGCAAGGCGCTCGATATCGCCCGCATGGCCCGCGACATGCATGGTGGAAACGGCATCTCCGAGGAATATCAGGTGATGCGCCACATGGTGAACCTCGAGACAGTCAACACCTATGAGGGCACGCACGACGTTCATGCGCTGATCCTCGGCCGCGCCCAGACCGGCCTCCAGGCCTTTTTCTGAGCGGCCGATCATGGAAGCGCCACTGAAGGGTATTCGCGTTCTTGAGCTGGCCCGCATTCTCGCCGGTCCCTGGATCGGCCAGACGCTCGCCGATCTCGGCGCCGACGTCATCAAGGTGGAGAGCCCGGCGGGTGACGACACCCGCACCTGGGGGCCCCCATTTGTCGCCGGCGAGGAGGGGGAGAAGCTCGACGCGGCCTATTTCCACGCCTGCAATCGCGGCAAGCGCTCGGTCGTGCTCGATTTCACGACCGAGGAAGGGCAGGAGGCGGTGCGGCGGCTGGTGGCACAATCCGATGTCCTGCTGGAAAACTTCAAGGTCGGCGGCCTCGAGAAATATGGTCTCGACTACGCGAGCCTGAAGAAGGTCAATCCACGCCTGATCTATTGCTCGGTCACGGGCTTCGGTCAGGATGGTCCCTATGCGCATCGCGCCGGCTACGACTATATCGTCCAGGGCATGAGCGGGATCATGGATCTGACCGGCGAGCCGGATCGTGAACCGCAGAAGATCGGCGTCGCTTTTGCCGATATCTTCACCGGGCTTTATGGCGTCATCGCCGTCCAGGCGGCATTGGCGCAGCGCGAGCGAACCGGTAAGGGCCAGCAGATCGACATGGCCTTGCTTGATTGCATGACCGGCGTGCTCGCCAATCAGGCGCTCAATTTTCTCGTCTCGGGAAAGGCGCCGCGCCGCCTTGGCAACGCCCACCCGAACATCGCACCCTACCAGGTGTTCCCGACGGCGGACGGGCACCTGATCGTCGCCGTCGGCAACGACCGCCAGTTCGTCAAGTTCTGCAACCTGCTTGGCCGCGGCGATCTGGCAACGGACGAGCGCTATCTGACCAATGCCTCCCGCGTCCAGAATCGCGAGAGCCTGACACCGGCGCTTAGCGCCGAAACGGCAAGGTACGAACGGGACGCGCTTTTGACATTGCTGGAAGAGGCAGGCGTGCCGGGCGGTCCGATCAACACGGTCGCCGACGTCTTTGCCGATCCGCAGGTCGTGCATCGGCAGATGCAGATCGACACACCGCATTCCGGTGCGGCCAGCGGGACCTCGCCGGGCGTCCGTACGCCGATCCGTTTTTCCGATGCCTCGCTGGTGCTCGACCGCGGTGTTCCGCGTCTCGGCGAGCATACGGCGGAGGTATTGGCGGAGATCGGCATGGAAGCGGCGCCCGAAAAAGCGAAAGGGTGAGAGGGATTTCTCCCTCTCACCCTTTCATCGCTGCAATTACAGGTGCTTGAACCGGTGCGTTAAACCTTGAGCGCCCGGTTGAAGACGCGTGACAGGCGCTCGGCGAATGCGCGTGGATCCTGCGGCTTGTCGCCATCGAGGACGCGCGCCTGGTCGAGCAGAAGCTGAACGGCGTCAGTCCGAAACGCGCTGTCATCGGCCGGGCAGGCGGCGATTGCGGCAATCAGCGCATGGCCGGGATTGATCTCGAGGATCGGCTTTGCCGCTCCGTCGAGGCGGCCGGCGCCCTGCAGCATCTTTTCGAGCTGGCGGTCGGGGCCATTCTCGGGCGCGACCAGGCATACGGCGCTTTCCGTCAGGCGATCGGACGTGCGAACTTCCGACACGGCGTCCCCAAGCGTTTCCTTGGCGAAGGCGACGAAATCCGCCACCGCCTGGCTTGCCTCGGGTGCGCTGTCGGCACTGCCCTCCGGCTTTGCGACACTGCCCAGATCGGCCGAGCCCTGCGTGATCGACTTCATCGGCTTGCCTTCGAAGTCCGGTGCCGACGTCACCCAGAAGCTGTCGACCGGGTCGGTCAGCAACAGCACTTCGATGCCGCGTGCACGGAAGCCTTCAAGTTGCGGCGATGCCTTGAGCTGGGCCAGGTTGTCGCCCGTCAGGTAGTAGATCGCCGACTGGCCGTCCTTCATGTCCTTGACGTAGTCGGCAAGGCTGCGGTGACCGTCTTCCGAGGTGGTCGTGCGGAAGCGGGAAAGCGAGATCAGCTGGGCACGGCGTTCGAAGTCCTCGTAAATGCCTTCCTTGAGCACGCTGCCGAAGTTTTCCCAGATCTTGTCGAAGGCCTCGCGATCGCTCTCCGCCAGCTTTTCGATCGCCGTCAGCACGCGGTTGGTCAATCCCTTGCGGATGCTCGACAGCAGCGGGCTTTCCTGGATCATCTCGCGCGAGACGTTGAGCGGAAGGTCCGAGGTGTCGACCAGACCCCGCACGAAGCGCAGGTAACGCGGCAGCAATTCCGCCTCGTCGGTGATAAAGACGCGCTTGACGTAGAGCTTCATCCGGCCCTTGCGGTCCTGATCGAAGAGGTCGAAGGGCTTGGAGCCGGGCACGAAGGCAAGTGCCGTATATTCGTGCCGGCCCTCGGCGCGGAAATGCACCGTCAATGCCGGATCGTCGTACTGGCCCGAAACGCCCCGATAGAAGTCGGCGTAGTCTTCCTTGGAAATCTCGCTCTTCTGCTTGGTCCAGAGCGCCGTGCCGTCGCCGACGGAAACCGGTTCGGCACCGGGCTTTTCGACGATCGAGATCGGAACCGGAACGTGGCCGGACTGGTCCTTGACGATGCGCTCGACCGTCCAGCGCGAGGTGTAGGTCTTGGCATCTTCCATAAGATGCAGGGTGATGCGCGTGCCGCGTGCCGGTGCGTCAGCACGATCGGCGGCTGCGACCGTGTAGCTGCCCTTGCCGTCCGACGACCAGTGCCAGGCGTGGTCCGAACCGGCGCGGCGCGAGACGACGTCGACATTGTCGGCGACCATGAAGGCGGAGTAGAAGCCGACGCCGAACTGGCCGATGAGCTGCGCGCCTTCCTTGCCCTGTGCGGCTTCGATGCGCTCCATGAAGGCGCGCGTGCCTGAACGGGCGATGGTGCCGAGCGCCTCGACGAGTTCGTCGCGGCTCATGCCGATGCCATTGTCCTCGACGATGAGGCGGTTGTTTTCCTCATCGAGCGTCAGCTTGATGCTGGGGTTCGTATCGCCTGCCAGCAGTTCCGGAGAGACGATCGCCTCGTAACGCAACTTCTCGCAGGCGTCCGCGGCGTTCGAAATCAGTTCGCGGAGGAAGACGTTCTTGTCGGAATAGACCGAGTGCACCATGAGATGGAGCAGCCTGGCTACATCGGCTTCAAAGACATGTTTCTCGACGGACATTTCAGCTTCGCTCATCGCGGTGGCAACTCCTATGGTTCCTTGGTTCCTGCCCCAATTGGCAAGCCCGCCGATCAATTTCAAGTGCTGTTTATGACAGGCCGGGTACCGGCAGGCATTGCGCCCGCCGCAGTCCACAAACATTGCGATCAGCGGCGAGGCGAGAGGTTCAAGCAGTTCACGTGGAAGGCAACGCTCAGATGTTGCCCATGCAGAGATACTTCATCTCCAGATAGTCTTCGAGCCCGTGACGGGAGCCCTCGCGGCCGATGCCGGATTGCTTGATGCCGCCGAAGGGGGCGGCCTCCGAAGACATGCGGCCGGTGTTGATGCCGACCATGCCGTATTCGAGTGCCTCGGCCACATGCCAGACGCGCTTGAGGTTCTCGGCATAGAAGTAGGCGGCGAGGCCATAGATCGTATCATTTGCCTCGGCGATCACCTGTTCGTCGGTCTCGAAGCGGATGATCGGGGCAATCGGGCCGAATGTCTCTTCCTGGGCGATGCGCATGTCGGTCGAAATGCCGGTCAGCACCGTCGGTTCGAAGAAGGTTCCTGACGTGCCGATGCGATGACCGCCGCTGCGCACCTCGGCGCCCTTGGACACGGCATCGGCGACATGGGCTTCGATCTTCTCGATCGCGTGCCGGTCGATCATCGGCCCGATCGTGACGCCGGCGCAAAAGCCGTCCCCGACCGAGAGTTCGGCCACGCGTGCGACGAATTTCTCGGCGAATGCGTCATGCACCGCCGATTGCACATAGATGCGGTTTGCCGAAACACAGGTCTGGCCGGCATTGCGGAACTTCGCCTGGACGGCGCCATCGACCGCCTCGTCGATATCGGCATCGTCGAAGACGATGAAGGGCGCGTTGCCGCCGAGTTCCAGGCTGACCTTCTTGATCTGGTCGGAGCACTGGCGCATCAGCAGGCGCCCGACTTCTGTCGAGCCGGTAAAGCTGATCTTGCGAACCTTGGGGTTACTGCAGAGTTCCCGCCCGATCGCAGCACCTTCCGAGGCGTAGAGCAGATTGACGACGCCGGCCGGGAAACCCGCCTTCTCGGCCAGGACGAACAGGGCTCCGGCAACGAGCGGCGTCTGTTCGGCAGGTTTCAGGACAATGGCGCAGCCGGCGGCGAGTGCTGGAGCGATCTTGCGGGCGACCATCGAGGCCGGGAAGTTCCACGGGGTAATCGTGCCGACGACGCCAACGGGTTGCTTGATGACCAGCATGCGGCGGTCATTGGCCGGAGCCGGAAAGGTCTCGCCGTAGATGCGCTTGGCTTCCTCGGCATACCATTCGACATAGGCGGCCGCGTGCAGCACTTCGCCTTTCGATTCTCCGACCGGCTTGCCCATTTCGGCGGTCAGGATGGCGGCGAGATCGTCGGCATGGGCGATGATCAGGTCGTGCCAACGTCGAAGCACGGCACTTCTATCCTTGGCGGGCTTTGCCGCCCAAAGGGTTTGCGCGGCGGCTGCCGCGTCGATCGCCGCACTCGCCTGTTCGATGCCCATATCCGGCAACGACGCCAGAAGCTCGCCGGTAGACGGATTGAAGACGTCGAAGGCCTCGCCCGTCCAGCTCCCGGCGAAATGCGCTATGCGGTCCAAGGCGGAAAACAGTTCGCCGTCGCGCAAGTGTTTGGTCAAAGCCGGCGTCAGGGTCATGATGGGCGTCCTCCAGCGATGCCTGTCGCACGCCGACCGACCCGCTTCCTGTTTGTTCTTGCGGGTGTCGTTCCTCCCGACACCCGGAGCCATTTCATCGGCCCGGACAACCGCGTTAGCGGTCGCCCGGCAAAGCGTCAACCGCGTGCTTCGAGGATCGATGCCTCAAGGATGTCGAGCGCCTCGGCAAAGACGTTGTCCTGGATGGTGATCGGCGCGAGGAAACGGATGACGTTGCCGTGCACGCCGCAGGTCAGCAGGATCAGACCCTTGTCGAGCGCAATCAGGCGCACCTTGTTGGCAAAGTCGGCGCTCGGCAGATTAGTCTTCACATCGTTGAATTCCACGGCGTTCATGAAGCCGGGGCCGCGGATGTCGACGATCTCGGGCGCCTGTTCGCGGATTGCGGCGAGGCGCTGCTTCAGACGACCGCCGAGCAGTTCGGCACGTTCGCAGAGGTTCTCTTCCGCGATGACGTCGAGTACGGCATGCGCGGCGGCGATGCCGAGCGGGTTGCCGCCATAGGTGCCGCCAAGGCCGCCCGGCGCCGGTGCGTCCATGATCTCGGCACGGCCGGTGACGGCAGCGAGCGGGAAGCCGCCGGCAAGGCTCTTTGCCATCGTCATCAGGTCGGGCGCGACCTCATGATGGTCCATGGCAAACATCTTGCCCGTCCGGGCAAAGCCGGTCTGAACTTCGTCGGCAATCAAGAGGATGCCGTGCTGGTCGCAGATTTCGCGCAGCGCCTTCATGAAGGTCGGCGGAGCCGGGTAGAAACCGCCTTCGCCCTGCACCGGCTCGATGATGATTGCGGCCACGCGACCCGGATCGACATCGGCGGCAAAGAGCTTCTTCAGCGCCGCCAGCGACTGGTCGACGGTGACGCCGTGCAGCTCGATCGGGAAGGGGGCGTGGAAGACGTCGCCCGGCATGGCGCCGAAGCCGACCTTGTACGGGACCACCTTGCCGGTGAGCGCCATGCCCATGAAGGTCCGGCCATGGAAGCCGCCGCCGAACGCGATCACGGCCTGGCGGCCAGTCGCCGCGCGGGCGATCTTTACTGCATTTTCAACGGCTTCCGCGCCGGTCGTGACGAAGATCGTCTTCTTGGCGAAGTCGCCGGGCGCAAGCGCATTGAGGCGTTCGGCGAGATGCACATAGGTCTCGTAGGGCACGACCTGATGGCAGGTGTGGGTGAAGCGATCGAGCTGCGCCTTGACGGCGGCGATCACCTTCGGGTGGCGGTGGCCGGTGTTGACGACTGCAATGCCCGAGGCAAAGTCGATGTAGCGGTTGCCTTCCTTGTCCCAGATTTCGGCGTTCTCCGCACGGTCGGCGTAGATCTGCGTGGTCATGCCGACGCCGCGGGAAATGGCAGCGTTCTTACGATCGGTGAGGCTAGTCATGGCGCGTGTCCTGTTGCTGGCGGAGGCAATATATTGCATTTTTTCTGCAAGATTGTCTGGGAAGTGGTACATCTTTCAAAATGGAATGCAAATCAAATTTGGTGATCGAGAGAACACCGGCGCTGATGACGCATTCTTGTAAAAGGTCATGCCCGGCAGGTAAGTTCGCCAACGCGCAGGCGCGGCGCAGATTCGCGCCGGCACCCGCGATCGAAACAGGGAAACAGAAAATGGGCGGCGTGCGCTACAAGGTTGCCGAGGCTGCACGGCTGGCGGGTGTATCCGCCTCGACGCTCCGATTGTGGGAAACCCAAGGACTGGTCGTGCCCGAGCGCTCACCGACGGGCCACCGGCAATACACCGAAGGCGATCTCGCCCGGCTGAAACGCATTTCCTGGTTCCGGGTCGAGCGCGGTCTCAATCCCGCGGCCATCAGGGAAGCGCTCGAAGCGGAAGCGGCCGGGGACGACGACGCGCCCGCACCGGGCGAAAGCGGTCTCGACAATCAGGTCGGTCGCAAGCTGCGCAGTCTGCGGCATGCCGCCGGCCAGACTCTCGAACAGGTCGCAGGCGACGTCGGCATTGCCGCTTCTGTCCTCTCGACGCTCGAGAGAACCTCGCAGGGCGTGTCTGTCGCTGTTCTGCACAACATCGCCGAATATTTCGGGTCGACGGTATCGAGCCTGTCGGGCGAAGAGGAGACCGATGGTCGAGCCGTTGTCCGTGCGGGAGAATGGCGCACCTGGCCGAAGACGACGCCCGGTGTCACCGTGCAGCTTTTGGCCGACGGTCGCAACCAGATGGATTGCCATCGCTTCGTGCTGGAGCCGGGTGCTTCGAGCGAAGGCGCCTATCGGCATGAAGGCGAGGAATTCGTCTATGTGCTTTCGGGGCGTGTCGAGTTCATTCTCGACAGCGATCAGTTTTACGACCTGAGCGCCGGCGATTCGCTCTACTTCGAAAGCAAACGCCGCCATGCGTGGACCAACCGGCATGACGGCGAAACGGTTCTTCTCTGGATCAACACGCCGCCCACGTTCTAACCCTCGGGCTGACTGGAGGACGCTCGTTTCTGAAACGAAACAAGCGCTTGCGGTGCGGTTCTGCAGCGGCGACCGAATTTGCAGGCGTGGCGTCAGCCGCCAGCCGCCGGTAAATGCGCGCGCTTGCCAATCAAGCGGTCAAAGTTTGGCCCTATTCGGCCCTAAGGTTTTGGGGGCCGCCCTCAACGCGTCTTGCGACCGACCGGACCCTTCGCGCTTCTTCGAAGCAAATGGCAACCTCGCGGCAAAAATCGTAGCTGACCACGGAGTTGGCTCCACAGGAAGTAGACCGCAGCGGTCGGAACTCCGAGGGGACGTTGAATGCTGACTATGCGCGACCGGCAACTGGACGGATTGAGAGCCGTTGCCGTTTTGATGGTGCTGTACGCGCATTTCTTTGCCGCCGATGATTCCCATTGGGGGCATCTCGGCGTGCGGATGTTCTTCGTGCTCAGCGGCTTTCTGATAACGCGGCTGCTCCTCGACGCGCGTTCCGCGGCTCAGTTCGAAGCAGCGACGACCCTCAGGTCGTTCTATATCCGCCGTGCCCTGCGCATCTTCCCACCCTATTTCGGCATGCTTGGCTTCGTGTGGCTGGTCAACCTGGAAGGCGCCAGGGAAGGCTGGGCATGGCACGCGCTTTATCTCTCGAACTTCTGGTACGCGCTCAAGGATGCGTGGACGCCGTGGGTGCTCTGCCACACCTGGAGCCTGAGCATTGAAGAACAATTCTACATCGTCTGGCCGCTCCTCATTCTGCTGACGCCGCGCCACTGGATCGGGCGGCTCTGCATCGGCGTCATCGCCTGTTCGCTGGCATACCGATTTTATTGGCCGCTCACGGGTGAGCCCTCGCTTGCACGAGACCTGCTGCCTCCGGCATCGATGGATGCGCTGGCGGCTGGTGCCCTCTTGGCTGTTCACCGATCGACGGCCACGGCCTGGCCGCGATGGATGACAGTCAGTTGGCTGCCGTTTTCCATATTATCCCTCGTGCTGCTTTGGGGTCGATCGATGCCGGTGGGGCCGGCACTTGATTGGATCGTTTGGATCGGTCTCGAAGTTTTGCCTCTCGTCCCGCTTGTAATGTTGGTCGGCACCGCTTCCGCCGGGTTTCGTGGCGATTTCGGCAGGTTGCTGGAACTCCCGCCGCTAACGGCGCTTGGGCGTGTCAGCTATGGCGTCTACCTGTTTCATCCGGTCGTGCTGGCGCTGGTCGTCAAGGCGCAGGGGTGGATACCGGTCAACGTTTCGGAACAGGGCGTTGGGCGCTTGGTCGTCGCAGGTGCCGCCACTTTGGTCGTGGCGGCGTTCTCCTGGCTGGCGTTAGAGAGGCCGCTCAACGGCTTGAAGCGGCACTTTCCCTATCTTCGTGCCAACGGTCGGCCAAGTGCACCATCCGCGAGTGCTGGAAGCACTGTCGACTGGTTTCAGGGGCGAGGGGACGAGCGGCCGCATCCGGCTTATCGTGCGGACGCCGCTGGCCGGGCAAACGCGCTTCAAGCCTCAGATCTGCAATAGTGTTCGAGATTGTTCATGACCGTTCCGTTGGTTTCCGTCCTGCTGCCCGTTTACAACGCCGAGTCCTATCTCGCCGCGGCGCTTGAGAGCATTCTGAGGCAGGACTACCAGCGGCTGGAGATCATCGCCATCGACGATGGTTCGCGTGATCGCTCACTGGAAATCATGCGCCGTTATCAAAAGGCCGATGACCGCGTCACTATCATCTCCCGCGAGAACCGCGGTTTGATCGCGAGCTTGAACGAAGGTCTCGCTCTGGCAAAGGGCGATCTCATCGCACGGATGGATGCCGACGACATTTCCTATCCGTCACGGCTGTCGCGGCAGGTGTCGCTGTTCATGCAACAGCCACAGCTCGCGCTGTGCGGCACCGGCATCGATACGCTCATCGGCGATCGTATCGTCCGCGGCACGCCCAATCCGATCTATCGGCCGGAGAACCTGAAGGCGCTGTCGATGTTCTTCACGATCTTCATGCACTCGACCGTCGTCTACAACAGGCATGTCATACCGGAGGATATGCTCACATATGACGCGCTTTATGTGCATGCGGAGGATTTCGATCTCTTCCGGCGTGTCACCGACCGTTTTCCGGCGATGATGATCGACGAGGCCATGGTCGCCTATCGTATCCATGGCAACAGCGTGACGAACAAGCACAAGCGCCAAATGCGCCGTACCCACTTGAAGATTGTTGCTGAAAACCTCGAGCGCGAACGTCTTTGCGACAATCCCCAGGCGCTCAATGACATCGGCCTTGCCGTCACGGCCGAGACGATCGGAAATGCTGCGAACAGCATTCTGGCGCTCGAAGACAGGATTTCCGGGTACCCGAAGCAAGGCCGCGCCGGCTATGAGGAAGGCGCCTTGAACCTCTTCTATTTCCTCTACCAGCTTGTCAGCGACGAGCGGCGGCCGCAGCTCACCCATGAGTTCCTAACGCGGACGGGCAAATGGGGGCTTATCCGGCGCCGGGAGCGATACGGCCTCATCGCAGGCGTTCATGCGCCCTGGTGCAGCAGCATGTCGCTGGCTGCGATGAGGCGCATGGATGCCCTGTCGCGATACCTGCAGTCGGTGCCGGCAGCGAACGTCCTTCCTCGTCATGGCCCGGTCTAATATGACAGTCGAACGCCCGGCATGGGCGGCAAAGGGATGCGCGAACGCGACGGAGACGCCGTGGGTGCCGACGTCGGCCGCGCGCGAAGAGACCTTCGCAAGCTTCATCGTCTGCACGCGCAACCGCGTTGAGGCGCTCGATGCCTGTATCCGATCGATCGAGGCGACGTGCCGCTCCCATGCCACAGTGCGATGCGAGCTTGTTGTGGTGGATAACGGCTCAACGGACGGCACACCCGATCGCATCAGCCGGATTGCGGCCGCGTCACCCATGGCGATCACGCATGCCGTCGAGACCCGACCGGGCCTGGCTGTCGCAAGAAATACCGCAATGGCACATGCACGCGGCAGGATCCTGATCTTCATTGATGATGACTGCGAAGTCGACGTCGGCTATCTGCGCGATCTGGAACACCACTGTGCAGGCGGCGGGGGCGGGGTCATCCGCGGCGGCCGTGTCGAGCTCGGCAACCCCGCCGACTTGCCATTCACCATCAAACGGTCGAACGTGCGCGAACGGCTGACGCATGAGGTTCATCCAGGCGGCTTCGTGCTGGGCTGCAACATGACAATGCATCGTGAGGTCGCATTGCGCGTCGGCCCCTTCGACGAACGGTTTGGCGCGGGCGCGCCGTTGCTGTCGGCAGAGGACACCGATTATCTCGTGCGCGCCGATCGACTTGGTATCCCCGTCGAATATGTCCCCGACATGGTCGTCTTCCATCATCACGGCCGTCGCGCACGGGCGGCAATCGAGACACTTCATTGCAACTACAGCTTCGGCAATGGCGCGCTTTGCCTGAAGCACCTGCGCACCGCGCCGTGGCTGCTGCGGCATTTCTGTTGGACCGTCAGGTCGGCGTTCGGGGAAATCTTCGGTGGCGCCCGGTTCGACCCCGTCTTGCACCTATCGCACTGGCCGATCGTTTTCATGAACCTGCTCGGTGCCCTCAAGTTCGTGGGCCTGTTCGTCGCGGAGCGATCGCCAGGTCCGGCCGAGCAACGGGCCGAAGAGCAACTCCACCGCTGAGGACGGTCGCCATGTTCAGAATCTTCTTGCCGGGCCTGCAGCTATTGCGCGATGCGCTCGGCGGACAAATGCGTCTGCTTCCGGCCGTGGTGATTCTCGGCCTTTGCAGCGCAGCACTCGAGGGCGTCGGTATCGGCCTCATCATCCCCATGCTGGGCATCATTGCCGGCGATCAGGATCCAGCGGCATTGAACGGCGTCTCCTCGCTGTTCCAACAGGTCGGGTCGGGGCTGGACGACGGCGAGCGGCTGATTGTCATCGCAGGCGCGGCTTTTGCCTTGATCGCGCTCAAGAACGTCATCGCCTTTGCCAACACCGTGCTCGCGACCTTCATCAACGGCAAGGCAGGACACTCGATCCGCAGCGCCCTGTCGGGTCAGCTCCTGCGGGTCGGCTATCCCTTTTTCATGAAGGAGAATCCGGGGCGCCTGCTCAACATCATTTCAAATGAGTCCTGGCGGGCCTCCGATGCAATCCAGACCGTCCTTGCGGCGGTCGTGAATGGCTCGGCCGCCGTCATTCTCCTGGCATTCCTCCTACTTCTGTCCTGGCAGATGACGCTGTTCGTGGCGCTCGGCCTCGTTCTCGTCCAGCTCGTGCACTACGTCCTGTCTGCAACCCTCAAGGGGCCGAGCCGAGAAGTCACCTCCTTTAACAGCGAGCTTGCGGCTCGAATGCTCCATCTTGTTCATGCCGGTCGTTTGATACGGATATTCGGCCAGGAGGCGCGGGAGAAGGCCGTGTTCGATACGGCGTCGGATGCGGTCAGACGCGCCGGGTTCTCGCTACAGGCCCGTCAGGGCGTGCTGCCGCCACTCACCGAGACGCTCCACTCCGCCCTCTTCCTGGCTGTTGTTGTCGCCGCCTGGTCTGTCGGCGTCAGCTTTCCCGTCATCGTTGCCTTCGTGGTCCTGCTCTATCGATTGCAGCCGCACGTGCGTGCGCTGCAATTGTCCTGGAGCCAGATCCAGGGCTGGAGCGGCTCATTGGAGGAGGTGCGGTGGCTGTTGGACGCATCCGACAAGCCAAAGCCACCCGAGGGGAGGGAGCCATTCGATTGTCTGCGACAGCAGCTGAGATTTGATCGGGTGACCTTCCGATATCCGAGTTCTGGCTCGCGTGCCGTGGTGCTGCATGCCGCGACATTCAATATCCGTGGCGGCCGCTCGACGGCGGTCATCGGCCGGTCCGGTGCCGGGAAAACCACGATCGTCAATCTGTTATGCCGCTTCGTCGAACCGGACGAGGGGCAGATCCTCGTCGATGGTATCCCCCTGAACCGGATAGACCCGGTTCAGTGGCGGAACCAGATCGCGCTCGCCAGCCAGGACCTGGAATTGGTGGATGGTACGATCCTGGAGAACATCACCTATGGCCGGGAGGCGACGACCGCAGAAGTGGAGCACGCGGCCAGGATGGCCGAAGCACACGGCTTCATCGAAAGCCTGCCGCAGGGTTATCAAACCGTCGTCGGATACAGAGGCGCCAGCCTCTCGGCGGGGCAGCGGCAGCGGGTTGCCCTGGCCAGAGCCCTCGTGCGCGACCCCGAGATCCTGATCCTGGACGAAGCCACCAACGCGGTCGACGGCCTGTCCGAAGCTGCCATCGTCGAGACGCTGAAATCGAGGGCCGGGCACCGCACGACCATCGTCATCAGTCATCACCGCAGCACGATTTCATTTTGCGACGAGGTCGTCATCCTCGGCGGTGGCCGGGTGAAAAGCCAGGCGCCTTTCGCTGACGTGGCCACCTTGAGCATGGATCAGCTTTACGAGCATGAAGCGGCGGGCGAGCGCCGCGCCTGAATGAGCGCTGGGGCCGAGTGAGTACTTGGATATCGCTGGCCTGGCGTCCGCTCGCCGAACCAGCCATCGCGATCGAAACGAAATCGGCGCGCGGCCGCTTGATCACGGGCCGCGCGCCGACTGTTGTCTGTCGCCAAGCGCTCGAACAGGCCACCCCCGTTCCCGTCGTTCCATTGGGAAGAGGGGCGGCCGGTTCGCGGATCAGGCGGCTGCGTAGCGCTTTGCCATCTCCGGCAAGCGCAGGGTGCGGATCTTCGATGCCTTGCCGGCGGTGCGGAAGGCTTCGAAACGCTCCCTGCAAACTTCGGTCATGAGAGCCGTTGCTGGCTTTAGGTAGGTGCGCGGGTCGAAATTCTCCGGGTTTTCAGCGAAGTTCTTGCGGATCGTTCCGGTCATGGCCAGACGCAGGTCGGTGTCGATGTTGACCTTGCGCACGCCGAGCGGGATCGCCTTCTGGATTTCCGACACCGGAACGCCCCAGGTCGGCTTCATCTTGCCGCCATAGGTGTTGAACAGGTCCTGCAGATCCTTCGGAACCGAGGACGAGCCGTGCATGACGAGGTGGGTGTTCGGCAGGCGCTTGTTGATCTTTGCGATCGTCTCGATCGACAGGATCTCGCCATCCGGCTCGCGGGTGAACTTGTAGGCGCCATGGCTCGTGCCGATGGCAACGGCCAGCGCATCGACGCCGGTCTTGGTGACGAAGTCGAAGGCCTGTTCCGGATCGGTGAGCAGCTCCTCGCGCGACAGCTTGCCTTCGAAGCCGTGGCCGTCTTCCTTGTCGCCAGCGCCGGTTTCCAGGTTGCCGAGGCAGCCAAGTTCGCCTTCAACGGAAACGCCGGCCGCATGGGCGATCTTCACGACTTCGGCGGTGACCGCGACATTGTATTCATAGCTGGCGACGGTCTTGCCGTCCTTTTCCAGCGAACCGTCCATCATGACGGAGGTGAAGCCGTTGGTGATCGCCGAAATGCAGGTCGACGGCTGGTCGCCGTGATCGAGATGCAGACAAACGGGAATGTGCGGATATTCTTCCGCCGCACCAAGGATGAGATGGCGCAGGAACGCATCGCCCGCATAGGAGCGAGCACCGCGGCTTGCCTGCAGGATGACGGGGGAATCAGTGGCGTCAGCAGCGCGCATGACGGCCTGAATGTATTCGAGATTGTTCACATTGAACGCCGGCAGCGCGTAGTCGTTCTCCGCCGCATGGTCGAGCAGTTGCCGCAATGTGATCAATGCCATTCGATATCTCCCTTTAGTGTTTCGGCACAGCCTTGTGCGCCACGAAAAATGGTCCGGCGAAGCGCCGCACGTGCTTGCATCGACGCAATGTCGATGGCCGGATTGTCGTGCGGCGTGACAACGCGTGCGAAATGGTCGCGCCCACCGAAGTCTGGCGCACAATAGTTCATCAAAGTGGTTTGGCAACGGTCAAGAGGGCCCCTGCGAGGGGTGCCGAAGCCGCTTCAATCGATTTTACTGTGGACTGGATGCAACACAGCGGATCTAACCGTTTCGCTTTCTAGTGGTGCGCCGCGGATGAGCGGGTAGGGAAAGGTCAATACCACTTTTCCGTGTGTCGATGGTGGGTTGCACCGAGACAGAAAACACTTATAGGGAAACACAGTGTCGCTGCTGAGTGAACGCTTTGCAAGAAGATTGCGGCAAAGGCTCTGTTTCTTTCCGCACATTACGTAAACTGCGCCTTGAATTCACGAAATTTGCATCAGGGCCGATTCTTGCCGTTCTGGGGACAGAGCGGCGCCAGCATCTAAAACGTTGCAGTAGAAACGCGTGGATTGCCGCCCGGTTGTCACACCTGCGTCGCAAAAACGACGAAAAGGACCGCAAACGAAATACAACCTGTGATTTCGTAAAATTACAACTCTATAGATAAAGATGCAGCAGGTTGCAGAATCCGCCTTGCGTTCGAGAAAGATTTGCACTTCTCTCCTGCGATCACAAACCCAAAAAAGGGGAAGGAGAGAAACAAAATGGCATCACTGAAACTCAACCTAAGCGCCGCCGCGCTGATCGGCTCGTTGCTCATCGGAGCAAGCCCGGCTCTTGCCGAAGCTGTCCTGCATCGTGGCAACGCCGGTGAGCCGCAGACGCTGGACCAGGCCCATACGTCGATCAACATCGAAGAGTTCATCCTCAAGGATCTCTACGAAGGCCTGACGATCTATGACGCCTCGGGCAAGATCGTCCCGGGTGCAGCCGAAACGTGGGAGCTTTCGGACGACGGTACGGTCTATACCTTCAAGCTGCGCGCTGACGCGAAGTGGTCCGACGGTTCACCGTTGACTGCAGAAGATTTCGTCTTCTCGTTCCGCCGTGTCGAAGACCCGAAGGTCGCGGCCGGCTACGCCAACATTCTCTTCCCGATCAAGAACGCCGAAAAGGTCAACAAGGGTGAACTGCCGACCGACCAGCTCGGCATGAAGGCTGTCGACGACAAGACGCTCGAAATCACGCTTGAGCGCCCGACCCCGTTCTTCCTCGAGCTGCTGGCGCACCAGACGGCACTTCCGGTCAGCAAGGCAAGCGTCGAAAAGAATGGCGCGGACTTCGTCAAGCCGGGCGTCATGGTTTCGAACGGTGCATTCACGCTCGCCGCGCACGTTCCGAACGACAGCCTGACCGCCGTCAAGAACCCCAACTACTGGGATGCCGCCAACGTCAAGCTCGACAAGGTCATCTTCTACCCGATCGACGACCAGGCCGCCTCGGTTCGCCGCTTCGAAGCGAAGGAAATGGATCTCGCCTACAACTTCTCGGCCGATCAGCTCGATCGTCTGCGCAAGTCCCATGGCGAACAGGTTCATGTTTCGCCGACGCTCGCGACCTACTACTACGCCTTCGATACCCGCCAGGAGCCCTATAGCGACGTTCGCGTTCGTCAGGCCCTGTCGATGGCAGTCGATCGCGACTTCCTCGCCAAGGAAATCTACGCCGGCTCGCAGCTGCCGGCCTACTCGATGGTGCCCCCGGGCATCGAGAGCTACGGTGATCCGTCCAAGGCCGAGTTCGGCACCCTGTCGCAGCTCGATCGCGAAGACAAGGCACTGGCTCTGATGAAGGAAGCCGGTTACGGCGAAGGTGGCAAGCCGCTCGAAATCGAGCTGCGCTACAACACCAACCCGAACCACGAGCGTGTTGCAACGGCCGTTGCCGACATGTGGAAGAACACCTTCGGCGCCAAGGTGTCGCTGGTGAACCTCGACGTGTCCTCGCACTATGCCTACCTGCAGGAAGGCGGCAAGTTCAACGTTGCGCGCGCCGGCTGGGTTGCCGACTACGCCGACGCCGAGAACTTCCTCGCTCTCAGCCTTAGCTCCAACAAGACCTTCAACTACGGCCACTTCGAAAACGCTGAATTCGACGCGCTGATGAAGAAGTCTTACGAGGAGCAGGATCCGGCAGCTCGCTCCAAGCTGCTGCATGAAGCTGAAGCTCTGCTGATGAAGGAACAGCCGATCGCTCCGCTTCTGACCCAGGCCGACCTGTGGCTGGTTTCCGACCGCGTCAAGGGCTGGCAGGACAACTCGCCGAACCAGCACTTGAGCCGGTTCCTGAGCGTCGCCGAATAACGAACAGGGACGACGCGCGGTGAAAATGCCGCGCGTCGCCTCCGGAGCACGTCAATGATTTCCTTCATCCTTCGCCGATTGGCGAGTGCGGTGCCGACCTTGTTTATTGTCGTCACCATTTCCTTTTTCCTGATGCGGTTTGCCCCTGGCGGCCCCTTCAACCTCGAGCGTCCTCTTCCGCCACAAACAATGGCGAACCTGATGGCGACCTATCAGCTCGATCAGCCCCTGTGGCGCCAATACGTTCACTATCTCAGCAATGCGGTGACCGGCGACTTTGGCCCGAGCTATATCTACAAGGATAACAACGTCGCGCAGTTGATCGGCAAGGGCTTGCCCTATTCGATGGAGCTCGGCCTGTACGCACTGCTGTTTGCCGTGATCGGCGGCGTTACCGCCGGTACGATCGCTGCACTCCGGCAAAACAGCATCCTCGACTTCACGATCATGTCGGTCTCGACGCTCGGCGTCACCGTACCGAATTTCGTCGTTGGTCCTGTCTTGACGCTGGTCTTCGCCATCGTCCTGGCCTGGCTGCCGGCCGGCGGTTGGGGTGACGGTTCGTTGCGCTTCCTGATCCTGCCGATGATCGCGCTCGCACTGCCGCAGCTCGCGGTCTTCGCGCGGCTTACCCGCGGTTCGATGATCGAGGCGCTGCACACCGACCATATCCGAACGGCCAAGGCCTACGGCCTTCCGGCAAGGACAGTCGTCATCACCCACGCCATGCGCGGCGCGATGCTGCCGGTTGTCTCCTACCTCGCACCTTGCGCGGCGGCATTGCTCACCGGTTCGGCTGTGGTCGAGACGATCTTTACCATTCCGGGCGTCGGCCGCTACTTCGTCCTCGGGGCCATCAACCGCGACTATACGCTGGTGATGGGCACGGTCATTCTCGTCGCCATCTTCGTTATCGTTTTCAATCTTTTGGTCGACATTCTCTACGGCCTGCTCGATCCGAGGGTTCGCCATGACTGATGTCGTCCAGACGCCGGCGGTAACGCCGGAAACCAAGGGGCGCAGCCTCTTCCAGCTGGCGGCCATGCGCTTCAAGCGCAACCGCGCTGCCATGGCCGGCTGCGTCATGCTGGCCCTCATCGCAGTATTCTCGTTCCTCGGGCCACTGTTTTCGCCGCATACCTACGACCAGGTGTTCCCGTCCTACGTGAATATCGGACCAAGCCTCGAGCCGCGCCCTGACACGTCCACCCTGCAAGGGGTGATGGAAGGGATCGCAACACGCGCCCGCGTCACGCTCAAGGAGTTCAACATCGACGGTGAGACCTTCACCGCGACGATCACCTCGGAGCAGCCGATCGATGCCCGCGCGACGCGCTACTTCGATCGTGCCAACGAGTTCCGTGACACTCAGGTCGTGGCAACGGAGGACGAGGGTCGTACTCTCAAGGTGACCGGTCAGGTCAATCGCGAGTATTTCCCGTTCGGCACCGATTCGAACGGCCGCGATCTGCTGGTGCGCGTCATGCTCGGCGGCCAGATCTCGATTGCCGTCGGTCTCTTGGCAAGTCTCGTGTCGCTCGGCATCGGCGTCGTCTACGGCGCGACGTCGGGTTACATCGGCGGCCGCGTCGACAACGTCATGATGCGACTGGTGGAGATCATGTATTCTCTGCCCTTCGTCTTCCTCGTTGTCGTGCTCGTGGTCTTCTTCGGACGCTCGTTCATCCTGATCTTCCTGGTGATCGGCGCGGTCGAATGGCTGGATATGGCCCGTATCGTGCGCGGCCAGACGCTGGCGCTGAAACGGCGGGAGTTTGTCGGTGCAGCCCAGGCGCTCGGCCTGACGGACTGGCAGATCATCCGCCGGCACATCATTCCGAACACCATCGGTCCTGTCATCGTTTTCGTCACCGTCGTCGTGCCGAAGGTGATCCTGCTCGAGAGCTTCCTCTCGTTCCTCGGCCTTGGCGTTCAGGCGCCGCTGACGAGCTGGGGAGCGTTGATTTCGGAAGGTGCCAACAACATCCAGTCGGCGCCCTGGCTGCTGATCTTCCCGGCCATCTTCTTTGTTCTGACGCTGTTCTCGTTGAACTTCGTCGGCGACGGCCTGCGCGATGCGCTCGACCCGAAGGACCGCTGACATGGCTGACACAAACGAAACCATCCTGGCCGTTCGCGGCCTCAAGGTGAACTTCTCGACGCCTGACGGGACGGTCGAAGCGGTCAAGGGTATCGATCTCGACGTGCGTACGGGCGAGACTCTTGCTGTTGTCGGCGAGTCCGGCTCGGGCAAAAGCCAGACCATGATGGGCATCATGGGACTGCTCGCCAAGAACGGCACCGTTACCGGTTCTGCCCGCTATCGCGGTCAGGAGCTGGTGGGTCTTTCGCCCAAGGCGCTCAACGGCGTGCGCGGTTCCAAGATCACGATGATCTTCCAGGAGCCGATGACCTCGCTCGACCCGCTCTACACGATCGGCCGGCAGATCGCCGAACCGATCGTGCACCACCGCGGCGGCACGTTCAAGCAGGCGCGCAAGCGCGTGCTGGAACTGCTCGAACTGGTCGGCATCCCCGAGCCGGGTCGACGCATCGACAGCTATCCGCACGAGCTTTCGGGCGGCCAGCGTCAACGCGTGATGATTGCGATGGCGCTCGCCAACGAGCCTGACCTTTTGATCGCCGACGAGCCGACGACAGCGCTTGACGTGACGATCCAGGCTCAGATCCTCGATCTCCTGAAGTCGTTGCAGAAGCGCTTCGGCATGGCGATCGTGCTGATCACGCACGATCTCGGCATCGTCAAGCACTTTGCCGAACGCGTCGCGGTAATGCGCCGCGGCGAAGTGGTGGAGCAGGGAACGACCGCAGACATCTTCGAGCGGCCGCAGGCCGACTATACGAAGATGCTGCTCGCAGCAGAGCCGAGCGGCCGCAAGGCACCTCCGGCGGACGGCGCACCGATCATCCTTGAAGGTCGGGACGTCTGTGTCGACTACGCGATCGGCGGTGGGTTTTTCACCCGCGGCAATGCCGTCTTCCGCGCGGTCGACAAGGTCAACCTGCGGCTTCGCGAGGGCCAGACGATCGGCGTTGTCGGTGAATCCGGCTCCGGCAAGTCGACGCTCGGGCGTGCCTTGCTGCGGCTTTTGCCGAGCAGCGGCTATTACCGCTTCGGCACGACCGACATCTCCGGCTTCGACCGCGGCCAGATGCGCCCGCTACGGCGTGCGCTGCAATTGGTGTTCCAGGATCCCTATGGCTCGCTGTCTCCGCGCAGGACCGTCGGTGAAATCATCACGGAAGGCCTGCAAGTGCACGAGCCCTCGCTTAGCCGTGCCGATCGCGACCGTCGTGCCATCGAAGCGTTGAAGGAGGTCGGGCTCGATCCGGCCTCGCGCAACCGCTATCCGCACGAGTTTTCGGGTGGTCAGCGGCAGCGCATCGCGATCGCGCGTGCCATGATCCTGAAGCCGAAGGTGGTTATTCTCGACGAGCCGACATC
This sequence comes from Ensifer sp. NM-2, assembly GCF_003024455.1. NCBI lineage: Bacteria > Pseudomonadati > Pseudomonadota > Alphaproteobacteria > Hyphomicrobiales > Rhizobiaceae > Ensifer > Ensifer sp. NM-2. Next base: position 328,840 of record NZ_PVZR01000004.1, read on the forward strand.
GGCGCTCGACCGCTCCGTCCAGGGCCAGGTTATCGAGCTGCTGCGCGATCTGCAGCGCTCGCACGGCCTGTCCTACATCTTCATCAGCCACGATCTGTCGGTGGTGAAGGCAATGTCGGACTACGTGATCGTGATGAAGAACGGCAAGATCGTCGAGGAAGCCGATACCGACGGGATCTTCACTGCACCGAAGGAGCCTTACACCAAGACGCTCATCGGTGCGGCCTTCAACGTTTAAGGCGGAACCCTTACCAGGGCTTTGCAGGGGCGCGGCATCCGCGCCCCTGTTCTCGTTTTGGGTTGGGCGCAGCAGTGTCGCGGGTACGCGGTATTGCGGGGACACCATGCGCATGACGTCCGGCGTCGCCGCGTGGTCGCCGACGTTACCGCCCGTCGCTTTCGCCAGACATGTCCGTCGCAACGAGCTTCTTGTCGAGCCCGAATTTCTGCATCTTCTCGTAGAGCGTTTTCCGTGAGATGCCGAGCGACTCGTATACGGGCTTCAGGGCGCCGCCGTAGGTGGCTATGGCATTGGCAATCAGCCCCTTCTCGAACGCTGCGACCTTGTCGGCCAAACGGCCGCTGTTCGGCTCGGACGAGTTGATTTCGTTCGAAGCCGTATCGAGCCCAAGAACCAGCCTTTCGGCGGCGTTACGCAATTCGCGCACGTTGCCCGGCCAGTTGCGTTCCGCCATCTCGGCCAGCAGGTTCTGCGATACCTCGACTTCATCGCGGCCGTAACGAGCCGCGGATTCCCGTACGAGCTGCAGGAACAAGAGCGGAATGTCGGCACGACGCTGCGTCAGCGGCGGCACGCGCAGCGTCGCGACATTGAGGCGATAGAGAAGGTCGGGCCGGAAGCGGCCGGCGGCCACCTCCTGCTCGAGATCGACCTTGTTGGTAGCGATGAAGCGCACATCCAGCGGCACCACCTCGTTGGAGCCGAGCCGCGTGATCACGCGCTCCTGCAGGACGCGCAGAAACTTGGCCTGCAGATCGATCGGCATCGAGCCGATCTCGTCGAGCAGGATGGTGCCGCCGCGCCCATGTTCGAACTTGCCGTAGCGTGGACGGATCGCGCCGGGAAACGCGCCTGGCTCATGTCCGAAAAGCTCGCTCTCGATCAAGTTTTCGGGCAGGGCTGCACAGTTGATGGCGATGAAGGGATTGTTTGCCCGGCCGCTCAGATCGTGCAGGGTGCGGGCCACGACCTCCTTGCCGACGCCGGTGTCGCCGATGATCAAGGTGTCGGCATCAGAGGCGCCGATTGCGCGGACCCGATAGCGCAGATCGACCATGACCTGACTGCGGCCGGGCAGGCGTTGTTCGATGTCGTCGCGCTTGCCGGCCACCGCCTTGAGCCGCCGGTTTTCGAGTACCAGTGCGCGCCAGTCGAGCGCGCGGCGAATGGTGCCGGCGAGCATCTGGGCGGTGAAGGGCTTTTCGACGAAATCATAGGCGCCTTCGCGCATGGCGCGCACGGCCAGTTGAACGTCGCCATGGCCGGTGACAAGGATCACCGGCACCTCGACGTCGATCTCGCGGATGCGCTGCAGGAAGGTCATCCCGTCCATGCCCGGCATCCGGATGTCGCTGATGACGACACCGGGGAAGCTGAAACCGATGAACTCCAGGGCGTGTTCCGCGCTCGCGAAGGTATCGACGCGGAAGCCGGCGAGTTCCAGCGCCTGTGCGCTCGAATGGCGCAGCTCCTCTTCGTCATCGACAAGCAGGACGCGGCTCTCGATCATTCGGCGGCCTCCTGGCCCTGATCATCGGCGACGGGAAGTTCGATGCGGAATTCCGCACCGCCTTCGGCGAGGTTCGTGGCAGTCAGGCTGCCGCCGAAGTCCTTGACGATGTTGTAGGAAATGGACAGGCCAAGGCCTAGTCCCTTGCCGACGCCTTTGGTCGAAAAGAATGGGTCGTAGATGCGTTCGGCGATCGCCGCAGGTACGCCGGGACCGCGGTCGCTGACCGCGAGCACGACCTTGTCGCCGTCGCTCCAGGCGCGAAGCCGGATGTGGCGATCGTCCAGCCCCTCGACCGCGTCGGCTGCGTTGGAGATGACATTGACCAGCACCTGTTGCAGGCGGACAGAACCGGCGCGCACCACCAGCGGCGCTGGACCAAGATCGATGTCGACGTCGGCCGCGGCCGCCTTCAGCCTGACAGCGACGATCTCCATCGTGTCGCGCACGACATCCTCGATCAACACCGGCCCGAGCTTCTCATTAGGCTTGCGCGCAAAATTGCGCAGATGCCGGCTGATTGCGGCCATGCGGTCGACCAGGCCGGAGATGCGCCGGATGTTGTCACTTGCCTCTTCGGCCCGCCCACGCTCGATCAGCAAGGCTGCGCTGTCGGCATAGGTTTTTGCCGCCGCCAGTGGCTGGTTGAATTCGTGTGAAAGCGCCGCTGACATCTGGCCGAGGCCCGCGAGTTTACCCGCCTGGATGAGGTCCGCCTGGGTCCGACGCAATTGTTGCTCGGTCTGGCGCCGTTCGGCGACTTCTTCCTCGATCTGCACGTTGACGCGCGCAAGGTCCGCGGTGCGTTCGTCGACGCGTCGCTCGAGTTCGGCCTGGGCTTCCGCCTGCATCGAGATGCGCTCGTTGAGACGGGAGCGGCGCTGCCAGAGAATGGCGGCGGCAAGGCCGGTGAGGCATAGAAGCAGAAGGGCAGCGATGACGGTGGTCAGCGCCTGGGTGCGGACGGATGCCGTGTCGGTCAGCACATTCACAGTCCAGTCGGCATCGGCCATGTATTGCGACAGTAGCAGGTACTCCCGGCTCGTGTCGCTGGACGCGATCGTCATCAGGTCGTGATCAGTGAGGCTGGTGCGCGCGACAGGCAGTGCGCGCAAGGTGGCATTGGCATAGCGCCTTGATGTCTCCGTGCGTGCAAGCCGCTCCAGGGTCAGCGGCAGGACTGACGCATAGAGCCATTCCGGCGTGCCGGACATGAAAATGATGCCCTCCGGGTCGGAAACGAAGATCTTGTATTCGCCTCCCTGCCAGGATGCCTCGATGCTCTCGATATCCACCTTGAAGACGATGACGCCGCGAATGTCGTCACCCACGCGGATTGGCGAGCCGAAATAGTAGCCGCGTTTCAACGATGTCGTGCCGAGTGCGTAGAAGCGGGATTGCTGCCCGCGCAGGGCTTCCTGAAAATAGGGGCGATAGCTGAAATTCTGCCCGACGAAGCTCGTCGGACCGTCATAGTTGCTGGCAGCTATCGTGTCGCCGTCCGGCGTGATCACATAGATATCGGATGAGTTGAGAAGTGCATTGATATCTTTGAGATAGGCGTTCACGGCCTCTCTCAGCCGGCGGTCGCGCGGTCGTGTCGCAAGTTCACGGATGTCGTCGTGGTCGGCGATCAAAGCGGGCAGAGCCTGGTAGCGGTTGAGGTGACCATCGAGGGCCGCCACTGCGAGCCTCAGTGCCGTATTTGCCTGCGCCGATGCTTCATCGAGATAGCTGCGCGTGGCCACGGCATTGCCTTGCCAGGCAAGCGCGGCAACCGCCAGCGGCAGCAGGATGACAGCAACAACCAGGCGGTATTTCACGGAATGTCTGGGCTCCTCCTCCCGCACGTTCCCGACAGCCACAATGTGGCCGATGCCGATCTTAAGCAGCAGCCGATCCACCCACAAGGCACGGATCGTCTGCTCGTCATTCGTTCAACGATTTTCTCCAGTCGTCAACGGTATGTTGACAATGCGTTTGGTCGCGGCCGTCTTTCGCAACGATCCGGATGGGCGCATCTATGCGTCACGACAAAGCCCGGTCTTGGCGGGCGGAGAAAGGATCACGGCAATGCTCAATCAGATCAAGGGCCTGCATCACGTTACATCGATGGCGGACGACGCCTTCACCAACAATCAGTTCTTCACGAAGACACTGGGCATGCGCCGCGTCAAGAAGACGGTGAACTTCGATTCCCCTGATGTCTATCATCTCTATTATGGCGATGAAGCCGGCACGCCCGGCACGGTGATGACCTATTTTCCTTTCCCGCAGATGCCGCGCGGACGTGCCGGCACGGGCGAAGTCGGGACCACCGTCTTTTCCGTTCCCGAGGGCGCACTCGGCTTCTGGCGCGAGCGGCTGTCGAGCCTCGGCGTCAGCGGGCTCAAGGATGAAGAGACCTTCGGTGAAAAGCGTTTGAACTTTGCAGGCCCTGATGGCGACGGCTTTGCGCTGGTCGAAGTGCGCGACGATCCGCGGGCGCCTTGGACGGATGGCGGCGTTTCGCAGGACCATGCAATCCACGGCTTCCATTCGGCCGCAATGCGGCTGCGCGACGAAGGGGCGACAGCGGAACTTCTGAAGTTCATGGGCTACGAGGAACTGGACCGTAAGGACGGCGTCACCCGCCTGATTATGCCTGATGGCAACGGCGCGGGTCTGATTGACCTTGAGACCATGCCGAACCTCAACCGTGCCGCTCAGGGTGCGGGTTCCGTTCATCACATCGCCTTTGCCGTCGACAATCGCGAAAAGCAGCTCGAAGTCCGCAAGGCGCTGATGGACACCGGCTACCAGGTCACCCCGGTGATCGACCGCGATTACTTCTGGGCCATCTACTTCCGCACGCCGGGCGGGGTCTTGTTCGAGATCGCCACCAACGAGCCGGGCTTCAACCGTGATGAGGATCTGGCCCATCTCGGCGAGGCGCTGAAGCTGCCGCAACAGCACAAGCACCTGCGCCCAGTTCTCGAAAACCATCTGCAGAAGCTGGAAGCCTAAATCTATTGGCTGAAGCGCACGGCGGCGGGCGACGCCGCCGATGCCACATCCGGCAAGCAACAAGGAGACTTTCCATGGCAGATCACGGCTACGTCCATAAACTGAAGGCCGGCGAGCCGGGCAATCCGATATTCTTCGTCTTCCACGGCACGGGCGGCGACGAAAACCAGTTCTTCACCTTCGGAACCCAGCTGATGCCGGAAGCGACGATCATTTCGCCGCGTGGCGACGTGTCGGAGCATGGCGCTGCCCGCTTCTTCAAGCGGACAGGCGAGGGCGTCTACGACATGGCGGACCTATCCCGTGCAACCAAAAAGATGGACGAATTCGTCAGGACCCTCGCAGGCGAACACCAGGCATCCGAGGTCATTGGGCTCGGCTATTCGAACGGGGCGAACATTCTTGCCAACGTGCTGATCGAGAACGGCCTATTCGACAAGGCTATCCTGATGCATCCGCTAATCCCGTTCCGCCCCAGAGACAATGCAGCGCTCGCGGGGCGTCAAGTTCTGATCACGGCCGGGGAGCGCGATCCGATTTGCCCGGCGCCTCAGACGCAGGCATTGGCGGACTATTTCAAGGCGCAGGGCACAGCCACCGAGATCGAATGGCATGCCGGTGGGCACGACATCCGCCAGAATGAAATCTCTGCGATCGAGCGTTTCATCAAGGGTTGATATTCATTCCAGCCGGCGGCGGAACAGCCATGAAGCGGCCGAGAGCGTGACAAGGGCGATGACGCAGAGCGGAATCGTCTGACGCACGACCTCGGCCAGCGGAATGTCCTTCAGGAACACGCCCTTCACGATCACCAGGAAATAGCGCAACGGATTGACAAGCGTGACCGGCTGCAGCCAGGCGGGCATATTTTCGATCGGTGTGGCGAAGCCCGAGAGCAACATCGCCGGCACCATGAACAGGAAGGCGCCGAGGATCGCCTGCTGCTGCGTCATCGACAATGCGGAAATGAACAGGCCGAGGCCGACAACGGCGGCGAGATAGAACACTGCGCTGCCGTAGAGCAGGAACAGCGAGCCGCGCAGCGGCACGCCGAAGATGAAGACGGCGGCGAGAATATAGACCGTGATGTGCAACAGCCCGATCATCATCGGCGGGATCAGCTTGCCGATCAGGATCTCATGGGTGCGCAACGGCGACACCATCAACTGGTCGAAGGTGCCAAGCTCCCGTTCGCGCGCGATCGAGAGCGCAGTGACGATCAGCCCGATTAACAGCGCGATGCTGGCAACGAGATTGGGCACCATGAACCATTGATAGGTGAGGTTGGGGTTGAACCAGTTCCGCGCCACGACCGTGATCGCCTCGGACGACACGCGCTTGCCGGCCGGCGTATCGGCGGCGAGCGTGCCGACGATGCGTCCGAGATAGCCGGAGACGATCTGGGACGCATTCGACCGACGCCCGTCGAGAATAATCTGGACCTTGGCGGGCTGGCCAGCTTCTATGTCGCGCGAGAAGGTTGGGCCGATCTCCAGGGCGGCAATAGTGCGTTGCCTGTCGATGGCGTCGCGAACTTCATGCTGATCATCGGTGAACGCGATGCTTCGAAACGTCGGGGAGCCGTCGATCCGTTCGACCAGTTCTTGTCCCCAATGGCCGTTGTCGCGATTGAGAACCATGACGTCGACATTGGTCACCTCAAGCGTAGCCGCATAGGAAAACACCAGAAGCTGCACGATCGGCGGTCCGATCAGGATTGCGCGGCCCTTGGGGTCGCGCAGCACTGCCAGCAGTTCCTTGACGATCAACGCCTTGAGCCGGGTCCACCACATGTCAACCAATCCTCTTGCGGGTGCTTCGGGCCGCGAGCGCGAAAAACACGCAGCCGATCAGCAGCATGACGGCGATCGCCTGCAGGAACATCGGCCAGATGTCGCCTGCCAGAAACACCGTCTGCAGGCTCGGTATGAGATAACGGGCCGGCACGATGAAGGTGATCCATTGGATGACAGTCGGCATGGAGTTGATCTCGAACAGGAATCCGGACAGCAGAAAGGCCGGCAGGAAGGCCGAGATCAGCGCAAGCTGCGAGGCCAGGAACTGGTTCTTGGTGGCCGCGGAAATCAGCAGGCCTTGGCCGAGCGCCGGCATCAGGAACGTCGCCGAAAGCGCGTACAGGGCTGCAACGGAGCCCCGAAACGGTACGCCGAAGAGAAAGACGGCCAGGAGCACGCAAAGCGTCATCGACGCCAGCCCGAGCAGGAAATAGGGCAACAGCTTGCCGGCGAGCAGCTCCGCTGCCGATACGGGCGTTGCCATCATCGCCTCCATCGTGCCGCGCTCCCACTCGCGCGCGACGACCAGCGAGGTCAAAAGCGTGCCGACGAGGGTCATAACGATGGCGATCGAGCCGGGCACGAGGAAGTTCCGGCTCGTCAGCTCCGGGTTGAACCAGAACCGTTGCTCCGCGGAGATTGCCGGCGGCCGGCCGGCATCCTCCTCGAGCCGTTGGCGCTCCCAGTTGGCGACTGTAGCCTGGGCATAGTTCTGCACGAAGTTGGCGGTGTTCGGATCCGAGCCATCGACGAGAACCTGTAATGCCGGGTGTCGTCCGGCGGCATGATCGGCAGCAAAGCGGGCAGGGATGATGACGATCCCACGGATACGCCCGAGCACGAGATCGTCTTCGAAATCGCGACGGTCACGGCCGAGACTGACAGAGAAGTAGCGCGATGCCTGAAAGCCTGCGGCGAGATCGCGCGTCAGAGGCATCTCCTGCTCCACCACCAGGCCGATGCGCGTTTGCGTGGTATCGAGTGAGACGCCATAGCCGAACAGGAACAGGAGGATCAGCGGCAGGACGAAGGCGATGAGGATGCTGCTCGGATCGCGGACGATCTGGTAGCTCTCCTTGCGCACAAGTGCTGCAAAGCGGCGTCCGCGTCCGCGTCCGGTCGTCGGCGTTTCGATTTGTGCCGAGGTATTCATGCCGCGGCCTGTTTTTCTTCAGACCCCTGCACCAGGGCGATAAAGGCGTCTTCCATCGTCGGGTCGGGGTTGGCCGCATCGGCCACCTGCTTCTTCAGGTCGTCCGGCGAGCCGAGCGCGATCGAGCGCCCGCGATAGATGAGCGAGATCCGATCACAATACTCTGCCTCGTCCATGAAGTGGGTGGTGACCAGCACCGTCACGCCCTTTTCGACGAGGCCATTAATGTGGGTCCAGAACTCGCGACGGGTGATTGGATCGACGCCCGAGGTAGGCTCGTCAAGGAACAGCGCTTCCGGTTCGTGCAAAACGGCGCAGGCAAGGGCAAGGCGTTGCTTGAGGCCGAGCGGCAGGTCCTTGGCGGACATGTCGAGCAGATTGCCGAAACCGAAAATCTCGACCATCAATCGCGTCCGCTCCCGCTTGCGCTCGCCGGACAGGCCATAGACACCGGCAAAGAAATTCAGGTTCTGCGCGACGCTGAGATCGCCGTAGAGCGAGAATTTTTGAGCCATGTAGCCAAGGCGGTTGCGCGCTTCGGCGGCGTCGCGGCGCAGGTCGAAGCCGGCGACGCGTCCTTCGCCGGCGCTCGGCTTCAACAGTCCACAGAGCATCTTGAACGTCGTCGATTTTCCGGCGCCATTGGGCCCGAGAAGTCCAAAAATCTGGCCACGTGGAATCTCGAAGGTGATGTCGTCGGCAGCGGTGAAATCGCCAAAGCGCTTTGTCAGGCCATGGGCCTCGATCACTGGCCTGCCGTTCTCGTTCCTAAACGGCGTCTGCGCCTCGGCCAGTTTCGAGCGGCCGCCCGGACCGCCGCCGAGCATGTCGATGAATGCATCTTCGAAACGCGGCGGCGTCACCGTCGCTTGCGGCGCGGCGTCATTCTTCTCTGGCGATGCCGATGGCGGGGCTACCCCTGGTGCCATGACAAGGCGGATGGCTTCCCCCTGGATGACACCGTCGACGACGCCGTCTTCGTCGAGATATCGCGCAAGCGCCTCGCGGCGGCGTCCCGTGATGCCGGAAATCTTGAAGACACGATCGGCGACGCCCCCCGTCAACTCGGCGGGCGCGCCGGCAAAAAGCAGCTTGCCCTCGTTCAGCAGCAACACCCCGTCGCAGGCCTCCGCCTCGTCGAGATAGGCCGTGGACCAGACAACGCCGATGCCGGAGGCCGTCAGGTTTTCGACCATCTTCCAGAGGTCACGTCGGGAAATCGGGTCAACGCCGACGCCCGGCTCATCGAGCAGCAGCAGGCGTGGTTTGCGGAGCAACGCGCAGGCAAGCCCGAGCTTCTGCTTCATGCCACCGGAAAGCTTGCCCGCCAAGCGCGACGTAAAGCGCTTGAGGTCGGTGAATTCGAGCAACTCGTCGTATGTCGCAGTGCGTTCGGCGAGCGGAAGGCCGCGCAGGTCCGCATAGAGATCGAGGTTTTCCTGCACGCTCAGATCTTCATAAAGGCCGAAGCGCTGCGGCATATAGCCTATGGACGCCTGAATGCTGGCGGGATCCTTCGCGGTGTCGAAGCCCAGCACGTCCACCGTGCCCTCGTCGGGCAGCATCAGGCCGGTCATCAACCGGATCAGGGTGGTTTTTCCCGCACCGTCGGGGCCGACCAGGCCGGTGATGCGACCGCCGAGAATTTCCCCGTCGATATGATCGAGCGCGGGCGCGCGCTCGCCAAAGCGCTTTACCACGCCGGAGATCCGAACGAAGGGTTCGTCGGTCATGGCACGCGCCCTTCAGCCGGTGGCAGACGTACGGTGACGGGCATCCCCTGGCGCAGATCCTCTCCCGGTTTGGTTACCACGATACGCAGGCGGTAGACGAGATCGGTGCGCAGTTCCGGCGTTTCGACCGACTTCGGCGTGAATTCGGCAACCGGAGAAATAAAGCCTACCGTTGCCTCATAGGGCCGGTCCGGGGCCGTATCCGAGACGATCTCGACTTTCATGCCGGGATGCACACGGCCAAGGTCGGGTTCGGCGACGTAGGCGCGAACCCAGACGGGCTCATTCAGCGAAAGCACATAGGCGGTATCTGCTGGCGCAATCATCGCGCCGGGCTCGCGTACACGGGAAAGCACGATGCCGTCGCTTGGCGCCAGCAACTGCGTATCGGAAAGCGAAGTGCGCGCGCTGGCAAGCTTGGCTTCGGCAGCCTGCACCTGTGCGGTGGCAGCCGCGATGTCTTCGACCCGACTTCCTTCCTCAAGCAGTGCAAGTGCTTCGCGGGCGGAGGTGGCGCGAGCGGCCGCCGCGGCGCGAGCGGCGCTTGCTTCGTCGAGATTCGCTTGCGAAATCGTGCCATTCGGCCGCAATTGTCGGGCGCGCTTATAGGCGAGCTCGGCATTCTGGAGATCGGCGAGACGCTCCTCGTGGGCGGCGCGCGCCTGAGCGATCTCTGTCTTGCGTGCACCGGCTTTCAGCTTTTCAAGATTGGCGCGCAGCGCACCGAGGTCCGCCTCGGCCGCGTCGACCGCCTGTTGAAAAGGCGTGGCGTCGAGGCTGCCGAGGATATCGCCCGTCTTGACTGGATCTCCTTCGTCGACAGCAAGCTTGTCGATGCGCCCGCTCACGCGAAAGCCGAGAGACACCTGCCTGATATCGACATTGCCGTAAAGCACTGAGGCCGAGCGCTGTTCGGTCCATCCAAGCCGCAAGGGTAGCTCGAACCACCAGCCGGCAGCGACTGCTCCGGCGAGGAGGACGACCGGGATGAGTACTTTCCGGTTCATGGGCGGCGCTCCCCATTCTCTCCGAGCGCTTCGACGAGGCCGGCGGCATGGCGCTGCAGCATCTCCAGTTCGGCGGGGCCGACGGCCTCCCACCGCATCTGCCGTAGCAGTGCGGCATGCGCCATGCGGAAGACGAGGATGCTGCCGACGAAAGACAGCGTCTTCAGCCGGACCTGCTCCGATGCCGGGTCCTCACCAAGGATCGCGCCGACCAGTCGGCCGGCAATGCCGATCATCGGCCCCATGATGTTTTCGTAAACCCGTGCGAAGGCTTCCGTCGGCTCCATCTGCTCGCGGATGATGAACCGGGCCCAGCTCTCGGACTGCCGGCTGACGAACAGGCCGACCATGCGCTGGGCCATCTGCGTCAGCAAGGCGCGTGCCTCCGTTGGGCTCATGGCGCCACCTTCCGCATCAAGCCGTGCAAGGCGTTCCAGGATCACGGTTCGCAGATCGGCGACATGTCCGCCGATGATCGCCGCCAGATGCTCGGCTGCGGCGATGTAGAGGCCTTCCTTACCGCCGAAGTAGTAGGGGATCGCCTGCAGGTTGACGCCGGCCGCATCTGCGAGTTTTCGAGTACTTGCCCCGTCAAAGCCATAGCGTCCAAAGACGTCGATCGAGGTCGAAAGCAGCTTCTCTTTGGTGAGGTCGCCGCGATCGGGTTTTGGTGTGGGCTGGGAGTTTTTGTTTTTCATCACGTGCGCACATTGCGGCATTCGAGTGATTAAGTCAATCGAATGAATTTGCATAAAAGCAAGCCGACGGATCGCGCGCCATTTTTCTAGAAGATGGCTTGGCAGTGTCGCCCTCGAAAGGCCCAACGCTAAAGTGCGAGACTACGCGACGTCGCGCTCGTCATTTTCCAGCCTTCGCTGGAAAAGGGCGGCGATCAGATCGGATTGCGTGATGATGCCGACCAATCGGTTGTCGGCGTCGACAACAGGCATGTGGTGCAGGCCCATGTCAGCCATCGGCGGGACGAGCTTGGCGATCATCGTTTCCGGCAGTGCCGATTGGACGCGACGCGTCATGATCTCGGAAACCAGCCGTGGTGGCTTCGGGCCGAATCCGATGACGTTGCCGAGGCGCTGCCCGAGGCCGCCGTGCTGTGCCAGCATCGTATGCTTGATGAAGTCGGTCTGGGTGACGATGCCGACGAGGCCTTCTTTTTCCGTGACCACCGGCAGGGCCTTGATGTCGTGCTCGAGCAATGTCTGCCAGGCTTTGCGCAGTGAGGTTTCCGGCGTCGCCGTCGCCACGTCGCGTGACATGACTTCGCCGCAGGTGATTTCGCCCGAGCGCCGATTGAACGCGCGGATCTGCGCCTGATGAATGAGCGCATCGAGTTCGTCCGGGCTGATATCGACAACTTCGCCATATTGCGCCAGCACCGCCTGCAAATCTTCCGGCACGATGCCGAGACGCTGCATCGGCGGCGGGTCATCGGTGCGGTGCGTATTGCCGGCGGGCGCTAGGTGCGGATAACGGCGGCCGGTGGCGTTGTTGAACAACAGCGCGACGACGAGGATGAGCGCGGAATTGATCGCGACCGGCGACAGCACGAACCAGTAGCCGGCCTCATGTATCGATGTGCCGCCAAGCACGGCGGTGAGGGCGACCGCGCCGCTCGGCGGATGAAGGCAGCCGAGCAACAGCATGATGGCGATCGCAAGTCCAACGGCAACGGCCGCCGCGACCACCGGTTCCGGAATGAGAAGTGCGCAGGTGACGCCGATCAGCGACGACACGATGTTGCCGCCGAGGATGGACCAGGGCTGCGCCAACGGACTGGACGGCGCGGCGAACAGCAGGACCGCGGAAGCGCCCATCGGCGCGATCAGCAGGGGCAGATTGGCATCGGCACCAAGTGCCAGAGTGCTGACGAGGCCGGTCAGGAGAATGCCGACAAGCGCGCCAAGCGACGCGCGCAGCCGCTCCATATGGCTGACGGGGACGAGCGATGGGATGAAACGCTTGAGATAGGCACTGGCCTTCGACATGGCAACTCGCGGGCGGCAGAATGACTAATTGCCCAGCCCAATAGCACATGACGGAGAATTGGGCAGGAAATCCACATCCAAAAAAACGCGATGGATTAAAATATATGCACGGCGCCTGCGTCGGAAGCATCGCGGGCCTCGGCCTCCCGCGTATCGGTCGTCAGGTCTGCGACCCATCCGATCGGGCGGCAGAGAAGTCGATGGTAATCTTCGTGCCTTGATCCGATGCGGTCTCGAAGGCGATCGGGGCGTCATGCAGCTCACTGATGCGCTGGACGATTTTCAGGCCGAGGCCGAGCTGTCCCGTACGCTTGATATAGCCGAGATCTTCGTGATGTTCCGGAAGATCGACGAGCCCCTTGCCGTTGTCCTCGACGCTGACGATCGCGCCAGGGCCGCAGGTCAGCACAATGCGGGTGCCCGTTGGATTATGCTTGACCGCATTCTCGATCAGGTTGCGCAGCATGTTTTCGACGAGCGCCGGGATAACCGTGACCGCAGGCGTTCCTTCGTCGACGAATTCCAGCGATTTGTCGTGGTCAAAGACAAAGGGCGCGATCGCCTCTGCGAGGCTCGCACCGATCTGCGAGAGGCTGGCCGATTGATAGGCCGAAGGGTCGACGGCATCGGCCCGGGCGAGCGAGGTCAGCTGCTCGAGAATATGCGTGAGGGCATCGAGGTCACGTTCGGCATTGCGGGCGCGAGGGTCGTTGATGTGGCTGAGTTCCATTTTTGCGATCGAAACGGGGGTGCGGATCTCGTGCGCTATGGAGGAGGAGAACAGTTTCTGGGATTGGACCAGGTCGGCGACCCGCGCCAGCATGCGGTTGACGGCACTGATCAGGCGAGCGATCTCCTCGGGCATGCGGGTGAGTGGCAGCCGAGCACCGCTATCGCGGGGATCCAACCGATCTGCCGCCGCAGCCGCCATGGCCACCGGTTTCAATGCGCTGCGGATCGACCAGATCGTCGCGCCGATGACGAGGCAGAACATCAACGTCATCGGCACGATCATGGAATCGAACATTTCGTGCAGCAGTGCGCCGTACATGAAGCCGTTCGGGTCCCTCAGGATCGCCAGTTCGACCAGGACAGTCGCCCCGGCACGCTCGAAGGTTTGTCCGCCGGCGACGCTGAACGGTTTGCCTGGTTGAATTTCGCGTTTCCAAAAATTCGGCGCGTCGATGCTCATTGGAAGAAAATGCTCGGCGCATTCCGTCGTGCAGTTTGAATAGAGCGGCGTACCCGTCTCCGTTCGGACCCTGAGGAAGATCGAGCCATCGCGATCATGGCGGTCGATATAGCGTTCCCTCAGTTCGCGATCCGGTTCGAAACTTACAACGCCGTCGCGGACGTGGATGGCACGCGAAAGAGCCTCCGTCTCCTGTTGCAGCATGAGAACGCTGAGCTTGTCGTCGTCGAACCAGTAATCTGCAAAGACGACGCCGATCTGGATTGCCATGGCGAGCAGCGAGAACGCCACGATGCGGCGGGCAACGATGCCGATCAGCGACGAGTGCTTCATAAGGCCCGCCTGAGCAGATAGCCGATCCCGCGTACGGTCTCGATCTGGATGCCGGTCTCGTAGACCTGCAGCCGTTTGCGCACCCTGGAAACGGCCAACTCCAGCGCATTGGGGCTAATCTCCTGGCCATATTCCGAAAGTGCGGTTTCCAGCCTGCGCTTCGGAACGACCCGGCCGACCTCGCGCATCAGGATTTCGATCAGCGAGCGTTCGCGCGGCGGCAGCGGTACTACAATGCCATCACATGTCAGGTCCGCGGTCGCAGGGTCGTAGCGTAGGGCGCCTGCCTCGAGAACCGGCTGCACCGCTTGCGGATTGCGCCGCAACATCGCGCGGCAACGCGACAAGAGCTCCCGGTGATGAAAGGGCTTGACCAGATAGTCGTCGGCGCCGGCATCCAGTCCGGCAATGCGCTCATCGACCGATCCTCGCGCCGTGATGATCAAGACGGGCAGCCCCGGATACTCCTGGCGAACGCGGCGCAGCAGTGTCAGGCCATCGCCATCCGGCAGGCCGAGGTCAAGCAGAATCAGGTCGTGTTCCTGAGCCGCGATTGCCGCTTCAGCGTCCGAAACGCTCGAAACGGCGTCGAGCCGCCAGCCCGCATCGCGCATGGTCTCTCCGACCAGTTCTACCAGTCGCGGACTGTCTTCAACCAGGAGCAGGCGCATCGAGTCGTCTCGGCATGACCATTCTTCGTTCGACCATATGGGCTTTCTCAAGGGCTGCCAACTCCCCCGCGCACGCCAACCAAAGCGGGTGTCGCAGAGGCAATGAGCAATCTTGACGGGGTTTCGACAGCTTATGGGGCGTATCTCGACAGAGCAGAGGCAGGCTGCAGTCGAACCGGCGAGCCCGCATGACGTGGCCTTCGCCTCTACTGGATGCCCGCGACAGCATCGGCCGTAAAGCAAAATCGGCCCGGCAGTCGCAGCAGGAGAAGACTGTTTTGATGGTCACGAAAATCCGCCGGCCAGAGCTCGGCAGCATTGCGCTCAGTGCGATCGTCAGCGTTTATTTGCTCGCTATCACCAATAATTCCTTCTGGACGCATGCCGCGGTCTATTTCGATCATTCACGGCTGTCGCTTCTGTCCTTTGGGACCGCACTGGCGCTTACGACCTTCGCGGGTATGATGCTGGCGTCGGCCAAGTACATCATGAAGCCGGTGTTGATCTTTCTCATAGTCGCTTCCGCGGCGGCTGCCTATTTCATCGATTACTTCGGTGTAATCATCGACAAGGACATGATCGGCAACGCTGCCGTGACGACGCAGGCCGAGGCGAGCCATCTGTTGACCGGCAGCTTGGTGCTGCATCTGTTTCTCTATGCTGTCGTTCCTTCACTGTTCGTGGTCTGGGTCAAGGTACGCCACCAGCGGGTCCTGCCCAAGACAGCAACCACTCTTGCCATTGTCATTCCCTGCCTGCTCGTCAGCGGCGGGCTGATCTATTCGGATTTTGCAAGCGTTGCCTATGTCATTCGCGAGCACAAGGATCTGATGAAGCGCTTCAATCCCACCGGGCCGGTTTCCGCTGCGTTAAAATACGCATCCTCGACCTATAAGGAGCGCAATATTGCCGTTCAGCCGCTAGGCACTGACGCCCGGCAGGGTGCGCGTGTCGCCGCGGCGGGCAAGCCGGTTGTCGTGGTCGTCGTTGCCGGTGAAACCGCCAGGGCGATGAACTTCTCGCTCAACGGTTATGACAGGGATACCAATCCGGAGCTCAAATCTCTCGGCGTGATCAACTATACCGACACGACGAGCTGCGGCACGGCAACGGCGATCTCGCTTCCCTGCATGTTCTCGGTCTATCCGCGCAACGAGTATACGGAGTGGAAGGCCCGCTCGACCGAAAACCTCGTGAACGTTCTGACCCGCGCTGGCGTTTCTGTGTCCTGGTGGGACAATAATACCGGCAGCAAGGGCATTGCCGACCTCATCAGCTTCGCCAGCATGACGAACCAGAAGAACAGCCCGCTGTGCAACAATGGCGAATGCCTTGACGAGATTTTCCTCGGCGAACTGGACAAGAAGCTGACGGCGACCAAGTCGAACAGCGTTATCGTGCTGCACCAGCTCGGCAGCCACGGCCCGTCCTACTATCTGCGTTATCCGGAAAAGTTCCGGAAGTTCAAACCGGATTGCCGCACAGCTGAGCTGATGAAATGCTCAGTCGAAGAAATCACCAACGCCTACGACAATAGCATCCTCTACACGGACCATGTGCTGGCAAGCGTTGCCCGCCTCTTGGAGAAGCATCAGAACGACATCTCTGGCGCGATGATCTACATGTCCGACCACGGCGAATCCCTTGGCGAGAACGGTATCTATCTGCACGGCGCGCCCTATGCGATCGCGCCGCGCGAGCAGACTCAGGTTCCCTTCGTCACATGGTTCTCGAAACCGTATCAGGCGGCAATGGGCGTCGACACAAGCTGCCTTGCCAAGGAGACGGATCAGCCGAAATCGCACGATAACCTGTTTCACACCGTGCTTGGCATGATGGATGTCGAGACGAAGGTCTACAATCGCGAGCTTGATGCCTTCGCCAACTGCACCCGGCAGGATCCGCCCGGCAAATCGAACGGTTCCGCCTTCCAGGCCGCCGATACGGCAAAAGACCTGCCGGCGCCGATTGTCCCGGCAACGATCATGCCGGGTGCGAAGGCGCTCTAAACGATCGGTCCGACCGCGGATCCGGTACAAATCTGATCGACCGGTGGAACAAAGCAACCATCTGCGCACTTCCCTGAATGGCCACTCGTTTGCGCCACAGTGCGGCAATGCAAACGAAGGGTGGCAAAGACGCCAGCGCCAATCGGCGCCGGCGATCCATGCTTTTGCAGAGGGAGAGACTGATGCAGGTCGTCGGAATACAGGTTTCCGCTGAACGCGCCGGCAAGGCCGGCTTCACGGTCGAGTTCGTTGGCGCCGAGGGCGAGGTCGTCACGGTGACATGTCCGCAGGATGCGGAAGGATCGCTGAACAGGTTGAATGCGGTGACGAGGGCAAAGGACATTCTGTCCGCCGCGCTCGGAGCCGATGAAAAATTGCAGGATACGCCAGATCCGCGCGCAAGTGCCGCCGCGCTGCGCCCGATCCCCAATGCGCGGACTGCACATGACCGTAAAACCATGGAAGAACAACTCGACGAAGGTCTCGAAGATACCTTCCCGGCAAGCGATCCGGTCTCCATTGCCAGCTCGGCGATTGCCAAGGGAAACTCCCGCCGTTAATCAGTGGGTTCTCAGTGGTTCAAATCGAGCCCAAGATGGCGCACCATCCTTGACCGGCGCCTTGGCTGGTTTTTCGGCTTGATCATCGCTGGCCTTGCCGTGTTTCTGCCATCCATGCAGTCTATCGGCGCTCGCATCCAAGCGCCGAACATCCGTTGCGGCGTCAACCCTTTCGTCGAGTACCGGAGGACTGGCGCATGAGCGCGCAGCATCTGACCTTTGCCGTCGGCGATATCCACGGCTGTCTGACCGAGCTTCAAGCGCTCCTGAGGCAGATCGAAACTTATGCGCCCGAGGGCAGGGTGATCTTTCTTGGTGACCTGATCGACCGCGGCCCGGATAGCCGAGGCGTGATTGAATTGATCATGGCAGGGCCGCAGAAGCAGGGCTGGTCCTGGCTGACGCTCAAGGGCAATCACGAGGAAATGCTGCTCGGCGCCCGCAGCGGCGAGAGCGATGTCGACTGGTGGCTGCTTAACGGCGGCAAAGAGACACTGGCATCCTACGATCACACTATTCCCGCAGCGCATTTGAAGTGGCTGATGCAGCTTCCCTCCATTATCGTCGAACCGTTTCGCATCTTCGTCCATGCGGGCGTCGATGAAACCATGCCGCTGGAGCGCCAGGGCGAGGAAATCTTCCTGTGGATCAGGCGGCCCGACAATCACTCCGGCGATTATTGGGGAAAACACCTTTGCCATGGCCACACGCCGAGCCGCTCCAATCCACGCACCGTCGGCAACCGGACCAATGTGGATTCGGCTGCCGTGTTTGGCGGCAGTCTGTCCTGCGCGATTTTTGACGATGACGTTCCGGGTGGCCCGATCGGTTTTCTGAGCACCGGGCGTGGCGCTGACCATTCGTAACTTGCCGTTGCCGAAGATGATCACGGGGACACCGAATTGCGTTGTGCCCCTGATCTCCAGGCTGTACGTGTGCCGGGACTGGGCGGGCTTTCTCGCTCATCATCGCAGCTTCAGGGGATCACCGTTGGATACCGCGCCTTCATCTCTCTTTGCCAAGAACTTCGCCGCTCTCCTGTTCGATATGGATGGCACGCTGCTCAACTCCATGGCCGTTGTCGAACGCGTCTGGGGCGCCTGGGCTGTCCGCAACGGGCTCGACCCCGTCGAAATGATGAAAACGGTACATGGCGTTCGCGCCGTGGATACGATCCGCACGCTCGAACTGCCGGGCGTTGATCCGGAGCATGAGGCGCACGAACTCGCGCTCGCCGAAATCGCCGACGTCGAAGGCATCATCGAGATCGAGGGCGCTGTCGCCTTCCTCAATTCACTGCCGCCGGAGAAGTGGGCGATCGTCACATCGGCGCCGCTCGACCTTGCCGTTCGTCGCCTCGCGGCCGCAGGTATTCCCACGCCGAAGCTGATGATCACCGGCGAAGACGTGTCGGTCGGCAAGCCCCATCCCGAGGGCTATCTTTTGGCCGCCGAAAAACTTGGCGTGCGGCCGGAAGACTGCATCGTTTTCGAAGACGCTCCGGCCGGAATTCTCGCGGGCAAGGCCGCCGGCGCCGAAGTCATCGTGATCACCGGCGCGCACTCTGCCGCGGCAGACACGCCGCACCTGACGCTCGCCCGCTACAATGATATCGAGGCAGGCATTGCCGATGACGGCCTGCTGTCGCTGCGCCACCGTCGCTAGAGCGTTTCCGATTTAGACGGAACCGGACAAACGCTCTATCTGTTTGTTTTTACGCATTTCCTGACGGAAAGCGGCATCGCACTTTTCCTGGAAATGCGCTGAGCGCTGCCCTTGAAAGACGCGGGCCGCCATGGCGGTGCCTGCTCGCGACGTTGATGAAAGCCGGAGAGCCTGATCAGGGCCTCCGGCCGTCTCTTGGTTCAGGCCGTGACCCAGCACTTCGTCAAGGCATGGCCGCCCATCAGTTCGCCGTTCGGATCGTCGACCCACCCGCCGACCTTGTCGTTGGTGGCGTCGATATAGTTGTTGAACATCGGCACGATGACGCCGCCTTCGTCGCGCAGCATCATTGCGGCCTGGCGATAGATCGCCTTGCGCTTGGCCTCGTCGAGTTCGCCGCGGGCGGCGAAGATCAACTTGTCGAAGTCATCGCGCTGGAAACGCGTGTCGTTCCATTCGGCCTTCGACAGATAGGCAATCGAATAGACCTGATCCTGCGTCGGTCGGCCGGTCCAATAGGACATGCTGAAAGGCTGCTTGTTCCAGACATCCGACCAGTAGCCGTCGCCCGGTTCGCGCTTCAGGTCGATGGTGATGCCGCATTTGGCAGCGCTCATCTGGAAAAGCTGGGCGGCATCGACGGCGCCGGGGAAGGCGACGTCGGACGTGCGCAGCAGCACGGAGCCGTCGTGGCCGGATTTCTTGTAGTGGAACTTCGCCTTGTCAGGGTCGAAGACACGCTGCTCGATGTCGTTGTCGAAGAGCGGATAGCCATTGATCATCGGCGTATCGTTGCCGACGGTGCCATAACCGCCGAGAACCTTTGCCACCATCTCCTCGCGGTCGACGGCATATTTCAACGCCAGCCGCAGGTCGTTGTTGTCGAACGGCGCGGTGTTGCAATGGGCAATGAACACGTAATGCCCCTTGCCCGGCACATTTCGGATGACCACGCCGGGAAGGCGCTTGATCAGTTCGACAAGCTTCGGCTCGATGCGGTTGATCATATGCATCTGGCCGCTTTGCAGCGCCGCGGTGCGCGCGGTCGAATCGTTGATGACGACGATTTCGATCTGGTCGGCATGACCGCGTTCGGCCGATCCCCAATAGCCTTCGTGGCGCTCAGCGACGTGTTTTACGCCCGCCTCGTTCACGACAACCTTGTAAGGACCGGTGCCAATGCCGGCGGTCGGATCGTCCTTGCCGCCGTTCGGCTGGATCATCAGGTGGTAGTCGCTGACGATATAGGGCATGTCCGCATTGGGCTGCCGCAAGGTGATCACGACATTGTCGCCGTCAGCCTTGATCGTCTCGAACTCCTGCACAAAGGGCAGGGCCGCCGATTTCGAGTCTGCATCGCCGTGGCGCTCGAGCGTTGCCACCACGTCAGCCGGCGTCAAAGGCTTGCCATTGTGGAAGGTGACGTCCTTGCGGATCTTGAAGCTCCAGGTTTTTGCGTCGCTGGAGGCCTCGTAGGACTCGGCCAGGCGGTACTCGATCTCGCCGGTCGGTGCGACTTCCAGCAGTTGCTCGCCCCAGCAGCGACCGAGCGTGTATGGCACCTGGCTCGCCCATGTCGCAGGGTCGAGGCTGTTGGTCGATTCGCCGCCGACCAGGCCCGCCCGCAGCGTCCCGCCCTTGACTGGCCCCGCCGCACGGGCGGCACTGCCAAGCAATGTCTGCGCAGACGCGATCGTCACCCCGAGCGCCGCTGCCCTCCCCAAAAATTCCCGTCGTGACAGGCGGCCCGCTGCAACCTGTCGGCTCATGTATTCCAGTTCTGTTGGCATCGCTTACTCCCTCCCTCGCAAGACGCGCCCGGCATACCGGCAACGTTGCAGGATAGTGTGGGAGAAGAGACGTCTGAGATTCTCACCCGACGACAGTTCATGCCGCAGATGATGAACACAACGTCGTATTCGGCTCTGCCTTAATCCTTAAGTCCATCCGTCGCAGACGCGCGAAGCGGGCTAAGATCAACAAGCAGCGTGAGACCACCTCACGCACGAACCGTGTCTGCGCCGGGGTCCCGTCAGTTCGGCAAGCAGGATGTGATATTCGCCGGCAAGGCGGATGGAGAGCGGCCGCGGTCGGAGACACACGCACTCCTGTCGGCACTGAGATCGACGAAACCTTCGGCATTCAGGCGCACGAATGCACCGCGAACGCTGGTGCGACTGACCTTGAAATGATCGGCGATCGTGTCTTCGGATTGCTTGGTGCAGGGCTTCAGCGCGTGCTCCAGGACGGCCTGCGCAACAACCGATAGACGGACTCGCTGCGACTTGATCTCTCAGACAACGCTGTCCCCCCAAGCAAGCCGGGCGGGTCTGCAATACATGCCCCATAACCTCGATAGTGTCTCCAAACTATACGCGTCAATATTGTATACAATAATGTTGCCATTCGTATCCGGCTATCGTATGCAATTGGTGACACGGCGGGTTGATCCGCTGTGTGCCTAGGCGGGAGGAGGCATGCGACGTGGATCGCATGACCCGCAGAGGCGGAGATTGTCGAAGTCAACGGGAGGGGAAAATGAAGAAAAGAATTCTGCAACTTTGCGCCACCGCAGCAGGCATCGTGGTCGGCCTCACGGCGTTCACCGCCAGCGCCGCCACCACGCTTGAGACAGTCAAGGCGCGCGGCAAGCTGATCTGCGGTGTCTCGATGAGCACGCCCGGGTTTGCGACGGCTGACGCCAAGGGCCACATGCAGGGTTTCGATGTGGACGTGTGCCGTGCCGTTGCGTCGGCTGTTTTCGGCGACCCGGAAAAAGTCGATTTCGTTCTGACGAACATCAACACCCGGTTCCAGGCTCTGCAGTCAGGCGAAATCGACATGCTGTCGCGCCAGACCACCCATACCTTCTCGCGCGAAGTCTCGCTCGGTCTCGATTTCGGCCCGACGGTATTCTATGACGGCCAGGGGTTGATGGTGCCGAAGTCGCTCGGTGTCAACAGCGCCAAGGAGCTGACGGACGCAGCGATCTGCACACTGCCCGGCACGACGACGGCCCAGAACCTCAGCGATTTCTTCCGCACGATCGGCGGCAAGTTCGAACTGGTTGTTTTCGAAAGCCCGGATGAAAACCGCAACGCCTTCTTCTCGGGCCGTTGCGAGGCGATCTCGTCCGACCGGTCTGACCTGGCGTCGATCCGTGCGGTTGCCAACAATCCGGACGACTATGTCGTCCTTCCCGAGACCATCTCCAAGGAGCCGCTCGCTCCGTCGGTCCGGCAGAACGATTCCAACTGGCGCGATATCGTTTCCTGGTCCGTCTGGATGCTGATGGCGGCCGAAGAGCGCGGCATCACCCAGGCCAATGTCGACGAAATGACGAAGAGCGAGGATCCGGAAATCCAGCGCATGCTCGGTGTCAACGAAGAGCTCGGCAAGATGCTCAACCTCGACAACAAGTGGGGCTACAACATCGTCAAGGGCGTCGGCAATTACGGCGAAGTGTTCGAGCGCAACCTCGGCACCAAGACCGCGCTTGGCCTGACCCGTGGGCCGAACACCCGTTGGAGCGAGGGCGGTCTGCTCTACGCACCGCCGTTCCGTTGATATTCGTCGGCCCGCGCCCTGGCGCGGGCCTTTTTCGTCTTCGACGTTCCCCTTTGCCCGGCAGACGTGTCGCCATGTCCCTGTTTTATGACGCGCGCATCCGCGCCTTCCTCTATCAAACGATCGCGATCGGCGCTGTTGTCTTCGTCGCCTGGGCGATGTTCAGCACCGCGAGCGCCAACCTTGCCAAGCAGGATATTGCCACCGGCTTCGGCTTCCTGGCGCGTCAGGCAGGTTTCGTCATCACCGAGACTGCGATCGCCTACGAGCCGACCGACACATTCGGCCGTGCCATCCTTGTCGGCATCGCCAATACCGTGAAGGTTTCGGCACTCGCCGTCTTCTTCGGTACGATCCTCGGTGTGCTCGTCGGCATCGGCAGGCTGTCGCACAATCCGGTCCTGTCGCGCCTGATGCTTGCCTATGTCGAAGCGCTGCGCAATGTGCCGCTGCTCCTCTATCTGCTGCTCTGGTATTCGCTGATCATCTCCGTTTTCCCGCCGGTAAAGCAGGCGATCGAGATGCTGCCGGGCGTGTTCCTGTCAAATAGCGGTCTGGTCATGCCGGCCATGCGATGGGCGAGCGGCTTTGAATCGCTCCTCATCGCCCTGTTCGTCGGCGCCGCTGCCGCTGTTGCGATCGAGCGCGTCCTTGCGCGTCGTCGGATTGCCACGGGCAAGGAGATGCCCGTTGCCACCATAGCGGCGCTTGCCTTCCTGCTGCCGCTGGCGGCAACACTGCTGTTCGCCGACATCTCGGTCTCGATGGATGTCCCCGAACTCGGCCGGTTCCGCCTGACCGGCGGCTATCACGTGCGCCCGGAATTCGTGGCACTGCTGATCGGCCTGACGTTGAGCGCTTCGGCAAATGTCGCCGAGATCGTGCGCGCCGGCATTCAAGCCGTCAGCAAGGGACAATGGGAGGCCGCGACGGCCCTCGGCCTGCCGCGCTCGCGCACGCTGAAACTCGTCATCCTGCCGCAGGCGCTGCGTATTATCGTGCCGCCGTTGACCAACACCTATCTCACGGTCTTCAAGAACAGCTCGCTCGCGATTGCCATCGGCTATCCGGATCTGGTGATGGTTTCCAACACCATCATGAACCAGACCGGCCAGGCCATCGAAGCCATTGCCATCTTCATGGCCGTCTATCTCGGCCTGTCCATCCTGATCTCGCTGGTGATGAACTGGTACAACGCGCGCGTTGCGCTGAGGGAGCGCTGAGCCATGGCCCAGTTCGAAGGCTTCGTTGCCGACCCGATCCTGATGGCGCCCGCCGCCCGCCCGATGGTGCGCAACCGTACCTGGCTTTCCGCCTATTTCGGAACGCCGGGCAACGCACTGATCACCATCCTTTGCCTCGGCACGATCTTCGGCCTTGCCAAGCTCGCGATCGGTTGGCTGTTCGTCGACGCGATCTTTTCCGGCACGCCGGCGGAGTGCAAGGTTTCAAGCGGCGCCTGCTGGCCGTTCCTGTCGACCAAGCTGCGCTATGTCTTCTTCGGCTTCTATCCCTTCGACGAGCAGTGGCGACCGCTCACGGCGATGCTGCTGTTTCTCGGCGCTTGCGGCGTGTCGATGGTGCCGCGCACTTGGGGCCGGGCGCTTGCGGTCACATGGATCGTGGTGATCCTGCCGACGCTTTACGCGCTGATGGCCGGTGGCCTGTTCGGGTTGACCGTCGTGCCGACCACCCAGTGGGGCGGCCTGCCGCTGTCGTTCATGCTTTCCTTCGTCGGGCTCGCCTGCGCCTTGCCGCTCGGCATTGCACTTGCGCTTGCGCGTGCTTCGAGCCTGCCGGCGATCCGCATTCTCGGCGTCGGCTTCATCGAAATCGTCCGCGGCGTACCGCTGATCAGCATCCTGT
This sequence comes from Ensifer sp. NM-2, assembly GCF_003024455.1. Taxonomy (NCBI): domain Bacteria; kingdom Pseudomonadati; phylum Pseudomonadota; class Alphaproteobacteria; order Hyphomicrobiales; family Rhizobiaceae; genus Ensifer; species Ensifer sp. NM-2. Next base: position 353,152 of record NZ_PVZR01000004.1, read on the forward strand.
TCATGGCGACCGTCATGCTGCCGCTGTTCATGCCCGATGGTGTCACCATCGACAAACTACTGCGGGCCCAGGTGGCGATCATTCTCTTTGCCGCCGCCTACATCGCCGAAATCGTTCGCGGCGGATTGCAGGCCGTTCCCAAGGGGCAGATCGAGGCGGGCCATTCGCTCGGGCTGCATTACTGGCAGATCATGCGCAAGATCGTGCTGCCGCAAGCCCTGAAGAAGGTTATCCCGCCGCTCGTCGGTCTGTTCATCGGCTTTTTCCAGGATACGACCCTGGTGACGATTGTCGGCCTGCTCGATTTTCTCGATACCGTGCGCACCGCCATGCGCGATCCGCAATGGCAGGGCATCGCCGTGCTCGAAGGCTACGTCTTTGCTGCGGTCGTTTACTTCTTTTTCAGCGCATTAATGGGCGCTTATAGCCGTTTCCTCGAGCAATATTTCAGGACCACGCATGACTAGCAATATTCACGTCATCCGCAGGGCGCATACGGTTGTCGGCTTCGACACCGAGACGAAAAGCCATGTCTATCTCAACGACGTCGACGTCGCCTATGACGATACCGGTTTCGTCCATGTCGGAGGACATTATGACGGCGCCTTTGCCAGCGAAACCTCCGGTGCCGACCGGATGGTGATGCCGGGTTTCGTCAATGTGCATTGCCACTCCGGCGAGGAACCGATCTCCAAGGGCATCTTCGAAGACGCGGGTACGGCAGCACTTTGGGGCAACGCCCTCTACGAGTATTCCAACCTGCTGGAAATCGACGATGGCGCGATCGAGGCGTCGTTGACCGTGATGCTCGGCGACCTCATGCGTAGCGGCGTCACCACGCTGCTGGACATTGCCGGGCCGCATGAAAGCTGGCTGCCGACCTTGGCGCGAAGCGGTGCTCGCGCCTTCGTCGCTCCAGGCTTCCGCGAAGCGCAATGGCATGTCGAAGACAGCCATCGCCTTGATTTCATCTGGGACAAGGCTCGAGGCCGCGAGGCTTTCGCCCGGGCGCTTGATGTCCTCGACACTGCCGCAGCCCATCCCTCCGGACGCCTTGGCGGGGTGGTGGCGCCATCGCAGATCGAGACCTGCTCGGCCGAATTGCTGCAAGACGCGGCCGCAGAGGCGCGCAAGCGCGGCATGCCGATCACCATCCACTCCGCCCAGACCATGGCGGAACATGAGGAAATGCTGCGCCGGACTGGCCTGACCGCGGTGCAGTATCTGGAAAGCCTGGGGATCCTCGGCGACAACCTGATCCTTGGCCATTGCATCTTCCTCGACAGCCATTCCTGGACGCGCCAGCGCACCGATATCGATCTCGGCCTGCTGGCAGAGCGGCGCACGACGGTCGCCCATTGCCCGGTGACGTTCTCGCGCAGCGGCATGGCGCTGGAATCGGTCGGGCGCTATCGCCGCGCCGGCGTCAACGTCGCCCTCGGGACTGACAGCTATCCCTTCAACATGCTTGAAGAAATGCGCCAGGCGATGATCTGTGCGAGGCTTTCGGGCAAATCCGTGTTCGACGTATCGACCGCGGATATTCTCGATACGGCAACGCTTGCGGGCGCCCGCGCGCTTGGCCGTGACGATATCGGCCGGATTGCCGTCGGCGCAAAAGCCGACTTTCTCATCGTTGACCTGAAACACCACGCGATGCAGCCGGTTTACGACCCCTTGCGCAATCTGCTGCATTGCGCGGCAGAGCGCGCTATCGAGGAAGTCTATGTCGATGGACAATGCGTCGTGCGCCATGGGCGCGCGACCAAAATCGACTACGACGGAGCCGTGGCGCTGCTACAGGACGCGCAGAATTACGCGTGCCGCAAGGCGCCTGAGAATGATCCCAAGAAGCGGCCAATGCGCGACTTGGCGCCGTTGTCGCTGCCCGTCCCTTCCTAGAACACGACGCGGGCGGTAATCATTGATCCAAAGAGCGCCGGCTAGGGCTGGCGCTCTTGCAAGGTCAGGCTTGCGCGACCAGTCGCGGTTTTTCGGTGGCGGCTTCGTCCCGTTTCGACTTCGCGACGGGCTGCCCCTCCCTGAACAACTTCCACTTTGTCGGGCGGAATGCGACCCTTGCGCGGTCCTGTGTTGTGGTGCGTTCGGGCGGCAGTTCGATTTCGGCATGCGGATGGTTGCGGCCGAGGTCGAGTTCGAGATGGCGGGTACCGGCGACGCGGCGGCTGGCGGTGACCAGGCCGGCGAGACAGCCGCCGCAGCCATCGATCAGCTCGATGTCGTGCGGGCGGAAGTAGAGGGTGGCCGGGCCGTCGGGCTCGGTCGGGGCTCTGAGGCCGATCGGCCGGTCCTCGAACCAGATCTCGCCGTTGGCAAGGGTGACGGCAAGCGCGTTCGACTGGCCGATGAAGCCGTAGACGAACGGCGACACCGGATGGTCGTAGATCTCGTCGGGGGTGCCGACCTGTTCGATCGTGCCCTTGCTCATCACCACCACCCGGTCGGCAAGCTCCAGCGCCTCTTCCTGGTCATGGGTGACGAAGATGGTGGTGTGGCCGGTGCGGTCGTGGATCTCGCGCAGCCAGCGCCTGAGTTCCTTCCTGACCTGGGCATCGAGTGCGCCGAAGGGCTCGTCGAGCAGAAGCACGTTCGGCTCGACCGCCATGGCGCGGGCGAGCGCCACGCGCTGGCGCTGGCCGCCCGACAGCTGCGCCGGATAACGCTTCTCAAGCCCGGAGAGCTGGACGAGATCGATGAGATCAAGCGCGCGCTTGCGGATGTCGGCCGCCGGTGGCCGGCGGTTGGCCGGACGCACCTTCAGCCCGAAGGCGACATTGTCGAGCACCGTCATGTGACGGAACAGGGCATAGTGCTGGAACACGAAGCCGATGTTGCGCTCTTGCACGGTCTTTTGCGAGGCATCCTCGTCGCCGAAGAAGATCGTGCCGTCGGTCGGGCTTTCGAGACCGGCGACCAGCCGCAACAGCGTCGTCTTGCCCGAGCCGGAGGGGCCCAAGAGCGCGATCAGCTCGCCCGAGCGGATGTTGAGCGAGACATCGTCGAGCGCCGGAAAGCGGCCGAATTCCTTGCGTATGTTCTGAACGCGGACTTCCATGACGATCCGGACCTTTCAATGCCTGCGGCTGGCGGCGATCTCGGCGCTGTAGCGAAGCTCGAGCGCCGTTTTCAAGACGAGGGTGACCAGCGCCAGCAGCGCCAGCAACGTCGCAACCGCAAAGGCGGCGACGAAGTTATATTCATTATAGAGGATTTCCACCTGCAACGGCATGGTGTTGGTCTGGCCACGAATATGGCCCGAGACCACCGACACCGCGCCGAACTCGCCCATGGCGCGGGCGTTGCACAGGAGCACGCCGTAAAGCAGCCCCCATTTGATGTTGGGCAGCGTCACATGCCAGAAGGTCTGCCAGCCGGATGCGCCCAAGGACAGCGCCGCCTCCTCGTCGCTGGTGCCCTGTTCCTGCATCAGCGGGATCAGCTCGCGGGCAACGAAGGGGAAGGTGACGAAGACGGTGGCCAGCACCAGCCCCGGCACGGCAAACAGGATCTGGATGCCATGGCTCTGCAGCCACGGGCCGATGAGGCTGTGCGAGCCGAACAGAAGCACGAAGACCAGACCGGAGATCACCGGCGAGACCGAGAACGGCAGGTCGATCAACGTCGTCAGGAAGGCCTTGCCGATGAACTCGAACTTGGCGATCGCCCAGGCGGCGGCGACGCCGAAGACGAGGTTGAGCGGCACGGCGATGGCGGCGACAATCAGCGTCAGGCGGATGGCGGAAAAGGTCTCGGCATCGCCAAGCGCCGACAGGAACTCGGCCGGTCCCTTGCGCAGCGCCTCGGTAAAGACGGCGGCCAGCGGCAGCAGCAGGAACAAGGCGACGAAGGCAAGCGCTGCAGCGATCAGGCTTAAGCGAGCAAAGCGGCTTTCCGAGGTGGCGGCGCGCACGTGATGGGCGGCTGTAGCGAGATCAGGCGACATAGACATATCTCCGCCGGCTCCAGGCCTGGATCGAGTTGATGACGAGCAGCATGGCAAAGGAGATCACCAGCATCACCGCGGCAATGGCGGTGGCGGCGGGATAATTAAACTCTTCCAGCCGGATGACGATCAAGAGCGGGGCGATCTCGGAGACGTAGGGCAGGTTGCCGGCGATGAAGATCACCGAGCCGTATTCGCCGACGCCGCGGGCAAAGGCGAGCGCAAAGCCGGTCAGCCCAGCCGGCAGCAGTCCCGGCAACAGCACCCGGCGGATCGTCTGGAAGCGGCTGGCGCCGAGCGTGGCGGCGGCCTCCTCCACTTCCTTGTCGATCTCCTCCATGATCGGCTGCACGGTCCGGACGACGAAGGGCAGGCCGACGAAGATCAGCGCGATGACGATGCCGACGGGGGTAAAGGCGATCTTGATGCCAAGTGGGGCCAGCAGCGCGCCGATCCAGCCGTTCGGGGCATACAGTGTCGCCAGCGCAATGCCGGCGACCGCCGTCGGCAGCGCAAAAGGCAGGTCGACCATGGCGTCGATCACCCGCTTGCCGGGGAAACGATAGCGCACCAGCACCCAGGCGAGGATGACGCCGAAGATCAGATTGACGATGGCGGCGACAAAGGCCGTGCCGAAACTGATCCTGAGTGCATTGAGCGTGCGGGTGTCGAGTGCCAGCGTCATGAACTGCGACCAGCCAAGGCCGCTCGAGCGCCAGATCAGGCCCGACAGCGGAATGAGGATGATCAGCACCAGCCAGAATAGCGTGACGCCGAGCGCCAGACCGAACCCCGGAAGCACGCTCGGCTGACGAAACCGCCAGCGCCTGTTGTGGCCATGCTCTCTCAAATCCAACTCACCTCTCATGCCCAAGGCAAAAAACCCAAGCGGTCCTCAATGATCGACCCGGCCGTTTCCAACCAGGCGATCGCCATTCCGATCAAGCTCAAACAAACCCGACGCCTTAGCACCGCCGGTCGGGCAAAACCTATCTGGTCCGCCGCCAACCTTGCTGTTCTTTCGCCCGGCTTGTCGAGTTGGCCGAACACAGCACCACTCCTCAAAACTTCGATTGCGCTTGCCGCCGAAGTCCTCGCGTCAAACTATCAATTTCGCAGGCACCAACAACGCAATTTTTGACTGCCGGGGGCCTCAAAACGAAACTGATTTCGCTGAGAAACGCGTCAAAGGAAACACTCTGCCTCAAGCATTGTTCCACAGCCGATACGGCAATTTCAGTGCACTGATTCAAAGCCGCAGAAAGCTATGCTATAGATTTTATGGATATTGGGTATTCCTTGCTTACCTCATGCCAGTTGCCTTCGCATAATCGCCCCATGAATTGTTTGATAGGAAGACGATCGGCGCACCGCCACTTGGCCCGTGTCGCAAGAGGCTGATACCATGGCAAAAACCTTGATCATCCCCGGTCTTTTCGGCTCGGGCGCGGGGCACTGGCAGCGTCACTGGCTGGACGACCAGCCGCGGGCGACGCTCGTCGAGCAAGATGACTGGGACCATCCGGTGCTCGAGCGGTGGCGTGACGCGCTGGAGCGCACCATTCTCCGTCACGGTGTCGTGGACGTTGTTGCCCACAGCCTGGGCTGCATCCTCGTTGCCAGTCTGGCGCGTCGACCGCTGGCACGGCAGATCAGAAGCGCGCTTCTGGTGGCGCCCTGCGATCTAGACGTGACGGGGCGGCTGCATCCCGGCTCGATCGCGTTCGGCGCCATGCCCGAGCATCCGTTGCCGTTTCCGAGCCTGATCGTCGGCAGCCTCAACGACCCCTATATGTCGTTCGACCGATTGCGGCACATCTCGACCCGCTGGGGCAGCCGGCTCGTCGATCTCGGTCATGCCGGGCACATCAATGTCGCGAGCGGTTTTGGCCGGTGGTCGCGCGGCTACGACCTGCTGACAGTCCTGAATGGCATCGCACGGCGCGAACAGCCCCCGGCGAGCGCTGCACAAATCGCTGAAAACCGGGAGGGTCGCGTCGTCGCTGGCCGATAGATACCGGCGCGGTTTCACCTTCTACGTGCGGCTCGAAACGCAGGGGCGACACAAAGGGCTTGATGTCCGCTGGAAATCGCGTTTTAATAGCGCATAAACTTTATAGAGTATGCCGTATAGGGATGACCATGTGCCGAGGTGCCAGGCCAGCCAGAACAACGGATACCTCCTCGCCGGCCCATGCGGCTGGCGGCACCATCCCCGACACTGCAGATTTGAGCCCCGTCAGCGGCCGATCTCGGTGCTGGGCGATACCCCAAGGTCCGATCCGTGTTCGGGATCGGAACAGCCATGCGTTTCAAACTTTGCCGACTGACCGCAGTCGGGCCACAAGGGAGCTCACATGACTGTCCACGGATTGTTTGCCAAGATTTCGCCCGACAGTGACAGCCCTCGGGAAAAGCCGCGCATTGCCATCATTGGCCGCGGCTTCTCGGGGATCATGATGGCGATCGCGCTGATGAAGTCGGTGCGAACAGCATTTCATGTTCATCTCTTTGACCCGCAACCGACCATCAGTGGCGGGCAGGTCATGGCCGCCGCCCAGAGCGGCGAAATCCTCAATAGCCGCGTGCGCGATCTGTCGGTGGCCGCCGGACAGCCGGAGGATTTCAACGATTGGCTCTGTGCCAACCAGGATTTTCGCTCCGCCGTCTCAGCCGCCATTCCAGGCTTCCAGCAGATCTTCGTACCGAAGAGCATCTTCAGCGACTACGTCTACCAGCGCTTTTCCGAAGCGTTGACGCGGCGGCCGGATATCTCCATGCAGCTCTCCTGCCAGGCGGTGCTGGGCCTGCGAAAGCTGCCATCCGGGCGCTTCCTGGTCCTGCAGGAAGAAGGCTCGATCGAATGCGACGTTGCGGTACTCGCCACCGGATTCGGTATCCGCGCGCTTGAAATGGAGGTTGCGGACGATGAACGTCCCCTGGTGAGAGCGCGGCGTCTGGTGGTGCCGCGCCATGCGGTGCTGCTCGGCAGCGGGGTGCGTGTCGTCGATCGCCTGCTGCAAATGCGCGACAACGGCTATGCCGGCGAGATCACCATCATTTCGCGGCATGGGTTCCTGCCGCAATCGCACACGCGGCTTTCAGCAGCGCCGACTTTCCCGGTGGATCCGATGCCGACGAGGCTACGCGACATCGTCCGCTTCGTCAGGCAAGCCTGCGCCGAGGCGGAGGCCAACGGTCTGAGCTGGCAGGCCGCCATGAACGGGCTCCGGCGCCGCGCGCGTTCTCTGTGGCAAGCTCTGCCAGAACAGGAGAAGCGTCAGTTCAACCGTCATCTGCGCTCGATCTACGACAGCCATCGCAACCGCCTGCCGGCGCCAATGCACCTGCGACTGCAGCAGGAACTGGCCGACGGCCGCACCGTCGTGCGCAAGGGCTGGGCCGGGCGGCGGCGGCCGGACGGGCTCATGGTCCGCTGGGCAGGAGCGCCGCAGGAAGATCTGCTGGTGGCAGATCAGGTCATCGACTGTCGCTGCTCTGCGCCTGACCTCAAGGCCCCGGTCATTCAGAACCTCTTTGCCGGCGGTCTGGCGCAGCCGGACGAGCTCGGGCTCGGCCTCGCCGTCAGCCCGGCAGGCGAGGTGCTTTCAGACAGCCACCCAACGGCCAACCTCTATGCGATCGGCCCCCTGGGTCTCGGTAGCCTGCCCGATATCGATCTGGTGCCCGAGATCGTCACGCAAACCTATGCTGCCGCCCGATTGATTGCCACGCGCCGCCGGGTGACGCAGAAGTCTGCATAGGAAGAGCCGTGGTTGCCCGTCAGCGGTGGTGCGACCACGGCACCAGCCGCCGCTCGATCCGTCGTGCAACGACTTCAAACAGGAAGGCGACGGCAGCGATCACCACGATGCCGGCTATGACGATGTCGGTGACCAGGAACTGGGCCGCCGATTGGATCATGAAGCCAAGGCCGCGTGTCGCCGCCACGAGCTCGGCGGCAACCAGGGTCGACCAACCGGCGCCGAGCGCAATGCGTGTGCCGGTGAGAATGGATGGCAGCGCGCCCGGCAGGATCACATGCAGCAGCAATTGCCGTCGCGATGCGCCGAAAGCGCGCGCGGCATTAATGTGGTCGGGCGATGCGGATTTCACGCCCGCAGCCGTCGAGAGAATGATCGGCGGCAGCATTGCGAGCGCAATCACGGCGATCTTCGATGCCTCGCCGATACCAAGCCAGATGATGACGAGGGGCAGATAGGCGAGCGGCGGCAGCGGACGCAGAAACTCGACGATCGGATCGAGAATGCCCTTGCCCCAACGGCTGGTGCCGATCGCAAGGCCCGCGGGCACGCCGAGGATGAGCGCGGCACCAAGCGCACCGAAGATACGTGAAAGGCTGGCGGCGATATGCTGGGCGAGTGTCGCGTCGACAAAGCCCGTCAGCGTCAGGCCGCTCAGCGCCCGAAGGACCGCGAGCGGCGATGGCAGGAACAGCGGCGGCACCAGGCCATAGGAGGAAACGAGGCTCCAAAGGCCGACCAGCGCAGCGACGGTTGCTGCTGAAATCCAAAGAACGGGCAGCGTGCGTGGCGGCTTGACCTCGATTTCGCCGCTTGGATCGGGGCGGGTGGACGTCGCTTCCAGGGAAAGGGTCATGCTGCCACACCTTCGTCTTCGGAATGAATGAGACCGGTCAAATCATCGTGCAACCGCTTGAATTCGGCAGCGGCGCGCAGCTCGTTTTGAGGTATTCCGGAGAGATAGTCCCGACCGAAGCTGACCGGAATGATCTTGGCGATCCGGCCCGGGTTCGCGGTCAAGACGACGATGCGCGTCGCTAGCATCAAGGCTTCATCGATGCTGTGTGTGATGAGCAGTGCACCGGCCCGGCTGGCCCGCCACATGTCCAGGAGAAAGCCTTGCATGCGCACACGCGTCAGCGCATCCAATGCGCCGAGCGGCTCGTCCATCAGTAGGAACCGTGGCTGCGAAGCCAGGGCTCTGGCAATGCCGACACGCTGGCGCATGCCGCCGGAAAGCTCCCAGACCTTGCGCTCTGCCGCATCCGGCAAACCGACGCGCTCCAGCAGCGACTGGGCTTCCTTCAATCGTTGGTCCTTGCCGACACCCCGCAGGCGCAAAGGGAATGCAACATTGTCGATCGCGCTCAGCCATGGGTAAAGCGCATCATCCTGAAAGACGACGGCGCGGCCGGAACCGGGGCCGGACAGCGACCGGCCATCAAGCGCGATCCGGCCGCTGCTTGGCGTCAAGAAGCCGGCCGCCAGATTGAGCAGGCTCGTCTTGCCCGAACCGGATCTGCCGATGACCACGACGAAATCGTCGCCGGCAATCTCCAGATTGATCCGATCCAGAACCAGCGGCGCTTGCGATCGCCCTTCGCCAGGCGCGTATCGTAAAGAGATATTCTCGAGCGCAAGCACGGACATTTTGTCGTCCCCATGATCCATGAAGTGGGCCGAAGGATGGGCTAGCGTTTCACGCCCTCAGTCGTGTCGCCAACCGTTCCCGCGGCAATCCCGCCTTGCTCAGAACGAGAGCTTGGCGGCTTCCTGCGCCCAGCGCGCCGAAACGTAAGGGCCATAATCGGTCAGAACTGCCGGGATCTTTTGCTGCTCGAGCAGGAAGGCCGACGTTTCTGCAATGGCCTTGGCCGTTGCGCCGCCGAGAAGATCGGATGTTGCCTGCTCCTCCAACGATGGGAAGTAATATCCCTTGAGCAGGGCGGGCACGTCCTCCGGCTTGGCGCCGGTCAGGCGGGCGATCTTTTCGGCCTGCTCCGATGTGGCATTCCATGTCTCCGGCTTGGCCCGGTAGTCGGCATAGGCATCACCGGTCACCTTGACGAACCCGGTGACGATATCCGGATGTTCTTCGGCGAATTTCTTGCTGACGATCCAGGCATCGAAGGTCGGGCCACCCCACTGGGCAACGTCGGCAGAGGTGGCCAAGACGGTCGATGTCTTCTTGATCTCGGACAGCACCGGATCCCAGACATAGGCGCCGTCGATGTCGCCACGCTGCCAGGCCGCCGCAATTTCCGGCGGGCGCAGGTTGAGGATCTCCACCGATTTAGGATCGATGTTCCAGTGCTTCAGCGCCGTCAGCAGGCTGTAGTGAGCCGTCGACACGAAGGGTGTTGCGATCTTCTTGCCGGCGAGTTCTTCGGGCTTGCTTACGCCCTTGACGGCCAGGGCTTCCGCGTCGCTGATCAGGCCGACGACGAAGATGGTTTCGAACGGCAGTTCCCGGCTTGCCGCAGCCGCCAGCGGCGACGAGCCGACATAGCCGATATCGATCGAGCCGGATGCAAGCGCCGCGATGACATCGGCGCCGCCGTCGAACTTCTGCCAGTTGATTTTCGCGCCGGTCACCTTCTCATAGGTGCCATCGGCCTGCGGCACGCGCGACGGCTCGACGATCGGCTGATAACCGATGGTCAGTGTGGTGTCCGCGGCCTGAGCCGCAAGCAGTCCCTGCGTCGCCAACACCAGCGCTGCGGTTGATACCAGAAGGGTACGTCTTGCTATTGTCATTGCCTGCTCCTCAACCGTTTGCCGATGGCCCCGTCGTGGAGCCTGTATTGATAATCTCAAAACCCATGGAATTTATAGAGATAAAAAATACCCCGTTTGTGCGACGGGGTATGAAGCCATTCCAAACTTCGGTCGATTGGGCATCATCTTTGCCCGCTCGAACGTGGTCCCCTCCAGTTACGGCAGGAAACTGCCGTAACGGCCGCTGTGGTAGAGGACGGGTTCGCCTGAGCCTGCCGCAATCGCCAGGACCCGTCCCAGGATGATGGCGTGGCTATGACGCTCGATGATCTCCTCGACTTCGCAATCGATCGCGGCAAGTGCCCCATTCAGGGCGGAAGCGCCGCTGACGAGGGTCCGCCAGTCTGCGCCGCCGTAGCGTGCCGCGCCTTTGAGACCACCAAAGCCCGCGAAGCGCTCGGCCACGTGCTGCTGCTGGCTTGCGAGAATGTTGACGCAGAAATGCTGGTAACGCTCGATCACCGGCCAGGTGGATGACGTCCGGTTGATGTTGACGATCATCGTCGGTGGATCGACCGAAAGCGCCGTTGCCGACGTTACCGTCGCGCCTGTGCGATCGTCGCCGATACCGGCGGTGATGACCGAGACGCCACCCGACAGGTTGCGCATGGCGGATTTCAGTTCCGATGGCGTGATGGGGTTAGGGCGATCGATCGCATGACTTGATGTCGTGAATGCACTGGAAGCGGCGAGAGCGATGTTCATGGCAAAATCCTCGAAAAATTTGACCTGCTTCCCGGTCGTGAAGCCGCGATCCGGGAAAAAATTTTTCCTCTACTCAAAAATGATCGCCGGATTTTTCATTGTCAATAAATTTTATAGAGTTTATCTTTTTTGGACTGCCGGCCCTGTCTGGCGCCTGCCGTCGATCGTGTCCGAGGAGAATTCACATGAGCAACACGCCTGACAAAGTCAACGTTCTCTGGTTCCTGCCCACTCACGGCGACAGCCGCTATCTCGGCACATCACGGGGAGGGCGCAATGTCGACCTCAACTATCTGAAACAGGTCGCCCAGGCGGCCGATGCGCTGGGCTACTACGGTGTGTTGATCCCCACTGGCCGCAGTTGCGAGGACAGCTGGGTGGTGGCGTCAGCCCTGGCACCCTTGACCGAGAAGCTGCGCTTCCTGATTGCGGTGCGGCCTGGACTGCTTTCACCGATGCTGGCAGCCCGGATGACGGCAACGCTCGACCGGCTTTCCGAGGGACGGCTGCTGATCAACGTGGTGACGGGCGGCGACCCGACGGAAAACAAGGGCGATGGCATCCACCTGTCGCATGGCGAGCGCTACGAAGTCACCGAGGAGTTTCTCAACGTCTACAAATCAGTCCTTCGCGGCGAAGACGTTACTTTCAAGGGAAAACATTTCGATATCGAAGGCGGCAAGCTGCTGTTCCAGTCGGTGCAGACGCCGCATCCGCCGCTCTATTTCGGCGGTTCCTCGGGCAAGGGCCAGGAGGTGGCGGCCAGAACGATCGACAAATATCTGACCTGGGGTGAGCCACCGGAAGATGTCGCCAGAAAGATTGCCGAAGTGCGCGCACTGGCTGAGGCCGAGGGCCGGGAAGTTACATTTGGCATCCGGCTGCATGTGATCGTGCGCGAGACCGCAAAGGAAGCATGGCGGGCGGCCGACGACCTGATACAATATGTCGATGACGAGACGATCGCCGCGGCACAAAAGGTGTTCGAGCGTATGGATTCGGTAGGTCAAAGTCGTATGAGCCGGTTGCATGGCGGCCGGCGCGACAAGCTCGAGGTGGCGCCCAACCTCTGGGCCGGCGTCGGGCTTGTGCGCGGCGGTGCGGGCACCGCCCTTGTCGGTGATCCGGATCAGGTCAAGGCGCGGATGGAAGAGTACCGCGAGATCGGCATCGATACGTTCATCATGTCTGGCTACCCGCACCTGGAGGAGGCCTATCGCTTCGGCGAGCTCGTGCTGCCAAACCTGCCGCTGGGTCACGCGGTTCCCGCGCGCGAAACATCGATCAATACCGGTCCGTTCGGCGAGACCATTGCCGGCGACCACAGGCCCAAGCTAAAGGTGTCGCAATCGTGAAGCGTCGACCCCGCCGACCGGTTGTCGCAATCATCGGCGGTGGCTTCACCGGGGCGGCGGTTGCCGCCAACCTAGCCAAGAACACGACCGGTCAGGCGGTCGATATCATCGTCTTCGAGCCTCGGGGGCGCCTGGGTGCCGGTCTTGCCTACGACACCTCCGATCCGGCGCATCGCATCAACGTACCGGCGGCGCGCATGAGCCTGATACCGGATGAGCCGGACGATTTTCTGCACTGGCTGGCCGCTGAAGGTGAGCCGCGCGACGACCAGGATGCGCTGACCGAAGACGGGAATCTCTACCCTCGGCGCGCGGTCTTCGGCCGCTATGTCGGCGACTTCATCGCACCTTTTCTTCGGAGCGGTCAGGTCCAGCACTGTCACGAACGGGTGGCCCAGATCGTCAGGACGGGCGAGCAATGGCGGATCGCGGCCGATGGAGGAACTGATATCCTGGCCGACATCGCCATCGTTGCCACGACCCACCCGGCACCGTGTGCACCCCGGCACATTGCCAAGGCGCTCGCCAGCCATCCACGTTTCGTCGCCGACTCGACATTGTCAGGCGCCCTATCCGTAATCCGCGGGGAGGATCGCGTCCTCCTGATCGGCAACGGACTGACTTCGGCCGATGTCATCGCCTCGCTCAGACGAAACGGCCACCGAGGGCCGATCACCGCCCTTTCCCGCCGGGGGCTTCGGTCGAGGGGACACGCGACAACGGCGCAGGAGCCATTTGGCGATTTCGTCACCGATCCTTCGCGAACCGCTCGTTCGCTGTTGCGTAGGATACGCCAGGCAGTTCAGGAGGCGCCGACGGCGGGTCATAGCTGGCACGCGGTTTTCGACGCGTTGCGCGCCCAGGGCGGCGAAATCTGGGGAGCCCTACCTATCCCGGAGCGAAAACGACTTGTTCGCCACCTGAGGCCCTATTGGGATGTGCATCGCTTCCGGGTCGCACCACAGATAGATGCGGTCATCGGCCAAGGGCTTGACCACGGCGATGTGAGGGTTCTTGGCGGATCGGTGAAAGAGATAGCCCGGGCCGGCGAGACCATCACCGCCGAGGTTAGACACCGTCATACCGGCAAGTGCGAGCAGATGACATTTGACGCCTGCGTCGTGACCACCGGCCCGGCGCACACGGCTATCCTCAGGAGCCAGGGTTGGCTGGCCGATATGGCCGATGCTGGCCATTTGCAACTGGATGGGGTGGGCCTCGGCCTTGCCTGCGATGAACAAAGCCGCGCAGCCGACCGCGACGGAAAAAGCGACGACGCGCTTTTCATCGCCGGCCCGCTTGCCCGCGGCACATTCGGCGAGTTGATGGGGCTGCCGCAGGTGAATGATCATGCGATCTTCGTCGCTCATCAGGTCGCGCAGCGTCTCGCAAGCCAGTCCCGGTCGAGGCCTGCGGTGCAAATCGCCTGACACAGAGCAGGCTTTCTACGTTTGCCGGGCAAGCAAGCCGGGGCCACATCTACCCTTCGTGCTGGCCCTCAAGACGCCGCGTCCAGTCCTCGACCTTGCGGGTCGCCAGCCGCTTGATCGCGTAGTCGCGCCAGTTCGTCGGCAAGATATCGAGGTTGGCAATCTCCTGAAGGGCGTCCCGGTTCATCGTGTCGACGTAGAGGTAATGCCAGAGTCGCCTGATGGTCCAAGTCGGGTATCGGCGCTCGACCAGAGCGAGGGCGTCTTCCGCGCAAACGCGCCCTTCCTCGATCACGCGGTAGTACCATCCGGTGCGACCGGATTGCTGGACACGGCGGGCCATGTCGCTTTGACCGAAGCGCTTGTTCAGTTTCCAGCACGGCTGCCGGCCCTGGCTGACTTCGAGCAGGGCACGGCCCAGGCGAAACCGATCTCCGACGGCCACATCATCTTCCGTCAGTCCGGATGTCGACAGGTTTTCGCCGAACGCTCCAGGGTGATCGAGAACCGCTGCCGGGCCGATCTCCGACCGCCAGAGCCGGTAATGATCGCCGGGGTAGTGGTGCACAGCCTTCTCGATGCCGCCGTGTCGTTTAAGGTCGCCCTGGTGATCGCCAACGAAGCCGGTCGGCGACAGGTGCAACGCCCCGGCGACCGGCTTCTTGTCGATACCGCTTTGCGTCCCGCGTTCATCGATGGCGGTCAGTGAACCCACCAGCAATGCATTGAGGGCAATCGGCTTTATTTGCTCAGGCCGCATGCAACTGCTCCAACCATGCCGTCATCATCGAGTCGGCGGCCGTCGCTAGTGTGGCCCCGTATTGCGTCGCATCGTCGCGAAGTTTTCCGATGTCGATCTTTGCCGCCACCAGCTCGCAGGCGTGACCGACCAGCCACCGCTCAAACGCCACTCCCGCATCCGCCTCGGGGTGAAACTGAAGCCCGAGAATATTGTTGCCGATGGAAAACGCCTGCTGCACGGTCTTTGGGGTCGACGCCAGCAAAGTGGCGCCGGCGGGAAGATCGTAGGTATCGCCGTGCCAATGCAGCATCGGCACGCCATCCAGATGACGAAGCGGAGAAGCACGGCCGGCCTCGCTAAGGCTGATCGGGTCGAAACCGATCTCCTTGATCCCCAATGGAAAGACCCGCGCGCCGCTTGCGCGCGCAATCAGCTGCGCGCCAAGGCAGATGCCGAGGGTCGGCCGACCGG
Source organism: Ensifer sp. NM-2 (assembly GCF_003024455.1). Classification (NCBI taxonomy): domain Bacteria; kingdom Pseudomonadati; phylum Pseudomonadota; class Alphaproteobacteria; order Hyphomicrobiales; family Rhizobiaceae; genus Ensifer; species Ensifer sp. NM-2. The sequence goes on from NZ_PVZR01000004.1 coordinate 368,361, forward strand.
TCTTCAGTCGTGCTGCCAGCACCTCGACCTCCCGCTGCAGAAACGGGTAGGTCCGGTCCTCGTAGGCGCCGATCGGTCCGCCGAGTACAACGACAAGGTCGGGGGCGTCCGGCGCGAAATCCAGAAAATCGGCAGTTCCGACATCGCGGTATTCTATCCCGTAGTCAGCGCGAAGGGGAGCGGCAAAGGTGCCGAGATCCTCGAAATGAACATGCCTGATCACCAGGGCCGATTTCAGTGTCATCGCTTTCCTGTCTCTATTCGACGTGAAATCTCATCGGGAATTGCGCAGCCGTCAGTCGTGCAGCCGGCGATGTCCACCGGCACAGTCGTTGCCGGCAGCGGTTCTGCAAGTGCTGTCGCCAGCCAAGCTCCGACGAGCAGATCGTCCTCGATCCCGAATCGATGGTGGCGGACCTTGCCGTCGCGGCCAATGATAATGGTCGTGGGCGTGCCACGCATGCCGTAGCCCTGCATCGTGCGCGGTATCGGCGTATCGGGTGATGCCGCGTCGACGCCGATCGGAAAGCTTAGACGGTATTCGTGGATGAACGCCTTGAGGGCCTCCGGACCCATCGCCGTATGATGTTCGAGAACCGTGTGCAGGCCGATCACTTGGAGATCGGTGTCGCGAAACAGCCGCTGCACGCGCTGGGTCTGCGGCAATCCGTACGATACGCAGGCGGGGCAAAGCATCTGAAAGGCGTGGATGAAGACGACGCGTCCGCGCAGCATGCCGAGGCTCAGCGGTGTTGCGGTGTTGAACCAGTTGCTCACGTCCAGTTCCGGCGCCTGATTTGAGAGATCAGCGATCATGAGGCCATTCCTTTTGGGAGGGGCCGGGCAGGCAGGACCTGCCCGGCGGGATGTCAGGCCGCTTCGCGCACGAGCTTGACGCCGGGGAAATCGACCGGCACGGCGAGGGCCACGTTGATGTAGTTGGTGAAGAGATTGAGCGCCACGTGCGCGATGATCTCGACAATGTCCTGATCGTCGAAGCCGGCATTGCGCAACGCCTTGACGTCAGCATCCGAGACCTGACCGCGTTCGTCGACCAGGATGCGGACGAATGAAAGCACCGCCGCGGTCTTCGGATCAGCGGAGTGGCCGCGTTGGGCGTCAGCCATGTCCTGCGCTGTCGCGCCGGCCTTGCGGCCGAGAGCCGTATGCGCCGCCAGGCAATAGTGGCAATCATTGCGGTCAGCGACGGCGACGGCAATCTGCTCGCCGAGTTTGGCGCCGAGCCGGCCATTGCCAAGCGCGCCGAACGAACCCCACATGCTGGCAAGTGCCGCCGGGGAATTGGCCACCGCCTTGAACATGTTCGGTGTCGCGCCGAAGGCCGCGTGGATGCTGCCCAGCAGTTCTGCACTGGCACCGGTTGCCGTCTTGGGGTCAACTAGATTAATTCTGCTCATGGTTTTCTCTTTCTATTTGCATGGAGGGAGAAAATGCCGGTCCGCCGATGGCAGTCGACGGGCCGGCGCCGACATCATCGGGGCCGAAAGCGCGCTTGAATGCGGTGAAATCCTTTGGTCCCGAGGGTGAAGCGGTTTGTCCTGGTGCCGACGTCAGCACGCTGGGGCGTGGCAGCGCCGGTGCATTGGTCGAAACAAATGATGGGTCGGTGGTGTCCTTCATTGCATCTGCCCCACCTCAGGCCGCGCCACGGTTGAATATCTTCCAGGCGGCGGCCTGGCTTGAGGCGTCTGCCGTTTCGTATTCGCCGCAATCGATGCGCAAATCCGCTTGGCCAAACGGTGCGTTGACGAAGGCGCAATGGTGCGGCTCTTTCGAACCCGGATAGGCATTGGGCTGGAAGTATCGGCAGTTCACACACATGCGTTGTTCCGGGATGGCGCCGGACGCCTGCAGCGTGCGGATGATCTTGACCAGATGAAGCAGCAGATCTTCCTGTCCGAGCGTCGATAGCGACGCAAAGGCAGCGTCTGTCGCCGAGGCAATCATGCCGGCGCGGCGCACGGCGGCCTCGCCTTCGGCCGTCGCGGCCACCGCTACGGCCCGCGCATCCGAAGGGTCCGCCAGCTTCTCGACAAAACCCTTGCGCGTCAGTGCATTGATCGAATCCGTCGCAGTCGGTTGGCTGACGCCGAGATGGGCTGCGATCTGTTTGACGCGCATGCCAGCTTTGCCACGGCCCACCAGAAAGATCAGGATCTGCAGTTGTGTCGGGTTCAACCCGATCACGTCGGCTGCCGTCCATGCTTCGGTCCGCATCGCCGTCGCTATCCGTGCGAACCCGTCGCCTATGCGGTCGATAATTGCAGGCGGTGTCGTCGTGTTCTTTGCCATTCCTGATATATATAGGAGTCCTAATTAGTGTCAATTCACCGTCGCCGGGAATCCGCATCCAATTTGACGCGCATCAAATTAGGTGCACGGCCTTCGGACTAATACTGCGGCGAACAACCCAAGCACGGGCTGCTCGGTCAAACGGAGAAGACGATGTTGAAAGCAATCAAGAGCGGATTGGGCCTCGCAATGGCGGTCATGCTTATCGCTGCGCCCGCAACCGCCGCGGATTTCGAAGTGCACATGCTCAACAAGGGCAAGGAAGGCGCGATGGTGTTTGAACCTGCGTCGCTGAAGGTTGCGGCCGGCGACACGGTGACGTTCATCCCGACCGACAAGGGCCACAACGTCGAAACGATCAAGGGCATGATCCCGGATGGCGCAGAGGCATTCAAGAGCAAAATCAACGAAAACTACAAGGTGACCTTCACTGCACCCGGCATCTACGGCGTGAAATGCACGCCGCACTACGGCATGGGCATGGTCGGCGTGGTTCAGGTCGGCGACAGCCCGGCCAACCTCGCAGCGGCGAAGGGCGCCAAGAACCCGAAGAAGGCGCAGGAACGGCTGGACGCCGCATTCACAGCACTCGGCAACTAAAGCAAAGCCACACTGAAACGAGCGGGCGGGGACGGGCCGCTCGACGGCGCCGCCCACCGGGCGGAAGGCGGCGCCATCATGCGGAACCAATGCGAAGCACTCGCGTTGGTTCCGCATGGAGCAAATCGTAGCAGACATGTTTCCGCCGTCGCAGATTCCCTATCCGGTCATCTTCGCGCGCATTCTCGGGGCCTTGCTGATGGGCTCGATCATTGGCTTCGAGCGTGAAGCCAAAGCCCGCCCGGCCGGTCTCAAGACGCACATGCTCGTGTGCCTCGCCGCCTGCACCTTTGCAGTCATCTCGCTTGAAAGCGTCTATATGAAGGGCTTCATAGACGAGCGGGTCCGGATCGATCCCTTGCGCGTCGTTGAAGCGGTCACCGCGGGCGTCGCCTTTCTTGCGGCGGGCACCATCGTACTGTCGCGCGGACAGGTCCAGGGCCTGACGACCGGCGGTAGTCTGTGGTTGGCGGGCGCCATTGGCCTCGCTCTCGGCTTCGGCCACTGGATCATCGCTGCCTTTGCGACAGGATCCGCCTTTCTTGTTCTTTCCGTCGTCGGCAGGCTCGAAGCGGTAGTTGAGGAGGAAGAGCAACCCGGCCCTCAACCTCAGGCATCCAAGCCTCGCGACGAGAAGGTGAGCCGCATCCGCAAGAGCACCCGATAGATTTCGCATCCTGCGCCGCTTGGGACGGCACCATTTTTCACTCACCGCTCTGCAGCGTTTCTTTCGATCCATGGCTTTCTTGGCCGGCAGATCAGGCCGGGCGCAATGGTCATTTGCATCTTGCAAAAAGCCTCCATATGTGAACAGTATCTTTACATAAGAAAATTCATGGAGGAGATAATGCCCAACCAGCACAGCCGCGCCCATATGATAAGCGCGACCACTCGCTGCCAGCTGCCAATGCGGATACGAGCCAGCGCAGGGTTTTCTCATGAATGAATTCTCGCCAACCGTTGGCGTGTCTACGACACGCCCCACCGACATGCCGGAGGATCACGCTGCCCTTCCGGTGTGGAATGCCGAAAACTGGTTTTACGAGGATTGGCCGGTCGGCCAGCGCATCCGCTCGTTGCGCCGGACGATCTCCGAGAGCGACAGCCACCTGTTCAACACGCTGGTCGTCGACATCCACCCTTATGTCCAGGATCAGATGTTCGCGGAACGGGAAGGCATCTTCGGCCGCCGACTGGTGGCTGGCGCCTTCGTTTTTTCGGCCGGCCTCGGCCTCGTCGCCACCAACTGCGTCAACGCTTTTTCCTACGGCTATGACAAGCTGCGCTTCATCAAGCCGGTCTTTCTGGGCGACACGATCTACACGATCCGCACCAACATGGACAAAACACCGCGCTACAAGGAGCTTGGCCTGATCCGGGCCAGTTATCAGGTCTTCAAGAACGAGGGTGAGCTGGTGCTCTACTGCGAGCATCTGCAGACGGTGAAGTACAACAATCCGGCTGACTTCGTCGGCAAGACAGAGAAATAAGAACAGCGATGCACGAGGAAAACGAACTGCCTTTGGCCGGCCTTGTCGTCGTCGACATGAGCCAGTTTCTCTCCGGTCCCTATTGCTCTCTACGGCTGATGGACCTGGGCGCGCGCGTCATCAAGATCGAGCGCCCGGATGGCGGCGATCTATCGCGCCGCCTCTATCTCAGCGACACCGAGATCGGTGGCGATTCCACCATCTTCCATGCGATCAATCGCGCTAAGGAAAGTCTGGCAATCGATCTCAAGGACGAATCCGATGTCGCGGCGCTGAAGGCGCTGCTCGCCAAGGCCGACGTCCTGATCCAGAACTTCCGACCTGGCGTCATTCAACGGCTGGGCTTGGACTACGAGGCCGTTCGGGCGATCAACCCGCGCATCGTCTACGCTTCGATCAGCGGTTATGGAGAGGAGGGCCCTTGGGTCAAGCGGCCCGGTCAGGACCTGCTGGCGCAGGCGCGCTCCGGCGTGATGTGGTTGAACGGCGACGAAGCGCAAGGGCCGGTCCCCTTCGGTCTTGCCATTGGCGATATGCTTGCCGGCGCTGCAGCCGCCCAGGGCATTCTTGCTGGTCTCGTCCGCCGCGGCATCTCCGGCAAGGGCAGCCTGATTGAAACCAGCCTGCTCGAAGCGCTGGTCGACTTCCAGTTCGAGGTGCTGACGACCCATCTCAACGACGGCAGGCGGCTGCCGAAGCGCTCGGATTTCCGCAGCGCCCACGCCTATCTGTCGGCGCCCTACGGGGTCTACCCCGCCAAGGACGGCTACCTCGCGATCGCGATGACGCCGATCTCGAAACTTGCCGACCTCCTGGAGATGCCGCAGCTCGCGCCCTATTGCGACGACCCGTCTTCGTGGTTTTCCGCAAGAGACGAGATCAAGGCCCTGATCGCCGAGCGCATCGGCGAAAACACGGTGGACCATTGGCTGGCCGTGCTCGAGCCGGCCGACATCTGGTGCGCTCGCGTGCTCAACTGGAACGAACTGCTGGAAAGCGACGGCTTCCGCACCCTTGACATGCTGCAGACGGTCAACCGCGAAGACGACGTGTCAATCCTGACCACGCGTTCGCCGCTGCGGGTCAACGGTCGGCGCGCCCAGGTCGATCGCGCTGCCCCCAGAATCGGCGAACACAGTGCATCGATCCGCAAGGAGTTCGGCCTATGACCGTCACCCTCAAGGGCATGACGTGGAGCCATCCACGCGGTTACGACCCCATGGTGGCGTGTTCGAGACTCTGGCAGGAAGAGACCGGGGTTGCCATCCATTGGGAGAAGCGCTCGCTGCAGGATTTCGAGACCTATCCGGTCGAGGAGCTCGCCAAGGCATACGATCTGATCGTTATCGATCACCCGCATGTCGGGCAGATCACCAATGAAGGGTGCCTTGCGCCTCTTGATGTGGCCGGTCGAGAAGCGGAACGTTCCGTGCTTGCAGCCGGGTCGGTCGGGCAATCCTATCCGAGTTACAGCTGGAACGGGCGCCAATGGGCCTTTCCGATCGATGCCGCGGCACAGGTCCAGGCCTGGCGCCCTGATCTCGGAGAGCGTGTTTCGAGCTGGTCCGGCATGTTGGACCTCGCGCGCAAGGGTGCGGTGCTGCTGCCGCTGCGACCGCCGCATTCGCTGATGAGCTTCTACACGCTCTGCGGCAATCTCGGTCACCCCTGCGCAGTGAGCGGACAAGCGGACCTGGTGGACCGTGACGGAGGCGTTGCCGCCTTCGAGATGCTCTCCGAGCTTGTATCGCTGATCGACCCCGCCTGCTTCGCGATGGATCCGATCGCGGTGCTGGAGGCGATGTCGGCCCCGGAGGCAAAAGCCGCCTGCGCGCCGTTAATCTACGGCTACGTCAGCTACTCGGTTGCCGGTTTCCGGCCGTCGCTCATCCGGTTTGGCGACATTCCGGTCGCCGGCCAGCATGGCCCAAGCGGTTCGGCGCTTGGCGGAACGGGCATTGCCGTCTCCGGCTTCTCGTCGTCCATCGACGCCGCGACCGACTTTGCCTATTGGGTTGCAAGCGGTGCGGTCCAGCGCCAGGCCTACGCCTTTGGCGGCGGACAGCCGGGACACGGCGACGCCTGGGACGACGATGCGGTGAACGCGGCGACATCAAACTTTTATCGCGCGACCCGTGCGACGCTCGAAACCGCCTGGGTGCGTCCCCGACACGATGGTTACATGCCGTTCCAGCAGGCGGCCTCGGATCGCATCAATGACGGGCTATTGCGCAAGGAGATGGCGCGACAGGTCGTTGACGATCTCAACCGGCTTTTCACCGAAAGCTTCGCGGCGGCGTAAAGAGAAACACCGGAGATAAGCGATCGGCTCATCTCCGGTGTTCAGCAAAAAAGGCCGACCTAGCGGTTTCAGGCTTTGTCGTGAGGGTGGGTGGCCACAATGGGCCGCGTTGCTTCCTTACGCGAGATTCCAGATTCGACGTGCGTTTGCCGACAGCAGCTTTGTCCGCTCGTCCGGACTGCAGTGCTCCAGCAACGCGTGAGTGGTCGCAACCCAGGTTGAAAGGTTGGCGCCGAGCGTGCAGACGGGCCAATCGCTGCCCCAGACGACGCGGTCCCAGCCGAGAGTAGCGATCGTATGCTCGACGTAAGGTCGTAGCGTCTCGACATTCCAGCTTTCATCCGCATAGGCGACGACGCCGGATATCTTGGCAACCACGTTCGGCCGCTTTGCGATCTCGCGCATATGGTCACGCCAGGGATGTTCGGCGCCGTTGCGGATATCGGGAACGCCGCAATGGTCGAGCACGAACTGCAGATCGGGCACGAGATCGGCAAGGGCAATCGCTTTGGGGATCTGGTGCGGCAGGACGCAGAGATCGAAGGTAAAACGGTTACCGCCAAGCCGCCTGATGTTCTCGCGGAAGAGGGCGCCGTCCGACAAATCGTCCGGGACCACATGCAGGACACGGCGAAACCCCTTGACGAGGGGATCGTCCTGTTGCCGTTCGAGATAGGCGGCAAAGCCGTCCTCTTCCGGCCGGCACGCGGCAATTGCCCCCTTGAGCAGACTGCCCGCTCTTTGCGAGAGTTGCCGAACTTCTGACGTCTCCAGCTCCATTTCGCCGGGATCGACGTCAACTTCCATGTGCAACGCCGTGCCGATGCCGACACGCCGGGCCTCCGCCTCATAGGTCGAATAGAGGAAATCCCGATCCAGCGCCGGGACGCCCGTCAGCCAGGGATAGGTCAACGCGGACTTGTTGATGAGATGCAGATGGGTATCAACGATCACGATGCGGCTTCCTCCATACGCCTCACACTCTCACACGAGAAGAGATCATTCAAATAAGAAATTGACAGTATGCAGCGATCGCGGACGTCGTGTGCCGACCGTAGATCCGGCACCTGCTCATTCCGACGATTGCGCCACATCCGATCCCGCGAGCACCGAAAGCTGTGTTGCCGCGCTGCGCAGGAGCGAGATCGTCTCGGTGATATCAGGCGCAGATGGCGCATTGACCAGCGCAATATAGGGAATGGTCAATGCCGCGATGCCACGGCCGTCAGGCCCGAGAATGGGCGCCGAGAGGTTGTAGACGCCGGCCGTCTGGGCGCTTGCCATCATTTCGTAGCCACGCTCGCGGATCTGGTCGAGCCGGGCATAGAATTCCGGACCAAGCAAGATCTCGTCCTTGCTGCGCGCGTGCTCGGCGATCATCATTTCCCGCTCCTCCGGCGTGCGGAAGGCGAGCAGGATGTGACCGGAGCCAGTATCGAACAGGCTGATGTGCGAGCCGACCCTGATTGAGATACCCCAGTAATCAGGCGCTTCCTGCTGGGCGATGACCACGGCCGAGCCGCGATCGAACACGGCCAACTGGTTGGCCTGCTTCGACCGCTGGGCAAGATCGCGCATCAGTGGCGTCGCATAGGAGGCCAGCCGCCGCACCGGTGCGTGAAGCTGGGCCAGGCCGAAAAGCTTCAACGTCAGGGAATAGCGATCGCCATCGATTCGCGTGACGTAGCCGCGGCGCACGAGCCGGTCGAGCATCCGGTAGAATTCGTTCGGGCTCCGATTGAGCCTTTTCGATATTTCCGCCTGCGTCAGGCCTCCATCGACGCTCGCCAGCAGTTCGAGAATATCAAGTCCTTTGTCCAGCGCGGGGGCGCGGTAGCGATCGGACTCTTCGGTGTCCATGGGCGTCCTCCTTAGTGAATATCGATATCCATATACGCAGAGAAAGCCGCCGACAAAAGAAAGTTCACCCTTGACGAGCGATAAAATTGTTGTTTGTATATGAATTAGTTTCTCACAAATGAGAAATGCGGGCCGGGATGAGGGCGCGCTACAGTGGAGGAGAGGTTATGAACAGGCTGCTTTCCGGCGTCTCGGCCGGAGTCATCATGCTTGCCTGCGCAGTGGGAGCGGCCAGCGCCGCGGAACTGCCCGGCAAGTTCGAAGGCGTCACCATCGACGCCAAGCTGATCGGCGGACAGCAATACGAAAAGCTCTATGAGCGCATCGCCGAATGGGAGAAGGCGACCGGCGCCAAGGTCAATATCCTGTCGAAGAAGAATCACTTCGAACTCGACAAGGAGATCAAGTCGGATATCGCCACGGGCGGTATCAGCTGGTGCGTCGGTTCCAACCACTCTTCCTTCGCCCCGCAATACCCCGACATCTATACCGATCTCCTGGCACTGCTTCCGCCGGAAGAAATCGCAAAGTTCGTGCCGGCTGTCATCGACGCCTCGACGCTCGGCGGCAAGCTCGTCATGCTTCCACGCGCGCAGTTCGACGTGTCGGCGCTCTACTATCAAAAGAGCCTCTACCAGGACGATGCCAAGAAGGCCGCCTTCAAGGAAAAATACGGCTACGACCTCACGCCGCCGGATACCTGGGCGCAGGTCAGCGACCAGGCAGAATTCTTCGCGGCCCCGCCGAACTTCTACGGTACGCAGTTTGCCGGCAAGGAAGAGGCCATCAATGGCCGCTTCTATGAAATGCTGGTCGCCGAAGGTGGCGAATACCTCGACAAGGATGGACGTCCGGCCTTCAATTCCGAAGCCGGCATCCGGGCGCTCGACTGGTTCGTCAAGCTCTACAAGGACAAGGCCGTTCCTCCGGGCACGACCAACTACCTCTGGGACGATCTCGGCCAGGGCTTTGCTTCCGGCTCGATCGCCGTCAATCTCGATTGGCCTGGCTGGGCGAGCTTCTTCAACGATCCGAAGTCGTCGAAGGTTGCCGGCAATGTCGGCGTCAAGGTTCAGCCGGCAGGTTCCTCGGGCAAGCGCACGGGCTGGTCCGGGCACCACGGCTTCTCGGTCACCGAGGACTGCGCCAACAAGGAAGCGGCAGCTTCGCTCGTCTGGTGGCTGACCAACGAGGATAGCCAGAAGCTGGAATCGGCGACCGGTCCGCTGCCGACGCGCACCGCCGTCTGGGAATACAACATCAAGGCCGCCGAGGGCGATGCCTACAAGACTGAGGTGTTGCAGGCTTTCCAGGAAGCGGCAAAGCATGCATTCCCGGTTCCGCAGACTGCAGAATGGATCGAAATCTCCAACGCCGTCTATCCTGAACTCCAGGCCGCCATCCTCGGCGACAAGACGTCGAAGGAAGCGCTCGACACTGCCGCCGAAAAGGCGACCGGCATCCTGGAAGACGCAGGAAAGCTCTGAGTAGAGACAGGAAGGCGGCGCCGATACCAAGGTGTCGGCGCCGCCTTCGTCATTTACTGCGTAACTCCCTGGATCGGAAATGGTCAGGAAGGATTATGCAGCAAGTTTAATGCCTTGCAGCGTCTTTTTCGCGTCATATCTGACGCGCGGCACTGTGATGTCACCCTCAGGAATGCCTGATGAAGCTCAAGAAACTGTCCGCACCGGTCCTTCTGCTGCTACCGGCCTTTGTCGTGCTGGCAGCGGTCATCGTGGTGCCGTTGCTCTTCTCCTTCTATTCGAGCTTCACGCCGTTCCGGCTGACCAAGCCTGAATCGCTCTGGATCTTCGTCGGTCTGCGCAACTACATCACCGTGCTGAGCAACTGGGATTTCTGGGTCGCTTTCGGCCGCACCGTCCTTCTGCTCACCGTCGCACTGAACACGGAGATGCTGCTTGGCCTCGGCCTCGCGCTCCTTGTCAACAAGGCCACCCACGGCCAGCGGCTGCTGCGCACCATCATGATGTTCCCGATGATGTTTTCACCGGTGCTCGTCGGCTTCCAGTTCAAATTCATGTTCAACGACAACATCGGTTTCGTGAACAATGCGCTGCAGTCGCTCGGGCTGACGGACCGCGCCATCCCCTGGCTGATTGACGGCAACCTCGCGCTGATCTCGATCATCATTGCCGAGGTCTGGTCGTCGACTGCGGTCTTCGCGATCCTCATTCTTGCCGGTCTTCTGGCGATGCCGAAGGACCCGGTCGAGGCGGCGCATGTCGATGGCTGCACGCCATGGCAGACATTCCGCTACGTCACCTGGCCCTATCTCATGCCTTTTGCCTTCATCGCCATGACGATCCGCTCGCTCGACGTCGCCCGCGCCTATGACATCGTGAAGATCATGACCGATGGCGGCCCGGCCAAGCGCACCGAGCTTCTGTGGACCCTGATCGGCCGCACGGCCTACGCCGACGCCCGCATGGGGATGGCCAACGCCATGGCCTATGTCGCCATCCTGCTGTCGATCGTCTTCACCGTCTATTTCTTCCGCAAGCTCGCCGCCGCGCGCCAGCAGATCGGAGCCGAGTGGTAATGGATATCAATTCGTCACATCGCCTGCGCCGGCGCCTCCTGAAGACGGCGCATCTGATCGGGCTGTTTCTCGCAATGGCCGTGATCTGCCTGCCGGGCCTCTGGATCGTGCTGTCGTCGTTGCGCCCGACCGTCGAGATCATGGCAAAGCCGCCGGTCTGGATCCCGGAAAGCATTTCGCTGGATGCCTACCGCGCCATGTTCGCCGGCGCCGGGCAGGGCGGGGTTCCCGTCTGGGACTACTTCCGCAACTCTCTCATCATCTCCGTCACGTCGACGGTGATCGCTCTGGCGATCGGCATGGCCGGTGGTTATGCCTTTGCCCGTTACCGCTTCAAGGCAAAGTCGGCGATTTTCCTCGGCTTCATGCTGACGCGCGCCGTTCCCGGCATCGCGTTGTCCCTCCCGCTCTTCATGATCTATGCCCGCACCGGCATCATCGACACGCATTTCTCGCTGATCCTGACCTATGTCGCGCTGAACGTGCCCTTCACTATCTGGCTGATCGACGGCTTCTTCCGTCAGGTACCGAAGGATCTGGCGGAAGCCGCCCAGATCGACGGCTGCACACCCTGGCAGGCATTCTGGCAGGTGGAGTTTCCGCTTGCTGGCCCCGGCATTGCCTCCGCGGGCATCTTCGCCTTCCTCACGTCCTGGAATGAATATGCTCTGGCCTCGCAGATCACCCGCTCGGTCAACTCGAAAACTCTGCCCGTCGGCCTGCTCGACTACACCGCCGAGTTCACGATCGACTGGCGCGGTATGTGCGCGCTCGCCGTGGTCATGATCGTCCCGGCGCTCACGCTCACCTTCATCATTCAAAAGCACCTCGTTTCGGGCCTCACCTTCGGCGCGGTGAAAGGATAACATTCATGGCTCCTGTCACCCTCAGGAAACTGGTCAAACGCTATGGCGCGCTCGAAGTCGTTCACGGCATCGATCTCGAGGTGAAAGACCGCGAGTTCATCGCCCTGGTCGGCCCGTCCGGTTGCGGCAAATCGACGACGCTGCGCATGATCGCCGGCCTCGAAGATGTCAGCGGCGGAGCCATCGAGATCGGTGGCCGCAAGGTCAACGACCTGCCGCCGCGCGCCCGCAACATCTCGATGGTCTTCCAGTCCTACGCGCTCTATCCGCATATGACGGTCGCCGAGAACATGGGTTTCTCGCTGAAGATCGCCGGCCGCTCTACTGACGACATCAAGGCGCGCGTCGATGAGGCTGCGACCATTCTCGATCTCGGCCATCTGCTGGAACGTCGCCCGTCGCAGCTGTCCGGCGGCCAGCGCCAGCGCGTGGCGATGGGCCGTGCGATCGTGCGCCAGCCCGACGTCTTCCTGTTCGACGAGCCACTGTCCAACCTCGACGCCAAGCTGCGCACCCAGGTGCGCACCGAAATCAAGAAGCTGCATGCCCGCATGCAGGCGACGATGATCTATGTGACGCATGACCAGGTCGAGGCGATGACGCTTTCCGATCGCATCGTCATCATGCGCGACGGCCATATCGAACAGGTCGGAACACCGGAAGAAGTCTTCCAGAAACCCGCGACGAAGTTTGTTGCCGGCTTCATCGGCTCGCCGCCGATGAACATGGACGAGGCCGTGGTCGACCATGGCCAGCTGGTGTTTGCGACCGGCGTCCGTCTGCCCATCCCGCCGCGGTTTGTCGGCGCGCTCCGCGCCGGCCAGAAGGTCACATTCGGCCTGCGGCCCGATGATATCTACCCCACGGGCCATGGCCTTCATGCCGGCGATGCCGCTGCCGTGCACGAGGTTGAGCTGCCCGTCACCATCACCGAGCCGCTCGGCAACGAGACGCTGGTGTTCATCCAATTCAATGGCCGCGACTGGGTTTCGCGCATGCTCAATCCGCGTCCGCTTCGCTCAGGCGAAAGTGTGCGCATGAGCTTCGATCTCTCCCGCGCCCATCTCTTCGACATCGAGACAGGAAAGGCTCTGGAAGGCTGACATGGCAAGGATCGAGAAAATTGAACTGCGTATGGTCGATCTGCAGCCGAAGGTGAAGCGGACCGACGCGATCCAGAGCTTCGTCAGCCAGGAAACGCCGATCGTCACGATCACGGATTCCGACGGCGCGACCGGGACGGGCTACAGCTACACGATCGGCACGGGCGGTTCCTCCGTCATGCGCCTGCTGTCCGACCATCTCGTTCCGATCCTGATCGGCGAGGACGTCGATTGCATCGAAGCCATCTGGCACAAGATGGAATTTGCCACCCATGCGACGACGATCGGCCCGATAACGGCGCTGGCACTCGCTGCCGTCGACACCGCCCTTTGGGACCTGCGCGCACGGAAACAGAAGCTGCCGCTCTGGAAGCTTGCCGGTGGCGCCAAGGACAGTTGCCCGCTCTACACCACCGAAGGCGGTTGGCTGCATATCGAAAAGGAAGCCCTCGTCGAGGATGCGCTTCAGGCCAAGGCCAAGGGTTTTTCCGGCTCCAAGGTCAAGATCGGGAAGCCGCACGGCTCCGAGGACTATGATCGCCTGTCGGCGATGCGCAAAGCGCTCGGTGATGGCTTCGAGATCATGACCGACTGTAACCAGGGTTTTACCGTTGACGAGGCGATCCGCCGGGCCGCTCGGCTGAAGGAGTTGGATCTCGCCTGGATCGAGGAGCCGCTGCCGGCCGACGATCTCGACGGCCACATCCGCCTGACACGCTCGACCCCGACCCCGATCGCCGTCGGCGAATCCATGTATTCGATCCGGCATTTCCGTGAGTACATGCAGAAGGGGGCCTGCTCGATCGTCCAGGTCGACGTCGCCCGCATCGGCGGCATCACGCCTTGGCTGAAGGTCGCGCACGCTGCTGAGGCTTTCGATATTCCGGTCTGCCCGCATTTCCTGATGGAACTGCATGTCAGCCTTGTCTGCGCCGTGCCGAACGGCAAATATGTCGAATACATTCCGCAGCTCGATGAACTGACAACCAAGGGCATGGAGATCCGTAACGGACGCGCCATTGCGCCGTCTGAAGCCGGCATCGGCATTGCCTGGGACTGGGATGCTGTGAAGGCGCGCTCGATCAACGAGTTCACCCGGGAATTCGTGAAGTAGGGAGGCCGCCATGCAACGAATGGGAATGGTGATCGGTCTTCAGCCCGACAAGATCGCCGAATACAAGACGCTGCACGCTGCCGTCTGGCCGGAGATCCTTACGCTGATCTCCGAATGCAACGTCACGAATTACTCCATCTTCCTCAAGGAGCCGGAAAACCTGCTGTTCGGCTACTGGGAATATGTCGGCGAGGATTTCGCAGCCGACATGGCCAGGATGGCCGCGCACCCGAAGAACCAGGAATGGTGGTCGGTTTGCATGCCATGCCAGAAGCCGCTCGAAACGCGCGGGGATGGCGAGTGGTGGGCGATGCTGGAGGAAGTCTTCCACCACGACGGAAAGGTCTTGCATCGTGACTGACCAGTTCGATCCGACGTCGCTGCAGCAATCCTGGCCGACACCCGAAAAACCGCGCCCGATCGTCATCTTCGGCGCCGGCAGCATTGTCGGTGATGCGCATCTTCCGGCCTATCGCAAGGCAGGCCTTCCCGTCGCCGGCATCTTCGATCCCGATGTCAAGAAGGCGGCGTCGCTTGCTGCCGAATGGGGCATCCGAGCGTTTGCGACCGAGACCGAGGCGCTGGCAATCCCAGATGCGATCTTCGATCTGGCGACGCCGCCGGCAGCGCATGCTGCAATCCTGTCGAAACTGCCAGTAGGATCGGGCGCCCTGATCCAGAAGCCGATGGGCGCAGATCTGGCAGCAGCCACGGAGATCCTCAACATCTGCCGTGACCGGCAATTGCAGGCGGCAGTCAATTTCCAGCTTCGCTTTGCCCCGATGATGCTGGCGCTGCGCGACGCGATCGAAAAAGGCTATCTCGGCCAGATCGTCGACTTCGATGCGTGGCTTGCACTTGCCACGCCCTGGGGTCTCTGGCCGTTCCTCAAAGGGTTGCCGCGGATCGAGATCGCCATGCACTCGATCCATTATCTCGACCTGATCCGCGGACTGCTCGGCAATCCCGACGGTGTGCACGCCAAGACGATCGGCCATCCCAATCATGAGGTGGCGCAGACCCGCACGGCCGCCATTCTCGACTACGGCGACCAGGTGCGCTGCGTGCTTTCGGTCAATCACGACCATGATTTCGGCCGCAAGTTCCAGGCCTGCGAGTTCCGTATCTCGGGAACCGAGGGGGCGGCATACGTCAAGCTGGGCGTCAATCTCGACTATCCGCGCGGCGAGCCCGACGAACTGTGGATCCGGCCAGCCGGTGGCACGGAATGGGTGGAGGTGCCGCTCAACGGCGCCTGGTTCCCAGACGCTTTTGCCAATCGCATGGCCAACCTGCAACGCTTCGTTAGTGGCGAGGACGAGCAGCTGATCGGCGCAGTCGACGACGCCTGGCAGACGATGGCGCTGGTCGAGGCCGCCTACCAATCCAGCGCGCGGCCTGCAACCGCGATCGCGCCACTTCCCGGACGTTGACGATGTTGGAACAGACAATCCATTTCGAAGACTATGAACTCGGCCATGTCAGGTTGAGCACAGGCCGTACGATCACCGAGACCGACTTCGTGGTCCATGCCGGGCATACGGGCGACTTCTTCCCGCACCACATGGACGCGGAATTCGCCAAAACCTTGCCCGGCGGCCAGCGGATCGCCCATGGCACCATGATCTTTTCCATCGGCGTCGGCCTGACGGCGTCGCTGATCAATCCCGTCGCCTTTTCTTATGGCTATGATCGGTTACGGTTCGTGCGTCCGGTTCATATCGGCGACACCATCCGCACCCGCGTGACGATCTCCGCCAAGGAGGACGATCCGAAGCGGCCGAAGGCGGGACGTGTCGTCGAACGGTGCGAAGTTATCAACCAGCGTGGCGAGGTCGTCCTCGCCGCCGATCATATCCTGGTCGTCGAACGCAAAGCATGAGGGGTCAACAATGACAACGGGTCTTTTGGGTAAGGTCGTCCTTATCACCGCCGCAGCCCAGGGCATCGGCCGCGCCACCGCGCTTGCCTTTGCCAAGGCCGGCGCCAAGGTGCATGCCACCGACATCAACACCGAGGCACTCGCAGCGCTGGCCGCAGAAGCCTCTGTTGAAACCCATCGGCTCGACGTTCTCGACCCAGGCGCTGTCGAGGCGCTGGTTGAGAAGATCGGTCAGGTCGACGTGCTCTTCAATTGCGCCGGTTTCGTGCATGCCGGCTCGATCCTCGACATGAAGGATGCCGACCTTGAATTCGCCTTCGACCTCAACGTCAAGGCGATGATCCGCACCATCCGGGCCGTGTTGCCGGGCATGCTTTCGCGCAAGGACGGCTCGATCATCAACATGGCTTCGGTTGCGTCCAGCATCAAGGGCGTGCCGAACCGCTTTGCCTATGGCGTGACCAAGGCGGCCGTCATCGGCCTGACCAAATCCGTTGCCGCCGACTATGTCGCCGACGGCATCCGCTGCAATGCCATCTGCCCTGGTACGGTCGAAAGCCCATCGCTGCAGGATCGCATGCGGGCACAGGGCGATTACGACGCGGCGCGGGCCGCCTTCATCGCCCGTCAGCCGATGGGCCGGATCGGCACGCCGGAAGAGATCGCCGATCTCGCCCTCTACCTCGCCGGCGCGACCTATACCTCCGGGCAGGCCTATGCCATCGATGGCGGCTGGACCATCTGAGCACTCAAATCAGGGATATGACACCATGAAACTTCTTCGTTATGGCGAACCGGGGCAGGAAAAGCCTGCAATCATCGACGCGAGCGGCACGCTTCGCGATCTTTCCGGCCATGTCGCCGACTTCTCGGGAGCAGCGCTGGATCCTGCCAAGTTGGCGGAGCTGGCCAAGCTCGATCTTGCCAGCCTTCCGGCTGTGGCCGGCAGCCCGCGCCTCGGCCCTTGCGTCGCTGGCACCGGCAAATTCATCTGCATCGGCCTCAACTATTCCGACCATGCCGCCGAAACGGGTGCGACCGTTCCCTCCGAGCCGATCATCTTCATGAAGGCGACGTCGGCCATCGTCGGTCCGAACGATGACCTCGTCATTCCGCGCGGCTCCGAGAAGACCGACTGGGAAGTCGAACTCGGCGTCGTCATCGGCCGCAAGGCGAAGTATGTCAGCGAAGCCGAAGCCCTCGACTATGTCGCCGGCTATTGCACGGTCCACGACGTGTCAGAGCGCGCGTTCCAGATCGAGCGCCAGGGACAGTGGACCAAGGGCAAGTCCTGCGACACCTTCGGCCCGACCGGCCCATGGCTGGTGACGAAGGACGAGATTCCGGATCCGCAGAACCTGCCGATGTGGCTCAAGGTCAACGGCGAGACGATGCAGAACGGCTCATCCAAGACCATGGTCTATGGTGTCGCCTATCTCGTCTCCTACCTGTCGCAGTTCATGTCGCTGCAGCCGGGCGACATCATTTCGACCGGTACGCCGCCGGGCGTCGGCATGGGCATGAAGCCGCCGCGTTACCTCAAGGCCGGCGATGTCGTCGAACTCGGCATCGAAGGTCTCGGCACCCAGAAGCAGTCCGTACGCGCGGACGACTGATCTATTCTCATTGGAGCAAACATGACCCGCATCACCGATCTGCGCGTCTTCGATCTGCGCTTTCCCACATCGCAGAGCCTCGACGGTTCCGATGCCATGAACCCGGACCCTGACTATTCCGCGGCCTATGTCATCCTCGACACCGATAGCCCCGGATTGGCGGGCCATGGCCTGACGTTCACGATCGGGCGGGGCAACGACATCTGCTGCATGGCGATCAAAGCCATGCAGCATCTCGTCGTCGGCAGCGATACGGCGGAGATACTCGCCAATCCAGGCCGCTTTTGGCGACATCTGACCAGCGACAGCCAGCTGCGCTGGATCGGCCCGGAGAAGGGGGCCATTCATCTGGCCACCGGTGCCATCGTCAACGCGATCTGGGATCTGCTCGCCAAGGAAGCCAGCAAGCCCGTCTGGCAACTCGTCGCCGACATGTCGCCGGAAGAGATCGCCGACATTGTCGACTACCGCTATATGACCGATGTGCTGACCCGCGACGAAGCCGTGGCGATCCTGAAGCGTGCCGAAGCCGGCAAGGCGGAGCGTATCGCGACGCTGAAGAGCGAAGGTTACGCCTGCTATACGACGTCTGCCGGTTGGCTCGGCTATGACGACGACAAGCTTCGCCGGCTGGCGCAGGAGGCAATCGACCAGGGCTTCAATCACGTCAAGATGAAGGTCGGGCGTGATCTCGCCGACGACATCAGGCGCCTGACCATTGCACGCGAAGTCATCGGCCCGGACCGCTACCTGATGATCGATGCTAACCAGGTCTGGGAGGTCGGTGAAGCGATCGACTGGGTCAAACAACTGGCCTTTGCCAAGCCGTTCTTCATTGAGGAACCGACAAGTCCCGATGATGTCGCCGGCCACCGTAAGATCCGTGAGGCGATCGGCCCGGTGAAAGTCGCAACCGGTGAGATGTGCCAGAACCGGATCATGTTCAAGCAGTTCATCGCCGAGGGCGCGATCGACGTGGTGCAGATCGATTCCTGCCGCATGGGCGGCCTGAACGAAGTGCTGGCGGTTCTGCTGGTGGCGGCGAAGTATGAGCTTCCAGTCTGGCCGCATGCCGGCGGGGTAGGGCTCTGCGAATACGTCCAGCATCTGTCGATGATCGACTACATCGCCGTGTCTGGGACCAAGGATGGCCGGGTGATCGAGTATGTCGACCATTTGCACGAGCACTTCCTCGAGCCGTGCATCATCCACAACGCCGCCTACATGCCGCCGGAACGTCCAGGCTTTTCGATCGAGATGAAGCCGCAGTCCATCAAGGATTACACGTTCAAGGGCTAGTAGCGCCGATTATCCCTGAGAGGGTATTCATATATAAGGTGTGAATTCAAACGTGTTGCTTGAAGCCGCTGCAGGATCTCTGCGGCGGCTTTTGCTTTTTCCGCCAACGGGACGCGGAATGGCGCTCTCACCTTCGAACGGCCGCGGCACCGAGACATTCCACTTGACGCTTGTGACTCATTCGTAAATAACTTATTCATTCGCTTATGAATGAATTCCGGAGGGGAGTCCGGAACAGGAGGATCCAATGAAGAAGTTCGTGCTCGCGGCTGCCATCGCCGCTCTGTCCTATTGCGGTAGCGCCAATGCGCAGGAATACAGCCTGCGTTTTTCGACCTCGCAGGTGAATCCCAACGAGCCGATCGTCAAGGCGATGAAGACCTTCTCCGAGCGCGTCGAGAAGCGTTCTGACGGCCGAATCGCGATTACCGTGATGACCGGCGACCAGCTCGGCGCGCAGAAGAAGGTCAATGAGATGGTGATGAGCGGCGCCAGCCTGCTCAGCGCCACCGACTACGGCCAGCTCGGTCAGTTCGTGCCCGATATGTCGATCCTGGCCGGCCCCTACGTCTATCCGAGTCTTGAGGCCACGGACCGCCTGTTTGCATCGGACCTCTACAAGGAACTGTCGGGCAAGCTCGAGGCGCAGGGCATCAAGATCATCATGCCCAACGGCCTCTTCGGCTACCGCCACATCATCTCCAACAAGCCCGTCCGTACCCCGGCCGATCTTGCCGGCGTGACGATCCGCGTGCCGTCCTCGCCGATCATGATGGCGACCTTTGGCAGCTACGGCGCACGCCCGACGGAACTTCCCTGGGGCGATGTCTACAACGCGCTGCAGACCGGCGTCGTCGATGCCGCTGAAGGGCCATTCGGTTCGATCGCCGGTGCGAAGCTGAACGAGACCCGCAAGGTCGTCTCCAAGACCGGCCACCAGATCATGTTCACCGCCTGGGTCGCATCGAGCCAGTTCTTCAACGGCCTGCCGGAAGATCTGCAGAAGATCCTTCTGGAGGAGGGGCAGACGATCGCCAAGGAACTGACTGAGATGACGCTCGAAACCGACGACGCCTATGCCAAACAGCTCGCCGACTCCGGTGTCGAGATCGTTACAGACGTCGACGTTCCAGCCTTCGTCGAGGCGTCGCGCATCGCCTATGACAAGGTGCCGAACATTACTCCCGGCATCTACGACCGCGTCCAGAAGGCGATGGCCGAGTAGGCGGACACGCTCGCTCCCGCCGCCAACCCGGCGTCGGCTCGACGGTCGACGCCGGGTTGGCAGATCAGCTCACAGGGAATGTGAGACTGGTACAGCCGACCGCAAATGGGTGGCGCTATCGGCCACCCATATCCTTCTCTTCACATGACCGAGGCCGCCATGGAAACCTCACACCTTCAGGAAGAGACAATTCCTCTTCTCAGTTTTCGCCGCGCCGACGAGGCGATTGGCGTTGTCGCGCTCATCGTCATCGTCTTTTCGATCCTCTGGGGTGTCGTCAGTCGCTATATTTTCCCGCAGCCGGCTGCATGGACCTACGAACTGGCGATCATGGCCTTTGCCTATCTCGTGTTTTTCGGCGCCGTTGCCGGTGTTCGGTTGGGGACGCATGCGGCGATCGATGTGCTGGTCACGGCCTTCCCCGCAGGCTGGCAGAAGGCGATTGCCTGGTTCAATTACCTGTTGCTCGCCGTCTTCTTCCTGGTGATGACGGTGCTGTTTGCCTGGCAGGCATGGACGTCGCGCCAGGTCCACACCATCGCGCTCGACCTGTCGCGCAGCCTCTCCTATGGCCCGCTCGCCCTGGCATCCGCCGGCATGTTCGTTCAGCACCTGATCGTCGAGAGACCGTGGACCGCGCGGGTGCATCGCAATGTGGAATCGCTGATATGACCTTCTTTCATCTTGCCGGCCCGTCGCTGCTGGTCGTCGTTCTCTTCCTTTTGTCCACCCCGATCACCTGGGCGATGGCGATCGGCGCGCTGGCGTTCTTCCTCATCAACATGGACATGATTCCACTTGCCAACTTCGCCCAGGAAATGGCCGAAGGTAGCCAGTCCGTGTCGCTGCTGGCGCTGCCGCTGTTCGTACTCGCCGGCTGCATCATGAACGCCTCGGGCATCACCCGCCGGCTGCTCAACCTCGCAGACGTCCTCGTCGGCCATATGACCGGGGCACTCGCCCAGATGTGCACGGTTCTCGGCACGCTGCTTGGCGGCTTGACTGCATCCGCCAACGCCGATGCGGCGATGCTTGCCAAGACGCTGGGCGTCGAAATGTCGGAGCGGGGATACAGCCGTGCCTTCGCTGCGGTTATCACCTCATCGGCCGCCATTATCACCAGCCTGATCCCGCCGTCGATCGGTCTTATCGTCTATGGCTTCCTTGCCGAAACCTCGATCGGCCGGCTGTTTGCGGCTGGCGTCGTGCCCGGCCTTGTGCTTGCCGGCGGCCTGATGATCACCACCTACTTCATTGCCAAGAAGCGTGGCTACAAGCCGCTGCGCAAGGAGCGGGCGAGCCGTGCCGAAGCGATGAAGGCGCTGGTCGACGGTCTCTGGGCGCTGTCGATCCCGATCGTCATCTTCGCCGGAACTCGCTATGGGCTGTTCACCACCACGGAGGCTGGTGCAGTCGTCGTCGTCTACGTGCTGTTCGTGGCGGTCTTCGGTTACCGTGAGTTCACCATCCGCCAGATCCCGGAAGTGCTTGCCGAGTCGGTGCGCGATTCGGCCGTGGTCATGATCATGATCTGCGCGGCCGCGGCCTTCGGTTTCTATCTCGCCTGGGAACAGGTGCCTCAAGCGATGTCCGGCTGGCTGGGTGCAGCAACCGACAACCCGCTGTTGATGCTGTTGCTGATCAACGTGCTTCTGATCGTCATCGGTACGGCGATCGAGGGGTCGGCAGCGCTGATCATCCTCACGCCGATGCTGATCCCGATCATCGACGGCGTCGGTATCGATCGCGTGCATTTCGGCGTCGTCTTCATCACCAACCTGACCATTGCCGGCATTACGCCGCCGGTCGGTGGTCTGATGTACATCTCGTCGATGGTGCTGAAGGTTCCGATGATGGCCTATGCACGCGAAGTGCTGCCCTATCTCGCGATGATGATGGTGCTGTTGCTGATGCTCAGCATGTTCCCGCAGCTTTCGCTCTGGCTGCCGAACCTCGTTTACGGGACCACGGCAGTTCAATAGTCGATTGCCGGCCGCAATGAAGAACTGCGGCCGGCAACTGCTAGCATTTCACCCCGCCTGCGGCACCAGGTTTGCCGGTGCGCGCTGACCGATGGTCAGGACCAACAGTGCGGCGACGATGCACAGCAAGCCGGCGGCAATAAGCGCTGGCGTATAGGTCTCGAGCGACGTCCTGCTCGCGCCGGCGAGGAATGCAGCGCTCGCCGCGCCGAGCTGGTGTCCGGTAAACACCCAGCCGAAGACCAGCGCCGCCCGCTCTGCACCAAAGCGTTCCGCCGAAAGCTTCACGGTCGGCGGGACGGTCGCGACCCAGTCGAGGCCATAGAAGATGGCGAAGATCGACAGCGTGTAGATGTTGAAGCCGCTGAAGGGAAGGAACAACAGCGACAGGCCGCGAAGGCCGTAGAACCAGAAGAGCAGCCAACGATTGTCATAGCGGTCGGAGAGCCAGCCGGAAAAGACCGTACCGACGAGGTCGAATACGCCGATCAGCGCCAGGAAACCGGCCGCACCGACGGCAGCGATGCCGACATCGCCGCAGATCGACACCCAATGCATCTGGATCAGGCCATTGGTACTGAAGCCACAGACGAAGAAGGTCGCAAACAGCACCCAGAACGTGTTTGAACGGGACGCTTCCTGCAGCGCCTTCAATGGCGAAAGCAACAGGGTGCGCAGATTATGCTTCTGTGCTGGAGCCGGCACGATCGCCCGGCCGCCATAGGGCGCCAAGCCGACGTCAGCAGGCCGGTCCTGCATGAACAGGAGCACGAGGAGGAAGGCAAAGGACAGGACCGCGATGACGACGGTGAGGGCGGTGCGCCAGCCGATCGCCTCGGTGAGAGAGGCGAGGAGGGGCAGGAACACCAACTGCCCGGTGGCATTGCTGGCCGTCATCAGGCCGACAACGAGGCCGCGCCTTTTGTCGAACCAGCGCGTGGCGACGGTGGCGCCGAGCACTAGCGCGGTCATGCCCGTGCCGACGCCGAGAACGACACCCCAAAGCGCTACCATCTGCCACAACTGCGTCATGAAGAACGACGCAATGATGCCGGTAACGATGAGAACCAGCGCCGCGGAAACGACCTTCCTGACGCCGAAGTGGTTCATGAAGGCTGCCGCGAACGGCCCAAGCAGACCGAAGAGCACGAGGCGAATGGCGAGCGCAAACGATATCTCGGCAGTCGACCATCCGAACTCTGTTTCGAGTGGCTTGATCAGAACGCCCGCGGACCCCATTGCACCGGCCGTCGCCAGCATGACGAGGAATGTAACGGCCGCGACAGCCCAGCCATAATGGATGTCACGTTTGGCGAGATATCGCGCAAGCACCGGTCCGAACATCGGCCATTTCCTTCCATCGATCGATTGTGTTGATTTGACTAGAGAGCCTGCAGCAGGGCCGTCAGTTGGGCCGACGCTTCATCCCCGAGCTTGGCCTCGATTGCCGTCTGCACGCCGTCCCAGAGAGGAGCCCCGTCACGCAGGACTTGCCGCCCCTTCTCGGACAATTCGACAGCCGACTCCCTTTGATCCTGCCCGCTCACCATTACGACCAGCGCCATTTTTTCAAGGACCTTGACGTTCCGGCTGACCGTCGAACGGTCGAGTTCCGTGCGCTGGCCGAGATCCGTCAGAGAGATGGGCTCCGCCCGCTGGATGTTTCGCAGCAGACTGAACTGCGCGAGATTGACGCCAATAGGCGCAAGCGCGTCGTCATAGAGCGACGTCACTCGTCTCGAGGCTTTGCGCAGGAGGATGCAATAACAATAGGACATATTGCGTGTATATACACGCAATATTCTGGCGTCAAGCCCTGCGTGCGATGGCACATCCAAGGGTGCGGCAACGGCCGGTCAATCAGACAATCACCCGATGAATCGTGACCGCCCTGTCAAGGATTGCGCAGCCCGACCGGCTGCGGCTAAGACCTCGTCTTGAAAAGAGCCCTTTGAGCGGGCAGGGCGAAGCCGACCCCTTCACCAGAGACAATCAGCAAACGCATTGGAGCCGGATCATGAGAACCGCCTTGCAACGGAAGATATTGGAAGTTTGCGATCGGAAGATCGCTGAAAAGGGACCCGGGGTGGGCCTCTCGTTCTATGCCTTCTTTGCCAACAAAAACGAAGACCCAGAGCTTTTGATGGAGGCGGCCGAATGGTGGATCAGGACCCATCGGCTCGACCATTTCGAGAAAGCCGTGAAGATCCGCGCGATGGTCGCCGCTTTGGGCGAGCAGACGCCGATCCGATAAACGCGAACCGCGGGCGTTCTTTCGAGCACCCGCGGCTTAGCTGATTGTCACTGAAATGGATTGGCTGCCCTCTTGGGCAGCCTCCGGGCGTATCGCCTCGTCTTGACGGAGGTCGCTTTGCCGAGACTTACTCGGCCGGTATCGCCTCCCCGCGCGTCTTGACCAGGCTCCAGATCACGCCGCTTGCGATGATCGCAAAGGTGATGCCAAGCGACAGCGCCGCCGGGAATTTCTCCAGGCCCAGCAGATCGGCAACGAAGATCTTCGAACCGATGAAGATCAGAACCACGGCCAGAGCCGGCTTCAGATAGCGGAAGCGGTGGATCATCGCTGCCAGTGCGAAGTAGAGCGCCCGCAGGCCGAGAATGGCGAAGATGTTGGACGTATAGACCAGGAACGGATCGGTGGTGATGGCGAAGATCGCCGGTACCGAATCGACGGCGAAGATAACGTCAGCCACCTCGATAAGCACGAGGGCCATGAACAGCGGCGTGATGAACCAGATCAGCTTGCCGCTCTTCGGATCTGCCCGCTTGACGAAGAAATGTTCGCCGTGATGGGTCTCCGTTACATTGAAACGGTTCCGCATGAAGCGCACCAACGCGTTGTTGGAGATGTCGGGCTCGGCTTCTTTCATGAACAGCATCTTCAAGCCGGTAACGACGAGGAAGGCAGCGAAGATGTAGAGTAGCCACGAGAATTCAGCGACAAGCGTCGCACCGACGCCGATCATGATGGCGCGCAGGACGATGACGCCGAGGATGCCCCAAAAAAGCACCCGATGCTGGTAGAGACGCGGGACGGCAAAGAATGAGAAAATGAGGGCGATGACGAACACGTTGTCGAGCGCGAGCGTCTTTTCGACGACGAAGCCGGTCATGTAGGCAAGGCCGGCGTCGGCGCCCAGATACCACCAGACCCAGCCGCCGAAAGCGAGGCCAAGCGAGATGTAGAGCGCTGAGAGCTTGATGCTCTCGCCGACCTCGATTTCCTTGTTATCGTTGTGCAGCACGCCAAGGTCGAAGGACAGGATAGCGATGACCAGCGTGATGAAGCTGAGCCACATCCAGATTGGCGTACCCAGCCAATCGATAAACAAAAGGGAAGTATCCACGGAATAGAGCTCCGCCGGCGCAGATGTCGGATAAGGTCCGACATCGCAAGAGCGCCGGAAGCTCTCGCCAGAGGGGCCCGGACCAGCGGGTTGTCCGGCAGATGGGAGGGCGCTGGCTGGCCTTCAAGTGTCTGACACTGCTTTTTTGGTACACGCGTCGACGGGATCCTCCGACATCACCAGTCACTCCGCCATCATCGACCACATCCAATTTTTGAGGCGTTTGACGCAGGTGCCATGGAGCGCATTCGCAAACGGCACCCCTCACATTGGTTGCGGTATCCGGAGGCGATCCGAAGGCGCATTTTTCGACGGTGTCAAACCGATCAGCGGTTTAGAGGGGTGTTTTGCCGCAAGGCATCCCGACGCGAACGGGCGCCACAGCAATCCTTGAATTTTATGCCGGAGCCGCAAGGGCAGGGATCATTGCTGCGACGTTGCAATCGGCCGATCAATGGCAACATGACTGCGGATGGCAGCCACGCTGCGGCAAACGCCGCAAGTTTGGCGGAGATTCCCGGCACGACGAGACGCCGCCCCGACTTGAACCCGCGCCAAGCGCGCTCGGCGACATAGTCGGCATCAAGCTTCGGCAGGACCTTGAAAAGCGGCACGCGATCGGCGCCGGATCGCTGCAGGAATTCGGTCGATACCGGACCGGGAGCAACGCATGTCACCGTGACGCCGGTACGGCGTAATTCCTGGTGAAGGGCCTCGGAAAAGGAGCGCACGTAGCTCTTGCTTGCGTAGTAAAGCGCCATGTTAGGGCCGGGCATGAAGCCGGCAATGGAGCCGAGGTTGAGGACGCCGCCGCGACCGCGCGCCACCATCCCCGGCAGGAAATGAAGAGACAAGTCGGTAAGCGCGCGGATGTTGAGGTCGATGATCCCCAACTGATCTTGGACGGGGAGTGTTGTTGCCGCCCCCCGCAAACCGTAGCCGGCGCTGTTGACGAGGACGTCGCAGCAAAGGTTGTTTGCCGTGAGGAAATCCTCCAGGCGCGCCGCCGTATCGGCCGAAAACAGGTCGAGGTCCAGCACGAATGCTTCGCCGCCGGCCTCTCCAATCTCGCTCGCCACTGCGACCAGATCTTTGTGGGATCTCGCGACAAGTACGACGGGTGCTTTTTCTCGCGCGGCAACTTTGGCGATCGCCCGACCAATACCGCGCGAGGCTCCAATGACCACGACCGCCGGTCGCAATTCGGCCTGTACCATCATGTGGTCTTCCGCGACAGCAAGGGCGTGTGAACGGCTTCGTCTTGAGAAAGACCCAACACTTCCTGGGCAACATCACCGTTCAGGATCGCTTCGAAGCGTTCCAGCGCGCGCGCGACATTGGCACCATCCATGACCCTGTGATCGTAGTGGATGCGTACGGTGACCGTGCCGTCCGCGGCGATGGGGCCGTAATTGAAGAGGGTGGTGAGGGGGGTCAGGGGATTGAGCGATTCCGCCCCGAGGCCCGAATAGACCGACAGTTGGAAGGTGCCGAAGTAGTGGGCGCGCCGCGAGCCGAGATTGAGCGCCAGCCACATGAGCAGCCAACGGAATGGGCCCGGCATGCGGGCAATCTTCAGCGCGCGCCGAAACTCCTTTATCTCCGCCACCGGGCGCGACCGCGCCGCATCGATCAGGGCGGCCAGTTCAGGGATCGGGAGGCGCTCCGGAGACTTGATCTTGCTGAGCAGGACCACCCGCTCGCCGTCATGCTCGCGTTCATGCGCAATGGACGCTACGCTTTCCGGGTATTCATAAAGCTGAGGTCGGGGGAGCTTGACGTATGCACGCCGGAACTCCGGCGTCTCCCGACAAAGAAGCGCGTATCCCTTCAAGAACAGCGCGGTCCAAGACGGCCTGCTGGTCTGGGCGATTCTCGCCCTTTGCAGCGGGTCGAGGTTCATTTGCCGCTGAACGGTAACGCGCGGCACCCCGATCGAAAACCGCATCAGGTCACAGACAAGGCGCCGTGGCACCGAAAGCTTGATGGCTCGGCCTCGCATCATGTCACCTTTAATAGAGATACGGGACGATTCGCTTGGTCCGCTGCATGTAGTCACGGTACTGCGGCCCGAAAATCTCCAGCATCATACGCTCTTCCTTGTCCACCCTTAGAAAAAAAAGCACCGCGAACCCGAGCAAGCCCGCCAGCCCTGCCACCCAATTGGAAAGCAGAAAGGCCTGACCGAGACCCATCAGCATGAAGGACGTATACATCGGGTGGCGAACAAAGGCGTACGGTCCGCCGGAGATCAGCTCGTGCTTGTCACGAATCTCCAACGTGATCGACCAGTTCCGACCGAGCTCCTTATGTGTCCGGCGAAAAACCCACAGGGCAAAGAAAAAAATGACTGCGCCTAGCACGATGGCCCACGGACGGGCCGAATAGTCGGCGGCCCCCGGCATTCCAGTGGCAACGTAGAAAGCTGGGATGATCGCCAGGCCAAGGAGGCCGGACGCAAGCCCGAACATGTCAACCGGCGAGCGGCGGGTGCTGACGACCTGCACGCGCTTTGCCCGGCGTTCGAACGGCACACGAATAAAGTACCAGGCGATGATGCCGACTACCCACACGATTTTGCCCAGAGCGGCGATCGATATGATCACTTCAAGTCACCGAAGCCTTTCTGCGATATACGATCGATTGGGCGCGAAACGCCGGACCGATCGCCTTTAGCCCGCGTTCATCTGCCGGAGTTTTGTAACGAACTGCTGCGGCCTTAGCCAGATGCTGGGCGTCTGATATCCCATGGAACGTGCGATATCTGCGACGAAGGCATTGCAGTTGTAAACCGACGCCTGCCAGAATCGCGATTTGGCTTTAAGTTTCCTGATATCGGCAACGGTCTTGTTGTACTCCGCTTCGGTCAGCATCACGCGCCAGCTTGCTGACCTGTATGCCTCCTCAAGATCACCGTCGCTGGCACCAGTTTCGGCCGGTACGGGCAAAAAGTGACCGAGGACATAGGGAGTTGCGCTGGTACTGGCCGGTGCAAGACCCGCGACTTCGGGATCAATCATCGCACCAGCCTGATCCGTGCGCCCGAAAATCACATAGGTATGGCCGTAGCTTAGGGCGTATCGGGATCTGAATTCGATAAAGTAACCGGCTTCCCGGGCTACGCCTGCGCTCACGGCAGGTGCGCCACTGGTACTCGAGACAAAACGCGGTTCGGGTTTTTTATCAGTTGATTCGCAGGCAGCCGTCGCAAACGCGAGCATTGCCACGAGTGTTAGTCGGCCAATCATATGCGGCATCACTGTGGAATATCTCCTGAACTCCGATGAGCACAGCCCGGCAGACATTGCAGCCTTAGGGCCGGCCCGACCGGTTGGGATGACGTGGGGAGGGCACTTGCCCTCCCCACCCATCAGAAGTTCAAGTTATTTATAGACCGGTGCCGGTTCGGCGGACTCGACCGGCGGCGGGGCTTTACCCTTGCCTTTGCCGATAGTATCGCAGCCACTCAGGCCGACGACGGAAAGCAAGGTAACGATCATGATTAGATTTCTGCTCATCAAGAAGTCCTCTCCTCTATGCGGAATGGGAATCAAAGGCAACGCTTATATTAATAGGGCGTTCTTCGCTCTCGCCTAGTGCAAAAAGAACACAATTTGCGTCGGCGAGCATAAAAGCTTGATCAGATGACCAGAACCTTGGCCCCAACGGGAGTTCGGTTGTACAGATCGACGATATCCTCATTGGTCAAGCGGACGCATCCGCTCGATACTGCCTGGCCTATCGTCCAGGGCTCGTTTGTTCCATGCAGCCGGAACATGGTATCCTGCCCGCCGCGATAGAGATAAAGAGCGGCTGCGCCAAGTGGATTATGGTTCCCACCGCTGACGCCTCCGGCATATTGCCGTAAATGCGGCTTGCGCTCCATCATGCTTTCGGTCGGCGTCCAGGACGGCCATTCGGCCTTGCGCCCGATTGACGCCGGGCCCTTGAGCGTGCGTCCATCTTCGCCGACAGCAACGCCGTAGCGGATGGCCCGACCACCGCCTTCAACCAGATATAGGTAGCGTTCCGTGGTGTCGACGACGATCGTCCCAGGGGGCTCACCTCCGTCATAAGCCACATCTCGACGCCGATAGCGGGAAGACGGGCCACCTCCGAAGGCAGAAAAGATGGGCTCGCCCAATCGTTGTGCCGTTGATGTGCATCCAGATGCCGTTAAAGCCAAACTGCCGAGCAGGATCGCCCGCCGGGTAACGCGGTTACTGTTCATATCCACCTACGAGTAATCGGTGAGCACTGTTTCGTCTTTAACACTCAAGCGTTCGTTGGCCAAGTCGCTATTCTTCGCTTTTCCGAGGAGAAAACTAGTAGTGCAGGAAGAGTAAAGGCCATTGCACTTCGCGTTTCGCAGGTGCAGGCTAACAAAGCACGCCACAATTGATGAACCTGCTTGCAGCTTGCGTCCGCCTCTGGTCGATTGGGCTCTTGAATAAGGATACACAGAATGGAGCTTGGCTTCGCCGGTAAAGTCGCGCTTGTAACCGGCGCAGGGTCTGGGATAGGTGCCGCGGTCGCCCGTCAGCTTGGCGCAGAGGGGGCGAAAGTCGTCGTAGCGGATATCAATGCCGATGCGGCGCGTGCGGTCGCCAACGAGATCTGTTCCTCTGGCGGGACGGCCTTCCCCGTGGAGGTCGATGTCGCCAAAGCCGGCGACGTGGCGAAGCTGGTCGAAACCGTTGTCCAGACACACGGGGGGCTGCATCTGGCGGTCAACAATGCCGGAGTCGACGGCATTCGAAGGGCGACGGCTGATTACCCGGTAGACGAGTGGGAAAGGTTGATCAGCGTCAATCTCAACGGCGTGTTCTATTGCATGAAGTACGAGATCGCCGCCATGGCGGCGCAGGGTGGTGGATCTATCGTCAACATGTCGTCGATTCTGGGCTCCGTCGGCCTGCCGACCGCATCGGCATACACCGCAGCCAAGCATGGGGTTGTCGGCCTGACGAAGGTCGCCGCGATCGAGTATGCAAAAAGGGGCGTACGAATCAATGCGGTCGGGCCGGGCATGATCGAAACGCCACTGCTATCCGAGCAGTCCGAGTTGACAAGCAACCGACGCTTGGAGGCGCTTCAGCCCATGGGTCGACGCGGCACGCCGGACGAAGTTGCAGCTCTTGTGTGTTTTCTCCTGTCCGAACAAGCGAGCTTCATCTCCGGTAGCTACCATCTGGTGGATGGCGCCTACACCGCGCATTAGACCAGGCGCCTCGGCAACCCATCCCGCCTATACGCTGATCGGCGTTCCAACTGGTCGAACGACGAGGGCCGCTAAAGCGCGTTGCGATCTCTCGGATTCGCTTGCTGCGCTCTAAGCTCTTGTTTTTGCGCATGTCGTAATCGCAAAACCGCTGTGCACTTTTGCGCGACATGCTCTAGCGCGGTGCAAGAGCCGCGCAAAGCGCTGCCGCAAGCATCAGACCGCCGGCGGCAACAGGGAGAGCAAAGAAGCTCGCCGCAGAATAGAGGTTGCCAAAGGCAAGTGTGCCGGCAAACAGGGCAAGATAGGTGACGCCACTGTTTAGTCCCATGATGGCGCCGCGCCGGGTGGGGCTGAGCGCCGTCAGCCGCATGATGAGCACATTGAGTCCGAGATGGTTGGCAAGTCCCCAGAAGAAGACGACCGCCAGCATGGCTTTGTAGGAACCGCTGGCTGCTGCCATCGCAACGTAGACTGCGGCGACAACGAGAAAAATGAGCGGCAGTAATTTCCCGGCACCGAGGCGATCGATCAGACGGTCGAGGAAGGCAGCACTTCCAAAACCGACTCCATAGAAGGCCGCAATGAAACCGTTGGCGCTGAGGGGCAGTTCCAAGGCGGCATGGAGATGATCGCCGATATAGGCATAGACGCCATAGAAGGCGGCCATGAAAGCGGCGCAGGCGGAAAGAAGTGGCACGGCCCCACGAACGCCGAGCGCCGTCAACGGCGACGAAGCCGCCGCTTGAGGCGCGTCCCGGACGACAGCCATCCGCACCGCAGCACATACGATAAGGGCGGCCGCGGCGACGACAAGGAAGGTCACGCGCCAGCCGGCGAAATCGGCAATAGCCGCCGACAACGGTACACCTGCGACCATGCTCAGCGTCCAGCCCGTCAACACCAGGCCGATGGTCTCGCTCTCGCGTCCCGCCGGCGCGACAATGGCTGCCAGCGTGTAGATGGCCGGCAGCGCGATGCCGGCGGCAATCCCGACCAGCAGTTGTGCTGTCACAAGGAAGGGGAGCGCCGGTGCGGCCGCGCTGGCGCCAAGCCCGATCGCAAGCAGAAGCAATGCGATCACAAGCATTCGGCTCGGGCCGTAGCGATCAATGAAACGTCCAAGGAAGATGGCGCTCGCCGCCGTACCGAGACCAAAAACCGCCGATGCCGTCATGACGGCCGGAGCGCCCACGTCAAGACTGCGTGCAACTTCTGGCGCAATCGGCCCCAGCGCCAGCGAGTTCGACCCGATGACGCCGATGCAGGTCGTTAACACGAAGGCAAACGGAGGGATGCGGGAGCGCTCGACTGATTTAGTGGAAATATGTTGATCTGCATTCGTCATGGAGCGATGATTGCAGAATGTCATTCTGCCACAAGAGGAAACATCAGAATGGACCAAAATACAGAAGAGGTTCGGCGCAAGCGTCATCCCGAACGTGATCTGGATGCGATGGACCGAAAGCTATTAGGCGCCTTGGTCGAGGACGCGACCATGAGCTACGCCGAACTCGGGGACCGTGTCGGACTATCACCACCGGCCGCGCACGAGCGCGTAAAGCGCCTGAGGCGCTCTGGCGCAATTCGTCGCGTGGCGGCGCTCATCGATCCCGAGGCCGTTGGCAAGACCCTGCTTGCCTTCGTTCATGTCGACACCACCGGCTGGGGCAAGACCCCAGCATTGCTTGCTATTGAAGAACATCCCGAAGTGGAGGAGGTGCATTCGGTGGCGGGGGACACCTGCATGCTCCTTAAGGTGCGCACGGAGAGCACGCATGCGCTGGAAGGACTGCTGGCGCGCCTGTATGACACGCCTGGCGTCAAGGCGACCCGGAGCTATGTCGTTCTTTCGACCTATCTGGAGCGGCCGGTGCAGCCGGGCGTGACGAGCGAATGGCCGGCACTTGCCAAGAACGTCGAGTTTGGTACCGCTGCGTTCAACGACCATCGCGGACGCGGCAGATGACGCTATTCGACCTTGGCGTCCGCAAACGGTGCGCTTTGGACATTCGATATCCGTAGCGTACCGGCTCGCCAACAA
Source organism: Ensifer sp. NM-2 (assembly GCF_003024455.1). Lineage (NCBI taxonomy): Bacteria > Pseudomonadati > Pseudomonadota > Alphaproteobacteria > Hyphomicrobiales > Rhizobiaceae > Ensifer > Ensifer sp. NM-2. Next base: position 401,209 of record NZ_PVZR01000004.1, read on the forward strand.
AGGCGGCGGCCGACGATCGCATTGCAGTTAAGAGCCAGCCGCGCAGCAAGATTTCCGCAGGGCGACAGGGCCGCGGTGGCGTTTTCGGCGCTCGGTGAAAGCCACAAAGCTGCCGTTCAATGGTCAGCAAATTGCCCTGTCGCTGCCCCACCTGGCCCTTTCGAGGGTTTCATTGTCCAGACCACGCCCCGCATTCATCCGGTTTGGGGGCGAATGAGCAAGGCGCTGTATTGCTGCCTGGCACGTTATAGAGGAATGGACATGATCAATCGTTACGCACTCATTGCATCGCTGACCGCCACACTTGTCAGTTTCACGGCCTTCAGTCCGGCGTCTGCCTTGGAAATGGCCCAGGCACAAGAGACGCAGCCGACCCAGGGCCAGGCCGGCAAGGGCACGGATGCCATCAGCGATCAGAAGATCCAGGCATTTGCAGTCGCTTACCTTCAGGTCGACAAGGTCCGGCAGGCGTATTCCGCGAAGATAGAAGCAACAACGGACGCAGCGGCAAAGGAGAAGCTGCAGACTGAAGCCAGCAAGCAGATGGTGGAGGCTGTGGAATCCTCGTCCGCTATTTCGGTGGAGGAATACTCTTCTATCCTGACAGCCGCCCAAAACGACCCGGCTCTGGCCAAGAAGGTTCAGGAAAAAATTCAAACCACGCCCCCAGCCCAACAGTAAGCTGAGCGCGCCGGGCGTAAGATCGCGTGAGATTGCCGCTGCTGCGAACCGTCGAAATTCGGTCTTGCTGCCTATGGGCAAAAGATGTCAGTGCCCGCCGGTCGGCGGGGACTGCCGTCCGCCGATCCGGCAAGCGGCGATTGGCAAGGAACAGGTCGCCATGGCTCCAAGGCCACGGCAGCTCGATGTGATTGACCGCACGGAGGTCGTTACCCGCCATCGATGCGATAGCGAGTATGGCGCCACCACCGGCCTTTTCCATCTCCGGCGTTGCGATCTGCGCGAGCCGGAATAGCGAAACCACATTGAATGCATCAGGAAGTGGCCGCCCGCTGCGAAGGTGTCTTGTGCTGTCACCAGCTTTTTCCGCAATGCTAAGCTGGACCGTCTACAGCCTCACGTGCTTGTATAGGACCTGCCCAACCGGATTGTGTCTTACGAAGACTCAAGTCTCCCGCCCTGTGGTTGCAGGTCAGCGTTGCCCGTGAAACTGGGAGATGTTCGCAGAAGTTCCAGCAGGCGAAGCGTGGCGGGGCTGAGATAACCGCCACGACGCGTGACCGTGTAAATTGGGTTTGCGACGATCAGGTCTGCAACCCCGACCGTGGCGAGTGAACCTCCGCGCCTTTCCTCATCGATCGCGCTTTCCGGCAGTAACGCAATGCCGAGGCCGGCCTCGACCAGGCGTTTCATCGCATTGAGGCTGTCTATGGCCGACCAGCGGATTTCGGCGACGCCGCGCGCCTGAAACTGGGCAAAGATGTTGTCGGCGAACGTTTCGCGCTGATCGTAAGAATTGCGGAAAGCGAACCAGGTCTCATGGCGCAGCTCAGTCAGAGATTTGATTTCCTTGCCAGCCAGGGGATGGTCGGCGTGACAGATGACGGCCATGGGTTCCGAGGCGACATGCTCGCAGATGAGATCCGGTGCGATGTCGAGGAGATAGCGCAGACCAATCGCAGCTTCACCCCGCCGAACCAGCTCGCTGACTTCGGCGCTGGTTGCGGTGCTGATCGCAAGTTCGATCCCGGGATGCTCGGCCGTGAAGTGTTTGAGAACCACGGTCAGGTTCGTGCCGGCGAGTGTGCCAACAGCGACGATCGCGACACGCCCCACGACGTTCGTTTGCATGGCTTTGATTGCACTCGAGGCATCGCCGAGCGCAGCAAGTACGCGCTCTGCATGTGGGAGCAGGGTGCGGCCCGCTTCGCTCAACACAATGCCACCGGCGGCACGCTCGAAAACCGGCACGCCCAGTTCCTCTTCGAGCAGGGCAATGCGCCGGCTGATGGCGGGCTGGGAGCGGCCGAGAATGTCAGCGGCGCGCGAGAACCCGTTGGCCTGGTGGATGGTCACGAATGTGAGCAGTGCTTCGCTGTCCATGGCCATGCATAAAGCTGATCAGTATCAGAAATACTATAACTTGGACAAATGCAAAGGCAAGGGACATTAAGGGACAAGGCGGCTCATTGGCCCGAACGCAGGAGTATTGCCATGAACACAATCATACTGTCCCCCGACGAACCCGCGCATGTTCGTGCTGCGCCATCTCATCGTGACCCTTCCGCCTATTATAGCCGTCTGGCACAAGAGCAGCCGTTCTTTCATGACGAGGCAAATGGCTGGTGGGTGGCTGCGAGCGCGGCAGCAGTCAAGGAGGTTCTGACGAGTAAGATCTGTCTCACGCGCCCCTTGAGCGAACCGATTCCCGAGGCCTTGCTGGGTGGCGCGGCCGGCCAGATATTCGGGCGCTTGGTGCGTCTGCGCGATGACGACGCCGGTGACAAGTTGAGGCTGGCGGTCGCAAGCGCCTTGCGTAGCGTCGATCTCGGGCAGGTCGCTGTCGTTGCGCATCGGCGTGCCATGGAACTCGACGGTGACGCACAAGAGATGTTCAGCGTGGATAGAACGATGACGTTCATGTTTGCGTTGCCGGTGCAGGTCGTCGCGCAACTGCTTGGCATCCCCAAGGCCAGCTTCGGCGATGTGATGGCGTGGCTCGGCGATTATGGCGCCGCCGCTGCGGCCGCGGCAACCGGGATCCCCGCATTGACAGCAGAACTGCTCGCACGGGGCGACCACGGCGCCCAGGCGCTGTTCGAGCTCGTCATGAAGATCAGGCGCGACAGTCAACAGTGCGGTCCGTTGCTTCACGCCCTGGCAAACGAGGCAAGGCGGGTCGGGTGCGATGATGAAACTGATGTCGTCGTCAACGCCATCGGCTACCTGGTTCAGGGCTATGTGGCGATGGCGTCTCTGATCGGATCGACGCTCCTGGCGCTGGCGCGCCAACCGGCGCTGCGCACGCAGGTCGTCGCGGATCCGACATTGCTGCGACCGCTTATTCAGGAGGTTTTGCGGTGTGATCCCGTCACCAACAGCACTTTTCGCTTCATGGCGCGTGACGCAGAGATCGCAGGTCATATGGTGCGGCAGGGCGAGATGATCATCGTATTGCTGGCGGCGGCAAACCGGGACCCGGCGTTAAACCCGGATCCGGATCGTTTCGATATCACACGGGCGGACAGAAAGTTTCTTGAGTTCGGTGCCGGCGTGCATGCCTGTCCCGCAGAGAAATTCGCACCGCTGATCGTCGAGGTCGCTGTCGCTCATCTGCTCCGCCGCGGCTTGCCGTTCGAGCAACTCGAATCCTCGCTCACATACGCTGCTTCGGGGCACGTTCGCACACCCTTGTTCAAACGCTGAGTACGGAGTGGCGGTACCAACGAGGGCCGCTACTCCTGGGATGCTGTGGATGTCAGCTTAAGCCGTGAGATCGCGGCGCGGCCCGACCGTCGAACTGATGCCGACCGGAGCGAAGCGCAATTCGATATCGGGGAGGCGTGAGGTGTTTGCCGGCAGTTCGGGGCGTGTCTCGCCTGGTGCTGCCGGGTCCAGCAGATCATTCCTCACAAGGCACATTTCGATAACCAATGGATCGCCCTGATCGTCCGTGCCGCCAAAATTGTTCGGGTGAAGGAAAACGATCGAGAAATTCGACATTCCCTCCACAAACCTGCGGATTCGATCTTCGTGTATGTCGATATCGTGGAGTTCGATGACGACGCTGGTAAAGCGGTCCGAATATTTCACGATATCGTCCAGTATCCGGTACTCGGATCCCTCAATATCGATCTTGAGGAAAATATTGTCTTCGGAGAACTCCTTGAGCAGCCCCTTGACGCTAACTTCCCCCGGTTGATCATAGCCGATTCTGATGGGCTGGTGCTCGACGCCTGGCCGGCTGAAGAACCATCGATAATCCAGATATCGCGCCAGTCTGCCCCAGCGAAGCCGCAGAACCTGCTCGACATAATACCGCAGCCAGAACTTCCAAGTGACGGAATGGTCGAAGCAGACGATGCCAACGCCTGCGAGTTGCCGAAACTCCTTCTCGAACTGCCAATCGTCGTTCAGTCCCATGCTGATCAAGCGCTTTGAGGCAAGCACGGCGCGCTTCGGAACGACATAACCGCCGTCGCGTGCGGATCCCAGCCGGATCAGGCCACCGGATTCAATCGGCTTCCATGGTGCAGGCAGCATGACAGCTCTCCCTTTTCAACCCAGGAGTGCTAACATCACCGGCTTTCGATCGCGTTAATTCCAGGCGTTTGACGGCCATGTATGGCCGCACCCTTGCTGCGGAATGAACCTGCCGGGTGTCGTGATCAGCGCTAATCGTCGGGCGCAAAGATGCCGTGACCGATCCCGACGGTCACGTTTTCAAAGGTAACGGTCAATGTGCCACGCAAGCCGGTTTCTGATGGGTGAACCGGTAACTTCAGCAGCTATCTTCTGGGCTGCATCGCGCATCCGGACGGATGACACCACCCCATCCAGGTAGATGACACCGTGTTCGTGCGTTACCGAAATGTCGACGTCCGTCAACACGTCAGAGTAGGCGATGGCAGTCCTGACCGCCACGACCCCAGCAATGTCAATGGGTTGCAAAGAGAATTGTGAAGCGAACGTTAGGCCGAACATGGGCGCCCGTTCCAAACTTTGATCAAACATCTGTTCATCTCCCGTTCATGTTCGCGACTAACCGACCACATGTCGACCCCTCAAGTGAACACAATCCGGTCACGATATTTTTATCGAGGTCGCACGTTCAGTCAGGCGAGGCACAAGCAGTGCATTGCGCGGGACTTGCGCCTGGTCGGCGGCAATGGGCATTTTTTCGGGTGCTTTTCGTTAACACTTTGACAACGATTGCGACCGCGAATGGCGCATCTTGTGTGCGGTCGAAACGCACTGCCTGATCCCTCCATGCCAAAGGAAACAAGATGAAATCCAGAGTTATTGCTGCTTGCGCTATCGTCCTTACCACGTACGCTTCAGCGCAGGCGCAACCCGTAAAGCTCAACTCCTTCGGCGCCTGGGGCGTGTATTCCTACGAAAATGAAGGGCGCGACACCTGCTACATTCTCTCGATCCCAACGACGATGAAACCTGATCACGTCGACCACGGCGACAACTTCTTCCTTGTCGCGCCGTCGCCGCGGCCGGCCACCGGATATGTGCCACAAGCCATCATGGGCTATGATCTCGAGGCCGGTTCCACCCTGACTGCCGCGGTGGGCGACAAGGCTTTCACGCTGGCACCGCAGGGCAGGGCCGCATGGACGCGACGCGAGGCCCGTGATGCCGAGCTCGTAGCCGCCATGAAGGCGGGCGCCACAATGACGCTGAATGCGCGCTCACGCCGCGGCACGGAAACGACCTATTCGTTTTCACTGAAAGGCATGACGGCAGCCCTCAAAGGTGCTGCCCGCTGCACACGATGAGTCCAGCGCCAGATGGCCTCGCTGATCATCTGGCTTTATGTCACGCCCGGTTTGCCGCTCGAGGGTTGTGGAAGAGTCCGGCAACTGGCGAATGATTCGCGACGCGGACGGCGCTATCGGCTGGATGTCGGCAGCGCTGCTCTCCGGTCAACGGATGGCCACCGTCGGAAACTGGCTGGATTCGAACGCAGCACTGAGAAGCGCGCCTGCAGCGACAGCCACGGAGCGCGCCAGCTTGCAAGGCGGCGTGCTGCTCAGGCTTGATCGTTGTGATGGAACCTGGTGCGAAGTGATGGTCAGGCGACACGGTCTCATTGGATATGTCAGGCGGGTGGATTATGGTGCGTCTACCGCAATGAGGTTGTCGGCTAGCCGTCAGCGGTTCCTTCTCGATGTCGCATATCACTCCGGAAAACCCTTTCAACCGGCGTCAAACCGAGCACGCGCATGCGCGCTTTTGCAGGGTGTTCGGGCGTCCACGGGACCTCGTTGAGTTTCTCAGGCGCACCCAGATTGCCAAAAAAATAGAATTTTCAATGGACATCCGGAACTCTGTGTCGTAATAAAGGCAATCCTTTGCGCCTCGGCCATCATTCGCCATTGTAGAAACGACAGTTTCTCCGCGCTCATCAACGCAGCATGTATTATTATAATAATGCTCATCTGACGATTGCCGAGGATTAACTTCACCATATTCCGCGCGATGGAATTGGTGCCTAAAGAAATCGTTTCCTTGAGCGGTATTTGCTTGAGGAATGCTGAAGATCACAAACAAGGAGAGTGCGTCAGCTATTGAGCAGGCGGCAATTTTTTATGGCTTTTACGATGGAACATGAGAACGGCACGTCCGAGAGTTCGACCAAGATAAGATTGAAGGACGTCTACAAGATTTTCGGGGAATACCCGGAAGATGCTCTGGAGCTCATTCGCTCCGCCAAGAGCAAGGCAGACATTCACCGAGCAACCGGTTGCTCCATTGGCGTCAACGACGCCAGCTTCGATATCAAGGCAGGCGAGATCTTCGTGATCATGGGCCTGTCCGGTTCCGGCAAATCCACGCTTCTGCGCCTGCTCAATCGGCTCATCGAGCCGACATCCGGTTCCATCGAGATCGACGGCCAAGACATCACGAAGATGTCGCGCAAGGCGCTGATCGAGCTCCGTCGCCGAGACATCAGCATGGTGTTCCAGTCCTTCGCGCTTCTCCCAAACCGCAATGTTCTAAACAACGCCGCCTTCGGGCTGGAAGTGGCAGGCGTCGGCGAAGCCGAGCGCAAGGCGAAGGCCATGGTGGCGCTGAAAGCCGTCGGGCTTGACGGTTATAGCGAAAGCCGCACTGACGAACTCTCCGGCGGCATGAAGCAGCGCGTCGGCCTTGCCCGGGCATTGGCAAGCGAACCGTCGATCCTGCTTATGGACGAAGCGTTTTCGGCGCTTGATCCGCTCATCCGCACGGAAATGCAGGACGAACTGGTTCGGCTGCAGTCCGAACACAGCCGAACGATCGTCTTCGTCAGCCATGATCTCGACGAGGCGATGCGCATCGGTGACCGTATCTGCATCATGCAGAACGGAAACGTCGTCCAGGTCGGCACACCTGACGAAATCGTCGGCAATCCCGCCAACGACTATGTTCGGTCGTTCTTCCGCAATGTCGACGTCTCGCAGGTTTTCAAGGCCGGCGACGTCGCGCGAAAGACCCAGATCACCATCATAGAGCGTCAGGGTGTTTCCGCCGCTGCCGCGCTGGAGCAGATGAAGAGCCGCGACAGGGAGTTCGCGATCATCGTCGGCCGCGACATGAAATACCATGGCATGGTCAGCCAGGCGTCATTGATGGAGAAGATCCGCTCCAAGGCGGAAGATCCATATCGCAAGGCTTTCCTTGCCGACGCAGCGCCGATCCTTGCCAGCGAACAGCTCTCGAGTGTCCTTGGGCAAGTGGCTGCAAGCGCATGGCCGGTTCCTGTTGTCGACGACCAAGACCGTTACATCGGCGCCATCAGCAAGTCGGCGCTGCTTGAGACGCTCGACCGCGCCAACTGAACCTCACCAGCCAATCGGATAAAATTATGAGCTTCGACATCGGAGACGGCATCGATTCGGCCGTCAATTACATCCTCGACAATTTTTCGCCCGCGCTCGACTTCATCGCTGCGTCGATCGGGTTCGTGACGAACGGATTGCAGAACGGTCTGCTCAGCATTCCCGCGCCGGTTGGTATAGCGATCTTCGCTCTTCTCGCCCTGTGGCGCGTCTCATTCGGCTTTGCGGTCTTTGCCGGATTGTCGCTTTCGCTGGTCGGGCAAATGGGACTGTGGGCAGCGATGATGGAGACGTTGTCTCTTGTCATTGCTTCGACTGTCATCGCGATGATCATCGGCTTGCCGCTCGGCGTCGCCATGGCGCGACGGGATTCCGTCGCCGCGGTCATCCGCCCGGGGCTCGATCTGATGCAGACGATGCCGGCCTTCGTCTACCTCATCCCGGCGGCGATGTTCTTTGGGCTCGGCGCGGTTCCTGGCACCATTGCGACCGTCATCTTTTCCATGCCCCCGGTCGTGCGTCTGACCAATCTCGGCATCCGGCAGGTGCATGTGGAGTTCGTCGAGGCAGGCAATGCCTTTGGCTGCACGCCGACCCAGCTTCTCCTCAAGGTCCAGCTACCCAACGCAATGCCGTCGATCATGGCGGGCATCAACCAGACGATCATGCTGTCGCTGTCGATGGTGGTCATCGCCTCGATGATCGGCGCGGGCGGCCTCGGTAACACGGTGCTGACGGGCATCCAGCGGCTCGATGTCGGCACCGGCTTCGAAGGCGGCCTGGCCGTGGTCATCCTCGCCGTCATTCTCGATCGCCTTACCCAGAGCCTTGGAAAGAAAGGCGCTTCCTGGCGCCTGCCGTTTGTGAAGTTCGCACAGCGCGAGCCCGAGGCCAAGACGGCCTGAGCGCAGCGTCTTCATCGGCGGGCGTTCCGCCCGCTGTCATTCGAAATGCATAGGAAGGATTGGATATGTTCAAGACAATCGCAACCATCGGCCTTGCGGCCATGTTTATTGGCGGGCCGGCAGGCGCAAGCTTCGCGCAGGAGACAAAGCCTGTGAAAATCGGCTGGGCAGCATGGTCGGATGCGGAATTCGTCACCAAGCTCGCGGCGAAAATCATCAAGGATGAACTCGGCCACGAGGTCGAGCTTGTCCAGACAGACGTCGCTCCGCTCTATCAAGGGGTCAGCCGTGGCGATCTCGATGCGATGATGATGGCATGGCTGCCGCAAACCCATGCCGATTACTACGGCAAGGTGAAGGACAAGGTCGAGACCCTCGGCACTGTCTATGAGGGCGCCAAACTCGGCTGGGTCGTCCCGGCCTACATTCCCGAAAGCGAACTCAACTCGATCGAGGATCTGCAGAAGCCCGAGATCAAGGAAAAGCTTACTTCGACGGTTCAGGGTATCGATCCGGGCGCCGGGCTGACGCGTCTCTCGGAAAAGGCGCTCAAGGATTATGGCCTCGACGGCTACAAGCTTCAGATCTCCAGCGAAGCCGGGATGCTGACGGCGTTGGATCGCGCAATCAGAACTGAAAAGTGGTTCGTCGCTACGTCCTGGAGCCCGCATTGGATGTTCGGCAAATACGAGCTTCGCTACATCGCCGATCCGAAGGGCTCGCTCGGTGAGGCCGAGCATGTCGACGTGCTGGCGCGCCAGGGGTTCAAGCAGGACAATCCTGATGTCGCCGCCTTCCTCTCCCGCATGAAACTGCCGATCGGCGATCTGGAGGCTGCGATGTTCCAGGCGCAGGAGACTTCCTATGAAGCTGCAGTCGAGAAATACATCGCCGATCACCCCGATCAGGTGAAGGCCTGGACCGGAAGGTAAGCCGGTCCACCCACGGGAGAAAGAGCCCGGCGTCAGCCAAATGCCGCCGGGCGACCGCTCACATCAGAATGGAAAGGGATACCGATGAACTTCAACAATTATGAAAACACGTTCTGCACCCAGGATGACACAATCGGCGGACGTATGTCGCTTGCGCGCGATGCGCTTGACGTTTCGGCACAAAAGGCCGCCAGGATCGTCGGCGTCGAGACGAGCACGTGGTTCAACTGGGAAAACGATCGAGATGCCCCACGTGCCAATCGCCTGGCGATGATCGCCGGCGTCTTGAGCGTAAGCCTCTCGTGGCTGTTGACGGGACGGGGGCAGGGGCCGCGCTGAAAACAAAATTTAGCGCGCTCACTGGCGCTGCACGGAGGAAATGCGGATCGTCGACATTTACCGCCGCTGCCAAGTTGCTGAAATCAGCAACAGATTATAGCTTCGCGACACAGTGAGCCGACATGGAGAGTAACGATGGAGCGGATTGGAATTGCGGGAGACGTGGAGCTTTCGCGGATTGTCTACGGCATGTGGCGGCTGGCAGACGATCAGGACACGTCGATCGCTCACATCCGCTCAAAGATTGAAGCGTGTCTCGATCAGGGCGTGACCACGATGGATCACGCCGACATCTACGGCGGCTATATGGTCGAAGAACTCTTCGGCAAAGCGTTGCGTGGCAGCGGACTTCGTCAGCGCATCGAGATCGTCACCAAATGCGGCATCGTCTACCCTGCCGGCAGGCACAGCGCCGCGAAGGTCAAGCATTACGACACAAGCGCCCGCCATATCACTGCCTCGGTCGACGAATCGCTCCGACTGATGGCCACGGACTACATCGATCTTCTTCTCATTCACCGGCCTGACCCGTTCATGGATCACGTCGAAACGGGTGCTGCGCTCGACGCGCTGGTCAAGGATGGAAAGGTACGATCGGTCGGCGTCTCGAATTTTCGCCCATGGGATCAAAGCCTTTTACAGTCGGCGATGAGTACAAGGCTCGCGACCAACCAGATTGAACTCAGTCTGTTGGCAACGGCGCCCTTCACCAACGGGGATCTTGCTCATCTTCAGCAAATGTCGACCCCGCCGATGGCCTGGTCCCCGCTTGCAGGGGGTCGGTTGATGACGGAGAGCGGTGTGCTCGCCGAGAAGCTCGACCGTCTCGGCGCCGAGGCTGGCGTCGACCGGGCCGCCGTCGCGATTGCTTGGCTGCTTGCCCACCCAGCCCGAATTCTGCCTGTGCTTGGCACAAACAGCATCGATCGGATCCGCCGTTTTTCAGAGGCGCTTGCGGTTCGCATCGACAGGCAAACCTGGTTCGACCTCTACTCTGCGGCGACCGGAAATGACGTCCCATAGTCGCTCTGCACGCGACCGCAGTGTTGAAGGATCGCAGTGATCACGGATCGATATCGAGCGCGGGATATCTGCGGAAAATGCCGCTTTCGTTGAACGCCAATCGACGCGGCGACGCCAGATAGGAAGCAATAGCGGGACCGTCCTTCACCCGGTCGTGAAGCCGTGCGAGACCCGGATATCGGATGTCGTGGTGCTTCATTGCCTTGGGGAAGGCATAGACCAGCCCTTCGATCATCTGGAACATCGACAGGTCGACATAGCTAAGGCTGTCGCCGACAAGATGGCCGCCTTGTACCGGGTTTTGCTTCAACACGCGCTCGAAATAACCAAGGAATTTCGGCAGGCGGTTCATGACGAACTCCGACGCTCGCGCCTTTGCTTCTTCTTTCTGGTCTTCATAGTACTTGGAGGTCGCTATCGGGTGGTGCGTGTCGTGCACTTCGGCGACGAAATCAGTGATCGTCAATTGAAGTCCGTTGGCGAACCAGCGCGCGTCTTCGTCTCGCGGCGCAAGATCAAGCCGAGCGCCGAGATAGAGCAGGATGTTGGCAACATGGGAGACGAGCTGCCCGCCGTCTTTGAGAAAAGGAGGCGCGAAGGGAATATGCGCCTCCGACGAACTATCGATGAACTGCATCATCTCATCCGTCCCGCGGTCAGGCTCCCGCGTGACATCGACATAGTCGGCCCCGGCGTGCTCAAGTGCCAGCCGCACGAATTCTCCACGGCCCTGAATGCCATCCCAGTAGTAGAGTTCAAATGCCATGACATCCTCGCGGCGATTTGGGCCGACAACGTGCAGATCCGCTGTCAGGCCGACGTTGCGGCTGCCGCATCGGCCAACCCAAAACAATGGGCTCGCTGATGCGGCTGTGCGGGAACATTGAGCAGAAGTCTTCGCTTGTCCACCATCTTGTCGTCTGGGCAAACCTATTGTCTGGCAGTCTCGATGATCTCGCGGGCCATCGTTTCGGCCACGGCGTCGGTGGTCCGGCCCTCGTTCTCGGCGCGTTCGAAGATGCGGGTCAAGATCAAAGGGATCCGGTCGACGCGAACCATCACATCGTCGACGCCGTAGCGACCGCTGCCGATTTCGGCCGCGACGTTGATGACACCGCCGGCGTTGATGACATAGTCGGGCGCATAGAGGATGCCTCTTTCCCTGAGGCGCTCACCGTCCGCAGCGGTCGCGAGCTGGTTGTTTGCCGCTCCCGCAACGATCTTGGCTCGGAGCAACGGGATCGTCACGGCGGACAGAACGCCGCCCAACGCACAGGGCGCGAATATATCGACATCCGCTGCAATGATCGCCTGGCCCTCGACGACTGTCGCGCCAAGCTCTTGAGCGGCGCGTTCGGTGCGGGCTTGGTCGAGATCGGAAACCGTCAGCATGGCGCCTTCGGCGTGGAGCCTCTGGCAGAGCGCCCAACCGACAGACCCCAATCCCTGTACGGCAACGCGAATGCCTTTCAGGTTATCGCTACCGGTGCGATGGCGCAGTGCGGCCTTGAGGCCGAGGAACGTGCCCAATGCGGTAAAGGGCGATGGGTTGCCACTGCCGCCCTTGGTGGTGCCGCTGACGTTCGGCGTGCGCTCGGCAAGGAAGTCCGCGTCCGCAAGCGTCATACCGACATCTTCGGCCGTGATGTATTGGCCAACCAGCGCATTCAGCATCTCGGCATAGGCCGCGAGCATCGCCGGCGTTTTCTCTGTCTTCGGGTCGGCGATGATCACCGCCTTGCCGCCGCCCAGCGCCAGGCCGGCGATGGCGGACTTGAAGCTCATGCCGCGCGAAAGGCGCAGTGCATCGGTGACGCCGGCCTCGAAGCTGACATGCGGCCAGATGCGGGTTCCGCCCAAAGCCGGACCAAGGACCGTCGTGTGAACAGCCACGATTGCCTCAAGGCCGCGCTCGGTGTCGCGGCCCAGCCAAACCTGCTCGTGGGCGTCGAAGCCAGGCATACCTGATGCCTCGCTGGTGATGTCGGTAATATCAAGCGTGGTTGCGGAAGCGATTTCCTGCCGCGGATTCAGCCCATTTCGCATTGCCATTCCTCCCTGTGACCTGCCACAGTGAAGGTTAAACATTCTCAGCGATCTTTGGTTTCGAAGTCAGCACGCCACACGATGGCGCGTTGCGTGCGAGGAAATTTCCGCGCAACAAACGCAAAGCGCATTCGTTTGCAGGAGGGGATGGTTTCAACGAGTGCGCGCCTGTCAGCCGTACCGCCTCAATGCCAGTTGAACCGCCGCGCCATGGATCAACGCCGATGTGGCGGGACCACCTGACCCCGGAGCCGGACGGCCGTATTTTGGCTCGTGGTTCCCCGCCAGGCGAGCGCGCTCTCCCGGCGGGACCAGATAACGGCGTGGCGAGATTTCAGGCGCTCTTGCGCGTCACGAAGCGCGTTTCCAGATAGGCATCTATCGCTTCGGATCCGCCTTCGGTGCCATAACCGGAATCCTTGATCCCCCCGAACGGGACCTCGGGCAGGGCAAGCCCGAGATGGTTGATCGAGATCATGCCGCTTTCGATTTCGGCAGCAATGCGATCCGACTGTTTCTGCGAGCCGGTGAAGGCATAGGCAGCCAGCCCGAAGGGTAGGCGGTTGGCCTCTTCGATCGCATCGTCCAGTTCCGAATACCGGTTGATGATCGCAACCGGGCCGAAGGGTTCGTCGTTCATGATGGCGGCCGAGCGCGGCACGTCTGCAAGCACCGTCGGCTCGAAGAAGTAACCGCGATTTCCGATGCGGTGGCCGCCGGTCGTCAAGCGCCCGCCCTGTTCGACGGCATCGACGATCAGCTTCTCGATTGCGGGAATACGGCGCTCGTTGGCAAGCGGCCCCATGTCCGTCGTGCTATCAAGGCCATTGCCGACCTTGATCGCCTGCGAGGCGGCGGTGAAGCCGTCGATGAACCGATCGGCCACCCGTTCCTGCACGAGGAAACGCGTCGGCGACACGCACACCTGACCGGCATTGCGATATTTGCTGCCAGCCATTACCGCGACCGCCTCGTCGACGTCGGCATCCTCGGTGACGATCACCGGGGCATGGCCGCCAAGCTCCATCGTCGCCCGCTTCATGTGCAGGCCGGCAAGCGAAGCCAGCGACTTGCCAACCGGAGTCGAGCCTGTGAAGGACATCTTGCGGATCACCGGATGTGAAATCAAATACTGCGAGATCTGTGCGGGCACGCCGTAGACGAGGTTGACGACACCATCCGGCACCCCTGCATCTACAAAACACCGGATCAGCTCGGCCGGCGAAGCCGGTGTTTCCTCTGGCGCCTTCACGATGATCGAGCATCCGGTCGTAAGAGCCGCCGAAAGTTTGCGCACCACCTGGTTGATCGGGAAATTCCAGGGCGTAAATGCGGCCACCGGACCAACCGGGACCTTCACCGTCATCTGGGTCACATTGGGCGCACGTGGCGGAATGATCTGGCCATAGGCGCGCCGGCCCTCTTCGGCGAACCAGTCGATGATGTCGGCAGCACTCAGGATCTCGCCCTTCGACTGGCCAAGCGGCTTGCCCTGTTCGCGGGTCATCAGCCAGGCGATGTCGTCGGCGCGCTGCCTCAACAGCGCTGCGGCGGCGCGCATGATTTTTCCCCGATCGAAGGAGGACGTCCGGCGCCAGATCTCAAAGCCTTTCTGGGCCGCTTCAAGTGCCTCGTCGAGATCGGCAACCTCGGCCCAGGCGACAGTTCCGATCGCCTCTTCGGTTGCAGGGTCGACAACCGGAGTGCTCTTGCCTGATCGCGCCGGCCGCCATTTGCCGTCGATGTGAAGAAGGGTATCCGGGTAGCTGGGCATGAAAGAACCTTTTCTGAGGGGGCTGGCTGGCACGACTGTCTGTGGCGCGCGAGGAAGTCTAGGAAACGCGGGGAGACTGCCTGCAAGTGATGCTGAAGATCAACGGGGCAGGGGCCTGATCATGGCCACATAGAACACGGCATCGCTCGCACAATAGCCACGCGTTGCCTTTGACCTTCCGACAACTGATGCGGAAACCGGCAGGCGAATTGTGGACCGGGGCCGACTTCGGGCGTCCGCTTTCAAGTTGATACCAGCACGGGAGCCGCTTTGGTGCCCGGCTTCAGCATGCCGGTCAGCAGCAAGCTCACAGCCAGGAAGGGAACAAGCATCCCCAAACCGAAACGCATGTCGCTTTGCTCGGCAACAAGTCCGATCATTGGCGGTCCAATCAGAAAGCCGAGGAGTGCCACGAAAGACAGTATCGCCACACTTGCGGGTGCCGGCCGGTCTTTTTGGTCGGCTGCCGCTGTGACAGCAAGCGGAAAACCGACCGATACACCGAAGCCCATGGCGGCAAAGCCGATCAGCGCCAACCAGGCAGCCGGGCTTATCGCCACCAAGAGCAGCCCCGCAACACTGGCGAGCCCGCATGTGCGAGCCACAGCGACAGGCCCGTAGATGGTCTTGAGCCGGTCACCGCCGAACCGTCCCGCAGCGACCATGAAGGCGAAGATCGAATAGCCAAAACCGGCGCTGGCGCTGGCGAGCCCGAACACGTCTCGCAGGTAGACTGCCGACCAGTCCGCAACCGCGCCCTCGGTCATGGTGATGCCGAAGACAAAGAAGCAAATACCGAGCAAAGCTCGACTTGGTGGGCGGCGCCTGGTTTTGACGGTGTCCGTCTGCGTTGGCTCTACAACATGTAGGTCCGGCAACGCCTTGGCTGCCAGAAGGCTGATTGGCAACATAACCGCCGCTGCAATCAGTACGGCCCATTCAGGCGGCACGCCCGCTGCAGCAAAGCCGATGCCGACCAGACTGCCCGCCATGATCCCGAGGCTCCAGAAGCCGTGACATGTGCTCATGATCAACTTGGCAGAGCGCTTCTCGATGGCATCCGCCTCGACGTTGAGGCCCAGCTCCAATGTCGCCAACGCAACGCCCACGACTGCGAGTGTTACGAAAAGCAACTCGATGCTTGGCGCCCATGTCGGTAGCCACACCAGCCCGAGAAACACCATGAAGCCGTAGAGGATGGTGGCGCGGCCGCCGATCCGGGCGACGAAGCGGCCAGCGAAGGGCAGGGTTAGCAGGATTCCTGCTGGCATGCCGAGCAGGGCCAACGCCAGTTCGGCCGGCCCGAGACCGAGCTTTTGTTGAATGTCTGGGATGCGTGGCAACCAGGCGCCAAAAGCGATCGGCTGGAGGAAAAAGATCAGCATGATGAGCCGCTGACTGGTCATGCGCATTGCTCCTCGGCGAATTGTGCTGTCGACTTATCCGCAGGCCACCTTCGTCAGCGATGGCTTCGCGTATCCCGGTCTAGTATTGAAAATCATTTTCACAATTTGTGTGACAAGGTCGCGAGACTGTCAACCGACCGACGCCAGGATTGACCGAAATTCCGCGTAACCGACGCGCTTTCTTTGATCGAAATATTAGTAAATACGCAGCTATGGGGCGAATCTTCTCGAAAATATCAAAGAAACGCCCAATTCTGAAGAAGCTCGTCTGACTGCAGCATACGTGCGATGCTCCACCGGCTAAGATACGCCAGTGAAAAAAATGAACACAGAGTGCGGAGTTCCGGGCGCCTTCCCAATTGTAGCTCATCGGGGGCGCACAATGCGCAATTGTGCTTGTGAAGGAAAGCCCGCAGTCGGTGCGGATCGGCCCAGGATTCGCATAAGCCATCGCTGGCGCGAGGTTATCAGCGTCCGAAGCTCTGGTACTTCTCCCTCGCAGCGCTCCACCCAAACCGTAAAAATCAACGTTGAAACCACAACCGTCGCCGCTAACATCAGACCGGTGATCCCGATGCCGGCCAGCTGGTTGAAGGTTAGCTGCAGGCCAAGCATGGCAACCGCTAGACGAAGCAGTTTTTTTCCCCGCGACGGAGATGCCAGCATCGGCAGACGCCGAGAAGCCGACGATATTGGCAAAAACCATCCCCAAAAAAATCGCGGCGATCATTGGGCTGAGAGATAAGACACATCCCGCGATGTTTCCGTCGACGCGTATGCCGTCCTGATCATGGACCTTATGATTGGAGAAGGCCTCTACTGCCTCCGAAAGCTTCCGTCATGTCCGCAGCCGCCCGCAACAGTGGCTCGATCATCTTTCGTATGAAGGGTTCATCCACGCGCGAACGCGGTCCAGCTAGTGTCACTGCGCCCAGCAACGCGTCGCCCGCACCGAAGACAGGTGCGGAAATGCCGACGGTCTCCGGATCGCGTTCTCCGAACGAGATGTGATAGCCATTCTTGCGGATCGTTTCATATGGCTCGCCCGGCTGGCCAGAAAATGCCACCAGCACTCGTCCACCGGAGCCGGCGGAGAGTGGGAGCACGTCGCCTTCACGTACGGTGTAGCGGATCGCATGCTTCGCCTCGATGCGGTAGAGACAGGTTCTGACATCTCCAGCCAGCACATAAAATGCGACGCTCTCCGAACTCTGGTCATTCAGCGCGCGCATGTGTGGCAACAGCACCTCCGCAGTAATCAACGAGCGCTGATAGATCGAGCCTAATCTGAAGGCTGCCGGTCCAATTCGATAGCGACCGTCATCAAGCCGCTCCATCAGACTTGCCCGCAACAGAGAGGCAAGAAGTCGCAGGATCGTGCTCTTGTACAGGCCCGTTCGCGAGGAGATTTCCGCGAGCGTCAAAGAGCGATCCGTCACCGTAAAGGCATTCATGATTGCGATGGCGCGATCAAGCGCGGCTACCCCCTCGGGCGGTCCGCTTGCCTCCTGCTGTGGGTTTTTCGTGTTCAATGCGGCGATCCTAACGTTTCCAATTGTCCTATCACCAAGATTTCTGATTGCATATCGTTCTGTCTGACAGAATATAATTCTGTTTGACAGAACGATAATCCTCTGCGATTTGTACGACCCGGGTCGGGAGGACCCACTTTCGACGCTGTCGGTGGCGTCATAAAGGGAGGAAGCAATGCTAAATCGACGTCATCTACTGGCTTATGCGACTACTTTTGCAGCCGTTGCTCTCGCAGGCCCGCTTGACCCTGCGCAGGCATCGGACGCGCCGCAGCTGCAGATTTTCGTGCCGGCCGCCCCCGGCGGAGGATGGGACCAGACCGCGCGGACGATGGAACAGGTTCTTCGCGCCGAGAACCTCATCTCCGGTGCGCAGATCACCAATGTCGGCGGCGCCGGCGGCACCGTCGGCCTTCCGCAGTTCATCAACCAGTGGAAGGGTCGCGAGAGCGCCATCATGGTTGGCGGCATGGTCATGACCGGCGCGATCATCGCGAACAAATCGCCGGCGACCCTAGATCAGACGACGCCAATTGCGCGCCTGACGGGCGAATTCCTGGCTCTGGTCGTGCCTGCCAATTCGCCGTTCAATTCCCTTCAGGATTTTGTCGAGGCGCTCAAGGCAGATCCCACCAAGGTTCCGGTCGCGGGCGGTTCGGCCGGTGGTTCGGACCACATCCTTTTCGGCCTCGTTGCCAAAGCCTCAGGCGTGAAGCCGACTGACCTGTCCTATGTCCCGTTTGCCGGTGGCGGTGAAGCGCTTGCAGCGCTGCTTGGCAATCAGGTTGCCGCCGGCATCTCGGGCTATGGCGAGTTTGCCGAGCAGGTCAAGGCCGGCACGCTACGCGTGCTTGCTATCTCGGCCGATACCCGACAGGCAGGTATCGATGCCGCGACCTTCAAGGAGGCAGGCCTGGACGTGGAGCTGTTCAACTGGCGCGGTATCTTTGCGCCTCCCGGCATCACCGAGGAAAACAGGGCCGCGTTGATTGCGATGATCGAAAAGATGGCGACGAGCAAGGCCTGGAAGGACGAGACGGACAAGCGCTCCTGGACGCCGATCCTTCTGACTGGCGAGGCCTATTCGCAATTCCTTGTCGAAGACACCGCGAAGATTACCGCGATCCTCAAGGACCTCGGTCTCGCTTCCTAATCCCTTCCCGAGAACGCAACCTAGTGGGCTGCCCGTAGATGGGCCGCCCGCCGGAGGTCAAAAGATGCCCCCACCCATGCATTCGAAACCGGCGTTACCCGAACTGACCCTCAGCATCGGCGTTCTGCTCGTCGCCGGCGTCATTGCCTGGCAGACCAGCCTCATGGCGGTCTCGCCTCTCTATGCCAAGGTCGGGCCGACGGTATTTCCCTATCTGACCGCCGCCGGCCTGACGGTATTGGCCGTGTCGCTCCTGTGGAGCGCCCTTCGCGGCGGCTGGCAGGACGAGGAAGAAAAGTCCACTCCGCCCGATTGGCGATCCATCGCCTATGTCGCGGCCGGGCTCGTTGCCAACGTGGTCCTCATCGGCCGCGTCGGCTTCACCGCTGCCTCCGTCATGATGTTCGTGCTGATCGCCCGTGGCTTCGGCAGCCACCGGCCCCTGCGGGACGCCGCCTGCGGGCTGCTGCTCGCGCTTGCCGCTTATTTCGGCTTTGCCAAGTTGCTTGGCGTCAATATCGGCGGCGGTGTCGTCGAGAGCCTTCTTGGAGGTTGACGTGGAAACCCTAAAACAACTCGCGACCGGTTTTGCCGTTGCCCTGACGCCGATCAACCTGCTCTGGTGTCTGGCCGGCACGACACTTGGGACGGCAATCGGCGTCCTGCCCGGCCTCGGTCCGGCGCTGACGATCGCGCTCCTTTTGCCAATCACCTACCAGGTCTCTCCGGAGGCGTCATTCATCCTGTTTGCAGGCATCTACTACGGCGCTATGTACGGCGGCTCGACCACGTCGATCCTGCTCAACACACCAGGCGAGAGCGCCACGGTCGTGACCGCGCTCGAAGGCAACCGAATGGCGCGCTCTGGTCGGGCCGGCGCCGCTCTGGCGACATCGGCGATCGGCTCGTTTGTCGCCGGCACGATCGGCACGCTCGGCGTCGCCTTCCTTGCTCCGGTTGTTGTCGGCGTGGCGCTGAAGTTCGGACCGGCAGAGTATTTTTCGCTCATGGTCCTGTCGTTCGTCATGGTCTCGGCCGTGCTGGGTCCATCGTCGGTACGTGGCCTCACCAGCCTGTTTGCCGGCTTCTTCCTCGGCATGATCGGCGTCGACATGCAGACCGGGCAGGCGCGCTTCACCTTCGGCGTGCCCGAACTGCTCGATGGCACGAGCATGATCGTCGCGGCAGTTGGCCTGTTTGCGGTCGGCGAGACCCTCTATGTCGCCGGCCGTCGTTATGCCGGCAAGGATGAGATCACCCCCTTGCGCGGCTCGCTCTACATGACGCGTGCGGAATGGGCGCGCTCCTGGAAGCCGTGGCTGCGCGGCACGCTCATCGGCTTTCCGATCGGCTCCATGCCGGCCGGCGGCGCCGAAATCCCGACCTTTCTTTCCTATGCGATCGAAAAGAAGCTGTCACCGCACCGGGACGAGTTCGGAACGACGGGCGCGATCGAAGGAGTTGCTGGTCCGGAGGCCGCGAACAACGCCTCGACGGCCGGCGTCCTTGTGCCGATGCTGACGCTTGGGCTTCCCACCTCTGCAACGGCGGCGATCATGCTGTCAGCCTTCCAGAGCTACGGCATCAATCCCGGCCCGTTGCTGCTTCAGACGCAGCCGGCGCTCGTCTGGGGATTGATCGCCAGCCTGCTGATCGCCAACGTCTTGCTGGTGCTCTTGAACCTGCCGCTGATCGGCCTGTGGGTTCGCTTGCTCAAGATTCCGCCGCCGCTGCTCTATGGTGGCATCCTCGTCTTTGCGACCATCGGCACCTACGGCATTTCCCAGTCCTCTTACGATCTGGTTCTTCTCTACGTGCTTGGTGCGATGGGCTTCGTTATGCGACGTTTCGATTTCCCGACGGCGCCAGTTCTGATCGGGATGATCCTTGGGCCGATGGCGGAGACACAGTTTCGCCGGACGATGACGATCTCCAACGGCGATTGGTCGGTTTTCGTTACGCACCCAATCTCGCTGTCGCTGCTCGTGCTCGCTTTCACGGCGTTGATTGGACCGAGACTGTGGAAGCATTTTTCGGATCGTCGCGCGGCGACGGTCGAACACGCACCCGCGCTTGACCGAAGGAACAACCGATGACGAAAAAACTCCTCGACGGCCTGCGCATCCTGGACCTGACGAACGTGCTCGCGGGTCCCTATTGCGCCTATCAGCTCGCCCTCCTCGGCGCCGATGTCATTAAGGTTGAAACGCCTCTGGGAGGCGATCTTGCCCGCCAGCTTGGCGCCTCTGCCCAGCTCAACGCGCAAGGCATGGGCGCTTCGTTTCTCGCGCAGAATGCCGGAAAGCGCTCCATCACTCTGGATCTAAAGAACGAAACCGATAAGCAGCACTTTCTTCAGCTTGTCGCGACGGCCGACGCGCTGGTGGAGAACTTCCGACCCGGGGTCATGGAGCGGCTGGGCTTCGGCTACGACACTTTGAAAGTGATACGTCCCGATCTTGTCTATTGCGCCATCTCGGGCTTCGGCCAGGACGGCCCGATGCGCGACAACCCGGCCTATGATCAGATCATTCAAGGGCTTTCCGGGATCATGAGCATCACCGGCACGACCGAGACCGCGCCAATGCGTGTCGGCTATCCCGTCGCCGACACGCTGGGCGGCCTATTCGGTGCGTTCGCGGTTGTGTCGGCTCTATTGCGCAGGTCACGGTCGGGTGAAGGCGCCTTCCTCGACGTGTCGATGCTCGAATGCACCCTAAGCGCGCTCGGCTGGCCGGTCTCCAACTATCTAATCTCAGGCGTGGAGCCGGCGGCGATGGGCAATGAGAACATGACGGCAGCCCCTTCGGGCTCCTTTATTACGGGAGACGGCCTGCTCAACATCGCGGCGAACAAGCAGGAACAGTTCGTCGCGCTATGCGACGAAATCGGCCGGCCTGAACTCGCCAACGATCCGCGCTTCGAAAAGCGCGACGAGCGCAAACGCCGCCGCGGCGAACTGAAGCTGCTGATCGAGCAGGCATTGGCGCAAGCGCCAGCGGTAGAATGGGAGCGGCGCTTCAATCGACGCGGCATACCGGCAGGGCGGATCCTCACGATCCCGCAAATCCTTTCAGAAGACCAGGTCATCGGGCGGAAACTGATGACGACATTCCCCGAAAGCGACGGTGCTGACCGTTTGACTGTTGTTCGCGGCGGGTTCCTGGTCGACGGCGAGCCGCCGGTGCCATCACGCCGGCCGCCGAGGCTCGGCGAACAGACGGCCGAGATCTTGGCCGAGATCGTTTCGCAGCAGGCTATCAGGGTACGCGCATGAACAAGCAAGGTATGGAACAGGGGCGCCAACGGGCCGAGGATTGGTGGAGGACCGATATTATCGATATGCGCCCCGGCGTCATCCGGCTGCGCGGCCACGAGATCCAGGATCTGATCGGGAACATCAGCTTCCCGGCGATGATCTGGCTGATGTTACGTGGCGAACTGCCGACAGAGGATCAGGCTGGGCTGCTCGGCGTGGCGCTGTCGGCCGCGGTGGATCATGGCCCTCAAGCGCCCTCGATCGCGATCGCGCGCATGGCCGCGACCTGTGGCGTCGGCATCAACAATGCCATGGCCTCCGCGATCAATGTGCTTGGAGACGTGCACGGCGGCGCCGGTGAACAGGCACTGGTCTTTCTGCAGGAAATCGCCGTAGGCGTCGACGCCAAGGGCTTGCCGCAGGCAGTTTCGGACCGTCTTGACCGCTTTTTTGAGGGGAGCAATGGCTATGTGCCGGGACTCGGCCACCGCTTTCATCCCGTGGATCCGCGAGCACCGAGGCTGCTCGATATTACGAGGACCTACGCTGAGAACGGCACCGTCGCCGGTAAACTGGTCAATATCGCGGTCGAACTCGAACGCCAGGTTGCTTTGCGCAAGGGCAAGCTCATTCCTCTCAACATCGATGGTGCCACTGCAGTCGTTTATGGCGAACTTGGATTCCCGGCGCCGCTCACACGGGGGCTGTTTGTGTTGTCCCGCTCTGTCGGCATTCTGGCGCATGCCTGGGAGCAATCTCAGAAGCCCGAGCGCAACAAGGGCCCCTTGCCACGTGAATGGCTGTGGCGCTATTCGGGGGATGAGGCGGCTTTGGAGTAACCTTCGGGTTGCTGGCGGCTCTTTCGGACCCGCCAGCAGGTGTTCGTGGGCCGTCCGGTTGTAGGCCCAGAAATGCCCAGAATTGACCATTTCGCTCTCGAGTCTGTCCTCCTCCGAGGCTAGCCTGAGCCGAAGGCGTTGGGCGGCGAACTAGTATTTCAGGGTCTTACAGATGTTTCTCCCGAAGTCGTCTCAGAATGGAGATTAAGGGCGGTCACCCATTGCCGTATGGCGGGACACAAATTCGACCAGATAGCGAACGCCCTCGGACACGTCCGATTGCGCGTAGAAGCCGATCTCGATCCGGACAGCGGTCGGCAGGTCACTCGACTTGTCGAGTGCGCGACATCCATCCGGAATCGTCGCAGAAATCATCGGGCCAATCCCGATGCCGACCCGCACGGCCGTTGCCATCGCCACCAGCGTGGAGGCAACGCACGCGGTTTTCCATTTTATGTTTCTTTGGGACAAGGTCGCGATCGCCTGAACATTCCAGGGGCAGCTGTCGTCGAACATGATGAGCGGGAGCGGCTGGCTTGCGTCGACGACGAAGTCAGATCTGACGGCCCACATCAGGTATTCGGTCCAGATCAGAATTGGCTTTCGGCCAAGGCAGGCGATGTCGCAGACCGCGACATCCAGCTTTCCGTCTTCGAACATCTCCGCCAGACGGCGATTCGGCTCGACGATAATGTCGATCTCGACCTTGGGATTCTGATCCCTGAAGTCGCGTAGGATGTCGATCAGCCGGCTGGCGGCGAAATCCTCGACGACGCCGAGGCGGATCCGCCCCTCGATCACCTTGCCCGTCAGTCTGCGGCCAACTTCGTCGCTGAGCAGGACGATTTCACGCGCATAGGCAACCATGATCTGACCATGGGACGTGAGCTCCAGTCCCTTGGACGACCGGGAGAAAAGCGTGACACCGACGAGTTCTTCGAGCTTGCGAATCTGCATGCTGACTGCAGCCTGCGTGCGATGCAGTTTTGCGGCCGCGCCGTTGACGGTTCCTATTTCCGCGACGGTCAGGAACGCCCGGAGCAAATAAGAGTCGAGATCGAGCATGGAAGCACCGTGCTTTCGCCGCTGTTGATGAGTGCGGACCGAAGACGTCTTGGGCTTCCGCATCCGGAACGCGGACGGGTTCGCCAAATGGCGACATCGGCAGCTGGATCGGACATTGAACGATCCGTAAGCCGGGCGCAACAGGGCGCGACCAGCGGGGCAGGCAACACAATCGCTGCCCGCCCGCTCAGGTCGAGACCATCATGCAAACAGGACGCAGGCCTGCGGCGGCATGGAAATGCTGATCTCTTGCCCCCGTTCGAAGGAAATGTCCGGGCGGTTCGCACAAGCGGAAATGACCCGGTCGCCGCTGGAAAGCTCAACGGACACATGTCGGAAAGCGCCGAGCGTAACGACGTCCGCGACGCGTCCAGCCATGCCTCTCGCCGCAGCGTCCCTGGTGCTCGACGATATCTCGACACTCTCC
Organism: Ensifer sp. NM-2; assembly: GCF_003024455.1. Taxonomy (NCBI): domain Bacteria; kingdom Pseudomonadati; phylum Pseudomonadota; class Alphaproteobacteria; order Hyphomicrobiales; family Rhizobiaceae; genus Ensifer; species Ensifer sp. NM-2. The sequence continues at coordinate 425,423 of NZ_PVZR01000004.1, forward strand.
GGACGGACGCAAACCTCCTTCATGGCTGCACCGTCGCGTGACGAGGCGACCGGAAACTCCCATCCGGATTCCGAGCGAAACTTCGAGACGGCACCATCGGTCGCGACGACCGAGCCCCGGATCCAGTTCGTTCGCCCCATAAAATCCGCGACGAAACGTGATTTCGGACGCCAATAGACATCGTCCGGCTTGCCCGACTGCATGATCTCGCCACGGCTCATCACGAAAATGCGCTCGCCGAGGCTCATCGCTTCTTCCTGGTCATGTGTCACCACGATCGCCGTGGAGCCAACCGCGGCAAGAACATCCTTCAGCTCCGTGCGCAGTTCATGCCTCAACTTCGCATCAAGCGCGGACAACGGCTCATCCAGAAGCAGCAGGCTCGGATGGGTCGCGAGTGCCCGCGCAAGGGCCACGCGCTGCTGCTGCCCACCGCTCAGTTGATGCGGACGGCGATGTCCGAAGCCGGTCAGCCGCACGAGTTCCAGCATTTCTCCGACACGGGCGGGGATCTCGTTTGCCGCGTGACCGCGGTGACGAAGTCCGAAGCCGATGTTCTGTTCGACGGTCATGTGCGGAAAGAGGGCGTAGTGCTGGAACAGCAGACCGACATTTCGTTCATACGGCTTCAATCCGGCCATCGACTTGCCGCCGATGGTGATCGTGCCGCTGTCAGGCCGTTCAAAGCCGGCGATGAGACGAAGGATCGTGGTCTTGCCGCAACCGCTCGGTCCCAAAAGCGCGATCGTCTCGCCGGGCTTCACCGAAAACGAAATGTTGTCCAGCGCGACGGTTTCGCCGAAGCGCTTGCCGACACCTTGAAATTCTACGGCAGAAATCATCGTATTGTCCTCATGAACGAAATAGACCCTGGCCTACGACGTTGTCGAACCCGACCAACCGGTCGAGGACAACGATCAGCAGCACCGTTACAGCCATCAGGATCACAGCAGCTGCCGCGATCGTCAGGTCGAAAGCGGCCCGCATGTTGCTGACCAGGGTAACGGGCAGGGTGGTGGCCGACGGGTCACTCAGGAAAAGGCTGATCGATACGTCGTCCATCGAGATGGCGAAGGCAAAGATCGCCCCGGTGATGATCCCTGTCTTCATCAGCGGTATGGTAATGGACCAGAACGCCTGACGCTCCGTGGCGCCGAGAATCATGGCCGCTTCCGTTAACCGTTTGTCGGCGCCAAGAAGGCTGGCAAGGCTGGTTCTGATGCAATAGGGCACGGTCACGATCACGTGCCCGAGAAGCAGCCGCGCCATACCGTTGGTAATGCCGGCCTTGGACAGAAACAGCAGCAAGCCGAAGCCTATGACGACGGGCGGAACGATCAGCGGCGAGAGGAAGGCGGATGTCAGGGTCGCCTTTCCGGGAAAATCTCCGCGTGCAAGGCCAACGGCGGCAGCGGTTCCGATCGAAACCGACAGGATCGTCGTCAGCACGGCCAGAACGAGGCTGGTGCGAAGGCTCGAAAGAATGTCTGCCTGGGAGGCAAGACGCTCGAACCAGTGCAACGACAATGCCGGCGGCGGCAAGGGTCCGAGAAATGTTCTTGCGTCGAACGCCATCAGGCAGGTTATAGCAAGCGGGATTGCGAGAAAGGCCAGTCCCAGGCCGACGACGCCGTAGGCGAGCGCGCTGGCAGCCCGGTCGCCGGATCTGGCGGTACGAGAATGTGTGCTCATCGCGGGCTCTTCCATGCGTGCGCCAACGTTATGACCGAAATCACCGCCAGGGCTGCGGCGAGCATGACGAGTGAAATCGCCGCCCCGCTCGGGTAGTTGGCGATATCGCTGAACCGGGTGTAGATCACGTTCGACATGAAGAGGACGCGGCCCCTCCCGAGAACCATCGGTATGACAAAGGCGCTGATCGCAAACGTCAGCGAGATAAGCGTGCTCGATATGAGGGCCGGAAGGCTGAGCGGAAGCGTGATCGACAGATGCGCCTTCCATCCCGGCGCGCCGAGTGATTGGGCGGCGTCGAGGAGGCGCGGGTCGATGGACTGCATCGCACCCATCAGCGTCAGTGTCGCGACCGGTATGATCGAGTGCACCAGCCCCGCGATGACGACGATATTGATGTATTCACGACTGTTCGGCGACAGGCCGACTGTCAGCAGCAAGGGCCGCAGAATGCCGACCGAGCCGAATGTCAGCTCGATCGCATAGGTCTTGATCAAGACGCTCGACAGCACAAGCGTGATCAGAAAGCCGAGTGTCAAGGTGCGCATGCGTGCGGAAAGGCGTCGCACGATGAAATAGGCAAGCGGAAACGCCACGAGCTGTCCGACGATCGCCGCCACGCCGCCGATCCAGAACGTCGTCAGCAGGACATTGGCAAACGCCTGGTTTGCAAGCTCATGGTAGTTCTGAACCGTCGTCGCCGCGTTTTCCACGGAACCGACGCGTCCCGGGGTGAACTCCTTCAGGCTTTCGATCGCCAGGTTGATCAAGGGCGAAAGGAAACCGAAGGCGAGAACCAGCACCGCGGGCGCGAGCGTGATGGCCGCATCGCGACGATCGGGAATTGAAACTGCAGCGGTTTGCTGCCTGGCGTTGGTCATGATCGGACAGCCTGTTTGTCGCCCTTCCGGGCCCCGAAAGAGAATTGCCGAAGGAACGCTTCGCGCCTCCGGCAATCTTGTCGCACTGTGATTTAGAGCAGCGGTGCGATGTCCTGTTCCCAGCGCTTGGACCAGGCATCCTGCTGCTCGAGGACGACGTTGTAGTCCGGCACATAGACGAAGCTCGAGAACTCCTCCGGCGTGAAAGCGAGATGCTTGAGGTTGTCGGGCGTGGACGCCTTGCTGTTGAGCGGCGCTTCACCGGCCACCTTGGCGTAGAGCGAGCTCATTTCCGGGCTGATGGCAAAGTTGATGAAGTCGAGCGCCGCCCGGGTATTGGGCCGGTTTTTCATGACGCCGAAGCCGCTCTGGTAGAGGAATGCCTTGAAATTGCTGTCCTTGGTGAAGCGCGTCACGGGGAAGTTTTTCGCCACGGCAGCCCAGCCCGGCTCGGCGAAGAAGCCGACCGATGTTTCGCCTGATGTCAGCGAGTTGGTAAAATCGATATCGGTTACAGCGACGCGCCCGATATTGCCCGATTTCGCCAGGTCCTGCATCAGCTTCCAGCCGGGTTCCATATTGGTTTCGCTGCCGCCGGCATGCAAGGCAAGCGCCACGATCTGCAGCATCATGCTCTGCGTCGGTCCGGGCCAGCAGATTGCACCCTTCAGATCGGGGCTCAGGAGATCGTCGATGGTCTTGACGACCATGGGCGCAGTGTCGGTTCGTGCACCGAAATACATGCCTCCCACTGCGCGCGGAACAGCCTTGATGTTGCCCTTGCCGTCGCGAATGATGATCTTCTCGGGAATGTCGGCGAGATTGGGAATGTCTGCCGGATTGATGGTTTCCAGCCAGTCTTCCTTGACCATGCTGTTGAAGGACCCCTCCCATCCGGCCACATAGTCGTAATCGACGTTGGGCCAGACCGCCTTAATCTTCGGAAGGATTGCGCCCGCGCCGCCCTGATGCAGAACCCAGTTGAAAGTCGATGCATCCTGGGCAGCCGCAATCTGCTTCATCGCTTCGACGACATCTCCGCCCCATTCGACGGCGGTAAGCTCGCTGCCGGCAGCGAACGCCGACCTCGCCAGTCCCGTCATCGTTCCAGCAATCCCGAGCGCAGCAGCGGATCCCATAAACCGGCGGCGTGTCATATCCATGATCAGTTCCCCTTATTTGTGGCCGCTTCTGTGCAGCCTTGTGATCGCGGGGAGACTGAGGGGACGCCGTTCGAAGCGGTAGTGGGAAAATTATCTCCGGGATATAAGGATTCGTGAATGGTCAGCCGCGGTGTGGCGCGGCGTTTTTACTCTTCTCGCCACTTTTGACTATCAGGGATCCTTATAGGCTCTCATGAATTTTCAAGGTTCCAAAAGGCGCTCCCCGACGCGAATGATGTCGTTGCGACGTTACAGCGCCGCGCGTCCAAAGTGACGCGCAAGGTCGCTGCAACACTTTTAATTCGCTGCATAATTTCATCCTCAAATCGGTTTCGATTTCAGGAATATACAGTTGAAACGTGGGAGCCTATTTTGACGATTGACCGGGATTTTCTGGAAGACTTGCGAAGTCGCTTCGGCAATGCGGCAGGCGGTGAAATGCAGGACCCGCATTTCCGAGAAGTTGCGGCCAGCGTCTTCAAGGACGGCGATAGCCGCAAATGGCCATTTGCAGGCCCGGCCACATTTCTTGACGCGCCATTCATCGAAAACGGGCTGCGGTCCGACATCCTGGAGGCGCTTGACGTTGCCCTGATCGGCGTGCCGATGGATCTCGGCGTGACCAACCGTGCCGGCGCGCGACTGGGACCCCGCGCGGTTCGTGGAATCGAGCGGGTTGGCCCTTACGAACATGTGCTTCGGGTCGCGCCGATGGGTCGGCTGAAGGTTGCCGATGTCGGCGACGTGCCGATGCGCAGCCGGTTCGGCCTGGCTGAATGCCATGCCGACATCGAGGCCTGCTACCGGATGATTGCGGGCACGAAAATCATTCCGCTCTCGGTGGGCGGAGATCACTCCATATCCGGCGCCATCCTCAAAGGCCTTGCCGGCCACGAACCCGTGGGCATGATCCATATCGATGCCCATTGCGACACGGCCGGCCCTTATGAAGGGTCGAAATTTCATCATGGGGCGCCCTTCCGAGAGGCTGTGCTCGCGGGTGTGCTCGACCCTCGACGCACGATCCAGATCGGCATTCGCGGCGGCGGCGAATATCTTTGGGAATTCTCGTTCGCCTCTGGAATGACCGTCATTCACGCGGAAGAGGTTGCCGAGATGGGCATCAAGGCAGTGATTGCCAGGGCCTTGGAAGTGGTCGGCTCCGGCCCCACCTATGTCAGCTTCGATGTCGACAGCCTGGATCCCGCCTTCGCCCCGGGTACAGGTACGCCCGAAGTCGGCGGGCTGCAGCCACGGGAAGTGCTGACGATGCTCAGGGGCTTCAAGGGTATCAATCTAGTCGGTGGCGACGTGGTGGAAATTGCGCCGCAATATGACGCGACCACCAATACCGCGCAGATCGCAGCGCAGGTGTTGTTCGAACTTCTATGCCTGGCGATGTTCAGCCCGTCCGCAAGGGTGAACAGGCGTTAAAGGCCACTCCGGGCCGCAGCACAAAAAACTGGTTGTGCCGGCTCGGATGCCGGCTGCGTCCGGCCCAGCAGATTTCACCTCTTCGGCCGCATGACGGCCGACCTATTTTCGGAAGGTTGTTTCCATGACTGACGCGCCAGTTCGCATCCTCGACGCCCAGGCGACCGCTGCACTGCTCCCATTCGGCGCCTTGATCGATACCCTGCGGCGGTCCTTTGCCGAGGGCTGCGTCGTGCCGGTTCGCCACCATCACACCATCGCAAACGACGGGGAACCGGATGCGACACTGCTGTTGATGCCCGCCTGGCATGACGCACAGCGACCGGCGCGCTATCTCGGCTTCAAGATCGTCACCGTGTTTCCCGGGAATACCGCCCGCGGCATTGCCGGCCTGACCTCGACCTACATTCTTTACGACGGGCGAACCGGTACGCAGCGAGCGCTCATTGATGGAAACACGATCACGGCGCGCAGAACAGTGGCAGCATCGGCGCTTGCTGCAGACTATCTCGCCCGGAAGGACGCCAAACGCCTGCTGGTGATCGGCGCCGGCCGGGTGGCAAGCCTGATCCCGGACGCCTATCGCGCCGTCCGGCAGATCGAGCACGTGGACATCTGGGATATCGACGCGGGAAACGCGGCGCGATTGGCGGACAGCCTTGCACAACAGGGGCTCAGAACCTCCGTCGTCTCGGATCTTGAAGCATCGGTGCGTGCCGCCGATGTCGTAAGCGCAGCAACCTTGGCAACCCAGCCGATCATCAGGGGCCAGTGGCTGCGTCCCGGCACTCATGTGGACCTCATCGGTGGCTTTACGCCCGCGATGCGTGAGGCTGATGACGATGCTGTGCGGCGGTCTTCGGTCTACATCGACACGCATGAGGCCCTACATGAAGCCGGAGACCTGGTTCAGCCCGTCAAGGCGGGCCTGTTTTCGGAGGCCATGGTACGCGCGACGCTCGACGAATTGTGCCGCCGCGATGTGACGGCAAGAACCTCGAACGAGGAGATCACGCTCTACAAGGCAGTAGGAACCGCCTTGGCGGATCTAGCCGCCGCGACGATGGTGTATGAGACTGCGTCCGCCAACAGCTGAGTGGCTTGCGATCGACCCATCCGCGGCTGCGAGGTATTGCCCTGCCACGATCGCTGGGCCGGCTTGCGCTGATATGGGGGCGCCCGTGTCGCGGACGCGGGTGACATCGAGCTTTACGGCCCGGCAATTGTCTTCAGGTTCTCGATCGCGCCATGGACCGCGGCAAACACCGGTGCGCTTTGGTCAGGCGTTCGCCCTCGACCGGGAGGTTTGATTCCAGAGCGGTAGGCTATTGAGGCAATCTGTAATGATCGTCGATGTGACGTTGATGACGGGTGTCCTTGTGCCAGCCGATGGCCCTCCTGTAGCTGCCGAAGAGATTGCTTTTGCGCACGACATCGACCGTCAGTCCATGCACTGCCTCGGCGTCCGGATCGACGTAGAGCGCGTCCACGGGACAATAAAGCTCGCACATGAAGCAAGTCTGGCAGGCCTCCTGCCGCAGGATACGGGGCGGGCCGTACGGCATGACCTGGAAAACGTTGGTCGGGCAGACCTGGACGCAGAGATTGCAGTCCGTGCAGGTGTCACTATCCAGTACCTCGATCATTATTCTGCAGCCTCCTTGTAGTCGCTTGGTTTTACCGGTTCCGTCCGGATTGTGATTGTGTTGAGGCCGCATACGACCAGCCGGTAACGTTGTTCTGGGTCCTGATTTGGGAAATCGTCGCGGCGGTGCATGCCGCGCGTTTCCGTACGCGCCAGGGCGGCGCGATACATGAAGCGAGCGGTGGCGGTCATTGCCTGTGCCTGGCGCAGTGGTAGCACCTGGCTCTCGTCCGCGGCCGTAGCGTCGGCGATCTCTTGCCACAGCTGGTCGAGCCGCTCCAGCGCTGCCGACAGCCCGGTATGTGTCCGGAAATAGTTGATGTTGAGCGGAAAGACCGCATCCTGTACCGCCCTGATGATGGTTTGCGGATCAGCGGTAATCGCGTTTTTGCTAGCCCAGGCTGCGGGCCGGGCAACATGAGTATGAGACACATTGGCTCTACCCCGCGCGAAGGCTGCGGCCGCCGCGCCGGCAAAAGAGCCGGTGGAGATCGCCCAGGCAGCATTGTGGCTGCCGCCGCCGGTAAAACCGCCGCAGATAGGCTCGCGGGTGGCGTTGTCGCCGGCGGCATAAAGGCCGGGCGCAGTGGTTGCGCAGTCGAGCCCGGTCAGCCGTAGCCCACCGGTGCCGCGAACCGTACCCTCAAGACGCAACTTCACCTCGAAGAACTCCGTGAAAGGGTCTATGCCACGGCGGTCGAAGGGTACGAAGAAATTCGGCTGGGCGCGGCGCAGGATCGCCTTGACCTCGTCGGTTTCGGCAAGATCGAGGCGCGCGTAGACGGGTTCGGACAGGAGCGTGCGGGCAATGATTGAGCGTCCGCGGGCGGAGCCTGCGCCGTCGATCAGACTATGGTCCTTGCGGTAGAACTGCCCGAAGCGGTATAGCGCCGTCTTGGTGATCGACGCAAAGGCCGGCGATATGGCATACGCAGATGAGAACTCCATGCCCGAGAGTTCCGCACCGGCCTCGACCCCCATCAGGTAACCGTCACCGGTCAGTACGTCACAGCCGAGCGCTTTGCTCATGAAGGCACAGCCGCCTGCTGCAAGCACAACAGCGCCTGCCCGGACCGTCCACTGTCCTCCTTCCTGCCGGCGCAGTCCGCTTGCCCCGACGACAGCCCCGCCATCTGTCAGGAGCTGCGTTGCTGGATGATGATCGAGAATGGTGACGCCCGCATTCTTCACTCGGCGTCGCAACAGCCGCATATATTCCGGTCCCTGGACCGAAATGCGCTGCTGTTCGCCTTTGTCATCACTGGGGAAGGGGTAACCCCAGTCGGCCAGGCGGTTGACGCTTTCGAAGGTCTTCTCGAGAACGGGCACCATCCAGGCACGCTCGGAGAGATAGCCGCCCATGGCCTCGCGGCTCGCCATGGCCGCTTCCCGCTCGGCCGGGTCCGGCGGTACATACCAGATCTGGGTGCCGGCGGAAGCCGTTGCGCCGGAGCTACCGCAATAGCCCTTGTCGACCAGCACGACTCTGGCCTTGGTGCTAGCTGCCTCCAGCGCTGCCCAGCACCCTGCGGGGCCGCCGCCGATGACCAGCACGTCGCTGATGATCTCGCTTGTGGAAGAGATGGCGGAGTGGGCTTCCTGCGGAGGTAAGCTCATCGCTGGGATCCTTTCACCGAACAAATTTCGTTGCGGTTTAAATCTATGCATTGCATAGATTTTAGCACTTGTGTTTTTGGGAGTTTCATTAGATGTCGCTTGCCAGCCTCGCCATGTACGTCAGCCCGCCGCCGGTTCAGGAGGCGACGCGGCTGTTCTGGGGCGCGTTGGGCGCACGCATTCGTGCCAATGGGCTCGATGCCCCGGCAACGTTGAACGACGATGTGCGTTATGACGAAGCCTGGCTTCGACCCGACCTGCTGTTCGGCCAGACCTGCGGATATCCCTACGTCCAGCATCTGCGCGGAAAGGTGCAACTTGTGGCGTCGCCCGTCTACGGATTGCCGGGCTGCGACGGACCGCTCAAGTGCAGTTTCATCATCGTCAATGCCGGGTCGTCGGCACAGTCGATTGAAGAATTGCGAGGCATGCGAGCCGCAATCAACGAGCCCGGCAGCAATTCGGGCTATAATCTGTTCCGCGCATTCGTAGCGCGCCATGCCATTAAAGGACGGTTCTTTTCTTCCGTGTTGGAAACCGGAGGCCATCGGGCGAGCATCGACGCGGTATCGAGCGGGGAGGCGGATGTTGCGGCGATCGACTGCGTGACCTTCGGCAATACTCTGCGATTCGACCCTGATCGTGTCGCCGGTGTTCGCATCCTTGCGGAGACCGCCAAGGGACCGGGCCTGCCCTTTATCACGGCCGCCGGAACGCCGACCAAGGACCTGGCGGTTCTGCGCCGCGCCTTGGCGGAGACGATAGCCGATCCGGAGGTCGCCGATGTCTGCGACACGCTTTCGCTGCGCGGGATCAGCCTGCTGGGTGATGCCGACTACGAAAGGTTGGCGGAATTTGATCGGGATGCTGTGCGTCATGGTTATCCCGCTATCGCCTGAGGCAGGACGATGGCTTCTGCGGTGAGCGGGAAGTGGCATGCGACGCTACGTCCATCCGCTCCGGCCTGAAGGGTGGGTGCTTCGCCGACGCATCTCGGCTTTGCCAGTGGACAACGCTTGTGGAAGCGGCACCCGGAGGGCGGGTTGCTCGGGCTAGGAAGCTCGCCCGAGAGCACAATGCGCACGCGTCGGCGACCGGGATCGAGCGTGAGGTTGGCCGAGAGCAGTGCCTGTGTATAGGGGTGCGCGGGATCGCGAAATAATGCGGCCGTCGGCCCGCTTTCGACAATTTGGCCGAGATACATTACCGCCACACGATCGGTCACGCGGCCGACTACATTGAGATTGTGGGAGATGAGCAAGTAGCTGAGGCTGAGACGATCTCTCAGTGCCCGCAGAAGGTTCAGAAGCTCGCCTTGGATGGAAATGTCGAGACCGGCCGTTGGTTCGTCGGCAACGATGATCGACGGTTCGGCCGCAAGTGCCCGCACGAGCGCCACGCGCCGCGCCTGTCCGCCGCTCAGTTGATGCGGATAGCGCGACAGAAGCTGTTCGCCAAGACCGATGCCTTCCGCCAGCGCCGATATCCGCGCCCAGCTTTCGGGCGTGTGTACCTTTCTGATTTTTAGCGGCTCGGCAAGCAAGGAGTGCACCGTCATACGCGGAGAAAGTGAGGCGGCCGGGTCTTGAAACAGCAGCTGGATCCTGCGCTGCAGATCGCTGCGGCGCCGACTGGTCAAATCCTGCAGCGTCTCGCCCTCGATCGTCAGCTTACCGGCCGCAAGCGGCTGAAGCCCCACGATCGCGCGGGCGACAGACGACTTTCCGCAGCCGCTCTCCCCGACGAGACCCAGGGTCTCGCCGCGTCGCAGCTCCAGCGAGACGCCATCGACTGCCGTCAACCGATCGTAGCGGACGACAGCATCCTTCAGGATGAGTGCCGTAGGGGTCATCAGGCAGCCTCCAACCAGCAGGAGTAGGCCTGTCCGCTGTCCGCCTGCCGGCGGGGCGGCTTGTCGCTGCAACGGTTGTGGCGGGAGGAACAGCGGCCGGCGAAGATGCAGCCTTCAGGTCGGCGGGCGGGATCGGGGACGTTGCCCGGGATCGTCGCGAGGTCCTGCGACGGGTGGAAGGCGGCGTAGGGATTGACCTCGCACGCAAGCAGCGCGCGGGTGTAGGGGTGTCGCGGACGATGCAGCACGTCGCGTACGGGCCCGCTTTCCACCACCGTTCCTGCATACATCACGATGACACTGTCGCAGAGTTCGGCGATCAGTCCCATGCTGTGGCTGACGATGAGCATGGACGCGGCCGTCCGTTGTCTCAACCGGTGCAACACTTCGACGACCTGCGCTTCGATCGTCGCATCGAGCGCCGTGGTCGGCTCATCGGCAATTAGCAGTTTCGGCTCGACCAGAAGCGCCATGGCGATCACCACACGCTGACGCATACCGCCGGAAAACTCGTGTGGGTATCGGCGCATGCGCGCTGCTGCGTCTTGCACACCAACATCGGCAAGCATCGTTTGAGCCCGACCCCAGAGCTTCCGTCGGCTCTCCTTGGGAAACCGCCGACGCTGAATATCGACGAGTTGGGTGCCGATGGTGAACATCGGATTGAGCGCCGTCATCGGGTCCTGGAAAATCATCGAGATATCGGCACCGCGTAGCGCCGCCGTTTCCTTCACGGCGAAGTTGGTCTCGCGGCCGTCGAACACAGCGCGGCGTGCGGAAACCTCTGCATCGTCGGCAAGCAGCCCAAGCATTGCCAAGGCCACTGTCGATTTGCCACTGCCGCTTTCGCCGACGAGACCCACCGATTGCCCCCGTCCGATGATGATATCCGCACCATCGAGAATATGAGCCGTGCGCCCCGACCCCCGGTAGGATACGTTCAGGCCTTCAATTGTGACGAGGGCGTCTTTCATAGGGTCTTCCTCAGCTTGGGGTCGAGCGAGTCACGCAGAGCTTCGCCCAGGAGCGCGAAGCCGAGAGTGGCGAGAACCAGCACCAAGCCGGAAAACGTGGCCAGCCAGATCGACCGGTCGAGATAGGTATAGCCATCGTTGAGCAGATTGCCCCAGCTTGCGAGCGGCGGACGTACGCCAAGACCAAGAAAGCTGAGCCCCGCCTCGATGGTGATGACAACGGGAATGTCCATGCAGGCCAGCACGAAAATTGGGCTGATGATATTTGGCGTGACGTGATGAAGGATCAACCGCCAGGACTGAGCACCGAGTACTCTTTCGGCCTCAATGAACGGGCTGTTGCGGATCGCGATTGTTTGGGCGCGGGCGACCCGGCCGAAATGGGGGATAAAGACGATGCTGACGAGCAGGACGACATTGCCGAGGCCCGGACCGAATACGGCGACCAGCGCCAGTGCTAGGATGATGCTCGGAAACGAGGTGACAATATCGAAGACGCCGATGACGAACAGATCGACGGCGCGCGGCGAAAGGGCGGCCGCGATCCCGAGGGTTACACCAATTATCAGGGAAATGGCGATGACCGAGAGCGAGATGCCGAGCGCCACCCGCGCGCCGTAGATTAGGCGGCTCAGGATGTCACGACCGAGATGATCCGTTCCAAGCAGATGCTGCAGCGAGGGGTCCATCAGTCGGTTGCCGGGCGCGATGGAGTTCGGGCCATAAGGTGCGATCAGCGGCGCGGCGATCGCGACCACACAAAGAAGCGTCACCGCAATGAGCGCGAAAGTGCCGCCTGGACGTCGGGGGAGGTCAAAGAGGACGGCCATCCCTAGTGTCTCCCCACGGCGAGGCGCGCGCGCTCGCGCGGATCGATCAGGCTCTGGCCAAGGTCAGTGATGAGGTTCGTCAACACATATAGAGTGACGATGACGAAGACGCCGCCCTGAACGACCGGGTAGTTGCGCGTCCGAATGGCGTCGTAGATCAGCGAGCCGAGGCCAGGGCGGTTGAAGATCACCTCGGCAAAGACCGCGCCGCCAAGAAGATCGCCAAACCCCATGCCGAGCACTGCAACGGTCGGCAGTACTGCTGGCTTCAGCGCATACTTGAGCAAGATAACCGTTTCGCTAACGCCATAAGCGCGCAGCGTGCGGATATGGTTTTCACCGAGCACCTCGAGCAGCGAGGACCGTAGAAGGCGAGCGATATAGCCAATCCAGCCAGCAGCGAGTGCAGTGGTCGGAAGCACGAGATGCCAAAGCTGATCACTGAGATCCCCGCTTTCGCCCACACCCAGAACTGGAAACCAGCGGAAGGTCACGGAGAACACCATCAGGAGGAAAATCGACACGACGAAGCTTGGCGTCGAGATGAAGGCGACACTCAGGTATGCGATCAGCCGATCGACCTTGCCACCCGGACAGCGGGCAGCGAGCAGGGCGAGCGGCACACCGAAGGCGATTGCGCACAGCATAGCGGAGATCGCAAGCGCCGCCGTGTTCGGCAGAGTGGCGGCAACGAGGGCAAGAACCGGCCGACCATTAAAGACATCTTCGCCGAGATCGCCGGAGAAGAGCCGACCGAAGAAGGCGAGCACCTGCGCGATCAGCGGCTTGTCGAGCCCGATGCGGGCGTTGAGCGCAGCGACCGCTTCCGGTGTTGCGCGCGAACCAAGGACCACGGTTGCAGGATCGCCCGGGATCAGCCGCGTCAGAGCCATCAGAAGCACGACTGAGCCGGCAACGGCGAGAAGCGCCGTCGCCAGTTTGAAGGTGAGATGAATCTGAAGGGATGCGCTTCTCATCGCGGCGCATCCCGTTTTGTCCGTGTAAGCGCAGTCACTGGATCAAGCCGTCGCTTCCGTAAAGGCCGTGTAGAGCCAGTTGTTGCCATTCGGCAGGACGCCGGGTTTCAGCCACTTCCGGGAAGCGAAAGCGTTAAGGTTGTGGGTGATCCAGATGAAGGCTGCGGATTCATCAAGCAGCTTCTGCGCCTCAATGTAGATCTTCTCGCGCTCAGCCGGATCGACGGTGACGCCACCCTTTTCGTGCAGGGCGTCGAAATCGGTGTTCTTCCAACGCTGCCAGTTCCATTGACCGACCTGTGCTGACGTGAACCACTGCGTCTGGAAGCCGGGGTCGAACTTGCCGTTGTATTTGATCAGCGACAGTTCGAGATCCTTGCTGGCATCGTTTTCGCCGAGCGCCCAATAGGCTGCGGACTCCAGTGCCTCGATTTCGACCTCGATACCGACTTCGGCAAGATTGGCCTGGATTATCTGGGCGATCGCCTCATAGCGCGCATTGGCTTCGATCGTCAGCTTCGTCTTGAAGCCATCGGCGTGGCCCGCCTCAGCGAGCAGGCTCTGCGCTTTTTCCAGGTCGCGGGCATAGACAGGCGCATCCTTCCAGTAGCCGAGCAGGTTCGGTGCGAGCAGCGCGTTGGCACGCGGATAGATGCCGGAATAGGCGCCCTGCAGGATAGCTTCGATATCGACGGCGTAGCGGATCGCCTGGCGAACCCGGATATCGTCAAACGGTGCCTTCTCGATGTTCGGCCCGAACCAGACATAGTCGATGGCGGGAATTTCCGTCACGCTTGCATCCGGCAGATCAGATAGCGCTTTGCCGCTTTCCGGATCGATGGCAGTAAAATCGATCTCGCCGGACTGGAAGGCGATTTCTGCAGTCTTCTGTTCGCCGATTGGCTTGCCGACGATCCGCTGGAAGTACGGCTTGATCGGCCCCTTGTAGTTTGGGTTGATTTCGAGAACGAATTGCTCGCGCGGGGTCCACTGCTTGAGTACATAAGGACCGCTACCAATCAGTTTTGTAGCGATGTCCTTGCCGTGCGCTTCGAAAGCCTTCTTCGAGATGATGCGGCCCGAACCATCGGCTAGCGCGATCGTGTAAAGCGCCGGCGCCGGGTTCTTCAGGATGATGCGGCCTTCGAGTGGCCCCGTCACCTCGACGCGATCGAGTGCGGACCAGTCCTTGGCATAGGTGACGGGCTTGCCATCGGCATCGGGATTGATGAAGCGCTCGAAGGAGAACTTCACGTCCTCGGCCGTTAGGTCGCCATAGCCGTCGGTAAAGGTGAGGCCGCCGCGCAGCTTGAAGCGGATTTCAGTGTCGTTCACCTGCTCCAGTTCTTCGGCCGCATCGAGCTCCCACTCGGTCGAACCTGGCTTGAAGGAGATCAGGCCCTGTTGCACGGACCAGATAACGTTGAGATCGACCGGGCCGGAGCGGTGGGCCGGATCTAAGTTGGAAAGGTCCTTGTCGATGCGCACGGTGATTTTGGTGCGATCGGTATTGGCGAAGGCGGGATGGACGCCACCGAGCGCGACGACGGTCGCAATAGAAGCGCCGCCGATCAACACCTGTCGGCGTGTAGGGTGGAATGTCATTTAATGTCCCTCCAATCATGAGCGCCCGGCCACAAAGTGGAAAGGACGGCTGTCAATTCGATGAAGGGATTAAAGCCAATAATCTATAAATTACATAGAATAAATATTTTGCGATCCGGCTTTTTTGCGCAACCGGTTTCCTTTTTTCGCGGCTCCGCTGCAAAGCCATGCGGCGCGGCATGAGGCATCGGCCTTTTATATTGGCGCTTGAAATCTATCGCTTTTTCCCCTTTGCCGGAACCTGCTTCATGTCCAGCCACCTGTCGTCTGACACTCTTCCTTCGCAATCTGCCCTTTCAATCATCGCCCGTATTGAATGGCAGACTGTGGCCTTGGCTCTCGTCATCTATGGTGGTTTCTTCGGCTTGACTTGGTTCTGGCAAGCAATGCCCGCGGCTGCAGTATTTGGCTTAGGTGGCTGGCTGATTGCTTGGCACGGGTCGCTTCAGCACGAAGTCATCCACGGGCATCCAACCCGGAACCGTCTTGTAAACGACGCGATCGGGTGGCCGCCATTATCCCTTTGGTTGCCCTACGCGATCTATAGGGAAGAGCATCTGGTTCATCATCGAGACGAGCATCTTACGGACCCAATTGAAGACCCCGAATCCTCCTATTTTACCCAAAATGCCTGGGAGGCGATGGGCCGTCTTGGCAAGGCTCTTGCATCCTGGAACACAACGCTGCTTGGAAGGCTAACGATCGGGCCGCTCGTCATGATCGTGAATTTTCTGGCACAGGAAACGATGCAGATATTAAAGGGTGACCGCCAGCGAGCGTACATCTGGGCGCGGCACATCATCGGCGTCGCATTTGTATCAGCTTGGGTGTTTTGGATTTGCGATATGCCGCTGTGGCTCTATCTTCTTGGCTTCGTCTATTTCGGTGCGGCACTCAGCAGATTGCGGTCGTATGCCGAGCACCGATATGCAGATAATCACGATGAGCGTACGGCGATCGTTGAGAATAGTGCTCTCTTCGGGGTGCTCTTCCTCTTCAACAATTTGCATGTGCTGCATCATCAGCGTCCCGGCGTGCCGTGGTACCGGATTCCATTTCTTTACCGTCGATACAGGACTATTCTCATCGAGGCCAACGGTGGTCTTGTCTACGATGGTTATCGGGATGTCGCACGACGGTTCCTGCTACGACCACACGATGACCCTCGTCACCCCCGGCACTGCCAGCGGAGCGATCCATGAACGGGTTGGGAAAAGAGACTTCGATCAAAGCATTCTCGTGGCGGCGGGAGTGATCCAGCGACATATCGCCGGATCGGAAGGCATCTGTGAGTTCACGACGAACCGCGACCTGCGGGCTTTGCGACGCTAGCCCGTGCGCCTGTTCTGCGCGAGCAGTTTCTGGCGAAAGACTTCAGCTGGCGTTTTGTAGCCAAGGCATTTTCGTGGCGTTGCGTTCAGGTGATTGCAGATCTCGGTGAGATCGCGATCATTGAGAGACAATGGATCGACCTCTCTCGAAAGCCATTTCCTTGCCCGCCTGTTGGTGTTTTCAACGGTACCCTTCTGCCAAGGAGATTGGGGGTCGCAGAACCATGTTTGTGTTCCAATGCTTGCCTGCAAGTAAGACCAGTCCGTGAACTCCGTGCCGCGATCGAAGGTAATCGAGCGACGGGCGAGGTGAGGGAGGGATTGCAGCACTTGGATCAGCCCATCCATCACCGGCCGTGATTGCCGGTCGTTGTTGCGCAGAAAAACGGCAAATCGGCTAACCCGCTCGACCAGCGACGTCACATTCGCCTTGCCGAACTTCTTGCGGAATTGAATGAGATCGCATTCCCAATGACCGAACTGCTTGCGCGCAGCAACGGTGTCGGGACGGTAGAGAATGTTGACATCCGGGCTGAACCGCCTGCCATGACGACGCCTGGCATGCCGCGGCCGACGTCTGGCGCGGTGCTCCGGCAGATGCCGCCAGAGCTTGATCGCATGCCCATCCGCGGAGTAGGCGAACTTGTAGATCGTCTCATGGCTGACAGAAATCGGATGGCGCTCCAACTGCAGTCGGCCGGCGATTTGTTGCGGCGACCAACCATGCATGATGCGCTCGATCACCGATTGGCGGCAGATGCGAGATCCGGGCAAGTTTGCGCAGCTTGGCACGCCGCTCTCGCGCCATGTCGTTGGCGGTCACGCAGTAATAGCCGTTGAGGTCCGGCATCTTTTCATCCTCAAACGCGTTGCGTCGCAGTTCGCGAAAAATCGTCGAACGATGTCGTCCGAGTTTCTCGGCGATTACGTCAACGCTGATGCCAGCCGATCGCCAGCGCCGATCCGGTCCAACAGACGACGCACCTGGCGGGTACTCAAGCCAAGCACATGCGCTGCCGAAACCAACGTCATCCGCCCGGCGGTCACTTTCGACAAAATCTCGATCCGCTGCAGGTCACGCTCGCTCATCGCAATCAATCCCATCCGCAATCTCCCAGGTCATCAAAACCCGGGGAGAGTGACATTCCAACTTTGAGGGATCAGGACACTTCAACTTTGCGGCTACAACAACTGTGGCAGCAAGGTTGAACTGTCCACGTTGGCGCAAAGTAGAAATGTCACTTTGGGCGGCGCGTCGTCAGCCATTTAGACATGCGACACTCGACATCTCCACTGGCGCTGAGGCAAGCCCCCGACCG